>JBAYFO010000113.1:0-3151 GCA_041667115.1 Ignavibacteriaceae bacterium | reverse complement strand
GAAACCCGTTTTTTTATTTCTTCCTTACTATATTTTCTTAATTTTAAACCGAACGCCATATTATCATATACAGTCATATGAGGATAAAGAGCATAGTTTTGAAATACCATCGCGATGTCGCGGTCTTTCGGAGAGACTTCATTAATAAGTTTACCGTCAATGTAAATCTCTCCTTCGCTGATTTCTTCCAGCCCAGCAATCATTCTAAGAGTTGTAGATTTACCGCAGCCGGATGGACCGACCAGTACAACAAACTCTGAATCACTGATAGTTAGATTAACATCACTAACAACTTTTACTTTATTATCATAAACTTTTGATATGTTTTTTAATTCAACAACTGCCATAATGAACTGCCTTTTGAACTTATTTAAATTTTATTGAATAATGATTTCTCTTTAAACTAGAAACATGTTCTAACTTTATTTTATAGATATTATTCTCTTTCGTTTCCGTAACACCACTGCTAACGGATTTTCCATTTATAGAAATATTTTGATTTGCTATTGGAGATACAATTTGCAATTCGATTAAATGATTTTCAAAAGATTCAAGATCAAATTCAAGTGTCTTTGTGTTTCTATCATACGTTGGAGAAATTATTAAGGCATTGGCTGAATTTAAATAAGGGGTTTTCGCATTCCCTAATTTTAAGTTAATCTTTTTTAAATGATTTATACCTTCAGGAACAACAGCTGACGGAATTTCTTCTCCATCGTATAAAATTGAAGATAATGCATTCCCCTTTCCTCTAATTTCAACTGTAACAGGAACTCCTTTGAGTGTAACTGTTAATTGTACGGAATCCATTTCTTTAGGGATGAATGGACTAAATGAAATATTCCATTCATTTTCTCTCAAACCAAACAAATTGTACAATGTATAAAAGTACCATCCACCAGCCCACAAGAATTGAGGTTTGTCGATCTTACCATAAATAGCCGGATTGCTCTTATCACTTATTCTGTACTCATACAAAGCAGGCTGACCATTCGGACTATTTATTATTCCATTCAACGTCATAGTTTTTTTTATGAATTTATACGCATCATTGTTTAATCCGTTACTGATTAATCCAAGAGCGTACCATGAATTTCCGTGGGGCCAGATTCCGCCGTTTGCATAATGATAAGGCTCTCCGGCTTCATTACCGGCAAATTTCATATAATCAATCAGCAAATGCAAATCCATTGGAAACAAGGTGTAGATGCCAAGTTTTTCATCTAATAATTTTTCTTTAGCAGTAGTGATCAACTTTAAATTTTTATCGTCATCTAACAAATTGAAATGTGATGCCAGCAGAGAACCCATATAAATATGGCGGTCTTCTTTCCCATCTTCAAAATAGCTGATCAAATAATTCAACTTATCATCCCAAAGCGTATCAACTAATTTTTTATTCATTCGATTTGCTAGATCCTCATAAGACTTTAATTTTAATTGATCTTTGTGCAAGACTGTTGAAACATAGTTAAATTCTCTCAATGCGCGAATCGCCAGGATCGTCATATAAGCTCGCGGTCCAAAATTTTTACCAATGTCCCACCAGTCAGGTCTAAATGACCACATAAGATCATCTTCTCCTTTATTCTTCATAGCAGTTTGAATGCTTTTCTCGATATAAGGATAAAGCTTTTCAAGAAATTTATTATCACCTGAATGCCGCAGATAACGGGCGCAAACAAGAGTGAACCAAAAGTGATTCCAATTTTCTGTCCCGGCAAATTCAGTTTGATATTTTGTATCTTTCCAATAGTATGCGTGAGGAATAGTTTTATCAGTATCAGCTAAACTGACAATGTACTTTAAATCATTTTTGACTCTTGTTAGATCGAAATTCACAGCAGCTAAATCAGTTAGCAGCGCATCGTGAGTAAAGTAAAAATTGTATTCTGCCTGCGCGGGCATGGGAACAATTTCCCCGTTCAAATAATGGGCATTCACTGCCAACACTGCTTTTGACCATTGCGAAGTAAAATCAATATCTTTATTACCGGTAACGATTTCTTTTTTGTCAACAGATTCCTGTAAGATATAATTTTCATATTCATCAATTTCTTTTTGATAATTTTTTAACAAGAAATCTGTTTTCGCTTTTGCCTCAGTAATTAAGGATGATCCAACAATCTGGACAATTTTAATTGATGAATGAGGTGCTGCCCGTTTTTTATAAATGAATGCAGCAACCGGGTCACCAAGTTTTTCTTTCTGGATTATTTTTTCGGGAAGATCACCATCCGTGTTCAACCACCAATCATCGAGGCTCTTAAATCCATTATTCTTTTCTGTTTTGGTAGTAAAGCTTGAAGGCTGTAATCCGGAATTCATAACAAAGACTTGCGCATTTCCCGTTTCTGTAAAAGGATAGTTCGTTCTAATTATCGATCCATTTTTTTGAAATTCAGTGTATGCACTATCAATAGTTTGGTACGTGTGACTTGTCCGAAGCGTTGTTTCTAATCTTGTATAAACTTCATAATCTTTTTCAGTCTCAGATGTATTAGTTATTTCATAAGTGATAACCATGGCAGGTTCATTTTTACAGAACTCGTATTTGATTTTTATTTCGCTGTCGGATTCTTTTCCATTAAAGGAAACTGAATATGGTGTTTGCGATACTTTATATACTTGATTTTTCAGAAATCTCTTTGGCGAATCACCAACTTTCAATCCAACGGACATAATTCTAAAATTTTCACGCTTCCAATAATCCTCACTAATATCAATACTATTTGCTACCGGGTAATAAAAACTTATCCGGTTCAACAAAGGAAAGCTTTTATGAATTTCGATACCAACATAGGGACTTCCAACTTCTATTTGACCAACTTCCTTTGTACTTTTAATCGTTAGCGATTCTTTGCTTTGCCCTGTGGTTTTTACTGCAATCAGTAATACTATTAATGATACAAAACCGATTGAAAAATATTTAGATTTCATTACCAAACTCATTAAGACACAACTTACTTCTCATTTCAGCAGCGTCATTTTTTTTATATCTGATAATTTATCTGAGCTAAATTTTATAAAATAGATTCCCGAATTCACCGAAGCGCCGGAATCGTTTTTCCCATCCCAACTTATATTATAGTAACCGGGTAATTTTTCTTCGTTCATTAACGTCTTAATTTTTTGTCCTATCACATTAAAT
>JBAYFO010000112.1:0-3153 GCA_041667115.1 Ignavibacteriaceae bacterium | reverse complement strand
TCATAACCGATACTTTTTTCTTTTGAAGAAGCGCCAACAACGCAAACCGATTTTGGATAAAAGAAATTTGAAAGCGAACTTTTCATTAAAGATCTCCCTTTGATAATTAAAAATAAGAAATATCGATCTTTAATTGAGAGAGTTATTCTGTAAAAAAATTGTCTTTGTGAAGCTAGTTGGCAATTTAGGGAATGATAAAACGCTCTCTTCCTTAGACAAAGAGGGCAAGCCAGAACTCAAATCTCAAATTCCTCAAGAGGATTAGTTTATAGGGACCTAAAATAAAATTGAAAAAAATACTTTTTCCCCAGTAATTATGAATCCATTTCTTGCATATGTTATCTAACCTACAAAAAATAAAACGGGATTAGAATGGATACCAACGTAATTAATGAACGATACAGTAAATTAGCCGAAGATACTTGTTGCCTCTCTTGCGGCGGTGCAATTAACCATAGCAATCCGCTTCCGGGTGAAGTTTGTGTTGATCTGGGATGCGGGCGCGGGAACGATGTAATTAGAATGGCGCAGGAAGTCGGCGAGCATGGATTAGCTTATGGTTTGGACATTTCCGACGGAATGATAGAGAAAGCAAAAAAGAATGCGGCAAAACTTGTTATTACAAATATTCAGTTCATTAAATCCGAACTGGAAGCGTTAAAATTACCGTCAAATATTGCAAATCTTGTTATTTCCAATTGCACGATCAATCATGCTTCGGAAAAAACAGCAGTCTGGTCTGAAATCTACCGCATCTTAAAAAAGGGTGGACGCTTTGTTGTGAGCGATATTTACTCGCTCGATGATGTTCCGGATGAATACAAAAATGATCCGATCGCGGTATCTGAATGTTGGGCGGGTTCAATCAAAAAAGATGAATATCTTAAAATAATTGCTGAGTCGGGATTTATTGATGTTGATATTCTTGAAGAAAGTCAACCCTACACAAAAGGCAAAATCGAAATTTGTAGTTTCACGATCTATGGAAAAAAGGCCGCATCTTGCGGTTGCAAAGGATAACTAAACAAAGCAAAGGAGTAAACCATGAAATCATTAATCACAAGCAAGCAAGTTTCTGAAAAGAAAGTTGCTCAATGCTGCGCAAAGGTCTCAACGATCGTTCGTGGCTGTCACGATTAATAATTATCCTTTCCGATTCGTCGGATAAAGAAGAGCTGAATCCGCAAATGGATTCAGCTCTTTTTATTTCTTTGGGAATCTTCTCCGGCTTACATGCATCTTAGTAATAAATTAAAAAAAGCGAACCATGTATTTTTCTAAATATAATATCTTTTCAAAAATAAAAAATTCTGATTCTTCTTACCTGGTAAATATTCTTACGGGTAATGCAGACATCCTCGATGCCGGCAAAGCTGCCGAAATAATTTCGGGAAACTATACCAATGTTGACGAATATCTGGAAAAAGGATACCTCGCCGATGAAGCAGCAGAAAAAAAACTTTTTAACGCTAAATATCTCGACTTTATCGAGTTGCGCGATAACGATGAAATTCAAATATTTTTCTCTCCCTGGTATGCATGTAATTTTGATTGCAGCTATTGCTATCAGGCAGGGTACGAAAATAAATTTAACACTCCAACGAAAGAACTGATAGATAGTTTTTTCAGCTATGTAACTAAGGAATTCAAGGACAGAAAAAAATATATAACACTTTTCGGAGGCGAGCCGTTACTCTCAGGAGAAAAATATAAAAGCATTATCACCTATTTTTTAGAACAAGCAGAACTTGCAAACATTGATATTGCAATCGTCACTAACGGCTACGCGCTCAATGAGTACATCGATATTTTAAAAACAAAAAGCATAAGAGAAATTCAAGTGACACTCGATGGTGTTGAAGATGCTCATGATAAGAGGCGCCCGTTAAAAGGGGGAACTCCTACGTTCCATAAAATAGTTGAAGGAATTGATCTCGCGCTTGAGAATAACATGACGATTAATCTTAGAATGGTGCTTGATAAAGACAACATGTCTGATTTAGTTGAACTCGCCCGCTTCGCAATTAGCAAAGGATGGACGAAGAATAAATTTTTTAAAACACAGTTTGGTCGTAATTATGAATTACACTATTGCCAGGCGGGGCAAAGCAAATTATACACACGCTTAGAATTTTACCAGACTCTCTACGAGCAAATTCAAAAGTATCCTGAAATTCTAGAATTTCACAGACCTGCTTTTTCTATTGCAAATTATCTTTTTGAAAACGGTGAATTACCTTTTCCTCTTTTTGACGCATGCTCGGGATGTAAAACAGAATGGGCTTTCGACTATACCGGACACATCTATTCATGCACTGCCACGGTAGGAAAACCCGGTTCATCGTTGGGAACATTCTTTCCCGAAGTAACGCTGAGTAAAGATAAAGTGAGTGAGTGGGAAGAAAGAGATGTTACAACAATTGCAGAGTGTAAAGATTGCAACTTGCAACTTGCCTGCGGAGGTGGTTGTGCTGCTGTTGCGTTTAATAAAACCGGCCGGCTTCATTCCCCGGATTGCCGCCCTCTTGAAGAATTAATTGGTATGGGGATATCAACATATATGACAAAGGAAAATGAATAATGTCTGAGAAAGTTACATACATAGATAGTAAAAACTTTGAAAGTGAAGTTGTAAAATCAACTAAAGTTGTTGTCGATTTCTATTCAACAGAATGCCCGCCGTGTGAAGCGCTTGCGAGCAAGTTTGAATCGTTAGCTGATGTTTACGGAGATGATATTAAATTTGTTAAAATTCATCGGCAGGAAAACCGGGACTTAGCAGTTGCATTGGGTGTTTCTTCTTCACCAACACTTTTATTTTATAAAGATGGTGAGCTAAAAGGGAACAGATTATCGGGTGGTGTAAAACGATCCGAGATTGTTGAAAATCTTGAGTTGCTTATTTCAAATGAAAAAGCAACCGAATTGAAATCTAACATTGAGACTAAAAAAACAGAATGCGATGTTCTCATCATTGGCGGCGGTCCGGCAGGGTTAACAACTGCAATTTATACGGCGCAAGCAAAACTCTCAACCATTGTTGTTGATAAAGATTTGCCCGGCGGACAAGTTAAGGTAACACATTTGGTAAGTAACTATCCCGGATATTCCGAACCAATTTCCGGTTATATGTTGATGCATCATATGTCCGAG
>JBAYFO010000111.1:0-3460 GCA_041667115.1 Ignavibacteriaceae bacterium | reverse complement strand
TTTACTAGGCGCAAAATTCAAAGTTGAAGACGGCGTTAATGCGAAACTTGTCACGGTGCAGGTGCAGATTATAAGATATGAAAGTAATGAAAAATAGAGAAGACGCTATCAGCAAAGGATTGATTCTTCCAACTGACGGAGAAAAATTCTGCGAAACTTGTCATAATAGCGAAAGCCCTTCATTCAAAGAATTCAAGTATGAAGAAATGTGGAATAAAATTAAACATCCGACACCAGCAGCAAAGAACTAATCATGAATATGGAACAACAAGACCTTAACAAATCAGCAACTAATTTAGCTGATCTAACTTTTAAACTTCTTGCTACTTGCCATGAAAAAGAAGAAAGAATAGCAAAGCAACATAATTTGACACAAGCAGAATTCAGATGCTTGCGCCAAATTAATGAGATCGAGAATATCAATAACAAAGAAATTGCCGAACGAATGAATCTTAGTGCAAGTCGTTTGACAAGAATAATTGATGGCCTCGTTGAGAAAGGTTTTGTGGTTAGAGAAATCGAACCGAATGACAGAAGAAATATGCGGCTATATCTTTCCGAAAGCGGTAAGGAATTTACTCGCAAATTAAATGATGATTACATCACTATCCATTCTCAAATTCTTGGAAGTATTGAATCGGGACAACATCAGCCTTTGATTTCAGCTATGTCCGGTTTGCTCACTGCTGTAGAAAAATGGATGGCGCAAGAAGAGAAAATAACTTGAAATAATAATTAATTATTTGCCGCTTATTTTCAAATAGGCGGCAAGTAATTTTGCTTTTGTCTGCTTTAAATCTTCTGACAAGACCTTGACTTCACCCAAGACCGGCATAAAGTTGGTATCCCCGTTCCATCTCGGAACAATGTGAAAATGAAGGTGATCGTCAATACCTGCACCACTTACTTTTCCTATATTTGCCCCGATATTAAACCCATGCGGTTTCATCGCGATGGATAGCGCTTGTTGAGCAAGCTGAAGTTTTACCATAATTTCAAGATTTTCCGTTTCGGTAAGTAAAGAAAAATCATTTAAATGACGGTAGGGTACAACCATTAAATGCCCGTTATTATAAGGATAAAGATTAAGAATGGTAAACGTGTACTCCCCTTTATTCACAATTAGCGAATCCGGGTTTTGGACTTCTTCTTTTTCTTTTTGACAAAAAATACAACTAGTAGTTTGTGGGGCATTTGAAAAAGAATCAATATATTGTGAACGCCAGGGAGACCAAAGTTTTTTCATAATAACTTATGTATAAGATTAAAATAGGTTAGTAATTAATTTTTCAGAAAATATTGAAGACTTAAATAAGAAAGCTGCCATCTTTTTGATGATGGCAGCTCATTTATTTTTTTACGCTTCTAACTTAGATTTTTTATATTCTTCAACAATTTTGTTCTCAATTTCCTTTGGAACATCTTCGTAATAAGAAAATTTTCTGCTATGCATTCCTCTTCCAGCCGTTAAACTCCGAAGTGTTGAGGAATATTTATAAAGTTCGGAAAGTGGTACGTTAGCTTTAATTATCTGGAAATGCCCATCGCTTTCCATTCCAAGAATTTTTCCACGTCTACTTGAAATATCGCCCATAACGTTGCCCATACACTCCTCAGGCATTTTTACTTCAAGTTCATAGATAGGTTCAAGCAACACCGGTTTTGCTTCGGTAAATCCTTTTCTGAAGCACATAGAGCCAGCAATTTTAAAAGACATTTCATCAGAGTCAACATCATGGAATGAACCGAAATGTAACGTTACTCTAACATCAACAACTTTGTTTCCCGAGACAACTCCCTTTTCCATTGTTTCAATTATTCCCTTTTCAACCGCAGGAATAAACCGGCCTGGAATTACTCCACCTACTATTGCATTAACAAACTCAAATCCTGCGCCTCTTGGCATTGGTTCCATTTTAAAATGAACATGCCCGTACTGTCCTCTACCGCCAGATTGTTTTTTATGTTTATACTCAACATCATCAACTCTACCACGTATCGTTTCTCTATAAGGGATTTTCGGTTCAACTAGATCAACATCAACTCCATAACGTTCTTTCAATCGTTTAACAGCTAAATTAAGATGAAGTTCACCTTGTCCCGAAATAACAGTTTGAGCAATTTCCGGATCAAACTTTACATTAAATGAAGGATCCTCTTCATGCAAAGAATGTAAACATGTGGCAATTTTATCTTCTTCCCCTTTTGCTTTAGGAATAATCGCTCCTCTAATAATTGCATCAGGAAAAATGATTGGATCAATTATGACAGGTAAATTTTTAGATGACAACGTATTACCGGTATGCGAATCCTTCAGTTTAACTACAGCACCGATATCTCCGGCAAGAAGTTGCGTTACTTCTTTTCTGGTTCTTCCATTTAACACTGAAAGCTGGCTTAAACGTTCGCTTTTTCCGTTTGCTTCATTTATAAGATCAAGCCCGGCATTAACCTTACCTGAGTAAACTTTGAAGAGAGAAAGCTCTCCAACATGCGGTTCGGAAACTATTTTGAAGATAAACATCACCGGTTCACCTTTGGGATCAACAGGAAGAGCTATTACATCTTTTTTATCTTTTAGCTTAACCTCGAAAGCGCCTCGGTCTATCGGATTTGGAAAATATTTTTCAACAAAATCTAAAAAATTATTTAATCCAACTCCTGCTGAAGCTGAGGTAGCAAAGACTGGAGTTAAACTTCTATTGATCATTGAAATTTTGATTCCTGTTTCCAGATCAGATTCCGAGAGGGTCCCTTCCTCAAAATATTTATTCATCAATTCTTCATTAAGTTCGGCAACTTTTTCAATTAATTCTGTCCGGTAAGTTTCAGCTTTAGCTTTTAAGTTATCGGGGATGTCCGATTCGGTAACTTTTTTCGAGCCAACATCACCATAGACAAACATCTTCTGTTTAACAACATCAATAACAGAAGAAAATCCTAATCCTTCTTTAACCGGGAAGGTAACAACTACCGCCCCGTCCGTTAACCTTTCTTTAGCTTGAACAACTATTTCCTCAAAGCGCGAATGTTCATTATCGCATTTATTAATTATAATGGCTGAGGGGATTCCGTATTCAGTTACAAAATGCCCCGCGGCTTCGGAGCCTACCTCAACACCTTCAACCGCCTTAAGAACCATCACAGCGGTATCGCAGACCTTCATGCCGGCTTTCACTTCACCGATAAAATCGGAGTAACCGGGCGTGTCTAAGATATTGATTTTTGTGTTTTTCCAGTCGAGGTGCAAGAGAGAGAGAGAGATTGAGAACTGTCGTTCGATTTCGTTTGCTGAGTAATCCGAGATTGTGTTTCCTTCGGCAATACTTCCAATTCTATTAGTTTCACCGGCAGTAAATAAAAACAATTCGGACAGCGAAGTTTTGCCGGTTCCTCCGTGCCCGATTAATGCAATGTTGCGTAATGATTCTGGACCATATTCTTTCACGGTTTACTCCTT
>JBAYFO010000110.1:0-3626 GCA_041667115.1 Ignavibacteriaceae bacterium | reverse complement strand
GCAGACAAAATTTCCTTTGACAAGGGAGAACGGGTACTCGGGCACAATACGTCAATAGCTTATTACGCACAGGATGTTGCCGACGTTCTCGATCCCGATTTAGACATTCTGGAGACGATTGAAGGTATTGCCGAAGGAAAAACTATCGGGCAATTACGTTCTTTACTTGGATGTTTTCTTTTTAGCGGAGACGATGTTTTTAAGAAAGTAGGCGTTCTTTCAGGAGGAGAAAAAAGCCGCGTTGCTTTAACAAAAATTCTTCTCACAAAAGCAAACCTTATTATTCTTGACGAACCGACAAACCATTTAGATATTTCTTCTAAAGAAGTTTTACAACAAGCGCTAACGGCATTTACCGGCTCGTTAGTCCTCGTTTCGCACGATGTCGATTTTCTTCGTCCGATAGTGAATAAGGTTATCGAAATAAAACGGAACTCATTTAAAATATTTTTGGACGGAATTGACTATTACCTTTCAAAACGGGAAGAAACTCTTAATCAAGAAGAGAAAGATATTCGCGTTAAATCTGACTCATCAACGTTAACCAGGAAAGACCAAAAGCGGATTGAAGCGGAGATTAGACAAAAGAAATTTCAAAGCACAAAACATCTTTTAAAAGAAATTGCCGATGTTGAAAAAGAAATTTCATCGCTGGAAAATGATGAAAAGAAATTAGAAGCCGATCTCATAGATGAGAAAATTTATACTAATCCGCAGCTTATAAAACAAACACAAGCCGATTACAATTCAGTAAAAGATAAGCTTCAAAAAATGCTTAACCGGTGGGAAAAATTAAATCACGACCTTCTGGAAATTGAACGCAAGTTTGAGAGCATGATTCCTTCTTAAGTACCAAACCTCTCTCATACAATCTTAATCTAAATTGTGTGGAAACTATTAGCTAACATACGCGTTATATTTTCACACCCAAAAATTCTTCTGCAAGCGCAATTCCACCATATAATGCTGCCTCATCGCCCAATTTTGTAACATAAATTTTAACGGTCTTTCCTGCATCTTTCAAAGAATTCTCTTTAAAGGATTTTTTAATTATCGGAGTCATAAAATCAGATGCGGCTTCAATAACACCACCGCCTAAGACGATCATCTGCAAATTCAGAAGGTTATTAATATTGGCAAGAGTTTTCCCAATAGTTACCGAGGCATTAGTTACAACTTTAACAGTTACCGAATCATTCTTCTTTAATGCATTTGAAATTGCTTTACTTTTAATAGGAACCTTTTCCTTAAGTAATTTTGCAAGCAAACTTCTTTTTCCCAATTTTACTTCTTTTGTAATATCACGAACAATAGCCGTTCTGCTAGCTAAGGCTTCAAAGCATCCTTTCTGCCCGCAGCCACACAATGGTCCGTTTGGCTGAATGACCATATGTCCGATTTCGCCGGCAGTAAAGCTGGCGCCACGATGCATGTTTCCTTTAAAGATTAGTCCACCGCCTATTCCAGTCCCCACGAAAACGACGAGCATATCTTCAACATCTTTTCCCAAACCAAAATGTTTAATCCCCAACGCTGCCAGATTTACATCATTTTCAATCAACACCGGAATGGATGTATATTGTTGGAGTTGCTCTTTAATGTTCATGTTTTTAATATTTAAGTTTGGAGCAATACCAATTCTTCCGGTTGATGGATTTACCGTACCGGGAATTCCGAGACAGATCGCTTTCACATTTTTTTCAGTAACACCGGCTTCAAGCATTACTTCCGTAGTAATTCCCCAAAGT
Source organism: Ignavibacteriaceae bacterium (assembly GCA_041667115.1). GTDB lineage: Bacteria > Bacteroidota > Ignavibacteria > Ignavibacteriales > Ignavibacteriaceae > UBA1563. The sequence goes on along the minus strand of JBAYFO010000110.1, from coordinate 1,878 downwards.
GTCTTTATAAAATTAGAGTTTCCGTTCTTTGTTTTTGTTGCTTTTTTTATCTTTGTGCGGATACCTTCTTTAGAGTTGATTAGTGCGGCAAGAATTTTTGTTCCGCCCATATCAATACTGATGATGTAATCTTTCATGGTAATTCCCTTTTCTTTCATATCGGATTGAGGCTGCGATTTATTATCTTTGCAATTGTTTTCGTAAAGATAATAATTACTAATTGAAAATATGCAACAAGAGTTCCAAAATACCAACAGAAAATATAAACCTTTAAAAAAATTCGGACAAAACTATTTAAAGGACAATAACATTCTGCGCAAAATTGCGGAAGAAATGGATATTCAACAAGATGATGTAATCGTGGAAATCGGTCCGGGAACCGGAGCGTTAACTAGCTTCCTGGTTGAGCAATGTAAAAATATCTTTGCCGTAGAAATAGATTCGCGGGTTATTTCAGATCTGCAAAACCGTTTTCCTTCTGTTAATGTGATTCAGCACGATTTTATTAAGTTCGATTTAGACACAATTGCCAGACCTGCGGAGAAGAAGCTGCGGGTCGTTGGGAATATTCCCTATAACATTACCTCTCCGATACTTTTTAAATTGATCGAATCACGTGCACTTGTTTCAGATGCGATAATGATGATGCAACTGGAGGTTGCTCAGCGCATTCTTTCTAAGCCTCATTCAAAGGAGTATGGAATACTCGCCGTTTTTATAAACGCCTATGCTGCACCTGTATTATGCTTCAAAGTCTCACCAAATGTTTTTTATCCAAAACCGAAAGTTTTTTCGGCAGTTATGCGATTTCAATTATTAGAGAATGTCCCGATACATGACGATAAACTTTTTCTTCAACTGGTGAAAACAGCTTTTTCTAAAAGAAGAAAAACATTAAAAAATTGTTTTGCCAGTACTATATTTGAAACACTTGATTTAAAACAATGTGGTATTGATCCATCACAACGTGCCGAAACATTATCGGTGGATGATTTTATCGCTTTAGCAAATCTTTCTTACAGCATTTTAGGGAAACAGACGGATTGATCTTAACTATTAAAAATTATTTGCGGCATTTTTCAGCGACCGATTTTGTTGTACTTGTCTTTTATCTCTTCCTCACATTATTAAACTTGCTATTTGCAGAGAGCGTAAAAGTCTGGCACTATCTTATTTTGATGAATGCGGTTGTAATTGGGCTTGTTGCAATAACCGCAAAATGGGATAGAGCCTCTCAAACAAAATTTTCAAAACTCGTTCATTATTGGTATCCGGTTCCTTTAATTTTTATTACTTTCAAAGAACTATACTTGATGATCAAACCGATCAGGCAAGTTGATTACGACTATTTTCTCATTCATATTGACCGCTGGATTTTCGGCACAGATCCTACCGTTGTATTGCACAAAATTGCTTTCCCGGTGCTTACAGAATTTCTGCAAATTGTTTACGCAACTTTTTATTTTCTCCCGATGATACTTGCTGTTTCCCTTTACGTCAACAAAAAATATTTAGAGACCGATTACGCCGTGTTTGCGGTTATATACGGATTCTTTGTTTCATATATCGGATATTTTTTCTTTCCAGCAATCGGTCCGCGGTTTACCCTGCATGATTTCGCGGCAACGAATCATGAATTACCGGGAATCTTTCTTACAAATTTTTTACGCGAAATAATTAATTCCGGAGAGTCAATTCCGGCGGGAACGATTAATCCACAACTGATTGTTCAAAGAGATGTATTCCCGAGCGGACATACGATGATGACTGCCATCGTGATGTATTTATCGGTTAAATTTAACAGCAAAGCAAAATGGTTTTTGGTTATCTGTGGAAGTTTGCTCATTTTTTCTACGGTGTATTTACGCTACCATTATG
>JBAYFO010000109.1:0-4102 GCA_041667115.1 Ignavibacteriaceae bacterium | reverse complement strand
GAATTGGTAAATCAACATTTATCAATTTCTGCAAAGAATACTGGGAAGAAAAATATACAAAAGAAGTTGTGGTATACAAATTCAGCCCCTTGCGTTATTTAGGAACAGCCAACTTACTTGAAATTTTTATTGATGGCCTTATTCATGCCATACAAAAGGATTCATTTATTCCCGAAATTAAGCCATTGATTTCTCGCTATGCTCGACTACTCAAAGAGATAGGGAGATTTTCTCTATTTGGGTTAACTCTACCGTCTCTTGCTGTTGACTACACAGCTGATGAAGCTTGCGACGATTTGGGTGCGGTACTCAAACGTTTTCCTAAAAAAGTAATAATCGTCATTGACGACTTGGACCGGATAAGCTTTGAGGAAATAAAGGATATATTATTTGTAATCAGAAAGAGCTTTGCGTTCCCGAATGTATCGTATGTTATTTGTTATGACACCGAAAACATCGGTATATTGGAAGCTGAAACGCCTGATATAGAAAAAGTTGGTGAGTTTTTAGAGAAGTTTGTGAACATAAAAATTAGTCTCTACTTGGATAGAAAAGATCTCGAGAATTACGTATCAGAAAATCTTGAGAAAACACTCATCACGAGCATTGTTGATCCATTGCCAGTGCGTCAAGCAATCGGTGGCTTGCTCGATATCTATCAATCATCTACGTATCACAGGTATCTTCCGTTTATTGGTGATGTCAGAAAGCTAAAACGACTCATAAATACAGTGATGATGTTTGACCTTCAATCCACCAACTTTCAAAGTAGTGACTTTGATAAAAAAGACCTTATAAACCTATTACTCATCTACATCCATTACCCGAACGTTTTTAGAAAAATTTATGACACAGAGACAAAAGGTGGTAGGGGCTTCTTTTCACTCGTCATACCTTATGATGATGGGTATCCGAAAGACCAGACAGACGGACAAGGCAGATCGTCCCTTTCTGATTCTTCTTACAAAAACTCAACCTACTATCACGACTATCTCAAGAAGTTCCCGGAGGACAGCCATCAACGCTTCCTTTTGGATCAAATATTCAACGTAGATGTAAGACTAAAGACTGATAAGGACGGTCTTTACGGCAACGATTATGCCAACATAGACAGGATTCCAGAAGACGTGCGTACATCCCTTGCTTGTTTCAACGGTGGATGGACGAACGGAAGAAATCTCGAGACGTATTTAGATTTGATCGTGAACCTCGCTAAACCCGAAGATATAGGACAGCACAGGTTCTATATGGCTTGGAGAGAAAAAATAGTTAAGAAAACAACCCCTATTGCTTCAGTTTTTGCAGATTCGAAGTTTGCATATACTCAAGGCGAATATACGAGAGAAAAGCTTTGGCGCATATTAGTAAATAACGCCCGAGAATTACCGGGTGATGTTGCAAAAGAAATAATCACTTACCTTTTAGACACAATTCCAGAATATTCATTACTTGAAATAGGAGATAAAAACGTAGGAATGGGCTTGAGACACAGCTTGGATTATTTCCTTACCAGATTACTGAATGATGCAGGGTGGACAGATCCGGCTGGTAAACATTCAAATAATGTTGAACCACACATTGCAGAGATAGCCGAATGGGTATTTGGAGATGGCAAGCACGCTGATACAGGTGTGCTTACAAGACTTTCAGAAGAAAATCGTGGAGTATTGGGCATTCATGACCTGATGCTTTTCAGGTTGTCATGTAATGCAGATCGCGGTGGCGATATATTTGATCTAACTCGTGCGATAGCACATCATTCTAATAAGAACGCTCCGACAGAAGGAGATACTCGTATCATTGTCACTGAAGGAATGAGAGAAATTTCTCAAAAAGTGTTTGCTATTTTTAATGCAAGATACATTCTCCCGAAGAAAAACATTTTTGAGGAAATTGATGCTTTAAAAACAACTGACCTCGCTGGCAAATATGATGATTTTCTCAAACAGAAGATTACTGATGGTACGTTCCAATCGACAGACATAGAAAAGAAAACTATCGAGCTTAAAACTCGAGTAAGTAGTTTTATTCTCTACCAGATGGCAAATACTGAAATCAATCTTGGGGTCGGATGTGGATTTTATGATCCTACAGGACCAGAGGATAAACACACCATTAGAGATTTGGTTAATGACTACCTTTTTGACCACTGCTTTGATCCGAAAGATATTAAAAACACGGAATACTTCATCGATTATTTGTTTAGAAACTTCGCTAGTGCGTTTGCTTCTGCACGAGAAGATGGATTGAAATATGTACCGAGCATCAATGAATTCACCAAAGTATTAGATAAGGCTAAACTTGCCACGTTTTGGCAAAAACACGGTAAGACTTTTAAAGACCTCAAGCTCGAGGACAAAGACAAAGTTGTATTTGTTGGCAATGACGAAGCTTCGTATAAAAAATATATACCAATGGTCTATAAAGTTTTAGATGATAATGTTGTTGAGTTGGCAAAAACAAGTACCGTGTCACTAGAAGCACCCACTACTCCCACTCCTGCAGAAGATGTTGAAATAAAAACCGTAATATCAAATTAAAAATATGGAACCAGAAAACAATAAATTTTCAATTATACTCGATACGATACGACATAGGTTTGATACCGTAAAAGATGCTGATAACGTCCTTGACCAAAAGTCCGGGACACTTATGGGTTTTACCATCGCAATTATTGTCGGTTATCTGGCTATTATTCCACCACAACTAGCCGGTTCCAAGCTTTATGAAGGAGTTGCCGGAATAATATTTTTGTTAATTTCAACACTGTTATTAATTATAATAAGCTGGCCACGTGATTATTCTTTCGCTTCTGTTAAGGTGTCATCGAATCAAGAATATCTAAATAAAGAGGAGAAACAGCTCTTGTTGCAATTAATTAGTGACAACGAATCGGCTACCGATAAGAATTACAGAAAACTAAAAATAAAAGCTATATTATTTAAGGTTTCAGTTGTTGTATTGGTCTTAGGGTCGCTCTTATTAATTTTATCCAAATTATCTCAATTTTATGTCTGAAGAAAATAATAACAATAATCAGCCTGTACAATCACCGGTTCCCCAAGCTCAACCTCAAACTGTGCCACAACAGACAAATACTGAGCCGGTTGTTTTACCTCAGGCCAATGACACAGGGACCTTTACTAAGGGCATAAAACCAAAAAAATAAGATGGAAACCGAATCAAAACAACAAATTTTGGAACGCCGGAAAGAGATTGAACAGGAACTAGTGGATATGCTCAAGGAGACTGAGAGCGACTTTACCTTAGATCACGTCCGGGATGTTATTTTCCATGAAGAAGATAACGACAACATGATGAAAGTTGTGGCAATGTTTGATCGTGGCGGAGATGCTTCGGAATTGAGCGATGTTCTCGAACTCGTAACTGACGCTTGGAATTATTTTCCGCACAAAGTCCTCGGTGGTATTTCTCCAGCCGAGAAATTGTTGGAATACCAAAATAAAAAGAAATAATATGTCAGACGACAACGATTCAATTAAAGAAGAACCTGCCGAAGAAGCTCCGGACGAGGAAGTAGCCGAGCTTATGGAAAGTCACGATCTTGATAAAGATACGGCCGAGCGTGTTCAAGAGATTATGGAAGATTTGGGAGTGGACGAGGACGACGCAGTCGAACTTGAGGAATTACTATAAGATTTTAAATTCCCTTATTTCTTTTTTCGCCAGTTCCATATCCTCAAGCACTTTGAGATATATCGCTCGAGTTTTCTTTGACTTCGGATTATCCTCGGCAAACCGTATGTCGTCATCGTCCACGAATCCGGCCAGTGAGATATAAGCACCGGCCAATAGTCTGATTCGTTCCTTGATTGCTTGTTTGATTTTGACTTTAGGTTCCGGAAGAGAAGATAACGGATTAAATGATCCGCGTCGATGTGGCATTCTTATGTTTTTAGCGTCCCGAAGAATCGCCTCAATATCATCGTCTTCCATAGCAAGCAAGAACATACGCTTGCCCTCGGAATAAGTCTAGTGTTGAGTCATATTTGCTTAACTTTGCTTAAGTTAAGCAAATCGTTTTAAAGTCTCAAAACTCGTTCACAATCGTTTTTGGTTTTCGGATTGGTGTAAATCTCTT
>JBAYFO010000108.1:0-4333 GCA_041667115.1 Ignavibacteriaceae bacterium | reverse complement strand
TATGAATTTCAGAACAGGGTCCGCACGGACCGGTTTCTCCCATTTCCCAGAAATTATCTTTTTCATCAAAGCGTAAAATGTGGGCGGGATTAATATCGGTTTTTGTTTTCCACAACTCAAACGATTCATCATCGGTTCTATAAACCGTAGCAAACAATCTTTCTTTCGGCAGCTTCCAGACATCGGTGAGTAATTCCCAAGCCCATTGGATTGCTTCGGTCTTGTAATAATCGCCAAACGACCAGTTGCCGAGCATTTCAAAAAAGGTGTGGTGGTAAGTATCGTGTCCGACTTCTTCCAGATCGTTGTGCTTGCCGCTTACGCGAATACATTTTTGCGTATCGGCGGCGCGGTTGTATTGACGCGTTCCCGTGCCGAGAAAAACATCTTTGAACTGGTTCATTCCCGCATTGGTAAAGAGCAGCGTTGGGTCATCAAACGGAACCACCGGCGCGCTGTGCACAATTTTATGCTGTTTACTTTCAAAAAAATCTAAAAACTGCTGACGTATTTGCTGTGAAGTCATATAACCTTTATTCTGAATTTTTAATGCGTAAAGATAAGAAAAAAAGAAAAATGGATTGACTTAAAAGAATTATTATTCTAATTTACACTCAACAATAAAAGGAGGCTTTTATGAGTAGGTTAATTTTGGCTTTTGTTTCATCTCTCTTCATCACTACTATTTCCTTCAGTCAATATTCAGACCCAAACTTATATCGTGTTGGTTTCCTCAATGGGAATAATTTAAAGTTATCGTTTTATAACGATGGTCAAATAGCAGGCTTCAGTCAAGGAGTAACTATACGTGGTAATTGGAAAGGGAATGACTATATAGGGGATATGACCCCATTAATTGGTGTCGAATTGCCGATAAAAGATTACAATAGTGACGGCAAGGTTGACACAATCCATTCGGTTATTATCTCACGCGGTCCAAGACAAGGACAGATGAATGAAAAAGACCCGATAACAATGGCATTTTGGGGATTCAATCCAAAACCCGGTTACTTGAATTCTTCTCTCGAAAAAATTCCAATGAGCAATGATCGATCCTCATGGCCATCGTTTTGGGCTGAACATCCTGATTGGGATTCAACCGTCTGGAATGGTTTGTATGGCAAAAACTTTTTTGCAGGTGGATTGGAAACTTATTTTAGAATTGATGATAATGCAGACGAAGAAGTTTTTAAGTTGTATGGCTTTTTACCCGACTCTACAAACATGAACAGAAAAGGGTTGGGATTAAATATTGGCATTCGTTATATACAACCCGCAGATTCAAATTTTAATGATGTCATCTACAAAGTTTATGATATAAAAAACGAAGGAACAACTACCTACAACAAAGTTTTTTATGGTGACATTATCGGAACGCTGGTGGGGGGAGTAGGAGATTCAGGAGATGATTTAGGTTCGATAGACAGCATAACAAATACAGTTTATAGTTTTGACTATGACGGATTAGGTAACCAAGGACAAAAAGTTGGGGTGATGAGTGAAACACTAATTGAAGCGCCAACAAATAATAATATTGCTTCTTTCAGTTTTTTTAACGCGTCGGCTTCTCCAGACATGAGTGAGGATGAATACCTGTGGTGGCGATTTTCTCTTGGAAAAGTAGACAAAGGACCTCTCTGGCCGATGGATGGTGATATTCTTTGGGGAACGAACTACTTTTCATTAGCACCGGGTGAAACAAAAAGAGTTGTAAGTGCCATAGTGATGGGAGATAGTATCTCTCAAATTAATGCTAAAGTGCTTAAAGTAAAACTTTTATGGTTTAATAACTTCATTTACGATCCTGATAATATAAACGATGAAAATGTAATTACCCGATACGCACTTGCACAAAATTATCCCAATCCGTTTAATCCAACCACAACGATCAGCTATAATCTTCCGAAAAGCGGTTTGGTAAATATTGTTATTTACGATGTTCTTGGAAAAGAGATAAAGAGATTAGCAAGTGAATACAAACAAGCCGGTTCATACAAAATTAATTTCGATGCTTCGACGTTGGCAAGCGGTGTTTACTTCTATTCGTTGCGTGCAAATGATTTTGTTTCCACAAAAAAAATGTTGCTGCTCAAATAAAAACAAAATTCAAAGTAAAGACGGGGCATGCCCCGTCTTTACTAAAAATCTCAAAAACAGCTTAAAAACGAAGCTATTCCCGGTTTAAACCGACAACCATCTCACTTCAACCGGCATCCACCTCGTTTCAACCGGGACCCATGCTGTTTCAACCGGCATTGATCTCATTTCAAACGAAGCCGGCTTCACTTCAACCGACACCGATGCAGTATCACCCGGCAGCGACTTCGCTTCAACCGAAGTACGCCTCATTTCAAACAGGAACGGTGCAGTTTAAAACAGCACCCGCCTCACTTTAAACAAGAGTGATGGAGTTTAAAACAGGACGACTTCGGTTTGAAACAGCAGCGAAACTCATCTTACCGAAACAAGCAAAAATCAAAAGTGAACGGAATGCTCACGGACATCTAATTTCTCCCGTCATTTCTGTCGAACTACCGCCGAAACGGTCGAACAATCATGCCGTCATAAATAAAATTCTTCCTTTTCTTCGTCTGTTTAGCCTGGCACATTCATTGGTATAAAGGGGGAAAATGAACGAAAGATCAAAGAGACTTAAAATGAAAACCTTAGTTGCGTTATTGCTGTTATTCCTCTTCTCTTTTCCGGTTGTTGCACAAGACTCAACCGCGGTAAAAGAGAAGAAAGAAAAACCGGGAGTAGAAACCGGTAAAAATGAGAATATTTCGTTCGATAAAAAGAAAAAAAATGATGTCTTTATAGATAAAGATGGTGACGGCATTTGTGATTTCCGCGTTAAAGGAATGAGTTTTGAAAAATTCCGGAAGCGGAACGGTCAGGGGTTTGGCAATGGAAACGGTAACGGCAAAGGGAAAGGAAAGAATTGAAAACGATAATCATCTTCTTCACGGTGTTGTTCTCCTCGCAGTTTTTGTTTGCGCAGTTTGAGATCTCATCCGAAATGTATTTATACTCGGATGATAATATTTATAACAGCGCCGCAAAAATTTCGGACAATATTTATAACGCCACTTTAAACGGAGCATATAATTTTAGCACTGAAAAAAACACGCTGCAATTATATAATCAGAATAGCGCCAGTTATTACACGCAAAATATTGTTACTTCATCCTTTTTACGAAAATTCGGTGTTGCAGACAATTATAAGTTTTCGGAAACTACCCAACTTAACCTTGGGGCAAATTACAGCATAAAGAATAACCGTGATGTCTTTACCATTCTTGATTTTTCGCAAGTTTCTACTTACGCAAATGTAAGATACTCATTCTCCGAAACAGACTTTCTTACCGGCGGGTATGTTTATTACAAAAATACCTTCTCTAATTTTTCTTTATTCTCGCATGACGTTCATAAAACTTTTTTAAGATTTAATAGTTCGTTTGAAACAGAAACCTCACTTATCCTTGGTGCCGATGTAAGTGCAAAATTATATTCTGAAAAAGATGCAACAACTGCAAATGAGACCTACCAGTTAAATTTATTTGCACAGGTTGGTCAATCGATAGCTGAGAATACCGGCTTAAGCGCTTATTTCCAGTTGCGAAGCAACTTAACGCAGGCAACCCGTACATTTTATTATGATAACACTCTCTTCTACCAGGATGAACTATTCAATGATGTTTTTTCAAATGAAGGATTTGAGACCGGTATCTCCTTAACTAAATTGTTCTCTCCAACATTGGGAATAAAGGCTGAAGCTGCATATACGAAACGGGAATATGCTTCGCTTCCCGTGTTCGACTATGACGGCAACATCCTTGCGGCATCACGGAAAGATAACCAGATCTCTTTCGGATTAGAATTGCAAAAAGATTTATCAAGTTATGTTCGGGGGGTCTCTCTTCACGCAAATTGGAGTTATCTCTTTAACAGTTCGAATGATCTTTTCTATAAGTACGATAATCAACTTATCTCTGTAGGTTTTGACTACGCATTCTAGAGGCTGTGTGAATCTTCAAATAAAACCGTTGAAACGGTTTGTGATAGTTCGTTTTTACTCTGTATTCCCACGGTTAAAACCGTGGGTTAATGAAAAACTATAATTTTCACACAAGCTTTTTAAAGAGTAGATTTAATTTTTTATTCCATACTTCTGAAGTTTGTAGCGCAAATTTCTTTCCGTAAGTCCTAACAATTTCCCCGCCTGGGTTTGGTTGCCGCCGCTTTTGGCTAAAGCAGTAGTAATTAATTTTTTTTCTAATGCTTCAACCACTTCAACCAGCGTTCCTTCTTGTATCTCGTTTGATTGCTCGGG
>JBAYFO010000107.1:0-4813 GCA_041667115.1 Ignavibacteriaceae bacterium | reverse complement strand
CATGAACAATTTTTTTGGGAAACATTTTTATGTGCATCACCTGGTAATATTCTTCTTGCGGGAACATTTCGTCCCACGATTTCGCTTTATATTTTTTTATCAACTTCTGTTCGGCTTCAACAAACCGCGCGGGATGCCATTGTCTGATAATTGTATTCATCGGATGATCTGCGCTTCCGCAATCAACGCCGATCCATTTCAATTTCATTTCGAGCGCCCATTTGTGGAAACCCGGTCCGGGTCCGGGGTGTTTTACGAAATATCTTACTTCATCAGATTGCTTTTGATCCCATGCATAGCGGTTGTAACCGGTATTGATGATGAGAATATCTCCTTTTTTAATTTCTGCTTTGCTCATCAGCATTTCGGGAGAGTATAAATCGTAGTCGCCAACTTCTTTTGAAATATCAACAACAACACCTTGCCCGATCCATTCTTTCATCGGCACATTTCCAATCGATCTACCGGAAGCGTGAAAATGAATTTCACCATCCATGTGTGTTCCAACGTGATTGCTAGTTGTGATAATCTGTCCGTTTGCCCCTTGTCCCATATGGGCGCCTGCAATTCTTTTAAAATATTGAATTCCCAACGGCATGTAACTCGGCCATGGCGGTGTGTGAATGCTGAGCCGTTGAGTTAGATCGTAAACCTGAAGTCCATCCATAAACTTTAGAAAATCATTTGTTTTCATTTACTTCTTCTCCTAATTATTTTTTAGTTGATTTGCAAAACCGATGAACGCTTTTTTAAATGGATCAGCCGGAGCTTCTAAAACACCCGCGCCGATCTGTCCGATGCCTGCATTTTTGTGAGCGACGCCGGTATCGATGAAAGGCAGAATATTTTTTTCAATAACTTTTATTACATCAATTCCGGTTGGCGTTCCGCGAAAATTTAAATAAGGAATTTTGTAGATATTATTTTCTGCGGTGGTTATCTCATACATCTTTAACGTGTAATTCACCGCGTCATTCGTGCTTCCACCGACAAATTGCACAATTGCCGGCGACGCAGCAATTGCAAAACCACCGAGTCCGTTCGTTTCCGTAATTGAGCTGTCACCAATGTCGGGATTCGCATCATCTTTTGTGTAACCGGTAAAATATAATGCTTCCGGAATTGGTGAAATACCCGTGAACCATTGATCGCCAGTTCCTGAAAGTTGAATACCGAATTCGGTTCCATTCCGCGCCATAACAACTACAATGCTGCTGTTCTCAATATTTCTTGCAGCATCTAAAGAAACTTTTGAAACGCCCATAGAAAGATTTAAAAAGAAATGATCGTTGCTGTTTATAAAATTGAGAGTACTTATCGCTGCATCCTTTTCATTTACCTCTACAATTACCGGAGCGAGTATTCTGTAAAGTAAAGAAGTTGCTGCACGGTTGCGGTTGTGGACTTCATCCCCCATGTGCAAAGCTTGGGCAATAATATTTTTAAGATCGATCTTCCCAATTTTATCTATTGCCTTTTTAAGCGATGGATAAAGGACGTTCTCCATCCATCGTAATCGCCCAATAACGCTTTCGTCGTAAGCGCCGTAGCGAAGTACTTTTCCAAGTCCTTCGTTCATTGTGCAAAAAGCTTTATTGCCGAACTCTTCATTTTCTAAAATAAAAACCGGCATCGATGGGGATACTATTCCTGCCATCGGACCAACGGTGGCGTGTTCGTGGCAAGGAGAAAATTCTATTTTGCCGGAAGCTGCAACTTTTTCGGCTTCATCATAAGTTTTTGCAAAACCTTCGTAGATCAACGCTCCAATTACAGCGCCTTTCATCGGTCCACACATTTTGTCCCATACTATCGGAGGACCGGCATGAAGCAGAAGATTTTTTTTCATACCGGGAATCACATCAATCGCTTTTCCCATCCCAACCAAAACCGGTTTGCTGTTTAAAATTCTTTTTAATGCTTCTTTGTTTGCATCTTCAATTTTATCTGAATATTTTCTGATAACATCGAACGAAGATGAATCTGAAATTAACGGCGGTTTCCAATCAACTTGAACCGATTGTACCTTTTGTTCGTCAAGAGTTTCTTTAAATGATTTCAATCCGATGTTGATTACTTTTAATTCACTTTCAAAAAGCTTGTTCATTTCTTTTATCTCTTCTTTTCAATTAGAAACTTTGCCAGTTTGCTCGCCGCAGCATTTGATTCCATAACGAGCACTCCCTCCGCTTCTAGAGCGACTACAACCGTTGTTCTGTTTTGCGGGTCCTTCTCCGTTCCTGTTACAGAACAGATTACCGGCAAATATTTTTTCTGTTGAGAAGTCAATTTTTTTACTTCTTTTATAACCGGAATAATTTCTGCGAGAGGATTCAAATTGGAACCATAACCCAAAACAATATCCAAAAGAATCACTGCTGTTTCGGGATCATTTGCTTCAGCAAGAATTCTTTTATTCCGTGTTGAGTAATCGATCATCGGGTGCGGTTTGCCGACAGTAAACTCATCATCGCCGAGATCAATGATTGTATGCTTCTCGCTTTTCCAAATATCTTTTAGTTTTATCACTGTTCCAACCGGAGTATTTGAGAAAACTTCTTCCGACATCTTCTGGAAAAACATTTGTGTTTCATCGCAGAAAGTGCCGCCGCTGAAAAGCGCACGTAAATATTTTTGATCGGCATTTAGCTTCGATGATTCACTTTCAGCAATTCTTTGCAATTCACCTTCACGAACATTTATTCTCTTCGTCACTTCTTTATTATTTTTCTTTTGAGAATATGCAACCGCCAACAGAGCACCTTCTTCAAGTGTTTTTGCAATATTGATTTTACTCTGTTTCAGTAAGTCGATTGAAGCATTCAGAAAAACACCAACGATAGGTTTTTCAATTGTATTAACGAGTTCGACTACTTTAATTAAGACTTCATCAGCAGGCGGTTTAGAAACCGAAAGGATTACTTCAGTATTTTTATCTTCTGCCAAAGCTTTTATCCCTTCAAGAAACATAATTCCGCCGACTTCTTTTTTTACATCTCGCCCTCCGGTGCCGATGGCTTGAGAAATTCCGCAACCCGAATTTGATATAAGACAGCTAACTTCCTGCAAACCTGTTCCTGAAGCTGCGATGATACCAATGTTTCCACGGTTAACAACATTTGCAAAAGCAAGGGGTACACCGTTGATAATAGCGGTTCCGCAGTCGGGACCCATCACAAACAATCCTTTCTCTCTAGCAAACTTTTTCAATTCAATTTCTTTTTCAATTGAAACGTTATCGGAGAAGAGCATCACATTTAATCCGCTTTGCAAAGCTTTCATCGCTTCATCACCGGCATATTTACCGGCTACGGAGATCATGGCAAGATTTGCATCGGGAAGAATTTTTATTGCGGATTCTAAACTGGAAGGATTTTGTGAACCGGGAGATTCTATTTCATCGCTGGACTTTTTAAGAAATTCGTTTATCTTTTTTGAAATTAGATCAGATTCGTTTTGAGAGTTGCATTTGAAAGCGATCATCAAATCCATATCGCCGGCGTTTTGAAGTTCATCGGTAAGTAAACCGGAACTTTTAAGAAGAGCTATATTTTCGGGTGTCCCCATCACCGCGGCGGAATCAAGAACAATATCAAGTTCGCTGATTTTTTTTGCGATGAGCATCAGCGAAACAGAATCAAAATATTCTCCCCTTTTCAGAATTCCTGTTACCATCATTTTAAATTCCTTTTTATTCCGAACAAAAAACCGACACCTTGATCTGCCCCGGACGTTTCACCAAAAGAAATCAAAGTACGTGTGTTTTCAAGAATCTCATTTTGACCGGAGTACAAAATTGAGTGAATTAAATTTTTGAACTTTTCGAACAAGGAACCGTTTTTTGCAGCAAGTAGAAAAGCATTTGTGAATGCATTGTTCCCTTTTGCCGCTTCATAAATATGGGCAATTAAATTTGAATAATCAACCTTCTCAAGTTTTTGATTCACATTTAATGCGATCAAAAAACCCGAGATAAAGTCATCACCGCTTGGCGTAAGCCCGAAACCGATGCCTTTAATTAACTTTATTCCTTCTAAATAATTAGAAGAAGTAAAGCATTCAACAGCTACATTAAATCTTCTCACAAATTCAATTTCGTAAGAAGATTTGAAATTCTTTTTTCTTCTTTCATCTAACAAGAAAGTTAAGCTTTTACCGGATGAATTTTCAATGAGCGCTTTTTCAAAATAATTAAGATTCGACTTAAACTTATCTTCGTCAAAGTTTGTCACTTTTATTTCTGAATCGTATTTTTTTGAAGTTTCAAAAAACACTTTTTCTTCATTCAACAGAAAATAATCTTCAGCAATAATAAGGTTCTCAAGTTCACTGAAATTAACATCGTCAACAACAATATTGAAAGGACCACCACGAATAGAGTTGTTGACGATAAAAACAAAAGTATTTCCGGAATAAAAATTTATAACTTTATCGAAACGAGAATGAACGTTATAAATTCCTTTTACTAAATGATCGCCAAAGCTTAAAAGCTTTATCATGCTTTATAGAAGATCATTCCCAAATGTTTTTTATATAAATCTTTGCGAACGACCTCAACTTTCCCATTTACCTTCATTCCGATTTTAGGATTTTTAATGTCGAGCTGCCCGGTAATTCTGTTACCGTCTTCAAGTTCAACAATACCAAGCGCTAACGTAACAACTTCATAATCTGATGGAAGCGTGTACAACGTTGTAAATGTTAACAACTTTCCTTTTTTCGGAAGCGGCACAATATCAAATTCGTTGTGATCATTTTCTCCGCATTTTTTGCAAATAGTTTTGTAAGGATAATGGAGTTCACCGCATCGTTT
>JBAYFO010000106.1:0-5162 GCA_041667115.1 Ignavibacteriaceae bacterium | reverse complement strand
TTCCGGTTTAATAAATCTGGTCAATTTTTCTTGTTTCACGTAAAATTCCTCCGAATTTTTAAATTCGTTTTTATAAAGGCTTTAAAAATAAACTTCCAAGACTAAAAAGTCAATTATTTTGAACGGTAATATTACGAATAATATTTGGGATTTACTAAAAAATTGAGTTGCCAAAATTAAAAGATTGCACAATTCCCCAAAAAGAGGGCAAAAAACGATAAAAAGGCTCTTTCCCCTTCACAATCAGCTTTATAATAAAATCTTCATCAATATCGGTTTTTATGTAAATTGTCTGCGTGAATGTTCCTTCAAGTTCCTCCGGAGGGTTGTAGAAATATTCATAGTTGGAATTTTCCGCTTTCTCGGTATAGCGTGATGGATTAAACAAATATTTTTCAACTACCTCAAGGTGAACGTAAGGAGGTGGATTATAAATCTGCGGGTCACCATAAAAAGTTATTCCGTCCAACTTCTTTTTTACATTTTGGTCGATGTACGTCCAACCGACAGGAAATTTCAAATTTACGTTTAACGAATTTTCCGAATAATATTGGGTTAACGAAGTTGTATCGGCATTTGAAAATGGAGAAGATGCTATGGCTGATGCAGAAACCGCAACAGGAATAATGCTTTTAGGATCAAGTTTGTTTTTTTGTGCAATTCCGGGGTTTATGTTCGGGGTTGATGAGTTGGAGAAATTATCTTCATATAAAAACTGCATTTTTGTATTGAAAGATTTTTGCAACCCGTTCCTTGAAATAAGAACCCCGCTCCTTAAAACAAGTGCCACAAACAATAAGAAGATGTGGAACCCCATTGAAATTCCAAATCCTACCAGAAAATTATCTGCTACAACTCTATTATTATCTATTTTTTCCAACTTAATTCATTTCTTTTCTTAGCGTTCCAAAAATAGTAATTTTAATCTTGAATTTCGTTCACTTTATAAGGAACTGTTTTAATGCGATTTTTAATTACAGGTGGAGCCGGATTTCTCGGCATTAATTTAGTCCGCTATTTACTAAATAACAACCATGAGGTAACCTCGCTTGATATTGTTGATTTTAATTATACCGATGTACAGAATAAAATTAAAATCATTACAGGAGACATCAGGAACAAGAACACGGTAAAAGAAGCCGTTACCCAAATTGATATAGTGGTGCATACTGCCGCAGCACTTCCCCTCTATTCAGAAGAAGATATTTTTTCAACAGATATTGACGGGACAAAAAATTTACTTGAAGCTTCTATTGCGGCAGGAGTAAAAAGATTTATCCATATTTCATCCACGGCGGTTTATGGAATTCCCGATCATCATCCTTTATTTGAAAATGATAAACTTGACGGCGTTGGTCCATACGGCAAAGCAAAAATTCTCGCCGAAGAAGAATGTTTAAAATTCAGAAAGCAGGGAATGTGCGTTCCTATTCTCCGCCCGAAGTCTTTTATTGGCCCGGAAAGGCTTGGTGTGTTTGACCTGCTCTACGATTGGGCTAAAGACGGTAAAGGTTTTCCCATGATAGGGAACGGTAACAACCGCTACCAACTGCTTGATGTTGAAGATCTGTGCGAAGCAATTCATCTTTGCGCAACGCTTGACGAAAAAATTGTGAATGATACTTTTAACATCGGCGCGAAAGAATTCACCACGATGAAAGAAGATTATCAAGCAGTTTTAGATTACGCCGGCTTTGGAAAGAAAATCACCGGGCTGCCGGAAAAGCCGATCATCTTATTTCTCAGATTTTTAGAAGCGTTAAAATTATCTCCTCTCTATAAATGGGTTTACGAAACTGCTTCTAAGGATTCGTTTGTATCAATTGAAAAAGCAGAAAAAATTCTAGGTTACAAACCGAAATTCTCCAATAAAGACGCGCTTCTCCGCAACTTTAAATGGTACTTGGAAAACGTGGATAAGATTCAAGCGGCAAGCGGAATCTCGCACCGCGTGAGATGGAAACAAGGTATCCTTCGTATTGCAAAGTTATTTTTTTAGAGGTTGTTATGAATGAACAAAAACCGGTTTTTAGATCATGGGACAAAAACGACTTTGCACAAGTTTATAAAATTTTGCAAGTGTCATGGGACAAAGCTTATTCTTCTTTCATCCCGAAAGAAGATTTAACTTTTTACCTAAACCAAACTTACAACACGAAAAAGTTAGAAGAACTTTTCAACAACAAAAACGCATTTTGTTTTGTTGCAGAAGTTGATGGAATGGCAGTCGGCTGGTTAAAACTGTCGATCGATGAAGCGGAAAAGAGGTTTTATCTTTCATCCATTTACGTTCTGCCGGAATTTCAAAAATTAAAAATCGGAAAGCAATTCATGGAGATCGCTTTTGCAACCGCCAAAGAAAAAGGATTTTCCGAAATTTGGATCGGCGTAATGGATAATAATACCAACGCTCTCGGATGGTATGAAAAAATTGGATTTGAATTCGTCGAAGAACTTCCGTTTAGGATGGGCAAAACCGAAGTTCAGCATCTTATCGGAAGAAAAATCCTTCTATAAAATCTTCTTTTTTTGCCGTATCTTTGCAAACCAAAAATTTAATTTCACGAGGAAAAAAGATGAACAAAAAAACCGATTACTTAAAAAAGACGATCCAGCATTTTGATATGAAACAACACAACGTTGTTCCGCTGGTTAATGCAATGGAGAGCATGGCTTTTCAATCAAGAAACCTTTACCGTGCATCAAAGATTTATGATATGATGTTGAACGACAAAGAATGTACCGTAATTCTTACTCTTGCCGGAAGCTTGTTCAGCGCAGGCTTAAAGAAAATTGTGTACGATATGATTATGAACAACATGGTTGACGCCATTGTTTCTACGGGCGCAGTTATGGTTGACCAGGATTTTTTTGAAGCGCTTGGCTTTAAACATTATCTCGGAACACCTGCAAGCGATGATAACGAACTCCGCGATTTGATGATCGACAGAATTTATGACACGTACATTGATGAAGAAGAACTCCGCATCTGTGATGAAACAACCGGAAAGATTTTCGATAGTTTAGAACCGCGTCCTTATTCATCACGCGAATTACTTTATGAATTCGGAAAATATTTAGATAACAACGGCGGTCCCAAAGTTGATGATTCCGTTATTTACGCCGCATATAAAAAGAATGTCCCGATTTTTGTCCCGGCTTTTTCCGATTGCTCCGCCGGTTTTGGATTTGTAATGCATCAGACACAGAATCCCGACAAACATGTATCTCTCGATTCCGCAAAAGATTTTCTTGAACTAACAAAAATCAAATTAGCGAGCAAAGACACCGGCATCTTTATGATCGGCGGCGGTGTTCCAAAAAACTTTACACAGGATATTGTTGTTGCCGCTGACCTTTTAAAAGAAGATGTGCCTATGCACAAATACGCAGTTCAAATTACTGTTGCTGATGAACGAGACGGCGGACTTTCCGGCTCTACTTTGAAAGAAGCAAGCTCATGGGGAAAAGTGGAAACAACTTACGAACAGATGGTTTATGCAGAAGCTACACTTGCAATGCCACTTATTGCCGGATATGGATACCACAAAAAGAATTGGGAAAAGAGAGGCGGTAAAGAGTTTACAAAACTTTTTGCTGTTGAAACGGCCACGGTTTAAGCTTTGATAACCAAATCCTCCAAGGTCTTAAATACCTTGGAGGATTAATTATTTCAGCAAAAAAAAATTTAGATCCAACCCACACCACAACAATTCTAATTCATCTTTCTAATTCTTACTTCACAATCTTTCTTGTCTTTTAAAAGTTCTACCAACTCATTTACATATGTATTTCCGGTGTGATATGGATAAAGGATTTTCGGATTAAACATTTTAACAGCGTCAGCAACCATTGCGGGAGTCATAGTGTAAGGCAAATTCATCGGTAGAAAAGCGATATCAATTTCTTTAAGATTTTTCATCTCCGGAATATTTTCAGTGTCCCCTGCTATATAAACTTTCACGTTTGCAAACGTAAGTACATAACCGTTCCCCATTCCTTTAGGATGAAAAGCTTCTCCGTTTTCTCTTTTGTTAACAATGTTATAAGCAGGCACCGCTGAAATTTTAATTCCATCGAATGAAATTGTATCACCGTTCGTTAAAACCGAACCACCTACCGCCGCCGGAAGTGAGGCTTTATTACAGAATAATTTTGTATCCTTTTTCTTTATCAGCTCAATCGCTTTAGAATCAAGATGATCCGGATGTTGATGGGTAATAAGAATTAAATCAGCCTTCGGCAATTTGGAATAATCGGCATACATCCCAACCGGATCAATATGAATGATTAGTTTACCGAATTCGAATATCAACGAAGCATGCCCAATAAAAGTAATCTTAAGATCACCGGAAGATGTTTTTATTACATCGGTTTGAAAATTATTCTGTGCTTTTAAATTATAAACCGAAAACAAAATGACTATTAATGTGAATAGGTTTCTCATCTGTTATCTCCTTATTTCTGAAATAAAATTACGTCGTATAATTTTTTCAGTCAATCCCAATTTTATTATTTATTTAACAACATTGTCAATCAGCCGCCAGCGAGGATTTCCTGTCTTTTTTTAATCATCTTTCCAGCGTTGATGTATTACAATAGTTAGATATTAACCTTAAAGATGTTGTTTAAAAAACCATGATAGCCTATTAAAAAATTCTTCAGTTGCTGCCCATTCAGGACTATTGGCTCCACCATGTTCCGCGCCGGGAACCGCCCATAACTCACAATAACTTTTGATCTTGGATTTAATTTTTTCCGACATCCAAATTGGAGTTCTGTTATCTTTTTCCCCAACAACTAAAAAAACCGGAATATTTATATTCTCGGCAGCATTAATTGGCTCTAATTCTGATGGATAATTTGGAGGTGCAATTAAATTTCTATCAGGTGTTAATATTTTTAAAATAGGAAGTATATCATTAAAACTTGTCATTAATGCTCGTCCGGCGAATGCAGAAATATCATTTCGTTTTGCGGCAATTGCAAAAGATAAATATGCCCCCGTTGAAAAACCAAATACTCCTATTTTTGATGTGTCAACTTCATTTCTACTTTTAACATAATCCACTGCCGCATCATAATCTAAAAGGAACTCAGAATAGGATAAATAGTTTCGTTCAGTCGGCCAATTATCACTTTCCCCGAATCCTCTCCAATCG
>JBAYFO010000105.1:0-5235 GCA_041667115.1 Ignavibacteriaceae bacterium | reverse complement strand
TTGATAATAATAATGCGGTATCTACTACTCAAGAGGTAAGTGTCTCACATAACATTTCCGGCGTTAAAAGAACGTGGGGAAGTATAAAAGCAATGTTTAGATAGTTTTTGTGCTTACATTTCTCTCTTTCCAAAAAATCACTCCCTCAACTTTAAAGTATCTTTTCTATTTTTCACTAATTTGTTTTTTTGCTATCAACCAATACTCTTGTACTGCAACGCGCAGAAACGAAGGAGAAGTAAAAAACAATTCCCTTAAACGTGGGTACAAAATTGTTGCAACTGAAAAAAATCAAATCCGGGTTCTTTTAAGTGAAGAGCAGAAATCAGTTTCTTTGTCACTTCAAGGTTTGTATATTTTTACTTCGGACAACGAGGCGGTCGATAAACTAAAAAAGGGAGATAAGTTAAGTTTTCAAATTAACAGCGGCGGGATTACTACAAAATTTAATTCTCGCGATATAGATGGGATTACTTTTCTTTTGCAACCTGTGGATTCCGAAAGTGTAATTTTATTTTCCGGTAAAAGATATTCCGGCGATCTCCTTATTGTTTATAATGATAATAATGGCATACTTGTGATTAACCGTTTATCGATGGATGATTATTTGTTAGGTGTGCTTCCGGCAGAAATGGCGGTAAAGTCAAATCAACCGGAACGGTTTGAAGCACTAAAAGCTTTTGCGATTTGTGCAAGAACTTTTGCGGAAATGAAAAAAGCAAAAGGGAACACTTATTACGATATTACAGATGATGTCCGCGATCAGGTTTTTTCCGGTACTGGAAATTTTACACAATTGGACCGCAACGCGGTAGAAGCAACATCGCACCAAGTACTGAAATACAAAGAAAAACTTGCTGAAGTATTTTATCATTCAGCTTGCGGTGGAATGTTGGAAGATCCTGCAAATGTTTTTTCAGGTAAAGCAGATGATTATTTAATTGCAAAAAAAGACGGAGAGGAAAACCCAAACTGTGAAATTTCTCCATCATTTTATTGGAAAGAAACATATACGCAATTCGATCTTCTTAAATTGTTGAAAGCAAAAAATCTTCTATCAAAGAAGCAACGCGTGGTAAAGGATGTCGAAATATCAGACGTTTTTCCTTCAGGGCGTGTAAAAGAATTACATATAAGTTTTGTTGATGCAGATGATGTAGTTATTCATGCCTCCGAAATAAGAAACTTTTTTGTTAGAAAAGAGACAAAGGGAATTTTACGCTCTTCATTATTCACGCTCTCAATAGAGAAGACAAAAAACGAATTAAAAAAAGTTACGTTGAACGGAAAGGGAAGCGGGCATGGGGTCGGATTATGCCAATGGGGGGCAATGAATCTTTCTGCTAAAGGGGAAAACTATCACGAAATTCTCGATTTCTATTTTCACGGCTGCACAATAGGACAAACTGAATGATCCCATCTTCTATAAAAATCTATCTTGCATCAAAATCTCCCCGAAGAAAAAAATTGTTGGAGCAAATAAATCTTCATCCGGAAATTTTACATTTCCATTTTGATGAAACTTTTCAAGCTAATCAAAAGCCTTCAATTATTGCAAAAAAACTTGCACTTCAAAAAATGGAAGAGGCAAAAAAACTAGGTAAAAAAGGTATTTTAATAACTGCCGATACTATTGTTGTTATTAACGGAAAAATTCTTGGGAAACCGGATTCAACAAGTCAAGCGGTTACAATGCTAAAAAGTCTCAGCGGGAAAAAACATTTTGTCTACACGGGATTTTGCGTTTACAATTCACTAAACAGCAAACTCATAAACAATTATGAAAAAACAGAGGTTACTTTCCGGGAATTGAAACAAACGGAAATTAAAGAATACGTTGCCGGTGGGAGCCCGATGGATAAAGCCGGAGCCTACGGTATCCAAGATGATTACGGTGCAATATTTATTGAAAAGATTAACGGCTGTTATTACAATGTTGTCGGATTACCATTAACAAAAGTGTACCAGGCAATATTGAAAGTGGTTTGAAATGTTAGCTAAAATCAAAAGAAATATCTTTATCTCACTTGCCGCGGCTGGTTTGCTTTATCTTCTGTTTTCTCTCTACGCAGATTTTGACAAAGTACTTAAAGCATTTCTTTTATTCAACTGGTTTCTACTCCCGGTTCTCTTACTCTTATCGTTTTCAAATTATGTTACAAGATTTTTAAAGTGGGATTTTTATCTGCGGCTTTTAAAGATCAAAATAAAAAAGATCGATTCATTTTCGGTCTTTATGTCGGGACTAATAATGAGCGTTACCCCTGGGAAAATGGGAGAATTATTAAAAGCTTATTTAGTAAAACAAATATCGGGAGAACCAATAAGCAAGATAGCTCCGATAATTTTTGCCGAAAGAATTACAGATTTTCTTTCACTCATTCTGATTGGACTTATTGGCGGGTATGTTTATAATTTTGGAAGAGGAATAATCCTGGCGGTTGGAATATTTTTTGTGTTTCTTACAATAGCGTTGACTAATAAAAAAATTGGCGAAGCCAGTATCAACTTTTTTTCTAGGATCAAGGTTATTAAAAAATATGCAGAACATGTAAAAGCGGCATACGAAAGTTCCTACCAGATGCTTCAGATGAAGCCGTTACTACAAATGTTTTTTTTAAGTTTAGTTGCCTGGTTTTTAGAATGTTTGGGATATTACCTAATTCTAAGTAATTTTAAAGTAGAAGTTTCCCTGCTTTGGGCGTCTTTCAGTTATGCTTTTGCAATTATTGTCGGTGCAATATCAATGCTGCCCGGCGGCTTAGGAGTAACTGAAGGTTCGTTGACGGTTTTACTTCAACAAAAGCATTATTCTCTTGAAATTGCCTTTGCATCTACATTTATAATACGGATCGTAACTTTATGGTTTGCCGTTTTAGTTGGTGTTGTGAGTGTTCTGCTGTATCAAAAAAGATTTGGGAAAATAACAATTGAACAATAATTAAAATGAATGGAGTTTTCATTGAAGAAATTTAAAAAAATTATTATTCCTGCCGATGGTGAAAAAATCACTTTCTCAAATGGTAAAATTACCGTACCGGATAATCCCATAGTTTTGTTTATCGAAGGAGATGGAATTGGTCCAGATATTTGGCGGGCTTCAAAATTAGTTTTTGACGAAGCCGTTAAAAAAGTCTATGCCGGGAAAAAGAAAATCTCATGGGCTGAAGTTTATGCCGGAGAAAAAGCATTAAGAGTTTATGGAAAAGATAAATGGCTTCCACAGGAAACCGTTGATGCTATTAGAGAATATTCGGTTGCAATTAAAGGTCCATTGACAACACCAATCGGTGGCGGAATCAGAAGCTTGAACGTTGCTCTCCGCCAATTACTTGATTTATTTGCATGTGTACGTCCGGTAAAATATTATCAAGGTACACCTAGCCCGATGAAACGCCCGCAAGATTTAGATATCGTCATCTTCAGAGAAAATACGGAAGATGTTTATGCCGGTATTGAGTTTAAATCCGGTTCAAAAGAAGCTGAAGCATTAATAAAATATATCAATACAAAATTTGATAAAAATATTAGAAAACTTTCAGGTATCGGCATAAAACCTATTAGTGAATTTGGTTCAAGACGTTTGGTGAAAAAAGCAATTGAGTTTGCAATCACTAATAAAAGAAAGAGTGTCACCCTTGTTCACAAGGGAAATATCATGAAGTTTACCGAAGGCTCATTTAAAGAATGGGGATACAAAGTTGCTAAAGAAGAGTTTAGTAATTTTGTAGTTACGGAAGATGAACTCTGGAAAAATTTCAACGGGAAAATGCCTGAAGGTAAAATTTTATTAAAAGATAGAATTGCAGACAGCATTTTTCAGCAGTTGTTGTTGCGCCCGAATGAATATGAAGTATTAGCAACTCCAAATTTGAACGGCGATTATTTATCAGATGCTGCCGCTGCACAAGTTGGCGGACTAGGGATCGCCCCAGGTGCTAATATGAGTTATGAAACAGCTATCTTTGAGGCGACACATGGAACGGCTCCGAAATATGCCGGTATGGATAAAGTTAATCCAGGTTCGGTTATCCTCTCCGGTGTGATGATGTTCGAGTTTATGGGCTGGACAAAGGTTGCAGCGCTGATAGAAAAAGCAATGAGGAAAACAATAAAATCGAAAGTGGTTACCTATGACTTCGCCCGCTTAACTAAAGGAGCAAAAGAAGTTGGCTGCTATAGATTTGCACAGGAAATTGTTAAGAATTTGTAAAACGTAAAATAAATCGCTCCGTATAGAACGGAGCGAATTTTAAGGTAAAAAAAAAAGGAGAAGTTATGTCAACAAAAGAAAGTAATATCAGTAAAGGGTTGCTTATAGGTTTCTTGACCGGCGGAATTGTCGGTGCTGCTGTAGCTTTATTATATGCACCTAAAAGCGGCAAAGAATTGCGGAATGATATAAAAGGGAAAGCTGATGAATTGCTTGATGAAGCGGAAAAATATCTTGATGTTGCAAAGGAAAAAGCCACCCATATTTATAACGACGGCAAAAAAAAATCAGAGTTTTTAATCTCCGAAGCTAAAGTAAAAGCGGATGAGCTTATTAAAGATGCTGAAAAAGTATTCACCGAAGCGAAAGAAAAAGCTGGTCAAGCAATTTCTACGGGCAAAGATACTGTAGCTAATGAAAGCGATAAAATAAAGAATGCTTTTAAAGCCGGTGTTGATGCTTATAAAGACGCCAAGAAATCTTAAAAGAAAAGATTATGATTATTCAAATCTTTCAAGTCTTGCTGTTAGCATCAGCTTCAGCGCTTTGTATTGCCTTGGTGGTTTATGTCCACCGGATTTCAAAGTCGTTTGAGAAGATGCAAGCCGATATCAGTCGTATGGCGGACGAAATCCATCCTTTACTCGAATCTTTTGAAGCTTTGACTCAATCAATTACTAAAGTTACTACGTATGCGGAAGAACAGATGAATTCCATTTCATGGATCGTTGAATCTGTTAAATCTCGAGTAATAATTTTACTTGAATTGGAAAAAAGAATTAGGGAAGGGATAGAAGGTCCGGTACAGAATTTAACAAACAATCTAAGCGCTGTTAAAAAAGGGATTGCGGCATTCGTGCAAAGGCTAAAATTCTAACTCGAACATTCTAATCCAAAACAAGGAGTAAACCGTGAAAGAATATGGTCCAGAATCATTACGCAACATTGCATTAATCGGGCACGGAGGAACCGGCAAAACTTCGCTGTCCGAATTGTTTTTATTTACTGCCGGTGAAACTAAT
>JBAYFO010000104.1:0-5495 GCA_041667115.1 Ignavibacteriaceae bacterium | reverse complement strand
TTCCCGAATTCACCGAAGCGCCGGAATCGTTTTTCCCATCCCAACTTATATTATAGTAACCGGGTAATTTTTCTTCGTTCATTAACGTCTTAATTTTTTGTCCTATCACATTAAATATTTCAAGTTTTACGATTGATTGAGTTGAGAGTTGATATTCAATGTTCGTCTGATTGTTAAACGGATTAGGATAGTTTTGCCGCAATCCAAAATTCTTTGGCAGTTTAATTTCTTGATCATCTTTAACGTCAGTAACAAAATCATAAAGAGATTGAATGCTGCTGTAGGGCAAAGCATAATTGTAAATTCTGATGTCGTCCAAAACTCCTTTAAAATTATATTGCGTGTTTCCGGGAAGCACTTGTCCAACCATCAACTCGATTGGCGTTGTCATTATCAATCCGGAGAAAGAAGTGAAGGCATCCAGTTCACCATTAATATAAATCTCAAAATCACTTCCATTATAAAGAACAGTAACATTGTAAAGACTATTTGTAACCAACTCGGTTTCAGAATCAAGGTCTTTTATCCCGGTGTTAGTTTTGACTGTCCATCTTATACGTTTATTGGTGATTGAAATCTTCCACCGATTCTCCCAATTGCCGTGTGAAAGAGGATACGCTTCCCTATCGAAAAATTCGCCGACCTTTATCCAAAAATTAATTGTGATACTATTCTGAAAGTTTAAACTTGAACTGCTTGTAACTTTAATGTTGTTATTTAAACCGTTGAACGAATAAGCGCTTGCTGCATTTCCAAAACGATCTGTTGTTAATACAGCGCCGGAGATTGTCCCATTATTATTAAATCCGCTCGCATCATTTGCATTACCGGTAAAAGGATAAAATGCAACGAGATCGCCCGTTTGTTTAATTGTGGTATCACGAACCGAAACACCGATACTATCAAGCTCTGTTCCTCCACGACCGTCATCCACCGAACAAAAGATGTAGTAATTCCCGGCATTAACCGGCGCGGTCCATGTTACAGAAGTATCACTTCCGGCAAGTGTTCCAAAGGCTGCCGACCAATTGTAAGTTAGGGTATCTCCATCAACATCAGATGCGATACAATTTATTCTAGTAGTTAATCCAAGATGAATTTTTCTTGGATGCGCAGTTAGTTTATTTATTGTCGGTGCAGTATTAATGAATGCCATCGCATCAATTAATATTGAATCAGAAACTACACCTCCGTTATTATCACTTACTTTACATTTGATTGAAAATTTTCCTGAAGTCGAAGGCGTCGACCAGGTTACAATTGATCCGCTTCCCACAATACTTCCACCTGATACAGACCATTCATAATTTATCGGGTCATTATCAATATCAACCGCTGAACAATAAATTTTTGTAGAATCCCCTAATGTGACAATTTGTTTTACTGCTGAAAGTGATTTGATTCGCGGTGAATGATTAGTTACATTTTGACCGGAATGAAAATCAATCACCACATTATTTACCAAAGCTTTTTCATTATCATAAGTAATAGTACTTCCAGCCGGGATTATCACAGCAATTACGGTAGCATCGGCTGGAATTATAATTGATGATTCACCGGTTACTGCTGATTTTATTACCGTATTGGAAACGGCATCATAGATATCGTGCGTTTCATTTCCAACATTTATAACAACTGATTTTTCAGTTGAATAAGGATTGTAAAACAGAAAAGTTGGAAAAGTATCATTATGGAAATAATCTGTTTTAAGTAAATCTAATTTTAATATCATTGAAATATTTGTTGTGTCGATTATTCCACCGAATATTCCAACGTGCGATGAACCGTAAAGTGCAAGATTAGTTGATCCCCAACCTCCGCTGATCGCATCCCCGGTAGCATAGGGACTAACAGCGTATTGGTTTTGTCGAATCGCTTCATGTCCGATGTACGAATTTGAGTCGTATTGATGCGCCCATTCTTCGCTATCTTGATTTTGATCCGGGAGATAATTTGTGTAAAATAATCGCGCAGAGTTAGCGGCATTCAAAACCCATTTACCAATCGCACGCGCAAAACGGTCATCATAACGGACTACCGGAACTAACGCTCCGACTTGCTCAAATGTATTCATCAGAAAAGCGTAATCATTTGAACCGTTAACTTCACCAATTAAACCGTTAACATCGTAACCTCCCCATTTTCCAAGAATAGCGCCCCATTGGCGAAGCTGCCCAACATCAAAACACCAATTCATCATTTTTGAAATATCGTATTTTGTACCAAGTTCTGCATTCATTCTTGCAGCGGTATAAACACCGCATGGCAATTGCAATTCGTAAGAAGGATTTGAAGTCAAAGAGTTGAGAAATTCCAAACACCACTCAGCGCCGATCCTGTATTTTTCGTTTTTGGTTTCCAAGTACGCGTTGTAGAGTATCCAGGCAAGAGCGCCGGCAGCTTCCGGCTCAACTACACCGGATGAAAGCGGTTTCATCGTCATAAGATCAAATGCACGATAATTCATATATGGAGTTTTCCAGGGAGTTGTGCTTCCTCCCATTGTTTTTACAGCTTCCAACCATCTATCGGCTACTTTTGAAAATTGATTAGGAAAATCTCCAATCGCCGGATACTGATCATATAATTGATAGAAAAAAATATTCGGCATTATATCATACCACCAATCATCCCAGTTGCTACCGGTTGGATGATTTAAATAAATATCAGCACTATTCGCTTTGTTGAAATATTCTTCGCACATCAACACCCAGTTGTATCCGTTCTGATTACTTTTATCGATGCCGGTTAAAGAGGCTCCAATAGTGGCCGGAATAAGATTTATAGTTTCTGCAGAAGATGGCGATTTTGTTCCCACTACCGTATGAAGACCAAAGCTGTTGTGTGAGGGATAGTTAATCGTACTATTATTTATCCAAATCAGCGGAAGATATTGCCCGGTGCGGTTAATATCGAAAACAAGACTATCGTAACCTGCAGTAATTTTTTTCCAGTCTCTCATTTCATAAGGAGATGGAATGTTTGGCATCTGTTCTATTCGGTTGATATTTATTTGTTGAGCATCTATTCCTGCTAAAAACATAAAATAACACAAAAAGATTTTAAGAATTTTATTGTACATATTTACTTTCATAACAAGCAAACCTGATGTTCCAAATTGATTTCATTTCTTTCTACCAAGCATAATACCGAGGAGATATTCCCGCCGGAGGAAATATGGTATCAATCTTTGAGAGTGATTCTTCGGTAAATTTAATTTCCAAAGCTCTAAGTGAATTTTCTAATTGATGAAGTGTTCTTGGTCCTATGATTGGTGAAGTAACACCGGATTGTTTTAAGAGCCAGGCTAAAGCGGTATCGGCAGGGGCTTCTCCAAATTCAGTGCAAAAGTTTTCCCATTTTTCAATTTGTTCTCTATTGTTTTTTAATTTACTCAAAATTTCTTCGGAATTTCTTCGTCCTTCGTTTAAATTTTTAAGTACTCCTCCAAGTAAACCTCCTTCAAGCGGACTCCAGGGAATAATGCCGACACCATAATAATTACAAGCCGGAATCATCTCGCGTTCAATTTTACGATTGAAAAGATTGTATTTACTTTGTTCACTGACCAATCCGAGTAAATTTCTTTTTCGCGCTTCTTCGTTTGCGGTTGCAATATCCCAGCCGGCAAAATTACTGCTGCCAACATAGATTATTTTCCCTTCACGTATCAGTTGTTCCATCGCCTGCCAAATTTCATCCCACGGGGTTTCTCGATGCACATGATGCATTTGATACAAATCAATATGATCGGTCTTCATTCTTTTCAGACTATCTTCGCAAGCTTTTTTTATGTGGTATGCCGAAAGATATTTTTCATTCACTCTATCTCCCATTTCACCATAAACTTTGCTTGCAAGAACTATTTTATCTCTGCGTTCACTGTTTTCTTCCAACCACTTTCCGATAATTTTTTCGGTTATGCCTGCCCCTTTTTTCCCGCCATAAACATTCGCAGTATCGAAAAAATTGATCCCGAGTTCTAGAGCGCGATCCATTATCTGAAAACTTTCTTTTTCAGAGGTGAATGATCCAAAGTTCATTGTGCCGAGACAAAGTCGGCTAACCATTAAACCACTACGACCTAATTTTGTGTATTGCATTTCTTCTCCATGTTCATATTCAATAAAAATATTTTTTAATGTAAATAACTATTTAACGAATAGATTTTGATGTCTTCTACTTTGAATGGTTTATTTTGTTCTCCAATGATTTTCACTTTGATTTGTTCGCCTGGTAAAATAAAAAATCCTCTGTCTGAAAAAGTTAAATGCGGATGATATAAATCAACAAAGAAAACCGGATCGCTGCTTTCCAGAATTAACTCGGTGCAATTGTCGTCGGCAAAAGTTTTCAATTTTAATTTTGAATTTTTCAACATAACATGTTTCCATGGTTTGGTCAGATAATAATTTCTGCAAATTATTTCACCCGATTCATCATATAAGACTGCCGCTAATACCCAATTTTCATCGAGTGGCAAATTCTTTCGGAAAACCGAATTGATTTCTAATAGTCCTTTGTCGGCGATATTCACCTTGACTGAACTGTCTTTCAATATTTCTCCTGAGGCTGAATTGATAACCACAATTCTCAATCTTCCACTAATATTGATTTTGTTTTGATTGAGAAGAACTATTTTGATTTTACTTCCTTCATCTATAAAGTGAAGTAATTGTGGGGCGAATGCATTCTTCACAAAATGGTAAGCTAATTTTTGTCCGATTTCGGAATCGATGAGCGACCAGCTTGTAACAGGCCAGCAGTCATTCAATTGCCAAATTATACTGCCGTTTGTTCTACCATTAGTCCGCCAATATTCTAAGCAGGTCTTCAAAGCGAAGGCTTGATTCAACTGTGTCAGGTACAAATAATCTTTCCATTCTGTTTTAATCGGAAGATGACCGCTTAAGAATTTAATTATTCTTTCAGGTCCCTCAACTTGTTTATTATGATGCTCAAATATTTTGTCGTGAATGCTTCTGTTTTCCTGCGGCAAATATTTTTCAAAAGTATCTTTGTTGGCAGTACCTTGAAAGCCAAACTCAGTGACAAATAAACTTCTGTCGTTTTTCACTTCATCATAATCAATCCACCTGCTCCAGATATTCCACTGATGTGTGTTGCCGCTTTCAAATGAATTTGGATCATCATCATTTCCAAAAGGCGATGATTCCCAATAAGGACGTTGGGGATCAATTTTTTTCAACAGTTTAGGAAGAATGTTATGAAAGATTTTATATCCGGGCATCTTTTTGTAAGAAGAATTTTGCTCCTGGAACCAAATCCATTCATTCTCATTATTCCCGCACCAAAGCGTCAGGCATGCATGATGTTGTAGTCTCAAAACATTTTGAGTTACTTCTTTACTTACATTTGAAATGAATTCATCATGCTCAGGATAAGCGCCGCATGCAAACATGAAATCCTGCCAAACGAGTAATCCAAGTTCATCGCACAAATTATAGAATTCATCATTCTCATAAATACCTCCG
>JBAYFO010000103.1:0-5625 GCA_041667115.1 Ignavibacteriaceae bacterium | reverse complement strand
TTAACAGCATTGGATTCACCGGTTAAACTTGATTCGTTCACTTGCAATGATATAGCTTCAACGACAGTTCCATCGGCAGGGATTTCTTCTCCGGATTCTAAAAGAACAATATCACCTACAACTAAATATTTTTTAGCAATAGTTGTATAATTCTTATCACGAATAACTTTGACGGGTTCGTCATCGGTTATTTTGTTCAGGAGTTCGAACTCTTTGTTCGCTTTGAACTCGCTGAGAAAAGCCAATGTTGTAGCAAGGAGAATTGCAATGATGATCCCAATGCCTTCGATATAATTACCATCAACTAATCCAATACCTGTAGCAACTAAAGCGGCAATGATTAGAATACGAATTATCGGGTCTTCAAATTTTTCTAAGAATAATTTCCACCAGGGAGTTCTCGGCGGTGGAGTAATTAAATTATTACCAAACTTTTCCCGTTGAATAACAACCTCAGGAGCAGTTAAGCCATCGTACAATTTGAAATTTTTCGGCGTTTTATTCATAATCAACTATCAATCCCCAAAACAAATCCCTAATTCTCTCCCTGTCATAATCGTATCACAATCAGGCGGAACGGTTTTCATTCTATTAATTGCTTGATCTAACGGGACATAACGCACTGCCGGGGGATCTAAAGCAACCATAATCCCGGACTGACCTTCCGCTAAAGCTCTTACGGCAGCAGCGCCGAAGCGAAGAGAAAGTAATCGATCAAAAGTGGTCGGGCTTCCACCACGTAATAAATGACCAAGGATTACCGTCCGGATTTCTTTAGTTGTTAAGGATTCTAAATTTTTGGCAAAATGTTCGGCAGCACCACCAAGTCTTTCTGCTTTCCCAAGCTCTTTTTCAAGTACCGATATTTCACCGCCAAGAGGTTTGGCTCCTTCGGCAATAACGATAATTCCATAGTTCTTTCTTTTTGAAACTATCTTATTTAAGAAGTCCGCAACTTTATTAATGTCATACGGAATTTCGGGGATCAAAATTACGTCTGCTGATCCTGAGATACCCGAATTTAAAGCAATCCATCCGGCATATCTTCCCATCACTTCAACCACCATAAGTCTACCATGCGACTGAGCAGTGGTATGCAGTCTATCCAAACTTTCGGTAGCGAATCCTAATGCAGTATCGAAGCCGAATGTGATAACCGTTTTGTCAAGGTCGTTATCGATAGTTTTGGGAACACCGATTACTCTCAATCCTTTTTTAGCAAAAACATTTGCAATGGAAAGGGAACCGTCCCCGCCGATCGCAATAAGTGCATCAATATTGTTTCTGCGGAAGGCGTCAAGTATTTCATCCGATCTATCAATTTCAACAATATTTCCTTTTGTATCTTTCATCGGGTAGTTAAGGGGATTACCGCGGTTGGTAGTTCCCAAAATTGTTCCGCCTTGACCGGTAATATATTCAACTTTTTCGTAGGTAAGTTTAATTAATCCAGTTCCGTTGGGATATTTTTCCGGAAGAAAAATTCCGTTGTAGCCATCCCGGATGCCAACAACTTCCCATCCTTGATTTAAGGCGGTGATGGTAACTGCCCGGATAACCGCATTTAACCCGGGAGCGTCTCCTCCTCCGGTATTTATAGCAATCTTTTTTATTGGGCCATTCCTTTTATCCATAGCGAATCCTTTTAAAGAAAATGAACACTTACAGCTTCTTTACAATGCTAATACAGATTTAGTTTCTAAACCAGATTACAAAAATTGACACAAAAAAAGATTAATACAGACTATTTTTTGAGCATATTTTTATAGTCAAATCCTTTGATCGGTTCTCTCAAAGTTAAAACCGGACATGGGGCTTTCTGAACAACTTTATCGGCGGTGCTACCAAATAATATATGTTCAACACCGGAATGTCCATGAGTAGAAATTATTATCAAATCGGCGTCTTCCTCTTTAGCAGTCTCTATAATTTCTACAAAAGGTTTGCCGGTTTTTAAAATTGTTTTCACCTGAACTAAAGAACCGATTTCAGTCTCAGCCAACTTATCCAATTCTTCTTTTGCCCTTTTATCCATTTCAAAATTAACTGAAGGTAAAGTTATTTGACCCATGCTAAAATCCGGCGGATAAATCACCGGCTCCATAACATAGATCAAGAAAAGCTTTGAGTGATAGTGTTGAGCAAAGACAACGGCATATTTTAAAGCAGATTTTGAAAAATCGGAAAAATCAATCGGCACTAAAATATTTTTAAATTGAAGTTCCATGGGATTCCTCTTTTTTAGTTATTCTTTCTTCTTGTAATGAAATATATTCTTCATTTAAATTCCGAAGGCGCGTAACAATTATTTTTGATAAGCCTGAAAGTACCGCAACACCAATTTTAGGCTTCTTTTTAATCACTTCTTCCAGATCGGGTTTAAAGATAATACCTATTTTACAGTTTGTATCCGCTATAGCAGAAGCAGAACGATTCCCTCGATCGATAAGCGCTAATTCACCAAAAAAATCTCCCACCGAAAAATTGGCAAGTTTCACTTTTAATTTTGAAAGCGATTCGCGATAGATACTTACTTCACCTTCAAGCAAAAAATATAAGCCGATCCCCGGATCATCCTGCAAAAAAATATATTCGCCCGCCACATAATTCCGTTCATGAACAATTCTTAAAATTTCATCAAGCTCTGATTTTTTTAATTCGTTAAACGGCGGCATCTCCGTCAGAATAGAAAACAACAACGGCATTTCAGTTTTCCTTTTGAAAAAATTCGACCAGAAACTGCTATGTACCGAAAAATCAGATTCTTGTTTCATAAAATTCCTCTAGTTAAATATTCCAAGTTCAGCTACGCGCCATAACTTCTGACACGGAAACCGGTTTTCGTATAACGCCCGCCCGACGATAACCGAATCAATCCCGACATCCATATATGTTTGAACATCCATTAATTCATCTTTGTTCCTAATGCCCCCGGAAAGAGTAACTTTTGCTTGTGTAGCTTCAGCAATGGAACGAGAAAGCTCAATATTTGGTCCAAGCATCATTCCATTTCTCTTCACATCAGTAATGATAAATCTCTCTACTCCAATTTCTCTTAATTTTAGTGCAAAAGCAACAGGGAGAATCCCGGTTTTGATTCTCCTCCCTTTAATAACAATTTCATTATCGATAACATCGAGCGAGATAACAATTTTGTTTGGTCCGAACGCTTCAAAGACTTTTTTGAATTCAGGAAGATTTTCTAAGGTCATGGTTGAAATAACAATACGGCTTACCCCTAAATCCAGATAATTTTTTGCAGCTTCGAACGAACGGATTCCACCTGCAAATTCAACAGGAATAACTACCGAATTACAAATTTCTTCGAGGAGGGAAATGTTTTTATTTTTGTCTCCGTGAATTGCATCAAAATCTACAATGTGCAACATTTTAGAATTTTCTGCACGCCAGATCTTTGCCATTTCTACCGGATTACTTCCGTATTCCTGACAATTTAATTCCGGGATGCCCTGAACAACTCTTACGGTTTTACCGTTCTTTATATCAATTGATGGAATAACTAGTAAAAATGCCATAGCTCACATTTTCTTTGAATAGGAATTGAGAAATATTTTGTTTTGCTATACGAAATATAGAACGTACAATGAAGAATGTAAAATGTTTAAACCGAAAATGTTTTACGAAAATGTTAATATGATTTATTAAATTGAACAGAAAATTCAAATAATTCCTAATTCATAAACCGGCAAAGTCAGAACCAAATTGTTACTTTGAATGAATGAATGGCTGCATGATTGAATGAAAAACATTCATCCATTCAGTTATACTTTTTTAACCGTCTAATATTCTTGCTATTCTGCGCAGAATATTTTTACTAACTATCTAATTCATAACCTGGTAGAGCCAGAACCAAAATTGATCTCAGAACAAGGATTAACGATTTTAGAAGCATGCCAAGGCTTGCCATGGTTAGAAGATTTTTGTTACATCAAAAATCAAATATCGTTAATCTTTATTCTTAAATTTTTAATATTCTTGCCATCTTGCGCAGAATATTTTTACTAACTATCTAATTCATAACCTGGTTAACCAGAACACTGTAAAGACACGCCGCGGCGTGTCTCTACGATTAATTAAAAAATATTCTTGCCATTCTGAGTAGAATATTTTTGCTAACTATCTAATTAACACCATGCTTTTCAGTGAAGATAATTACCGTTTTATGTATGCCGCTCTTCAAGAGGCGGAAATAGCTTTTGAGGAAAAGGAAATTCCCGTTGGAGCCGTAATTGTTAATGGAGGAAGAATTATCGGAAGGGGACACAATCAAACTGAGAGGTTAAAAGACCCGACAGCGCATGCTGAAATGATTGCTGTTACGGCTGCGACCAATACCCTCCAAGAAGCAAGACTTACGGGTTGTGATCTTTATGTGACGTTGGAGCCTTGTATTATGTGCACCGGAGCCGCGTTGCTTTCGCGAGTATCAAATATTTATTTCGCGGCGTCCGATGTTAAATTCGGGGCATGTGGTTCTCTCTATAATTTACCCGGAGAAGGGAAGTATAACCATTCAATTAAAGTTTACTCCGGTATATTAGAAAAAGAATCTCAAACGCTATTGCAAAACTTCTTTAAGGAAGTTAGAGAGTTGAAGAAGTAACCCATTCCCTTAGCGGTAGATAAATAGGTGTTGAATCGACGTAACAATAAATCTTTTTTAGATTCTAACATCCCCTTCGGGGATGAATCTTTGTAACCCAAAACCTCATTTTATTATCCCATTCCCATAGGGAATGCATATTTTTGTTTAGTCAATTTCCTTAAAGATATACTGTTCATCATAATCCACTCCGAACTTCTTTAAGAAGCTTAGATACTCAGCTCTAAAAGAGATTTTTTTATGATGCGCTTCTTGGTTCTCTATATATCTATAAACTCTATCTATTTGAGAATGAGAATACGAGAACACTCCATATCCTTCCTGCCAGCTAAATTTATTTCGCAGCCATTTATTATCATTTATAAAATTGGTTGCATTTCTTTTGACTTCCTTAATAAAATCGGAAATGGAATCTTTAGGATTAAATCCGACAAAGATGTGAAGATGCGTCGAGATGCCATTTAAGGCTATTAATTTATGTCCTTTATTCTGAATTATCCCGGTTATGTATTTGCATAATTCATCTTTATGTTCAGTCGGGATAAGATGCGCTCTGTCTTGAACTACAATAATAAATTGTAAATATATCTGCGAGTAAGTATTAGCCATTACTACTCTCCTTAAAAAAATATTGAATTCCTACGGAATTCTTTCTCGTGTCTTATGTTATTGTTACAAAGATTCAATCCCGATGGGATTGTGTTTCTTTAATCTTATTTACCATAAAAATATTTTCAAAACAACCGCAAACCAATTTTTTTTCTCAACACCGTAGGTGTTGAATCTTTGTAACTCAAACCCCAACCAAGTAATCTCATTCCCATCGGGAATGAATATTTTTTATACTGTCACCATCCTTATGGTTGATCTCTGCGCTAAAGAATATTGAATTCCTATGGAATTCTTTCGCGTCTCTTGTGTTATTGTTACAAAGATTCAATCCCGATGGGATTGTGTTTCTTTAATCTTATTTACCATAAAAATATTTTCAAAACAACCGC
>JBAYFO010000102.1:0-5710 GCA_041667115.1 Ignavibacteriaceae bacterium | reverse complement strand
TTTTCCGCTAACAGAACCGATAGTTTCCCATGTGGTTCCTATTCTGCGTTGAACGTCAAATCCTTTGTTATTCTTTTCTGTAGCTGTTTGCCATTGTAAATTAACAACACCATTGCTAATTGAGCCGGTAAATGATGTCATTTCAACTGGAACTACTCCAGTTTTTACATATTGAATTGTGTAATTCAATAATTGAACTGCATACTTCGCATTATGAACACCATGACTGAAATCGTTAGCAACAAAGTAGTAATTCCAGATACCTGCAAATACTCTTGTACCATACTGTGAATTAGCAATAGCAGTTGAATCGGCAACTCTTGTCGTAGCATCAGCTAATTCAACAACTGCACCATTTGTTTGTGGTAATAATGCAGCTAGCGTAGCCAACATACCATCGATTTCAACAGTTGTACCTTCAACAACGCCATCACCATCATAATCATAACCTTTAACGTCTTCAAAAGAAGTAATTCCGGCGTGACATTCAACGCAAGCGGTAACCTTATCAGCGCCGTTTAGAACCATTTTCATAGAATGGTCAGCATTAGAAGTTCTTAATGGCATGTGGCAAGTAACGCAAGCATCTTTAACGCCTTCATGTGTAGTAACACCTTGAAGAGTTGCAAGACCGAAATCGTAAGCATTCTGTCCTAAGAACATATCAGCTTGTGGGCTATAGTGAGGATAAATTCTTGAAGGATAATTTTTCCCGACAGTTGTAGCCGTAGTAACGAAACCATCAACTGTAGCTTTGGAAGCAAATCTTCCTTTGTGGCAATTCATACAGAGTGCGCCTTTTCCGCCTGTGCCTACCGGAGGTTTATATCCATTTTTCAAAGAATCAACGGTAACAATTCTTAATTGATTTTCATGATTTGCTGAATGAGGATCGTGGCAAGTAGCGCAAGAAATTGTTTTTACATAATCTTCAACTTTATCGTATCCTGGAGCTGCTGGATTGTTTACAAATTTCACAAAAGCAGAACCACTATGGCAAGGATAACAACTTGTATTTCCTCCAGCGTGTTCACCACTTAAAGGCATTGTTGCATGGTTAGATTCTTTCCAATAGCTGCCAACCATATGATGTGTAGGAGCGTCGTGGCATTGCAAGCAAACACCGGCATCAATACTTTTACCAATTTTAGCTTTGTTACCCATGTGATCAGTACCTGCTCCATGACAGCTTTCGCAACCGATTGTAGCGGTCGGCATAACCGTAGCGTATGGGGCTGTTCCAAGCAAAGTCCATCTTGATTGATCGTTGTAAGGTATAAAGTAAGAAGTACCTGAAACTGTTGCTCCTTTATACCAAGTTGTATCCCAACCTGTTGCATGAGCATTATATCCAAAATTTCCATTATTAGCTTTGACATCATAACCTGTTGTATGGCATCCAGCACAGGAAGCACCATAAACGCCCATATAATTGCTTGCGGCTGTATTTTCAATCATTCCGGTAATTCCGCGTTTATATTGAGATGAGTGTCCGGTTCCAAGCCATTCAGTGTTCTTATCGGCATGGCAAGTTGCGCATTGTACGCTGCTTGACAAAGAACCCATAAAAGTGCTTGCAAAAATAGTGTCAACCGCGGTTTTGGCAGCCCCATTAACAGAAACCTGAACAATATATTGACCAACTACATCAGGCTTGAACCGTGCATCCATTCTGTCTGTAGTATCAAAAGCAGCAACTGAGCCAGCTGGTCTTGCAGTGATTGACCAAGCAAAAGAAGTTACTGTTGTTGCACCGGAGCCTGTTGTATCGGCTGTAAAGTAGGCAGTAGATTCTTTGCCTAGAACTTTCAAACCAGTTGATACAGGACCAACCCAGGGGGTGGCTTTTAAATCCGCCGGGGATTTTGCAACACGTTCAACTTTTACCGCTTGCGGGAAAGCTAAAGTTGTTACAAAGAGTGCGAGTAAAACAAAACGTAAATATCGTTTCATAAATGTCCTCTTTAAATAAAATAATTTTTTGTTAATTACCTCCGAAAACCAGCAAATAATGTTCCATAAATAAAATTGTCAAATATGTAATATTCTTTGTAAATATTAATTACGTTTTCCCAATTATCAGATACTATAAATATTTTCTTCTAACAAAGAATGCTGCATGTGGACAATTAATAACTCCGTTCATTGGTCTTCTCTCTAAAACTGCTATATTTACAAAATTAATTTATCAGGAAAATAAATATGAGTTCTTCAAATACCGGAAGTTGGAATTTTCCAAAAGCATTCTGGACAGCAAATACGGTAGAACTTTTTGAAAGAGCGGCATATTATGCTGTTTTTATTGCGATTACTCTCTACTTAACAAATGTAGTAGGATTTGATGATATTTGGGCTGCCTGGATTGGTGGATTTTTTTCCGCCGGACTTTATTTTCTTCCTCCATTTACCGGAGCTTTAGCTGATAAAATTGGTTTTAGAAAAGCAATTATTTTAGCTTTTTCATTATTAACCATCGGATACTTTACTCTCGGCGCTTTGCCATATAAACCAATTGTTATTCCGGCAATTGTTGTTTTGATGATCGGTGGTTCGTTTATTAAATCAATCATTACCGGAACCGTAGCTAAAACTTCTACCGAATTAACAAGGGCAAAAGCGTATTCTATTTTTTATGGAATTGTTAATGTCGGTGCATTTTTCGGAAAAACTATTGCCTATCCGCTTCGCATAAATTTAGGATTGGAATCAATCAACTTCTTCTCTGCAGGGATGACATTTATAGCACTAGTCGCCGTCTTTTTCTTTTACAAAAATGTGGATACTCTTGGCGAAGGAAGAAGTCTTAAGGAAGTTTGGCGGAGTTTTATTAAAGTTTCAACTAATATTCGCCTGCTTACGTTAATCTTAATTGTTACTGGCTTTTGGATCATCCAACATCAAATGTATGCAACTATGCCAAAGTATGTTTTAAGGCTGGTCGGAAAAAACGCTTCACCTGAGTGGATAGCAAATGTTAATCCATTTGTTATTATGATTTCTGTTGTTGTCATCACCCATCTTATGAGAAGAGTAAAGGCTTTAACTTCCATGAGCATCGGCATGTTGTTAATGCCTTTATCGGCAACCACTATGGCATTAAGTTCAGTATTAACTTCCATAACGGGAGAATCTATTTCCATATTCGGTTTATTCTCTATGCACCCGATAACCGTTATGCTGATTGCAGGAATAGCGATCCAGGGATTAGCAGAATGTTTTATTTCTCCGCGCTATTTAGAATTCTTTTCGCTGCAGGCTCCCAAGGGAGAAGAAGGTTTATATCTTGGATTTTCCCACATGCATTCATTTCTTGCCTCACTTCTAGGTTTTGGAATATCAGGTTATCTACTAACCGCATATTGCCCTGATCCTTCAACATTAACAGCGCAACAAATGCCTACTGCTTATTTGCATGCACATTATATCTGGTATTATTTTACTGCAATCGGATCAACATCGGCAATTGCTTTGTTGCTTTACGGATTTATCACTAAAAGAATTGACGTGAAAAAGGTTGTGGGGAATTAAGACTGTGAGACTTTGAGAACATGAGAATTTTTTAATGAATTCTGATTTGGCAAAGCCAGAACCAAAAAGAAATAATGAATAACGAGCAAGGAATGTAGAATATCGAAGAACAAATATTTCATCATTCAATATTCCCCGACTGAGTCGGGCAAGCTTGTTCGATGTTCGATATTCAAATTCATGAAAATATTCTTGACATTTTACGCAGAATATTTATCCTAACTAGCTAATTACTAACTTCTTAATACTACTTTTTACCTTGAGTGAATAAATTTTAGTGCCGGAATTTTTCATGCGATTGATATACAAAAACTAAATACCTGCACTACCCGTGATTCTGGGATTTACTTTCGATGCGATCTGAATTTATTTTCCGAGATAAAAATTTTTATTACTCAATGTTTGAAGTGATTTGTTCTATAACTAATCCATTAAGAATGTTGGTTTCAATTTCAGATTGAAAATAAAGGTCAAGAATTCCGTCAGTTACTTTAGTGGTTGCAGTAATTTTATAAGCGGCATTCTCTCCAGCTTTCGCAAAGACGTCAATATTATTCTCTGTCATTTTGTTTTCGACGAGAACATCAAATACACGCTTTCCGGCAGCTTCATAATAATTTTCCGCGAACAGCATGATAACTTTATATATTCCTTCCGGAACTCTTACGCGATACGTAGGAAAATCACTTCTCTCGGATCGATAAACTGAATCGTCTTCAGTATTGCTAATTTGTAAATCAGCCGGAGAATTTTTTACGGCGCCTGAAAGAGCTCCATATTCAACTTTTTCACTCCACTCTTGATCGGGAAGAAAATCGCCAACGGCTCCTCCCCCAATATTTATTTTTAATGGGAACTTTACCGGTCTAGAATTATTCATTACAATTGCGTTTGGTGTGCTTGCATTTCCATAATTATCTTTTTGATTTGACACAGTAATATTATGATTCCCCAATAAGTCGATATCGGAAGTTCTTAATTCGACAGTACGCTTATCATCAAGCAATTTAGCGGATTGAATAGTAATGCCTGAGATAGAATAATTATCTTTAGCGGTTGCGTTGGCAGCGTTAACTTCTTCAGAATAAAACAACGTCACTTTGTTCTTTTCGGCTCGTGCCCACATGGCAACTGGTCCTTTACTATCTCTATAGCCGAGTTTCCCCTTATCAGTTAAGGCGAGGATCATTTTTCCATTTTCGAAGATGACATTTTCTTTAACAAAATCGCAATTATTCCCGTCAAAAGTATGCGTTGCTTTTTCCCATCGGGTTGAATCAAATGAATCTAGTTCATCAACCCACTGAACAGTAAAATTATTATCCGTTCCATAATTTCCTTTGCCGGGTGTGTAAGAGGAATATTTTATCCAATCGTAATAAGAAAAAGCAGGAAGGATATTGTCGCTCCAAGCACCGGCCCAATCTATGTATGCCGGGTTCCAGACATTCATCATTAGCTTTTGCGGAAGATCGAGTGTTTTAATATGCTCTCCGGTTTGGCGGTGAACTTCCTTACCGTCAATAAACCAGGCTACATAATCAGGTGTCCACTCAAATCCATAATCATGATAATCTAAAGCAGGATTAAAAGAAGTCAACTCATGGCGAACGTGATTCACTTGCCCTTTTGTAATCGGATTAAACTGAACATCGTTTGAATATCTGCCTAAAATTTCAATGTCAATTTCATTCCAATAACTTCTCTCTCTCATTTCATGGTAAGTAAAAAAAGAGGCAAGCATTCCCTCTTTGCCGGCGGGCTTCATACGTGTTTCAAATCTTCCATAAGTGAAAGCTTCTTTCGTCCGGTATTCTGCTCCTTTGTAGTTTTTTGCAACTGCGGGCATTGAAAAGAAAAGGATTAAAATTGTAGGGAGCGTGAGTAGCGTTTTCATTTTTGTTTTGTTGAATATTATTAAACCAGCGAGACGCACGTTAGAGGTGCGTCTCGGCAGGGTTCCTTAAAAAACAATCCCGACAGTAAATTTCTGGATATTTGCTAATCTGCCAAAATTCTGATAAGCGTAATCGAGTCTGATGGCAAGGTTGTTTAACAGCGCTTGCTTAACACCAAAGCCGAGGGTAAAGGATTCCTCAGAATCGGAAAGAAATAACGATTTATATCCGCCGCGTAAGAACAGAAAATCATTATAACTATACTCGGCGCCCGCATTCACGCT
>JBAYFO010000101.1:0-5960 GCA_041667115.1 Ignavibacteriaceae bacterium | reverse complement strand
TTTTTGTGAACAGAAAACAACATGCTACAAGCTTACAGTCATTAGCAGGTGGAATAATGGAATAGTTGAGGATAGTATCAGATTAGGCTACTGTGAAGTCTGAAATCATACATACATGCGATCATCTCCATCCGGTGAATTAAAATTATTTTTCAGGAAGGGGGATTGGATATTATTAATATTTTTTTAAAGTTTGTAGTGAATCTTATAGGGGTTATTATCCCAGTCAAAAAAAGCGAGATTAATCCCTATCCTAATTTTAACCTATCACCAAATAATTTTATCATCCGGGTAGATAGGCTGTTCGTTGTAATGGACACGGTGTTCAATTAAATTATTATTTTT
The DNA here is from genome assembly GCA_041667115.1 of Ignavibacteriaceae bacterium. Lineage (GTDB taxonomy): Bacteria > Bacteroidota > Ignavibacteria > Ignavibacteriales > Ignavibacteriaceae > UBA1563. The sequence continues at coordinate 5,615 of JBAYFO010000101.1, read as the reverse complement.
TCATAATAGCGGGAGACATTATGTCAGATAAAAATTCGTCTGTTCACGTTCCAAGGGAGATCATTCTCCAAGTCGCCGAAGCTACAAAAAAGTTAGTGGAAGGCAAACCGGAATTACTAAAATTCGGTATTAACGAACCATACATGACCGCTTTTGCAGCAGATATTGTAACAGCTAAATCGTTTATGAACGACGATGCTTTATCTGATGAAACAAAAGGGGTAACAAAAGAAAAAAACATACAACTTGATCTGTGTTACCAATGGCTGGGGGACGCAGAGTTCCTCTTCCACAAAAAGTTCAAGAAAAAAACTCCACAATTTGTAGAGTTCCCTTCTAAAATTTCTCAATATGCAGATAGTGAATCAGAAATGATAGAGCTGTTGCCGCATATTTTCGATCTTCTTAACAAATACAAAACCGATTTAACAGATTTGCAAGCGGATTTTATCTCAACGGGTGAGGCTTATCTTACAGATCTGAATGCTAAAAACACGGTACAAAAGGTAAAGAAGAAAGGTGATACTAAATATACTGCTGCGCGTAACGTTGCTGATTCTATACTTTATGAAAAGGTTAACGAGATATACAAAGCAGGGAACCGGGCGTACAAAAATGACCCGGTGATGAAGAAACTCTTTAAATCCCCCTGGCCCAAAAGAGGAAATGGTGGAGATGATGAAGAGAAGACTCCGCCGCCGGCGAGTTAGTGGAAAGTGGAAAGGTTAGTGCAGAAGTCAGAATACAGAAGTAAGAAGATGATCCGTATGAGGCTGATTGAACTGCAAACTAACGGGAAACCACCACAAGTAAATTAGTAGCCGGTAGTTAGTTGTTAGTAAAATAAAACAAAAATTTATTTGACACCGTGAACTGATAACTGAATACCGGTTACTGTTAAGGATGAGAGATGAGCGAAGGTTTGTTTAGCATCCTTGGAGTTAAAATAGTGTTCAGAAATTACTGGTGAGATGTTCTAAAATAAATAATTACATAATCAAAAAAAGGAGAATTAGGGTGAAAACATTCATGGTTATTTTGATAGGGTTTATTGGTGTTTCGGCAATTTATTCGCAGGAGAAACCGGAAAGTCCTAAATATGCATTGTCATTTGGGATAGCAGGTAATTTCACGTTGGATAAATTTAACGGTTCTATTGCTGTAAAAAAGATTCTTGATGATACTCACCAGATAAGATTGTATTTATCTCCATCAATCGGTTCAAGTAAAGACGAAACCGATAACGAAGCAATCATCAAGAAAGGCACTCATGAAGTATTAAGTTTATCGTTAGGTGTTGGTGCAGATTATTTATGGACATTATTGAAAGATGATGATATCAACATGTTCGGTGGAACGGGTTTATCCTTTACCTACGGCTATTACAAAGACAAAACAGTAACACCAAATTCATCTGGAGATGAAAATATTAGTGAAATGAGATCTCCTTCTACAAACTTGGGAATTAGAGGTATACTCGGTGTTGAATGGAGGGTAAGTAAAAAAATTGGAATTCATAGTGAGTATTTGTTATCAGGTTTCTATGGATGGGAAAAAACAGAGTTACGTTCAAATAGTTTAGTAAATCCAGACAGAACAGCATTAGAAAATAGACTATCCTTATATTCCGGTGTTCTTTTTGGTGTGAGTATTTATTTGTAGAACTTAAAAATGAAAATTCTTTGAGGATGATAGATGAGAGGCGTTTATCATCCTTGAAGAAGTGACTAGTCTTTAGACATATTCGTAGAATACAAACTTGACTGATATCATAGATTATTATTAGTTGAAAGGTGAATAAAATGAAAATTGGGATGTTTTGCTTAATAAATTTTATCTTCAGTTCATTTCTTTTTACACAAGCTCCAATTCCTGAGGAATTCCTTACGTATCCTGTATATATTAAATTATCAAATGGCGGGTCTGCAACTGGATTTTATTATTCTGATTCAACAAATTTTTATTTAGTTACAGCTAAGCACGTTTTTTTTGATCCTACTTCAAATCGTCTAAATAGCCAACAGGCTGATTTAATATCTTATCCAAGAGATCCATATAATAATCCATATAATTTATTAGAGTGTAATCTAAAATTATTATTAGACAGCAACTTAGTTCGATATCATAGTCAATTTGATGTAGCGATCGCTTTAATTGGGAAAAATACAATGATAGATAGTGTCACTTCAATAATTCATTATAATGAGTCAATTACAAAACCTATTCCGAAAGCTTCACGAGTTAATCAGTTTACCGAATTGGATATTTTGGAGAGTAAGAATTTACCAGTAGGCACAGAAGTGCATATTTTTGGTTTCCCCACATCTTTGGGGATAAAGGATGCTCCACAACTAGAGCTAACGCAACCTTTATTTAGACGTGGAATTGTGGCAGGGAAAAATTATAGGCTTAATACAATTATTTTAGACTGCCCAGTATATAAAGGAAATAGTGGAGGGCCAGTAGTAGCGAGTTTGACTAATGGACTTGTTACTCATTTTTATTTAATTGGTATTGTAAGTCAATTCGTACCATTTGAAGAAAAATGGATTAATGACAAATATGGTTATGCTAATGTAGACTATAGTAATTCCGGATATTCAATTATCGCACCCATTGAAATAATGTTGGAGATGATCAAACAGTTTAAGTAAATATTTATAACCTCTTTAATAAGCAATCGTCTTATCTATTAGTGTGAAATATATTAATTGATAAAAAAATGAGTTCTCAAAAACCGAACCATTGTTATTAGTATCTGATTAATTATAACGCATTTAATTTTATAGTATATCAGATTGTGAAGGATAAATCATGTCAATAGAATTATTATTAGGTATCATAGGAACGATCATCGCACTTAGTGCAGTAGTTACAACAGTTTGGCAAGGAATTCTTACTAGACGACATAATCGATTATCCGTAAAACCTATCTTGCGGATTGACAGAAAAACAGTTGTCGGAGAGAAGGTCAGTATTCTGCTTACTAATTCAGGTGTCGGTCCAGCTATAATTTGTCGTGTAAAGTTCTTTGTTGATGGAATAGTTGTTGAACCGGATATGATGGGAACTGGTAATATTGCACTTCTAAAAATTGGACGAGATGCTAGAAAATATAGAATATTTGAGATTTTTCCAGAAGAATCATTTGCTGCAGGTGAGCAACAAGCTCTGTTTGAATCAATTGATGAGATTGGGAATGCTTTAATAATGAATGAAACCAAAGAGGCATTTGATAGAATTTCAATTGAAATTGAATATACATCAGTTTACGAAGAAAAGTTCAAAATGAATAGTATAATTAAGCAAGATCGATTTTAATTATTATAGATAAATACTAAAAAGAGATGAGAGTATTTGTAATATCTAATGTTATTACAATTTTCATTTCACCACTTGAGGATAACTTGAATTAGAAAAATAAGCATTAATCAAATTCATAAGGAGTAAGGAAATGGCAAATATTCAGAAAAAGGTTTACGAGAGATTAGTCTCGGGCTTGAAAAAATTTCAACCGGTTTTAGCAACAGCAAAAGCAAGGGATGTTAATGAATCCGATACTGTGATTATTGTTACGGATATGCTTTCTGAAATATTCGGGTATGATAAGTACTCTGAAATAACGTCTGAATTTACAATTCGCTCAACATACTGTGACCTCGCGACTAAACTCAATGGAAAACTAGAACTTTTGATAGAAGTTAAAGCTATCGGTTTAGAATTAAAAGACAACTATGTAAAACAAGCTGTTGATTATGCCGCCAACCAAGGAGTTGACTTTGTGATTCTAACAAATGGAGTGATATGGAAGGCGTTTAAAGTTTCATTTACTAAACCGATAGATCAAGAAATGGTTTTTGAAATTGACTTTTCACAACTAAATCCTAAAAAGATGGATGACATTGAAAAACTCTATTTAATATCAAAAGAGGGTTGGATAAAATCTACTCTCTATGAGTTTCATTCGCAAAAGCAAATCCTTAACCGTTTCTCTATTGGAGCGATGATGTTAAGTGATCCGGTTATTGAAGTGATAAAACGCGAATTGAGAAAAATGTCTCCCGATATGAAAATTACTGCAGAACAAGTTCGTGAAGTAGTAAGTCAAGAAGTCTTGAAAAGAGAGGTTGTGGAAGGTGAAAAAGTAGATGAGGCAAAGAAGAAAATCAGCAAAGCGTTAAATAAGTTATCAAAAAGCAAAACTCCAAAACAGAATGCAGTGGTTGATAAGGTTGATGCTGTTGAGGCAACTGATGAAATAGAACCGGTTGTTGAATGAGACTAAGAAAATAATTGTGAAATTATAAATCCTCTACGAGGATTAGGTGTTGCGGGGTGTTTGTTTTTACAATAATATGACCTCTACGAGGTCAAAAGATAAAAATATCGTTTGTGTTTGATTATTGGAATGAAATAAATTATTAAAGAGAATTGGAGCATAAATGAGTTCGTTATCTGAAGATTTGCAGAAAGTAAAAACTGATATTCGACAGTTCAGAGATATTACCGTTAGGGTGTTAAATTATATTCCGGATGTTTTGAACGAAGAGACGGAGTTTAATGGATATCAAATATGTTCACAAAATATAGCGGGAACAAGAAAGTCTATTCGTCCTTTTAGGAATGATCTCTTTCTCAGGAATGTTGACCGGTTCAATGAAAGTTACAATAACTTCGAACATATTTTAAATCGTCTAAGGAACGAAGAAAGAGAATTTAACCATGAAGAATACCGGTTAGTTGATAGTGTTGTTTATACCATTCAACAAGCAATGGGAATGGGACTTGATCTGATGGTTGAATCTAACAGCGCAAGAAAACATGTTGGTAACCGTTTTGAGGAATTGATACGAACCTTGTTAAGTGTTTTAGAAGTCTCTATGAAAAAAGTCGTATTAAGTATTCCCTATGAAACAGATGAAGGGGAGAAGTATTACCGCTGTGAAACCGATGTTATAATTTCGCCTTTTGAAAGTGTTCGTTCGGATGCATCAAGTATAGATCAAAATGAAGTAGTAATTTCTCTTAAGACAACAACAAAAGATCGAATGCCAAAAATATTTATTGATAAAGTTCTGATGGAGAGATTTGTAGGTCACCCGGTAAGAGTTGTTGGTATTTCACAGAATGATATTCAACGGCACGAAGGATCTGAGGGAATTAAAATAAGCTCTACTTTTGTGTCGAATTTATTTATGGTTTACACAAGATTTTTAGCGCAACTGGAAGGGTACTATTATCTTGATATGCCATCGAAAGCATTGGAACGACCTTTCAATCAACACATCTTTCCGTTTTCAAAATTTTTGATGAAGGATATTTGGAAGATGTTAAACCCGTAATTTTTGTCTGCGCTGGACTGCTTCAGTTTCATCTTTACCTGAAGCGATCCTTGTGATATGTTCCTTGTCTGAAATTCGTTCTTTTATAATTTGACAATATTCAAGGTTGTTTTCTGTTCCCAACCATTTTCTGTTGAAAGCCTTGGCAACTGCATAGGTAGTTCCCGAACCGCCAAAAGGATCAACTACAAGATGTCCCGGATTTGAAGAGGTGAGTATAATCTTCTTTACAAGTTCAACCGGTTTTTGAGTTTCGTGTTCAGTTCTTTCCCA
>JBAYFO010000100.1:0-6109 GCA_041667115.1 Ignavibacteriaceae bacterium | reverse complement strand
AGGCTCACCTCGGGCACTTAAGGCACCGTGTAATTAACTGTTACTTCGCTTGTTTAATCTCTCTCCCAAATTTACGGTTCATTTGTGTTATTTTTAATACCTATTATTGGAGGCTCACCTTACGCATATCCCTAGGTCGATCCCGAAAACTTTCGGGATCGACCAATAAAAACTACTACAAGAACGGATTGGAGTAAAACACGCGGTCGATTCAGAGAATCGACCTACGATTTAATTTTAACACAATCGACTTCTTTGTCTTTACAAAATTACCGGTACGAAGTTGGAAAAGTAGATTCGGCAGACTGCCAACTGATAACGGAGATGGAGTTAGAAAGCCTTTAAAGTTATCAAACCAACTTTGGGAGGAGATCATTATATTGTGTTCAATTAGTAAAAGATTTTTGAACGAAAGGAGAATTGTTATGATAGATTTCAAAAATGCAACGTTCCTTAAGTTGAAACCTATTAAAGTCGAAGAGATCATCGACATTATGCCAAAAATGTTCCTTGATGATGAAACTGTTTTTGCGGCTTTCAAAACGGTTAGAGATCAGCTGGTCTTTACAAATAAAAGGATCATCACCGCCAATGTTCAGGGGATAACCGGAAAGAAAATAGACTTCACGTCAATTCCTTACAGCAGAATACAAACTTTTTCAGTCGAGACCGCAGGGATGATAGATCTAGATTGTGAACTGGAAATTTTTGTAAGCTCAATCGGTGGAATTAAATTTGAAATTGTTGGCGGATTTGATCTGGTAGCTTTTAGCAAGTTGATTGCTAATTACATTTTGTAGAATTAGGAATTCCGCCTGAGGCAGACGCAGTGAGAATTATATAGTTAGCAATCCGCCAGAGGCGGACTGCGCAGAATGGCGAGAATATTAAAAATTTAAGAATAACGATTAACGATATTTGATTTTTGATGTAACAAAATCTTCTAACTTCTAAAATCGTTAATCCTTGTTCTGAGATCAATTTTGGTTCTGGCTTTGCCAGGTTAGGAATTAGGAATTGCAATGATGAGTGATGAAGTTTTAATACTTTGCATTCCTAATTCCTAATTCCTAATTCCTAATTATTCTTCGCTCCTTCTTTTATCCAGGTCTTTATTCCATCAATCTGATTTTTTGTTAAGGAAGGATACCCGAACGGAGGCATGCTGTTTGAGCCTAATTGTCCTTCAATTGCCCAAACGAGACGCGAGGTTTCAGGGTCGTAATCGTTTATAATTCCGGGGACATGGGCGTTGGTCCAGCTAGTTAAACTTAAGCTCCCCGCGCGTGTTACATCATCATGGCAGCCGGAACTAGTACACTTAACATTGAATAACGGCTGAATATGTTTGCCGAACAGGACGTTTGATGAAGGAATGATGGTATCATCGATCTGTTGATTTGTAACGGTATCTTTGCACCCACCGGTAAAAGCCAAAAGCATTATCGAAGCAATTGAAATTGATTTAAGAATATTTTTCATGTTACTGGAGTTTCGTCTTATAATAGTTATAGCTAAAATTAGCCCTAAAATGTTCACTGTAAATTTCAGAATAATTTTTTTAGAGAACAATAGTAAAAAAATATATCTTTTCTCATCAACTCTTTTTCCCTTGTTACTTTCCACTTGCAACTTTCTACTTGATGAACGGTAGTAGTTTACCGATTAATTCTTTATTTTTGTAAAAAAAATTTCTAAAGAAACGAATCGACTATGAAAAAAATTATCCTATTCTTGTCACTAAGTATTTTCTCCATTTCTCTTTTTGCACAAACATTTGTCCCCAAGCGAGAGTTTAGAGGGGCATGGATAGCTACCGTAACAAATATTGACTGGCCTACGAGAGGAGCATCAACGGAATCACAGAAACAAGCATTAATTTCAATTTTGGATGGTCTGAAAGCGTTAAATGTTAATGCCGTGATGTTCCAAATTAGACCGGAATGCGATGCTCTCTATAATTCATCAATAGAACCCTGGTCTTATTGGTTAACCGGATTTCAGGGAGTTGCGCCAAGCCCGTATTACGATCCGTTACAATTTGCAATTGACGAAACCCACAAACGGGGAATGGAATTACATGCCTGGTTTAATCCTTATCGTGTTGAAAGAAGTGTTGGAAATTATACAACCGCACCAAATCATATATCTAAAAGACATCCCGAATGGACATTTACTATGGGAAGTGTGAAAATACTCGATCCCGGAATTCCACAAGTGAGAGATTATGTCTTGTCAGTTATTATGGATGTTGTAAGAAGGTATGATGTAGACGGAATTCATTTTGATGATTATTTTTATAATGATGGGATGGCATCTGAAGATGCAGCAACTTACGCTACATACAATCCTACAAATCTTGGGCTAGCTGATTGGCGCAGAAATAACGTTAACACGTTAGTAAAAATGATTAGCGATAGTATTAAAGCTGTAAAGCCATTTGTTAAATGGGGAATTAGTCCTCGCGGAATCTGGAGAAGCGGTTATCCTTCCGGAACTTCAGGTAACGATAATTATAATTCAATTTATTGCGATGCGATGGCATGGCTACATGCAAAAACTATAGACTACATTAATCCCCAACTTTATTGGGCTTTTGGTGGTGCACAGGATTACGCAAAATTGATGCCCTGGTGGGCAGACTCTGCCGGTGCGAACGGAAGACACATGTATGTTGGGCACGCAGTTTATAGAATTAACAATCCTTTTAACGCTAATGAACTTCCACGACAAATCCGCTTGAACCGTACCGATAATTTTTGCCAGGGAAGTGTTTTATATAATACGAGTTCAACTTTAAACAATTTATTAGGTTTTACCGATTCACTCAAAAATACGTTGTACAAATATCCTGCGTTAACACCAATAATGAATTGGAAAGCTAATAATCAACCGATGGCGCCAAATACCTTGCGGATCGGGCGAGGCACTGGAACTGCAACAGCAAAACTTTTTTGGGATAAAGGAGAGCTTGATCTTGACGGAGATTCTTCTTTCTTTTATGTATTGTACAAAGTATCTTCGGCTAATCCATTACAGGCTGAAATAGATAACAACGAGAATATTGTAGACGTTACTACATTAAATGAAATTGCCCCGAAAAATCTTGTTTCAACACAAGGGAATCTTTACTTTGGTGTAACAGCATTGGATAGATATGGAATTGAAAGTCCTCTTTCGAATGTAGTTCAACTTTTACCTCCGACTATTCCTGTTCTGGCTAATCCTTCAAACGATGAGATGAATCAACGGGATACTACAAACCTGGTATGGAATTTTGCAAAGGATGCTTTCCAATATCAATTACAAGTTTCAGACAATACTGCCTTTACGGGAACACTGTTCGTTAACAGTACCTTAACGGATACTTCCTTTCAAATGAGAGGAATGATTGGACAATCGAAATATTATTGGCGGGTGAAAGCGGTAAATCCGGCAGGGGAGAGCAGTTATTCTGCTTCATTTAGTTTTACTACCGGTTTCCCGGCTGCAACAACACTGCTCGTGCCTGCACATGCTACACTTGGTGTTTCAATTAATCCTACTTTTAAGTGGAGCAAATCAAGTGTTGCAACATCATATAGGTTTCAATTTTCTTCAAGTATCACGATAACACCGCAGACTACGTTACTTGATACCGTATTAACAGATACAACACTCTCACTTTCAAAACTAGTGTTGAATAAAAATTATTTCTGGAGAGTTGCATCCATAAATGAGTATGGCACAAGTCTCTGGTCTTCGACTTTCGGATTTAAAACACAAACTACCGTTAAAGTTGAAGATGAAAATATCGTTCCTGATTTTTATGAACTTTCTCAGAATTATCCTAATCCTTTTAATCCTTCAACAAGAATAGGTTTTGCCATTCCTATGCAGGAATATGTTGAAATTAAAATTTATGATATGCTTGGGAGTGAAGTACTATCGTTGGTTAATCAAGATCTGCCTCCGGGAAAATATTCTGTAGAATGGATCGGGATCGATTCTTTAGGCAAGCATGTTCCGAGCGGTGTTTATTTTTATAATATTCGCGCAGGAAAGTTTCATGATTCTAAGAAAATGATCTTCCTTAGATAATTAGGAATTCCGCCAGAGGCGGACGCGGTGAGAATTAGGAATTAGGAATTCCTAAGTTGGAATGAAATCCCTCAGTAATGAGGGATTTTTTTTTGGACAAAACTTTCTTTAATTAATACTTGACAATAACATGTATTATCTATAATTTTGAATTAAACAAGCTGCCGGTTGATGACTAATTCAGTTTAGACGCCGTTTTGACAATAGCGTTAACTAAAAATATTTTCACTCTTGCATTAGTTCTTACCGGGTAGTTCTTGCTACCGAATTTTATTTTCATCTTTTAAATGCTTTTAATGTTCTTTGATAACATTGCATTTGTAGGAAAAGGAAAGAATGATAAAGTTCATGATAATACGGCGAAGTTTATCATTTTTACAAGTAATGCTGCGTCCTTTTAGAAAAAGTACACTTGCATTTACGGCATAGTTTTATTTCTACCGGGTTTAGAGCCTGTGTGACTATTCAAATAAAACCGTTGAAACGGTTGAAATATCTATAATCTTTCTACTAACACCTCGATTAATCGAGGTGTTAATGGAATATAAATCAAGATTTGTAACCGTTTTAACGGTTTCCGGTAGCTAGTTTTTAGGACATTTCCTATCGGTTAAGGAATGGATTATTGTAACACCATAATTTTCACACAGCCTCTTTAGTTATCCTTTCCATTTAGAGCAACACATATCTTTCGAATCACTCTCTCAACATGCAAAACAAAAATTTATTCCGGCTCTAGTAAATGGTACCGGTAGAGAAGAAGAAAACCTACGCTTCTAACTTAGTTCACTACGCAGCAAACAAGAAAACCAATGTTCCCAACTTAGTTAGCTAGGTAGGAAATAAGAAAACCTATGTTCCGAACTTAGTTAGCTAGGTAGGGAACAAGAAAACCTATGTTCCGAACTTAGTCAGCTACATAGGAAACTGGAAAACCAATGTTCCGAACTTAGTTAGCTACATAGCGAACAAGAAAACCTACGTATGGAAATGAGACAAAATTCCTTAAAAATGCTTAATATATGATAAAAACAAGGTTTTTTGCCTTTAAACAAGCAAATTAGATTTTATAAGCTCACCTTACGCAAAATGACAATAATCGTAGGGCGATTCTCTGAATCGCCCATGCGTTTTACTTCTATTCGCTCATTTAAGTGTCGATCCCGAAAGCTTTCGGGATCGACTTACGAAAATGCGTAAGGTGACTTATAAGCTTATAAAAACAAATCAAACAACAAAAAAAGAAAGGGATCAGCTATGTCGTTCAAAAAACGTGAAACTTCAAAAATTGTGGAAAGGGGAAAAAGCCGCATTACCGGGATGGATGAGATCAATAAAAAAAAGGAGAAGACCATCAATTACGGCAGCGAGGAAAGACCGATGACAACGGTAGAAATGCAAGCGCAGATCGATCTGTGTGAATCAATAAGAACAGAGTATAACCAGGCGCTGGCAAACGCTGATGTTATTAGCAACAGGCTTGATGATGAAGAGGACAAACTTAACACGATGTGTAATGAAATCCTCTCGAGCGCGAAAGGGAAGTTCGGTGAAGACGCCGACGAGATTGAGATACTTGGCGGCACAAGAATGTCTGACCGGAAGAAACCGGTAAAGAAAAATACACCGCCTAAGTAATCAATCTCCTTACGCAAAAGTATGAAGATCGCAGGGCGATTCTCTGAACCGCCCATGCGTTTTTTTCAAGTCGTTCAATCAAGGGGTGATTCCGAAAGCTTCCGGAATTAACCTACTGACTTGCGTAAGGTGAGCCTCTTATAAAAGAAATTAAAAATAATACAAATGAACCGAAGTTGACAGAATGTATTTTCTTCGTGTAACCATGGCAAGCCTTGGCATGCTTCTAAAATCGTTAATCCCCGTCTGAGCCGGGCATGCTTGTTCTGAGATCAATTTTGGTTCCGGTTTATCAGGGTATATGTTAGAAGTCAGAATTAAAAATTTAAGAATAATGATTAACGATATTTGATTTTTGATGTGCCAAAATCTTCTAACCATGGCAAGCCTT
>JBAYFO010000099.1:0-6454 GCA_041667115.1 Ignavibacteriaceae bacterium | reverse complement strand
TTTTGGAGGAACGGCTTGAAAGTGTTAGATCAAATATAGCTATTGCCGATAAGCTTGGTATTGAAGTAAGTGAAGTGGAGAAGGCAAGAAAAAGGATCAGAACTAAATTCCAGAGGCTGTTGGGGAGTTGAAAAGTTGAAAGTTGAAAATTAGTAAAAATATTCTACGCGGAATGGTCACAATATTTTGTTAGTTCTGCATCAATAGAAATTAGTCAATGGTCATTAAAAAAACTGATTACTGAGAACTGAAAACCTTTTGGTTCTTGATCTGCCAGGTTATGAGTTAAACGGTGACAATTCTTTTGGTCTTAAAAATGGATTGTGAGTTCAAAAATGTCAAAGGGACGCTATGAGCAATGAAAGACTGCTTAATTTCGGTGAATTTTATCTGGAGGAGTCAGTTGAGGGAGTTGCTGAAGAAGAGGACATTGAGTTTATTTCAAAGGAGCTAATGGAAGCGGAGATTGAGGTTGAAAAATCAGAGGAAACGGCTCTGGAGTTGATCCGGAAAGCTAAAGTTGAAGTAAAGATTGAAAACGGGAGAATATTTAAGAAAAAGTTTTATGAATCTCTGGGAAATATAAAATCACTTCTCCCGCAAATAGAAAAAGATGAACCGCAGCTGGCTACGGCTTTCCGTAAGCTGGAGGGGAAACTTGATGATCTGCTGGATGATAAAGAAAAAATGCTGCTGCTTGAATACATAAGGAAAACAAAGAAAGAATAGCACACGGATCCCGCGGATGTAACGGATCTCAACCGATAAAAAATCCGTGATAATCTGTCCGATCCGTACAATCAGTGTTCTATTTTTACCCATGACTCCAGAAACAAAAGCTAAAGCTGTACTCGAAGATTACCGGATGGTAAAGCGAGAAGATTTTGATTTAGGCGATATTCTTGACGGCGAATGTTTGATAGTTGAAGAAGCGGAATTAAAAAATTATCTTGGACGGATAAGCTTTAACAGTCATTACGGACTAATAACTATCGACCGAAATATCAAGGAACAAGGGCAAAAGAGATTCACTTTAGCGCACGAGGTAGGGCATTACTTTAATGAGAAAGATACCCTCACCCGGGCTCTCCCAAAGGGAGAGGAGAAAGCCCTCACCCCAACCCTCTCCCAAGGGGCGAGGGGGCAAATACAGAAGGAGAGTAGGGTTTATACTTGTACAGCTGATGATCTTTTTTCGTTTAAGGTGAACAGAAGGCGTGAGGATGACGCGAATATGTTTGCAGCTGAATTGTTGATGCATAGACCCTGGTTTTCTGCCTTTACCGCTAAAAGAGAAATAAACTTTGAACTTATAAAAGAAACGGCAGAGTATTTTAACGTCTCTTTAACTGCCGCCGCTATCCGTTACGCTACTATTGGCAAATACCCGGTGGCAATTATATTTACCCGGGACGGTAAAAAAATATGGAGTTATTTCAGCGATTATTTCCCTTACAAATGGATCGAGAAAGGTTTTAAAGTTGGCAAGGAATCTACCGCCCATTATTTTTTTAAGGGAAAAGAAACACCTGCGGAAGCGAATTTAATTCCCGCTTTTGCCTGGTTTAGCGGTGATGTTAAATGCAGAAGAGATGTTTATTTTTATGAGCAAAATGTAGTGATGAAAAACTACGGCTCTGTCCTAACGATGCTGTGGGAGAGTGAGTGGAGGTGAAGAAAAAGGGCAAGGGAGAGGGAAATTGAAAATTAGAAATGAGAAAATAGAAATGTTGGAAGATTGAAGGATTGTCCCTCGACTTCGCTCGGGAATTGGAAAAGTGGAATAATGGAATGTTGGATAATGGGGAAATTATCAATTCTAAATTGTAAATTGTAAATTATAAATTAGTAAAAACTCCTAATGCTATTTCATCAGCCTCGGCAGAGTATCATAGCCTATTGTGTAAAACCTTTTGCCTACTGATAACTATAAACAGAAAACTTTAAGAACTTAAATAATAATGAATATGAAACAAGAACTATTAAAGAAAATTGAAAATAAGACGGCGGTAATTGGTGTTATTGGGCTTGGTTATGTTGGCTTGCCGTTAAATCTCTGCTTTGTGGAAAAAGGATTTCAATCGATCGGGTTCGACATTGATACTAAGAAAGTAGATGCAATAAATAATGGGCAAAGCTATATTAAGCATATCCCAGCCACGCGTATATCTAACGCGATTAATACAAAATTATTTACCGCTACAACTGATTTTTCAAAAATTAAAAACTGTGATGCTGTATTAATTGCTGTCCCGACTCCATTAAATAAAAACCGCGAACCTGAAATGGAGTATATTATTTCTTCTTGTGAAAAGATATATCCAAACTTAATAAGAGGACAATTAATAGTTTTGGAATCTACTACTTATCCAGGTACTACAGTAGAAGTTGTTGTCCCCATTCTTGAGAAGAGCGGATTAAAAGTTGATAGAGATTTTTATGTCGCTTTCTCGCCTGAAAGGGAAGACCCGAATAACCCTGAATATAAAACAGAGACAATCCCAAAAGTTATTGGCGCTACCTCTAAGGATGGTTTAGAAGTAACTAATGCAGTTTATTCACAGATTGTAATTCGTACGGTGCCGGTTTCTTCAACGCAAGTAGCAGAGGCGACAAAGCTTATGGAAAATATTTTCCGAAGTGTGAATATTGCGTTGGTGAATGAACTGAAAGTAACTTTCATGAAGATGGGAATAGATATTTGGGAGGTGATTGAAGCGGCAAAAACTAAACCATTTGGTTATATGGCTTTCTATCCTGGACCAGGACTCGGCGGACATTGTATTCCGATCGATCCATTTTATCTTACATGGAAGGCGCGCGAATATGGAGTGAACACACGCTTTATTGAACTTGCCGGTGAAATTAATACTTCAATGCCGGATTTTGTTGTACAGCAGGTTATGGAAGTATTAAATGATTACGGGAAACCGTTAAAGGGATCGAAAATATTACTGTTGGGATTAGCCTACAAAGCAAATGTTGATGATGACCGCGAATCTCCAAGCTATTTTTTGATGGAAAAATTGGAAGCTAAAGGGGCGAAAGTAGAATACAATGATCCTTTTGTGCCCGTTGTAAAACCAACAAGAGAGCACCCGCAGTATATAGGGAAAAAGTCTGTGGAGATAACTAAAGGATATGATTTGATTTTGATTTCAACAGCGCATGATGTGTATAAAAATATTGATTTACTTTCTTTAAACATTCCGATTGTCGACACAAGAAATTTAATTAAATCTTCATCCTTACTACTTAATAAAGCATAAATTAATGAAGAAAATTATTCCCGTGGTTGGTGCGCGTCCTAATTTTATGAAAATGGCACCAATTCATAAAGCATTTATACAATTAGGAATTACGAATGAGGAATTAGGAAACAAAACTCTTTATGGAGCGCAAAGAGCCCAAATCACCCCTCAACCATTAACCATCTAATCTGTCACACTGGGCAACATTACGATGAAAAGATGTCGAAGGTTTTCTTTAATGATCTCGAACTGCCCTCCGGATTTTATCTTGGAGTTGGTTTAGGAAGCCATGCTGAACAAACAGCAAAGGTAATGGTTAAGTTTGAAAAAGTATTAATACAAGATAAACCGGATTTAGTTATTGTTTATGGAGATGTTAATTCTACTGTTGTATGCAGTCTTGTGGCGGTAAAAATGTGAATAAAGATAGCGTATGTGGAATCCGGATTAAGAAGCTTTGACCGTACAATGCCTGAAAAATTAAACAGAATAGTTACGGACCATATAGCTGTTTATTTGTTTATTACTTAAAAGAGTGGAATAGAGAATCTTAAGCATGAAGGAATTCCCGTAGAAAAGATTTTCTTTTTGGGAAATACTATGATTGATAGTTTAATTTACTAACTTACCAAAACTGAAAAATCTGATATATTAAAACCTACAACGTACGACAAACAAACTACATCCTTGTTACATTACACCGACCTTCAAACGTAGATGATGATGAAAATGTAAAACAAATTTTCAACGTGTTAAACAAGCTTGCCGAAAAACGAAAGATAATTGGCCCTATTCATCCAAGAACCAAAACAGTTATTGGAAAACTAAACCTCACCCTTGTTCTTACTGATTCAATTGGAAATATAAATTTCCTAGCTTTAATGAAAAATGCAGAACTTGTTATTACAGATAGTGGGGGTATACAAGAAGAAACAACATATCAAAGAAAAAACATTTATGACCGAAACGCTTACTCATAAAACATTTCATGGATTAAAGTGGAGTTATATTTCCATAATTTCAACAGCTGCAATGCAAATTGGTTATACTTCCATTATGGCTAGGCTTTTGACTCCTAAAGCATTCGGTTTAATGGCGATGGGGGGAGTTATTATAGGACTTGGCGGATATTTTGCCGAAATGGGTTTAGGACATGCCATTATTCAAAAAAATATTTTGAACAAAAATGACATCAAAGCTTCATTTAGCACATCAATTATTTTGGGTATCTTTTTCTGGTTATTAATTTATTTGTGTGCACCTCTGGCAATCTTAATATTTAAAGATTCAGAAGTTGTAAATATTATAAGAGTACTTGGAATTTATTTTATTATTAATGGTTTTTCACTAACATCAAAAAGTTTATTAAGGAGAGAGTTAAATTTTAAGGCTTTAGCAATTATAGAAATTTGTTCCTACTTAACAGGATATATATTTATCGGTATTTCGTTTGCGCTCCTTGGTTGGGGTGTCTGGAGTTTAGTTATTGCCTCGCTAGGACAGCAAGTTACCTCAGCGTTGATTTCATTTCTAATTGTTAAGCATAAAATATCGTTCGTACCTCATTGGAATGATATAAAACCATTGTTTAATTTTGGTAGTAAAATAAGCATAATATCCTTTATTCAATTCATTAGTTCTAATCTAGATACTTTAATAATTGGGAAAATTTCTACGCCCACTTTACTTGGAATTTATAATAGAGCATCCTTATTTGTAAATTTACCAGCACAATATTTTTACACATCTTTTAGTAGGGTGCTTTTTCCTGCATTTAGCCGCATCCAATTAGATAAAGATAAGCTTAGAGAAATATTTACAAATAGTTTTACGCTTATAAATATTATTATATTACCATTAACAATTGGTGTTGTCCCAATGGCTAAAGATATAATTTATATTTTATTGGGCCCCAATTGGACGGAGGCAATACCGGTTTTTCAAGTATTAATAATAACAATTGCTTTTTCTGCTGTGATTAATATTTCTGGAAGTCTAATTCAAGCTACTGGTAAATTGCGCGGAATGTTTTATAATGAAATTGCATATCTAATTTTACTGATAGGGCTCATGTTAATGTTTTCCACTTATGGGTTATTAGGATTTGCAATAGCGATGACGATAAGTAAGTTTATTAGGCTATGTATATATATATTGATTATAAAAAATAATATAAAACCCAATCTTTATAACATTTTTAAAGCGCTTGCGATAAATGCATTTGTTGGAGTTTTAATTGCATGCATTATTTTTATTGCTAATCATTTCATTACTGGGAATAATTTAGCCTTCAAATTTATCTTAGAGCTTATAATTCTTTTAATAACTTATGTTTTATTTTTAAGATTTATAATAGCTAGAAACTTTGCTCATGAATTTTCGTACTTATTAATGATAATGTCTGGGTATTTTAACAAAAATTTATTTTTAAATAATATATTGTATTATCTTGAAAAAAAATTAATTATTATTCAACAAAATTAGAGAAGAGAGGAAATTATTTGAAATTTATTTACTTTTTATATGATATAATTTACAATAAAATTCTTATTCGGTTAAGCATAATGAGAGGCGCTGGTTATATTCTTGATTTGCTCATTAAAATAGACAAGAAAAAATATTATTTGTATTATCCTATAAAAATTGAAGACGGCAGAATATTTTACGGCAATTTAAATAATATTAGATACCGTTCTTTGTTTTGGAAACGAGTACATGAACCAATTGAAAGTGAACTTTTGGCTCTTCTATTAAATGCAGATGATGTCTTTTATGATATTGGAGCTAATATTGGATGGTATGCTACTTTAGCTGCCCAAATATTAAAAAAGGGAAAAGTATATGCGTTTGAACCTGTTGAAATAGTTGCAAATGATTTTAGAATAAATATAGAGAAGAATAGATATCAAAATATAATACTTGAAAATATTGCATTAGCGGATTATGAGGGTGATGCTATTATTAATTTCAATCTTGATAATTGGGGGCTTTCTTCGTTGCAAGTATCCAGTCCAAAAACCAAACAAGTTAATATAAAAGTTAGAACGCTTGATGATTATATTAAAGAAAATAAAATTAAAAAAGTTTCTATAATAAAATGTGATATTGAAGGTGCCGAATTACTTTTTTTAAACGGCGCCTATGAAACAATTATGGAATTTATGCCTATAATATTTATGGAAATATCTCCAGATAATTTAAAG
>JBAYFO010000098.1:0-7406 GCA_041667115.1 Ignavibacteriaceae bacterium | reverse complement strand
CATCTGTCTGCCATTCACTTCAATTTCTTTGTAGAGATAATCAAGGTGTGATTTGTTTACCGTGAATGTTGTTTGCCCTATCGATAATTCACTGCAAACAACAATGAGTGTCGTTATCAAAATCCATTTTACAAATGAGAGATTTGTTTTCATTCTTGCTTAAAACTATTTACAAAGTGATAAAAGATAATCGACATTAGTTTCAGCTAAGCAGATGTTGGTATCTGCACCTGAATAATAAATCTTTACATCTCCATTCTCTTCTATAATCCAACCATTCGAAAAAACTACGTTGTTAACATCACCGATACGTTCATAATCTTCATCCGGAGAAAGAATCGGATCTTTGCTTTTCCTTTTTACTATCCAAGGATTTTTAAGATCGAGCAGAACAACACCAAGTTTATAAATGGATCCGGTACCAAACGATCTTACTCCGTGATAAAGCATCAACCATCCTTCTGAAGTTTTGATTGGATTACTTGACGCGCCAATTTTATTTGTTTCCCAGGTACCTAATTCAGGTTCAAGCAATACTTTATAACCGCCCCAATGAATTAAATCAGGACTGCTGCTTATCCAAATATCTCTTCTAGTTTCAGCGGTTGGGCGATCAACTTTCCAATAGTAACCGTCAATTTTTTCTGGAAACAAAGCACAATCTTTATTAGATGGTTCGGAGATGGGACCATGAATTTTAAAGTCCACAAAATTTGTCGTTTCTGCTAATATTACCACGGGTTGATATTTCGAATAACCGGTATAGGTTATATAAAATCTATCTTCAATCTGTGTAATGCGTGCATCTTCAATTCCCCAGTTCACATATTCATAACAATCTTTATGATCCTCTGCAGTAAGTACAGGTTTTGAAGATACGGTGAAATTATATCCGTCTTCACTTTCTGCAATTACTAATGACGATCTCCCTATCGGCATTTCAACTCTGCAAAGGAGGATATATTTCCCGTTGTATTTAACGGCTCCCGGATTAAAAATACTATTTATCTTGAATGAAACATTCTCTTTAGTGAGGATGGGATTTTTACTATATCGAGATATTTTCAATTAATTTACCTTTTTGTTTATGATCTTGAATCAAGATTCAGTTAATTTTTTTAGTAATTCGCTAAGATTGACTTTTGCAATGCTGCTTGCATGGTCAGACATAGCATAAGGAATTATAAGTTCATCTCCATGTATTGCCCCACCGCAGCTATAAACCACATTGGGGACGTAGCCTTCTCTTTCATTTTCGTTGGGCGTCAACAAGGGTTCTTCCAATCGACCGATAACTTTTGAAGGATCATCTTTATCTAATAAAAATGCTCCAATTGAATATTCACGCATAGCTCCAACACCATGACTTAATACCAACCAACCAGCCTCTGTCTCAATTGGTGAACCACAATTGCCAAGCTGCACAAACTCCCAGGGAAATGTTGGTTTAAGAATTAATTGTTTTGAGTACCAGAAGTGGAGATGTTCAGAATACATTAAAAATATATTTTCATTATCCTGCCTGGAGAGCATAACATAGAGCCCATTAATTTTTCTAGGGAAAAGCGCCATGCCTTTATTTTGTACTTCAGGTCCATTTAAGGTTCCTATTTTAAAATGAAGAAAGTCTTTAGTTTCAAGAAGTTGAGGGAAAGTTACTTTACCATCAAATGCCGTATAAGTAGCATAATAAATCCGCTCTCCGCTTTCATCAGTAAATTCAACAAACCGAGCATCTTCAATCCCATTAATTTCCGAAGGAGAATGAGGGAATATTATTCTCTCGGAAAGTCTTTGGTCAGGTGAATATTGAATTTCATAATTTGAAAGTGCCAGAGATAAAATTGCTTTTGCGGTAAGCTCTTTTTCTCCTCCTTTCTTTTTGTAAGGACGTACTAATATTTTTATACAGTCTTCAAGATCGGTCATGGTAAAATTATCCTCTAGACCGTTCATCACCTGTTTGGCAAAATCATTCAGTAAATCAAGTTCGACAAGCTTTCGTTCAAACAGTTTTTTTTCATAATCAGGATTTGTAATGTTTTCTGAAGTTGTTACATAACGGGTTGGAGTAATAATCGTAATTCCATTTTCCTTATCAATTACTCCTGATCTAAAAGTAATAGATGAAAGATGCCCTTCACCCGTGGCTCGCAAACTTAAAATAAAACGGCGGCTTCCTTCCGGCAGCTCTGATTGATCAGGATGCCACACCATTGAAGGATTAAAAAGAGCGGCGGACTCCATAGAATATTCCTGTGTAAAGTAAGCGCCGATCAATAATTTTCTTTCTTCGCTTAGAACCTGATCAGTTAACAGATGTTTTTTCATTTCTTCAAATCTGTTAAGAAAAAAATTGCGCAGCCTTTGATGCCGCACTTCAAATTCGGTAATCACCTGCCCAAGTTCTTTTTTAACTCCCACTTCAGAAAGAGTAAGTATCCGACCAATAATCTTTATAATTCTTTCTTCAGACTGTATGGTAAACGATCTGTATACAACTCGCTTGTAATCAGGCTTAATAACTATCCCAGTTCTAATTGCTTTCATCTTTTCTCATAAATTGTTTTTCAATCATTTAAAATAAAACCTTTCTATTCTTTTATTCCTGTTGATGCCATACTTTGTATAAAATATTTTTGGAAGAATACGTACGCCAACACTATAGGCAACGCGAGCATTACAGCCGATGCAAGTTTCACTCCCAATTGAGACTCCGCTCTGCCGCCCACCGCAAACAATGTAACGAGCTGCGGCATTGTCATTAAACTTTCATCACGGATTACAATTAATGGCCACAATACTTCATTCCATGATGCCATAAAGGTTATAATCCCGATTGTTATTATCGCCGGCATCGAGTTTGGCCAAAGTATTTTAAATATTATCTGCAATTCATTGCAGCCATCAAGCCTTGCGGCGTCAATCAAACTATCAGGAATAGATTTAAAATATTGTCTAAACATAATTATGCTTAACGCGTTTATCAAATATGGAACAATCAACGCCCAATATGTATCTATCCAGCCAAACTTTACCATAATAATGTACTGTGGAATGAGAGTAATCTGGAAAGGAAGTGTCATCGTGAAAATGATAATATAAAAAATCAAATCTCTTCCCTTGAAAACAAGCTTCGAGAGTGCGTAACCGATCATCGAACCAAAAATCAGCACACCAATCGTAATTGAAGAGGCAACTATTAGGCTGTTAATAAAAGCTCCGCCGATAGGTATCTTATCAACCATTTGTGCATAACTGCTTAATGTCAAGGAGGTCGGCATTATTGTCAAACTTCCGATTTCATTTTCCGGTGCTATTGATGCTATCACCATCCAATAGAATGGATACACAAATATCACCGCGCAGACAGTAAGAGCAAGATAAAACAATATTGATTTAATTTTTTTCAATGGTCTTTCTCAATGAATTTTTTCTGAATCATTACAACTGCTAAAATTATGAAGGCAAAAAACAAACCCAAGGTTGCCGCATATCCCATGTGGTAATAAAAGAATCCTTGTTTATAAATATAAAGTACTGCGGAAACCGTACTATTCAAAGGTCCGCCCCCCGTCATGATATATGGTTCAATAAATAACGAGAAACCTCCGATGGTAGAAAGAATAACCACCATAAAAATTGTCGGGTTAATCATTGGCAGAGTAATTCTAAAAAATTTTTGCCAATGGTTTGCGCCTTCAAGATCAGCGGCTTCGTAATATTGTGCAGGAACCGTTTGAAGACCAACAAGAAAGAGAATAATATAAAGCCCGACATTTTTCCATGTTGCCATAACTGCAATTGACACCATCGCAATACCCGGATCGGTCAACCATCCTACCTTACTAAGCCCAACTCCTGTTAGTAATCGATTAAACAATCCCGTATCAAATCCATAGAGTTGTTGCCACAAAATAGTAACGACGACTCCGGAAACAATCACAGGTAGAAAAAAAGCCCCTCTGAAAACTCCACGCAACTTTATTTTTTGGTTTAATATCTCTGCTAGAAAAAGCGCCACGATTATTTGTAGAGGAATGTGAATAACCAAAAACATCAACGTATTGCCGATCGATCTGAAAAAAGTTTTATCGTTGAATAATCTTATATAATTATTAAAACCGGTGTATTCCATCGGTGAAATGATATTCCATTTATGAAACGTAAGAACGATAGAAAAAACAACCGGGAAAGCTACAAATAATAAAAAATGTACTATATAAGGCGACACTAATAAGTAGGGTAATATTTTTTTTCTAGTTATCACTTTTAGCAACATTACTTTAGAAATAATAAGTTAACTGCATCGGAAGCATCTTTAATTGCCTGCTCCGGTGACTTCGTTCCATAAATTACACAAGCTTCATACTCCTGAGAAATTAGATCAAAAACTTCTTTCAGCACAGGGGAAGCATCTGTTCCTCTAACATACTTTGATTGGTCTGCAAAAATTTTCATCTTCGGATTTTTATTGAAATAACCACTAAAGAATACATCGGTATTAATATTTTTTCTTCTCGGAAGTTGATTGGTAAATTCCAAAAGTTTCAGATCGCCATTACGATCGATTAATGTTTTTACATATTCCCAGGCAGCTTGAGGATTTTTACAAGTCTTGAATATTACAATATTTTTAGGATCACCATATGTGTAAATCGGACCTTTATGATCATCCGGCACAGGCATAGAACTGAAGTTATATTCAAATCCTTTTGGTTTAAACTTATCCGCGTGCGCTATCTCCCACGGACCGGTAAACCTTGTTGCGATCACTTCGGCTAAAAAAACATCCTGTCTTGCAGATAACTGTTCCCTAGAAAAATAATTTTTTTTGTACAGCATCCGAAGAAATTTAAATACATCTATAGCATATTCATTATTGAAAACAGCTTTGTCCCCTTTTACTAACGGTGCGCCACCGGAAGCTGCAAGGTACAATGGATAGAAATCAAAAAATCTTTGCCACCAGGTTACAAGTACTTCAGAGTATCCAAACCATCTGTCAATATAACCATCACCGTTGACATCTTTTTGAAACTTTGCAGAAGCAGCAAAAAAATCAGAGTACGTTTGAGGCGGACCGGATGACCCTAAATCCGACATTATCTTCTCATTATAAATAAGCATAATCGGATTGATCTTCCAGGGGATCTGATAGATATGACCATCGAGCGACCTTATTTCTTCAATCACTTCGCTGTCACATCTTTCATTAAGAAAATCTATAAAACCTTTAAGCGTATCAAGAGCCACCAAAACCTTTGCCTGCGCGTATGCTTCAACATCACCCTGCCACATGTTCGAATAGATATCCGGAGTAGTTTTACCTACTACCGCCGCTAAAATAATTTCTTCACTTGATCGCCCTTCCGGAACGGGTTGATATTTAACTGAAACATTTGGATTATTTTTATTCCACTTTTCCGTCAATTGTTTTGCGAATTGAATTTCATAACTATTATTGGAACACCAATAAATCAACTTCGTATCGGAACTTTTATTGTTCGAATTACATGACTGTAAAGGCAGCCAAATCAAAATCAGCAAAGCAATATTTATAAAGAATCTACTCACTATTTTTTATTCCCAGTTTACCCAGTCATTATCAATTGAAGGGAACGCTGCTCTTGGTATCAGATTACCTCTCTTCGCTATATACATCTCAATTGCTATTCTGTCATTTTCATCCGTCACTTTTATCTTGTCAAGCAGATCTTTGTTTATAACGATTTTATATTTTTTTTTCAACTCAAGAACTTTGTGTAAAATTTTTTTTGAAAGTTCTTCACTCATAATTTCAGATTGAGATTTTTTCTTTTCTTTTAACAAACTTTGTTCTTCAGAATTTAAAGTGATGGAACTAGCCAATTCGTTTCTGTAAGCACTGTATGATATTTTATCTTTCCACCAACCGGATTGTTTAATCACCCAACCGGATTTGTTATATCCTTTTTGGTAAGCTTTAGTAATCAGAAATTTATCTCTTACCATAAGCCAAACTAAATCTTCTAAAGATTTTGAAAATGTTATTAAATCACTTTTAGAGAATTTAACATATTGCTCACGGTTCCTATACCAGATGATAAATTCATCCAAAGATATTTTACGATTCTTGCATTCTATCAACGTTAAACCGGTGTACTTCGCCCCTCTTTTTAATCCGAGATTGGTTAATGCAATTTCCAATTTGTTATCTAATTTCCAGTCGGAATATATTTTGGGTGTAAGAATAAATTTTCCAAGATAAGATCGAAGCACATTAAACACATCACGTTTAATAATTGGATTTTCATCTTCAAATAATCTCTTCACATATTGATCAGATAAACCATCCATTTTGCTTTTGGTAATCGCTTCAACCGCTTCGGATTTAAGTTTATTATATTCCGATTCACTAATGATTTCATTTTTCCAAATGTTATCAATCTTAATTATATACCAGCCGTCATCAGTATGAATGGGAGCAGAAATTTTTCCGGCTTTCAATGTATCCACTATTTGAGCGAACTGAGGATTTTTTACATAAATGTTGTAGAGACTGCTTGTTAATTGCCTATCATCGATGAGAACTGAATCATTTAATTGTGCACTGAAAAGAGAATCGAACGAAGTACCATTTTTAAGTTGAGTTAAATAATTTTTCAAAGCCGGAGAATCATCAGCGTATAACCATCTCAGTTGATATTCAGTTTGTTTCTTTTCAATAACCTTCTTAATCTCGGTATCGTCTATCTTAACTTTTAGTACGATCTCTTTCTTAAACATTTCTTCGGAAGCTAAATCGGATTCGATATCATTATAAAGCTCTTTTGTTGATTCATTTATCATGACACCTTTTCCATATCCCTCGAGAGCAAGTAACTTTTCATTAATCATATAATTGAGGTAGATCAATTTTGAATTATTTTCTCTTTTAGGGAAAGCAGGTCCATACTCATAACTGTAGACGAATTCTTCGGCTGTAATCTTAATTGATCCTACTTGTGCAACAATTTCATTTTTGTCGTTCGAATTTGTATCTCCTTCAAAGAACAACTTCTGTGAGAATCCAACTTCAGTAAAAAGAAGAAAGACTATGACTAAAATAGTTTTTACTTTATTCAATATGTTGGAGTTATTATTAAATCGAATCACTAAAATATAATTCCTACGGAAAAACTATGAACATTTTTGAGCTTACCAAAATCTCTGAAAGCATAATCAAATTTAACGATTGCCGAACTAAAGAGCATTTTGGAATCAACTCCGGCACCGATCGAAAGCCCACCTTCTGCATCTTTTAGGAAGAGCGAATTATATCCTCCTCTAAGAGAAAAGATATCCATAAAAGAAAATTCTGCACCAACATTTAAACTTTCATAATCGTTGCTTGGCACAAGTGCATCAGCAGCCACAGTCAATTT
>JBAYFO010000097.1:0-7432 GCA_041667115.1 Ignavibacteriaceae bacterium | reverse complement strand
TACATCCTTAAAATGTTTTTCAGACCACAAATCACACATATTCTCTGACTCCCACTTCGCTGCTTCCGTTGTGGTCGACTTTTCTATCTTTAGTGATCTGCCCATTGAATGGGATTCATCTGTTGCCCAGGTTAAGGTCGCTCCTGTCGGCTCGGCTCCTTTGGTCCAATATGATGGCAAGCCTTGTTCAAAACTGCCAAATTCGTTTATTCCGCTCTGAGCTGATAGCGGATTTTGGACTATAATAAGCATGATGGAAAAAAGACTAATCCACCATCGGGAAATGTTGCTATTTTTTTTCATAGCTACTCCTTTAGATTAATTATTGATTATTTGAACTTTAACGCTATTAGAAATATTCGAACCGGTAAAAACGTTATTCACATCCTTTAGGTAAATTTGTTGAGTAATTAATTCATGAACCTTTATTTTTTTATTCACTAATAGATCAATAGCCGATTTAAATGTAAATGGATTGAGGAATGAACTGAAAATCTTCAGTTCATTGTAAAAAAGATATTGGAGATTTAAGATGACACTTTGATCTTTTGGAGCGAGACCAAATAGAATCACCTTTCCCCCTTTGCCTGCCATTTTGATTGCCTGCTCAACGGTTTCTTTACCTCCTACACATTCAATAACAATATCAACTTGTGAGTTAGTCAAGTCTTGAATTTCTTGAAATATTTTATCATCGTAGGGGCTTAAGACATGATCCGCACCGAGTTCAATCGCTAATTTTTGTTTAGATGTATCCGGTTCAACTAAAATGATTTTTGATGCTGCAGAATTTCTAACTAGCTGAACCATAAGGAGGCCTATTGATCCCCCACCAATAACCACAACAGTATCCCCCGATTGAATATCCGCATGTTCAATACCTCGTAAACAACAAGAGAGAGGTTCGGAAAATGCCGCAGCGGAGAGATCAAAATCTTGTGGAAGAAGATATGCTTGAGAAGCTGGTACAATAGAATACTCGGCGAATCCTCCATTCATTGTAACTCCAAGAGCTTTCGCGTTTTTGCAAAAACTAACCATTCCTTTTCTGCAATAATCACAATGGCCACAATAAATGTTAGGATCAATTGCAACTTTGTCCCCGACGTTAAATCTAGAATCAGAAGTACCTCTCTCCATAATTTCACCACTGTATTCATGTCCAAGTATTACCGGAACACTTGAGGGAGCCGTCCCCCCATAAATATGTTTATCCGTACCACAGACTCCACAGCAGGCTACCTTGACTAAAAGTTCGTCTTTATCAAGAGTTCGAAGTGGGTATTCACTTAAAACTATATTTTTATTTCCGTTAAATATTGCAGCTAACATAGTTTCTTATTTGGGTTTATAGACCGAAGTTGATTCTCTGATAATTAGTTCGACGGGAACAAGTACTTTCTTTGATAATGATTTTTTATTTTTTAAGGTATTTACGATTAGCTTAAGGGCTTCAATCCCCATTTCAATTTTAGGTACTCTTATGGTTGTAAGCGGTGGACGAAGCATTAGGTCAGCTTCAACATCATCAAAGCCGACAAGTGAAACATCCTGCGGGACTTTATATCCATTATCATTTAAATAATGAAGGACGCCAATAGCCATAGCATCATTACCTGCAAATACTGCGCTTACATTCTTATTCTTTGAAAACAGTTTCTTTGCTGAGTTGTACCCATTTTTTCTGTCCGGATACTTGGCGTCTGCAATAATAAAATTATTTTTAATAGGAATATTTGCATTCCCAAGAGCTTGCTTGTAACCAGATAATCTATCGGAGAGACTCGGATGTTTCATATCGCCGCCAATAAATGCAATATTTCTGTGGCCAAGAGTAATTAAATGATTTGTGGCTAAGAGCCCACCTTGAATATTATCTATTAATATCAGTGGATAACTTTTAGTAGGTGGTATATAATCAATGAAAACAGTAGGAAGATGATAAGCAGAAATTTTTTCTATTAGGGTATGCGGTATTTTCCCCGCGATAATAATTCCATCTACACTTTTATTTAGGATAAACCTAGGTAAAGTATCTTTTTCCGTAAAATCTGGTTTTACAGAAGTGAGAAGTATATAGTATCCTTCGCTCCTTGCTTCAAATTCAGTCCCTAAAAAAATTGTCGTATAGAAAGGTTCAGTGCGTAAGAAATGGTCGTCCGTAAGGATAAAACCGATGTTGCCCGTTTTCCCGGAAACCAGATTTATAGCTGATTTGGAAGGATGATAATTGAGAGCCTTAATTGCTTTTAGTACACGATTTTTTGTATCCTCTGATATAGGTTTACTATCATTGATTACGAATGAAACAGTTGCAATAGAAACATTGGCTTTCTTTGCAACATCTTTGATTGTTGATTTCATTATAAAACTCGTTAAACGTTTAACCATAGTTTAATAATTTTAACCTTTAAAGTCAAGTAAGCGATGTTAATAATCACATATCCCGGAACAAATATTTTCACGAAGTTTTAAACAGTATACGAAGTTCAGAATAGAAAAAATAAATCAACGAAGGCTGCGTGGCCAACGTGTGATGCAGTAAACATCTGGTCCGCATTTAATCCTACTCCTATAGGAACCCCGTTGAATAATTATAACTGAAACAGCTTTGAAACTTTCATCTGATAAGCTGCTCGCATTCTCTGATCGATAACATGACTGATGTACCAAGTGAGATAATTGTAAAGTATCCACTGATTTTCTGGGTTGGGTTGGTTGCGCACGTACTTCGCAACCGCCTTCCCAAGCTGTTTCTTAACTGCCTCTTGCAGCGATTCTGTCACTCCAATATTTTGAAATATTTCTATTCTTTCTTTGAGTACCGGTATCTGTTCATAAGTCTGTTCAACTTGTTCTTTCAGATTATCAAGACGTATTCCGCTTGTGTGCCGAGCATAAAACTTCGTAAGCACTTTTCCGAATACCATTCCATTAGAACAGATGCCTCTGATCGCACGCCAAAATAAACGTACTCCTTCACTTCCATCATAACTGTTATGAAGAAAGAGTGACAAAGCTATGTCACTCTTCCCATCGTTAAATGTCAAGTCGGGGAACGTTACTTGCAAACGCATACGTGAATCCGATACAAATGAATGACTCGGATCAATGATCCATTTGCTATCAAGGTTATGCAATTGCTCCATAAGAGGTTTAATGATCTCAGAGTTTGGAACAATATGGTAAGTGTCGCTCATTACGGCGATCAACTTTCCATTATCCTCACGAGTAATTGCTTTGTATGCATCGGTGAGCAAGGGATTACCATTCTCATCTCCAAAGAACACTTTACGTTCTGCAACGGGAAACACGAAGCTCTGTAGTTTGTCCATATCAACCACCACATCCATTTGCAGATATGCGGGAACGTGCTATGAACAGCGTAACCGCAAGCGACTTCGCATCCATCATGCCCCCCAGTTCTGCTTGAATTTTCATCGCATCTTTACATGACTGCAACATCTGTTCGTAAAAACCGTCTGATGTTTGAGGGATAATGGGTGATGGTTGAGGAGAGGATTTCGCTCCCTCCGTTTCCACTTCGTAACGAACAACAAGTTTACTTCCTTTCTGTTCTGCGATCTTCGTGACAATAGCTTTCGCTCCTTTCTTCAAGTCCTTTAGTTTTTCATGAACCGTAGGATCTGCGAAAAAACTGTACTCTGTTGCACCATCTCCATTTCGTACTGTATAGAGATAGTATTCTCCATACTGACTCGTACCTACAGTAGGTTTATCATAGAGCAACTCTATGGAGGACGGGATGTTGAGCTGGAGTTCTAATTTCTTCCTCTCCATTTTCGTTTTCTTCCTTTCTGAGTTTGTATGTGAATTCTTCTTTGCCTTCAGTAACGGTCACTCCTTTAGGAACAACTCGTTGCTTGATAAAGGCTTTTATTTTGTTCAAGTCGGGTTTAACAGATTCGGGAATGACCATCAGCATTTCTGCCTTTGCATGCTTGATAAATAATTCCATATCGGTAATTTCAATTTTATCCGGCTTCTTATGAAGCTTGAGTGTTCCATGAGTTAAATCAATTGTCTTTTCTTTTCTCTCACGGATAAATGATTCCAGTTTTATTTCAAGCCATCGTACTTTCTCTTGAAGTTGTGCGTTCTTGTGAATGATGAAACCATTTATCATCGAACATTCTTTTTCTGCTTCATTGAAGTTATATGCAATTTGGTTTTGTAATTGTTGTATTTGCAATAGCAACAAATCAAACCAAGCTTCCGTCTGCGCTTCTTCTTTTAATTCTGCTTCTGCTAAGAGTTCTTCTAAAAAGTTCTCATTCATTTCTTATTCTCCTTTTTAAGGATGGCAATAACAGCGGCTGCTATAACTTCTATTGCTACTATTATCCAGTTCATTGCTTTTTACCTTCCTTTGGACAAACTTCCTTTTTAATGGTTTTAATAACTTTGCTTAATATCTGGATGATAAGAACCAACGGTTGTGGGCAGTTGTTGTTCATCTTCTTTCATCTCCTTTCGTTTCTCTAAATATTCTATGACAGCCTCATTGACCATCTTGGTCATAGGCTTCTTTGTTGTTTGTTTGAGGCGGTAGAGTTGAGGTATTAGCCTCTCGGCAATCTTTGGACTATACATAAAAATCCGCCTCATCTATCGGCTGTCCGCATTCTTCACATCGGTTGAATAGTTTCTCTTCATGATAGATTGTCATGCCAAGACACCAAGGGCATTCGATCATTTCACCATCTCTCAGCGTTGTTTTTTTTGTTGCACCGTAGTAATCATTTCTCCACCAATCCTCTTTACGCGGATAGTATTTTTTGTAGGACTCCACTCCTTGGTTATTTATAACCAATGCATGATTGTTCTCCATTGTATAGTGATGATAATCTCCTTCGCCAAGAGTAAAGCCTCTGACGGTCTGAGTCTTCAGACCTAACGCTTCTTGTAGAATATTTCGCTCACTACAGAAAAAAAGTATCTCGTTCTTCACATCGAAGTAAAGCTCTAACGGATTATCTTTTTTCACAAGGATAAGTGTTTCGGGATTGTTCTTATCGATCACTGCGAAAGCGAAGCTTCCTTCAAGTCTATCAAACACTCGTTTGATTTTATCTCCTTTGTGTTTTGCAGATAACACTGCAAGGATGGCTTCGCTGTCAACATCTCCATCGCGTTTGTTTTTTGCGAATATCTCTTTATCGTTATGGATCATTCCGTTATGCACAACGCATAATCCATCTTTAGTAAACAGCGGATGATTGTTTGCGTTGTTCTTTTCAGTCCCTTGAGTTTTCATTCGGGTATGGAAGATCATCACTTTTGGTAAAGACAATTTCTTCCAATCATCTGTTCTTACAAGTTCAGAAGAACGAACTGCGTCTTTGTGAACGATGAGATTGTTATCTCGTATAAACGCAAAACCCGAAGCATCACGGCCACGGGTTTCAAGTAAACTGAACATTTCTGTTACTGTTTTTTTATCGGGTTTCTTTTCGCCGAAACAATAGAAACCCATTATGCCACACATGGCATTGCTCCTTTCTTTTTAATTGGGAATTAAGCGGCTATTTCTTTGATCCGTAATTGAGTTGTATATTTTACAAGTTTGAAAACTTCAGAAAAGTTATTCTGCCGAAGTGATAAGCTGATACCAAGACGATTACAGCCAACACCTTCTGTCACTTTCCATTCGAGACCATTCAGTAAAAGGAATTCTTTAATGGAACCAATGAGATTACTGCTTACAGAAAGATCATACTCTTCACGATCCTTTAAGCCAAACAGATAAATAGGCTGCTCAACCAAACCGATCTTGTCTCTGATCTTCGGCAGCATTGAATCGTTCTTGTTTATTTTAAGCAGACTTCGATTTGTTCTTTTCCCCAGTAACCAATTACGCGAGAGTTCAATGATAAGTGTTCTGTCTGCACTGCTTACGTGCGGATTGTTTGGACAGTCATCATCAAACTGCTCATCCCAGCAGTCACTGCAATAATAATCTCCATTACTATCCGTGTGAGCATCCCCTCTACCGACAATTCCATCGCATCTGCTACAATAAACATAACCTTCTTCAAAACAGCTTTCGCAGTAGGGGTCATCAAAAGCCCAGCGAATTTCGCTGTCGCGGATGACATCGTTACACGAAACACAATATGTTTTTTCCATGCTTGCCTCAATTCAAACCAATGCCCCAGTTGGGCAGCATATTTTGGTTCCAGTCGAGTTTCTTTGTAAGAAGTAGATCAAGTTCTTTAAGTCCTTCTCTGCAATCGTCTGGAATAGTAACCAATGAATTTTTTAAGTTTTTCAGAAACGTACTTGAATGCTGCCGTCCTTTGACTTCTTCGAAATCAACTTGATCTTCAGTAACACCGAGGATTGCAAGTTTAGCAAGGGTAAATGTAACGAGAGTAGTTGAGGGTGATAAGAGCCAAGAGCCGGGCGTACGATATTCAAAGCCGTAAGATTTTCTTCTTGTGGCTTTCCGTTTGCCGTAGCCGCTTCGCTCTCTTCGTTGCCGCTGCTCTTTGTTATCAATGCAATTTGATAGCGAATACAAAACTATATCGAGAGCATCGACGATATCGGGTTCTGGTTGAACGGAGAAATGCAGATGCCCACCGATTGGATGATCATCTACATAGTGACCAGCATGAAACTCCAAGTCGGGAGCTTTATCGTGACCGTACTCGATTACGGCCTTTAGTTTAGCGGTAGGGTCAATGGGACTTTCGGAATAACCGGGACGGCATTCAGCGATTGACTCGCAACCGTCTAATCCGAATGAGCTGTTTGATTTGAAATAATTATGAGCGGGAACATAGCGACCATCTCTTCGGCAGAGCAGTTCGGGATCGCAGCCGATGATGAATGACATATGAGACTCCATAGTTTGTTAATACTATGGTTCTTATGCCAATAAATTTAGAAATGCAGAAAATAAAAAAACCCAGTGGAGGGCGGCTGGGCTTGGGAAAATTCACTATGGGGGGTAAGCATAATGAATTATGGTGCAAAACTAAAAGAGTTTAATTGAAATGTCAAAATATTTTTCCCTTGAACTGGAAAAGTTTTGATTTAAAATAAACCCGCCTCAGGGGGTTGCTGAGGCGGAATGTTTTTTTAAGATAATACTATTTCTGTGAGGGCTACAGAAACAGTGGGAGCAACATAAAGGAATATGATTTTATTGTCAAGGAGAAAAATTAGTAACAAAAAAACCGCTCTAGGGAGGTTCATCTAAAGCGGTTATATCACCATTTATTCGGAGGTAAATAAATGATAGAACAAAACTAAAAGAATGGAATGAGATTAGTAAGAAAGACACATCTGTCCAAAACGATAAAAAAAACAGACCCACTTCCCAGAGCATAAAGTTCCGGGAAGTATCTTTGGAATTACGAGTAACAAAGAAAAGGGTCTATGCAAAACATAACAATTTTTAGTC
>JBAYFO010000096.1:0-7515 GCA_041667115.1 Ignavibacteriaceae bacterium | reverse complement strand
TCAGCATTAACACGTACACCTGACAAAGTTGTCGGCTGATAACCAATGTAAGTGGCTTTAACAGCATACGTCCCAGCTGAGAGATTAGAAATTGAATAATTACCGTCAATATCCGTCATGGCACCAAAAGAGGTCCCAACGACTACGACACTTGCACCTATTAACGGCTCTCCATTACTTTTATCTGTAACTTTACCTTTTATCTTTCCCGTTGTTCCAGCCAAAACAAGCATTGGAAGTAGTAGAAAAGAAATTAGAACTGTAACCCATCGTTTCATATGATTTCTCCTTATTAAAGATAGATGATGGTAGTGAATTATTTATTTTTTATTCTTCTATCGAACAGTAAAATAAATCCAAGGGAAAAACTCATTAATTTCTCACGCTCTAGTTAACGAAAAAACAATTGAAAAACTTTTACATAGATTTTCTGTTAAACTGAAGTAAAACAGAATATTATGTTTTAAACATGAAAGAAGGAATGTCTCTAATTTTTGTATTATGCAACTCATTAAAATCGTATGCTTTAGAATAAAAAACTTTGTTAAGCAAATTCCTTAATATTGATGAACAGTTACATGTTAAATAATAACAACTGCGGAATATTAAAATTCCAGACAGAACAAATTATTTTCTTAGAACAGAAATAAGCATTTTTTAATAAAATGTCAAGTTCTTTTTTCCATTCATACTATATTTTTACCGTATATATGTTGTTTATGCCTTCGATCAAAGAAATTTTTTGTAAAACTTCTCGCTTAATTACTGAGTCGACAGTTACAACCATGATTGCTTCCTTCCCAATTCAAAATCTTTCGACGAACAATCAAGTTACAATAATTTTTTTTACATCCACACTCTTTCATGCTTGCACATCCATTATACGCATGTTACTATTGGAGTAAATGAACATCACTTCATTATGTTTATGTTCATAATGAAATTTACCGACATTAACAATACAATTTTTCTTATTACCAGAAACTGTTTCCGCAAAATATTTTTTCAAAAGAAGAAGAGCATTCTAGCAAATAATTCTATGCAAACTAAAGATTTGCATTTAGCTTTTGAACAAAGTGCGCTTTAGGAACAGCGCCTATAATTGAATCGACAACTTTTCCGTTTTTAATAATTAATAAAGTTGGAATGCTTCGAATTCCAAATTGAGTAGCTACCTGAGGATTGTTGTCAACATCTAATTTACCTACTTTAAATTTTCCGTCATATTCGTTAGCAAGCTCTTCAACAATGGGGGCAATCATTCTGCAAGGCCCGCACCATGCAGCCCAAAAGTCAATAAGTACCGGTTTGTCTGATTTCAATACTTCAGCAGAAAAATTGCTATCGGTAAATTCTAATGGTTTCATACTTTTCCTTTAATTTAAATTGAATAATTTTTTAGAGAATCATTTTCAGGTTCACCTTGTCCTACAAAGCTAACAGCATCTTCTCCGCCGTCTGCATGAATAATGCCGCCGGAGATCCATTCACC
The DNA here is from genome assembly GCA_041667115.1 of Ignavibacteriaceae bacterium. Classification (GTDB taxonomy): domain Bacteria; phylum Bacteroidota; class Ignavibacteria; order Ignavibacteriales; family Ignavibacteriaceae; genus UBA1563. The sequence continues at coordinate 6,023 of JBAYFO010000096.1, read as the reverse complement.
ACCATCTTTACAAAAGAGCGCGATAATTTTAGCTACTTGATCCGGGGTTGTTAATTTCCCCCGAGGATTTTTTCTTCTGGCAACTTCAATCATCGGAATATTTCCCGGAATCTTTCTTAGCGCAGGGGTATCGGTTACTCCTGCCATAATAGCGTTCACTGCTACTTCCATTGGTCCAAGTTCAACAGCAAGCTGGCGGCAGTGAGATTCTAAAGCCGCCTTTGCAGCAGACACCGCACCATAATATGGAATTGCAGAGTGCCCGCCTGAACTCGTCATTGCAAAAATTCTAGCTTGCTTGATTAGTAATCCGTTGCTTACTAAATCCTGCACCCAATAAACTAACGAATTAGCCATAACATCTATTGTCATTTCAATTTGGGCTTTAGTGATTTGTTGTTCGCCTTCTTTTGGCACGAATGGTTTTAAAGTACCGAAGGCAAGTGAATGCATAACTACTTTTACTTGTGGTTTCCCGCCGGTTCGTTTTAAGAGGTCTTCAATTATTTCTTTCCGCTTTTCTTCATCGGCAGCATTTACGTTATAAAATACATGCTCAACATTATACGATTTTATTTTCTCAATAATTCTCTCGACATTCGGCATCGTGGCTTGTCTATCAAGATGCACCCCGATAATATTATAACCATCTTTTGCTAGTTGCAACGCGGCGGCTTCTCCAAACCCGGATGAAGACCCCAAAATAACCGCCCAATATTTATCGTTATTTACTTTACTCATGTAGCTCTCTTAATTTTGTGTTAGGACTATCTTACGGTTCAAATATAAGAAAAAATAAAAAATAGATAGCAACTTTGTACCTTCTTTATTTCGGTAAGAAATAAAGAGATTCTTCCCCGAATAACTTATGAATTTCCTTGATAAATTTTTCGGTTATTTTTACCTGAAAAGTCGATAATCTAAATATCTTAGTCCCGTACATTGTTGAATTGATTTCCAACAACACTTGAACTTTGCCGGGATATTTTTGAAAAATATTTTTTAACTCTTCTAATTTGGTTTCCGTATTTCCATTTTCTTCAACAACAATTTTTACTTGTTTCGTTAACATTTCTCTTGTTTGTTCAATCGGAATAACTTCTTCAATATGAAGTTTAATAGCGTCTCCGCTGCTTTCAGGTCTACCGATTAAAAGCACTGCTGCTTCCGGTTTAAGAAACTTTCCATACTTTTCATACGTTGAAGAAAACATTAAACATTCACACGAACCGGTAAAATCATCCAGTGTAAAGAATGCCATAGTGCCGCCGCGCTTATCTATTTTTGTAGTAAGTTCGGTGATTATCCCGCATGCTTTTATAGTGTTGATCTTTCCAATTTCTTCGGTTTCACCTAATTTAATCGTAGCGAATGAACGGTACTCGACTTCATATTTTCTTAACGGATGACCGGTAACATAAAATCCGATTACTTCCCTTTCGCGGGCAAGTTTTTCATTCTCACTCCAATCCTCAACAACCGGCAGTTCAGGTTCCGGAAGATTGTGATCATCTTCATCGGTACTGAAAAGGCTGTTAAAACTTTTTGATTTTAATGATGCCGCTTTTGAGGTATAGGCAAGGGTCGGTTCAACCGCAGCATAAAGTTGTGCCCGGTTTTTATTCAACGTATCGAAAGCGCCGACAAGAATTAATCCTTCTAAGACTCTTTTATTTACAATCCGCGAATCATTGACCATGCAGAAATCGAAAAGCGACTTGAAATTTCTTCCGAGTTTTTCTTTTGATTTGATGATTGATTCCACCGCATTTACGCCGACATTTTTAATAGCCGAAAATCCGAAGCGGATCTTTCCTTTTTCTACATCAAAGAATTTTGATGGTTTATTTATGTTCGGAGGAAGTACATCTATTTTCAACTTCCTGCAATCTTCTAAAAAATTTGTGACTTTATTTTTGTCGCCGAACTCGTTCGTTAAGTTTGCTGCAAGAAATTCAGGTGTGTAATGAACTTTTAAATACGCCGTTTGGTAGGCAACCACAGAGTACGCCACCGCATGGCTTTTATTAAATCCGTAATTAGCAAACTTGTCAATGTCATCAAAAATTTCAGTCGCAATTTTTTCACTAACATTATTTTTCTTCGCGCCTTCTACAAAAACGGCTTTCTGCTGCTTCATTGCAGCTAAATCTTTTTTACCCATCGCACGGCGGAGAATATCAGCTTGAGCAAGACTCATTCCAGCAACTTTATTTGCAAGCTGCATAACTTGTTCCTGGTAAACAATAATGCCGTTCGTTTCTTTTAAAATTGATTCAAGAATCGGATGCTTATATTCTATTTTTTTTCTGCCATATTTTCTATCAATAAAGTCATCGATAAATTCCATCGGACCGGGGCGGTAAAGAGCGTTCATCGCCGTTAAATCTAAAATGGAATGCGGTTTCAATTTTTTTAGATATTCGCGCATCGGGGGAGATTCAAACTGAAACACGCCGGTTGTTTGTCCTTTGGAAAATAATTGATACGTCGATTCATCGTCAAGCGGAATATCATCAATGTCCAACTCAATGTTGTGATTTTTTTTAATCAGCTTGAGCGTATCTTTTATGATGGTCAGCGTTCGAAGTCCGAGAAAGTCCATTTTAAGCAGACCGTTATCTTCCAACTCTTTCATGTTGAATTGTGTTACCAATTCCTCTTGCGCATTATAAGAAGAAAGTGGAACAAAATCACTTACAGCTCCCGGAGCAATAACAACACCCGATGCATGCTTGGAGGCATTGCGATTCATCCCTTCCAAAACTTTAGCATACTTGATTAAACTTTGAATTGATTCTTCCTTGGAATCTTTCACCCATTTTAATTCGGGCACATCTTTCAGAGATTGTTCAATAGTATAAACTTTTCCAAATTTACTTGGAATGAGTTTAGTAATACCGTTAATTGTCGCGATTGGAATGCCAAGCACCCGCGCAACATCTTTTAATACAGCTTTAGAGGAAAGACGATTAAATGTAATAATTTGACTAACGCATTCCGCGCCGTACTGTTTTTTCACATAATCGATAACGTCGCCGCGCTGGTCATCGGCGAGATCAACGTCAATATCGGGCATTGAATTTCGTTCCGGATTTAAAAATCTTTCAAACAGCAAATCATACTTCAACGGATCAATGTTGGTGATACCAAGCGCATAAGCTATCAAACTTCCGGCGGCGCTTCCTCTGCCTGGACCAACAGGAATGCTTTCTCTTTTTGCGGCGTTAATAAAATCTTGCACAACCAAAAAGTAACCCGGAAAACCCATCGATTTAATAACCGATAGTTCAAAGTCAAAACGCTGTTTAATTTCAGGAGTGATCTCTTTAAAACGTTTGTGCAATCCTTCAAGAGCGAGGATATCCAGGTAATCATCTAAATTTTTTGCGGGAGAATCTTCCGGAATTGGAAAGACGGGAAAATGCTGTTGATCGTAATCAAAAACTAAATTTGTTTTTTCTGCTATTTCAAGAGTGTTTTCAATTGCATCCGGGAGATGTTTGAAAAGTTCTTTCATCTCTTCCTGCGATTTGAAATAGATCTCGTCTGTTCCGTAACGAAGACTTTTATAATCGGCGGTGCCGGATTTATCAGAAAGCATCAACAAAATATTGTGCGCTACCGAATCTTCTTTATTAATATAGTGGCAATCATTCGTTGCAACTAATTTAATTGATAACTCTTTTGCAAGTTTCGGCATCTGTTCAAGCACGATAAGTTCTTTATCAATTTTATGATCCTGAACTTCAAGATAAAAATCATCACCGAATATTTCTTTAAATTTTATTGCGACTTCTTTTGCTTTTTTATAATCATTATTTGCCAAAGAAGAAGCCACGACACCACCAACACAAGCAGAAGTGCATATCAATCCTTCATGATATTTTTCCAGCAATTCCATGTCAATACGGGGGCGGTAATAAAATCCTTCCGAAAATCCGAGCGACGAAAGTTTTACTAAATTTTTATATCCCACCATATTTTTTGCAAGGAGAATAAGATGATTGTACGGTTTTTTCTTTTTCCCGGTTGATTCATCAATCTGTTTTTTCTCAAACCGAGAGCTGTCAACAACAACATAGGCTTCCATCCCGATTATCGGTTTGATTCCCTCTTTTTTCGCCTTGCGGTAAAATTCCGGTATTCCATATAAAACACCATGATCGGTTAAAGCTACGGCATGCATCCCATGTTTCTTCGCCGCTTTTAATAAGCTATCAACCGTACAGGCTCCATCTTGCAAGCTGTAATGCGTGTGATTATGTAAATGGATGAATTCGGACATTTTATTTTTTGTGTAAGTGTAAAAGGGAGTTTCTTTTCGGAAATAAATTATAAAAAAGTTTGTTTAAAAAACAGTTGTAATTTTTTTTATTTTTTTTAACGGCGGGAACTTTAAAAAATCTAAACAATGACTAAAGCTTTCAATAGAAAAACTCTAATATTGAAGGTGAAAACTATTTTTATCAAAATTTATTACAATATTTTTTTTAGAAAAGAAAAAACTGTTCGTTTCTTGGGAGAAAGAAATTCGTGGATGACTTCTGCAAATTCATTAGTTCTCAAATATCCGAACGATTTATGTGGATTTCTGTCTTCTGCATTCGAATAACTATTCTCTACTAATTTGTCGATTATTTTCACACCTTTTGCATTACACGTGTAAATTTCGGCAAGTGAATGTGCTAGGGCAATCTGATCTTCCTTATCACTAAAGTTATACCAATTTCTACTGATACACTCAGGCACTTTTAATCTGTTGTGAGAATTGTTTTTATGCTCGGATTCGATTTTGTTGATAATATATTTCTGCCCGAGTGGGGAGCCGAGAGTTACAAGTGTGTCAATAGAAATGCCGTCTGATTTATCCATCAAAGCGTCATGCGAGATCATAGAACCCATTGAGTGAGCAACAAGCATGATTTGTTTATACTTGTGCTTTTTCAAAATATCAGTCAACCGTTCTATCATAACATCCTTTATTAGTCTCTTTTCCCCCTGATAATAAAAGTCGGCATGTGAATAATAAACTTCAAGTTCTTTTACATTATACCTGATAAAAAAATTTGTTAACGCCGGATGCTCCAAAGACATTACTTCATCAACTATGATTTTTTCATAATACTTCTCAAAATATTCGGCTGCTTTTTTTCTAAGTCCCGTAAGTTCAGTTGAGCTAATGTTTTGTTCGGGAAAATATTTTTCTTTCAAGAATTGAGAATTTTTATTGTCGGTCGTATCCGAAAGAATCGGATTTTTATTGAGAATATCAGCCCAATAGACAAGTTCAAAATCAAATTTTTGCTTGGGCAGATTAAGTTTATCCAACCCTTCGTGAATACTCTTTTCCCACCAATCTTTCAGAAGATTTTTTGGAGGCTTGTTACCAAGTCCATGTATGCCTATTATCACTTTTGACATAATTTTCTTGAAAAGTTAATTGAACGCTCTAAACATATAAAAAAATAAGCAGAAATTTATTAGTACCTCAACAAAACCTTCAAAAGTATGGATACTTCTTCCATTATAAATGAAGATAATTTTCAAAATCTTAAATTTGGACAGATCCGTCAAATAAAATCCGTCTTCATTGATTATATTACTCCCACGAAAAAAATTATTTTACAATAAAAGGTAAGAAGATTGACATTAATACAACGATCAAGTCGGGCAATTGCTTCTCCGCATTAAGCGGGGGGGAGGAAAGTCCGAACTCCTCAGAGCAAAGTGCCGGATAACATCCGGGCATCATCTTTTTGATGACGGCAAGTACCACAGAAAAAATACCGCCCCGATGTAAATCGGAGTAAGGGTGAAATGGCAGGGTAAGAGCCTACCGCTCTAAAAGTAATTTTAGAGGTTCCTGAATTGGAAGTGACTCCCGACTTGTCGGAAGCCATCAAGGCAAACCCCACTTGGAGAAAGGTCAAATAGGAAAGTTTCCCGCCCCGGCGGGACGAGGCTGCTCGCTTTGATTAACTTTCGGGTAGACCGATCGAGGGTTGAAGTAATTCAACTCC
>JBAYFO010000095.1:0-7600 GCA_041667115.1 Ignavibacteriaceae bacterium | reverse complement strand
CAAAACTATGCTCTTTATCCTCATATGACTGTATATGATAATATGGCGTTCGGTTTAAAATTAAGAAAATATAGTAAGGAAGAAATAAAAAAACGGGTTTCAGATGCAGCAAAAATTTTAGATTTGGAAGATTATCTTGATCGAAAACCAAAAGCATTATCAGGCGGGCAACGGCAACGGGTGGCGGTGGGAAGGGCGATCGTTCGTAAACCAAAAGTTTTTTTGTTTGATGAACCGTTAAGTAATCTTGATGCGAAATTGAGAGTTCAGATGAGAACGGAAATATCTAAACTTCATCACCAATTGGAAGCAACGATGATCTATGTTACGCACGATCAAACCGAAGCTATGACGATGGGGGACAGAATAGTAGTGATGAAAGACGGTATCGTACAGCAAGTTGATACTCCAATGCATTTATATAATAACCCGCAACATAAATTTGTTGCGGGATTTATCGGTAGTCCCGCGATGAATATTATTGAAGGAAAAATCACTAATACTTCCGGATTAAGATTTGAATCGGTTAACTCGAAACTGATAATTAATCTTAATGCTGAACAATCAAATATCTTAAAGCCATTTCTGCAGAAAAAAATCTGGCTTGGAATCAGACCCGAAGATATCCACGATATGAATGATGAATCTCTAAAAAACAATTATCACGAATTTGAAATTATGCTCGAAATTGTAGAACCGATGGGGAACGAAGCTCACATATATTTCAATATTGATAATGTGCAATTCATCTCACGAATTCCGGCGCGGGATATTCCTCAAACAGGCGTTTTAAGAAAATTAAAGATCAATATGGAAAAACTTCATTTCTTCGATTTCGAAAGTGAAAAGACAGTAATTTAGTCGTCACTAAAAGTCAATTATTGGGGATAAGGCAAAAATCTCTGATAATTTTTCTTAAATTGAACCCTCTGGTTCCCCTGTCTATAGTCGCATGATCGTCTTCTATCACTTTGAATAAATTTATCTAAAGTCTATTGTATGGTTCTAAGTCCCCAAATATTGGGTCAGTGGCAGATTTCCGTCTAAGTGCTTTAACAAACCCATAATTCACTTTTTATTGTTAATTGCTTTCTTTACTCAGTTTGTTTCTGTTAACCAACATCATCAACGTGTTTTATTTGCAAGCCTTCTAAGGCGAGAGATGTCAAAAGAATTGGTTTCGAAAATATTCAAGAATTGTCGGTAACACTGGTGGCTTTGTATAGGACAGTAAAAAATCTAAAAAAAATTTAATTTACTTTATTTCTAATATGGAAATCATTTGAACGGATAACCAGTTCCTACCTCAAATGGCGGGTGCGGTATATGGAACCTAAACTGGCTATTCAAGATTAAGAGTTTCTATGGAACCTTGAATATTTGCTTCTTTTTATTTTTTCGAATCGGGGGAAAAAACAATAACAAAAATAGGGAGAAGCATTAAGGACGTAAAGCTTATGCAATCATATTTAGTGGAACTTTATGAAGAAGAAGCCGAACACTGAGTTCAAGTGGAATTGCAAACCGTCGGCATTAATTATTTAATATTTTAATATTGGAGCGAATATGCACAACATAAAAAAAGCAATTGAAGAATTACGATTAACCGGATTAGATGTGCTTAAGTATTATATCTTGTTATGGAATTATCCTAGATTGGATAATGAAGAAGATTGTAAAAGTTGGTGGGATGACAACAGAATCCGCACCTTATCATGTACACCTATCGTCCATGGGAATAATACACCTTGGGGATATGTTATTTCCGCAACAGGCTCTTTGCCGAGAGGATCAATATTCTGGCGACCGAACCAGTTACCCTTTCAAACAGTTGATCTATGTAGGGGAGAAATTCCAAAAGATACAGTAAGTTGGGAAATTCACGAATTATTAGAGACCTTAGTCAAGGACCCAGACTATGCTAGCTTTTTCAAAAGTGTTGAAGATGCAGTAAATACTTTTTAGGTGTTTCTTAATAATTTACGAAAGCCGCACATTAATTACGATGGGCTTTATCAGTTTACCAGCGATCGAAAAAGTTCAGCGCCTTGTATTTGTTGGAATCATGTCCCCGGTAATTGGACAGTGCTACTTGGACTGTTGTTATAGATGCTCATCTTGCTCTCTATTTCGCGAAAGATTGTGTCCGATGGACGATCTTTTAATTTTTTGAGATAAACAACTTCCGCCTTTGATAAGGGTTTAATCTTGATGACTATTCTCTTTTTCATTTGTCGCTCCTTGTTTAAGTTTATATCTTGTTCGACAATGCCGAACTACCGGGGCACTGACATCGTATCCCAACAGTGCAGAGATTTCTCTGGCGGCTAAAAACATTCCAACTCTGCTTAATATTTCTGTTAAAGTCTCTCTACCGAGAGACTGAAGCAGTTTATAGCTCTTGCTGTATTCGACGTTTCGTGGTTTTCGATTTTTTAGATAGTTATGTTTCATGTGTGTTACCTCCTTTTTAATATTTATAGGTCTCTATTCCTATTCTTTTTTTGCCAGTTGCCATAAACGTTGGGGAGTGGGGTGGATTTTGTTGTGTATCTGCGTAAAACCGTTTGTTGCACACCCCCACCAGCGACCATTTGCATCCGGACCAACAATACAACGCCCTTGGGTGGAGATTGGTTGAGCAGATCATCCCGGAACAACAAATACGCCCCTTCGTACCACCTCCTGCAGCATCGCGGAGGGAGGTAGTTGCATTTAAATATATCTGAGTGCTTATAACATAAGGACTTACAGCAACTTTTAACACCCAAATGATTACTTGTTTATTATCCCAGACAAGTCCTTCGTGGACTGGGGCAGATTGGTTGAGCAGATACTCCCAGCACGACATATTCACCCCAATTTCCCACGTACGCTAGTCCTAATTGCTCATTGCCTGCTTCGGGACGTTTTTTTCGTCCCCGTGGGTTGTGTATCCCATTTTCCCTTGTACACCAGGCACAACATACACACCCATCCTGTCTGATCCTGTCTGCCAGACAAGATGGATATTGCGTTTTTAGCTTGTTTTCTACTCCAGACAGGATAGACAAGTTAGACAGGATGTTTCAACTCCTACGGTAGAAAATAATATTTATTTCTGTTTAATATTTTTTTCACTTGAGACATAATCATCTTGTCTATCCTGTCTATCTTGTCTGGGGCTGTTTTTGGTGCGTATTCAAACAAAACAACCTGCTCCATCCTGTCTGCATCTTGTCTGTTCCTGTCTGGCTATTTCCAGACGTAATAATTCGCTTTATCATTCACATTGCCCGGTATGGATTCTCTTGTCCCCTCGATACCATGCTCTTTCATTTTCTTGCCGAAGGTTATCTTACTTATTTTTGTATCATCATAGATGCTCATAAATAAATCCAGTAATTTTTCTCTTGGAACTTTCTTCTTTTTGATCTCGTCCTTTAGATTAAAGTTATTAAAAAGTCCATGGTTTGCATGTTCCTCAAACCAATAGATATCAGCGCTTCTCAACTTATCCGTAAATTCTTCAAAGCGATTCATCCCCGAAGAGATCATTGTTTCTTTTGCATCGTTTGTAAATACTCTTGTAGCCTTCAATGGATCATACTTCCAGTTCATTAGGAATTGAGCAAATGCCGGAACTTCAGCTTCGAGTTTTGCAATAAACCCGAGTGGATCCATCTCAAACCAATCACGCTTATTCAGGTTTCCGTGAGTCATAACCACATTGTACCGTCTGTCCCCTTGTTCGATAAATATCGGAACACTCTCATTACTGAAGAATAAGCAGTTCACGTAGTTGGTAATATAAAATGCTTTTACATTTTTTTCATTGATCTGGATTTCCTCATCAGTGATAATTGCTTTTAGTTTTGAATTTATCATATTCCTTGAACTCGTATCCCTTGCAACTTCGTTAAAAGCAATTAATAAAGAGTTCTGCAACCAAGGGTTAAACTCATTTTTCAATTGAGCATCTTCAACTTGGATCGCTTGTTTCCGTCCCAAGAGTTTCTTAAGAACATGAGATAACAGCAGTCCCTTCCCGGCACCTTGCTCACCTTTGAACACCCATGCAGTCAATTGTTTCTCTCTCGTCTGCATGATTCCGGCTAGCCAGTTAAGAAATAATTTTCGTTCTTGATAAGAAGGTATCAGATTACCGAGCAATTTATATATCGAGTTAAAATCATGCTTCGGATTTATCAGATCATCGGTCTTACTTAAAAGCATATATTCAGAAGGTACAAAGAAGTTAAAAATCTCTTGTTCAAGGTCTATTCGATTATTATTATGCACATCGAAAACCGCAGTCAACACAGACATCGGCTCGGGTAGTTTTTGTCCCGCAGACGCTAACGTTGTTGCAAGAATATCTTTTCCCACTCCAAGATGAACGGTATCCTTGAAACTGTCATAATAAGCGTAAAGTGATGTTCCTTGCTCGACGAATGGGAAGTAGCGTATATTTTATTTTTTTGTACGAGCTGACAAAGTTATCGTCTTTTTTCTGCTTGAGAAGTTTCAAAATGTCTTTCTCTTTGTATTGAAAAACTCCCACTAAATATTTCACGATCTCGCTTTCGTGGATGGGGTTGTGTATTAGTTGTGCAATCCCCACACACTCATTGAGCACTCTCTGTTTAGCTATTGGATCCATTGTCGTTAAATCTTTGGTTTTACGCTTACACAACCAAATCGGGCCCAGCTCTATTTGTTTTAACAGCCCTTTGAACTTCTCTAAACCATTTGCTACCACATATTCATCCGGGTCTTTATGCGGCGCCAACAATGAAGGTTCAAGAACATAAGGTATTATCTCTGAATTTTCCAACAACATCATTACAGCTTTTTCTGTATTCGGCGAACCCGCTTTGTCGTTATCAAATGAGATGGTAACGGTTTTAGTTTTCTCTTTTTTCATTGCCACAAGATGTGACTCGGATAAATTACCTTGTCCGACAGCAGCAATATTTTTCATCCCCACGGCACTCATGATAACCGCATCGGGATAGCCTTCTACGATCAAGAGGTCTTCTTCTCCTTTACAGTTATAAAGGCTAAAAAGATCTGTTTTCTGAACACCAGATGTACTATCCCAACGGACTTCACTCTTTTCTTTCCCTTTGTTATCAACGAATGAAATACCTTCCGGTTTATTTGCCCGCTTAATAAATCCCGTTATCAGTCCTTCGTTATTGCGGTACGGAATAGCCAGATGCATTTTTTCACCGGTGAATCCATATAAAGATAAATTATTGATGTTTTCACCGTCTGCGGGATATAAAGAAAAGAGGTGCTTTTTTATTCTGTCCGCTGATGGAAAGTAACACCAGTCGCTTTTTTGTAAAACTTCTAGATCATACTTCCTTTGTTCGGTAAGATATTTGAGTTCTACAGATCCATCATTTCCATATAGTTGAGGTTTCATCCACTCAAATGCAGATTGATAAAGTTTTCCCATGACTTTTTGATCGTCAAGTTCAGCTTTTTGTTCCGGTGTGAGTTTTCTAAAACGAAATGATTGTTTGTTGAGCTCTTCTTCAAGGTTAAATTCTTCGATTAACCATTCGGCAGCTTCCATGGGAGCTATTTTTTTTGTGATCTCTACAAGTTTGGTTACATCTCCGGCAGTTTCGCATTGGAAGCAGCGAAAGAATTGTTTTTCAGTTTCGATACTGAAACATCTTCCACCATTAGATGTGTGTCCCGTTGGACAATTCCCCTGATACGATTTACCGGTTTTTTCTAAGTCTAAGCCGAGGCGTTTTGCGGCTTCTTCTATTTTTACATTATCCTTTACAAAAGTAAAGATGTCATACTGTTTTGGATCCTTTCCTTTTGTTTGCATAATAGTTATTTGAGTTGGAGGTAGATATTTGTTCGCTATGGATCAAGGTTTTTAGTGATTTAATTGCGTTACCATAACGAACCGGCTCTATAAGAGCACTTAGCGAGTGGAATTTACGGACTGCTTCAAGAAGAGCTTCACTTTCGTTAAAAATAAAAGTAGTGAACCCGTTTTCTCTGAAGTAGTCGGCAAGCTCAAACCCTTCTGCTATTAAAAAAGCAGAAGCGTAAAAGTCTTTATTTGAATACGATGTTTGCATGTGAGTTACCTATGATTATGATTTATAAAGCCGTATCGGCTGTTGTCGAGTTGTAGTTATTCATTTCCCCACATATAGTATAATTTATTCGTCTGGAGAAGTCAAGTCAGAGCAGAGAAATATTTTATTTTTTTTCAATTTTGTTGGACGGGGTGGGTTTTGTTGTGTAATTGATCTCCGCATATTAGTCTCCTGAACACAAAATTAATAATTATGGAGACATTTTGGAGACCCCCACTAAAAAAGCGTCTATTTTAGCGCATATTCAAAGGATTTATTAGACTTCGTAAAGTCTCTCTCTCTCCGCATAAAAGAAAATCCTTTAGAACTTTTAGTTTTAAAGGATTTTTTGTTTTAAATGTCGAAATTGATAAGAAAATGTTTTAATTCTCTAGAGAATAAATCATTTTACAGATGTTGTTTGAAAACTTTTTAAACTAAAGTAACCGTATTCTTTCACTTAATATTGAATTGCCATGAATTTATTTAATCTGCACAAACCAATTATCGGGATGATCCATGTGGAGGCATTGCCCGGCACTCCAAAGTATAACGGCAGTATAAAAGCTGTAATTGATAAAGCTCTCTCGGAAGCGTTACTTTATCAATCGTTAGGCGTACCTGTGTTGATGATCGAGAACATGCACGATGTTCCTTATCTGAATAGAAATGTCGGTCCCGAGATAACTACGTTAATGAGCATTATCCTGTATGAAATAAAAAAGAAGGTTGGCTTGCCTCTTGGGATTCAAATACTTGCAGGGGCAAATAAAGAAGCAATAGCTTCGGCGTATTCTGCAGGTGCTGATTTTATTCGTGCAGAAGGATTTGTCTTTGCCCACGTAGCCGATGAAGGAATATTTAATTCCGATGCGGGGGAATTACTTCGTTACAGAAAGCAGATCGGTGCAGAGAACATTTTAATTTTTACCGATATAAAGAAGAAGCATAGTTCGCACTCGATTACTGCCGATACCGGCATTGTTGATACCGCTAAGGCTGCCGAATTCTTTTTAAGCGACGGTGTTATTATTACCGGAAGCAGTACAGGAACGGAGCCATCATTAGAAGAAATTAAAATGGTTAAAAATAATGTAGGCTTGCCGGTGCTTGCCGGTTCGGGAATTACCGCAGAAAATATTAATGCGTATCTCGAATATTGTGATGCGTTGATCATCGGTTCTTATTTTAAAGAGGAAGGGAAGTGGTTCAATCCCATCGATCCGGAGAGAGTGAAAAAAATAATGGGAAAGATACGGCTGTAATTAAGGATGCTTTAATCACTGTCTTTACTTGCTTTGTGCAGCTTTAAGTTCTGACACGAAGTTATTCCGTTAAAAGTCAAGAATAAATACTTGGGCTAAGTTATCCCAAGTATTTATTCTGAGAAGCTATATTCTCAAAAAGTTCATTGACATATTGAAAACGTTTCCTTAAGTTTGAGTTGAAGCAAACGGAAAGGAGCGAGAGTCTGATCCCGCAAAAACAGAAACAATCTGTTCCGCGTT
>JBAYFO010000094.1:0-7611 GCA_041667115.1 Ignavibacteriaceae bacterium | reverse complement strand
TACTCTCAAGCATTTCCAAAATGCACGAAACATAAATGATCTATTTTATGAAAGCCCTCTCGAAGAAGAATTTTGGGAAGTGTTAAAAAGTACCAAAATCGAGGCGGAACGGCAATATATGGTCTTTACCCCTATCAAAATATTTTATTTGGATTTCGCAATTTTCTGCAGAGAAAGAAACATAAATATAGAATGCGATGGAGATGCTTTCCATCTGTCAGAGGAGAATGTAAAGCGCGATAAAAGGCGGAACAATATTCTTTCGAGTTTGGGTTGGTCAATTTTGCGTTTTACAACAGAAGATATCAGAGCTCATGTTCAACCTTCAATCAAATATGTAAAAGAAACAATAAACCGCTATGGTGGAATGGAAATTGTTTCAGATAACCACTTTAAATATTTTGAGAAAAACGAGAATCAAATAAATTTATTTGAGGCATAACTACTGTTTGTTAAATGCCATTTGGATAAGAAAATGGAGACTGTAGATAAATTCGGGGTCGTATTACGAATTCATATCGATGTGCAAAATGTCATTAGTTTGGATAAAAAAAGTGGTTGAAGTGTATCGTTCAATGACGTATATTAGCATATGAAAATTATAGAAACTTCTGTTTTTACAAAAAGGCTAAAGACTCTTTTGCCTGATGAAGATTATAGAATACTTCAGAATGAACTAATACTGAATCCCGGGAAAGGGAAAATAATTGGTGGAAGTGGGGGACTGAGAAAAATTCGTTGGTCTATTCCAGGGAAAGGTAAAAGTGGCGGAGTAAGAATAATATACTATTGGGCTGGAACTAAAGATATCATCCTTATGCTTCTGATTTATTCAAAAAATGAACAAGACAATTTAACTGACGAACAATTGAAAATATTAAAATCTCTTGTTGAAAAGGAGTTCAAATGAAAAATGAATTATTTTATGAACTGCAAAAAAGTATAAAAGAAGGAGGAAAAATCTTGACTGGGAAAAGAAAACCGACCCGCGAATTTGATTTTGAAAATCCGGATGCCAAGATGATACGGGAACATTTAGGATTATCTCAAAATAAATTTGCTACCTTACTTGGAATTAGTGTCTCAACACTTCAGAATTGGGAACAAGGAAGGCGTAAACCAGACGGACCGGCCAAGGTATTGTTGAATGTTGCTGCAAATTATCCTGAAGCGATTTTTAATACTGTTTTTCAAGTCTAGCCGACTTATTCTCTTTTGTCCCATCAATATTTATTAACAATTTCCTCCCTTGTCTTTGTCCTATAACTATTTTTCTCATCCCTTACAACCTTTTTAAACTTATTTTAGTCTAACTAATAAAAATGGAGTTAATGTTTTGGAAGACTTATCTTCACTGAGTGATAACGATTTAATACTAGCGGCGCGAAACGGGAACGATTCCGCCTTTACAACTTTGGTCTATAGGCACGATAGGGAAGTCCTTTCGTTGACCGCTCATTACTGTAGATCATCGGATGATGCGAAAGATATTTATCAGGAAGTTTTTCTAAGAGTTTATAAAGGGCTCAAGCGATTTGAATTCCGTAGCGAATTCTCAACCTGGCTTTTTAGAATTACTACTAACGTTTGTCTTTCGCACCAGGCGCGGTACAAGAAATATGAAAAAGTAAGTATTTCTCCGGATGACGAAGACGGATCTCCAAAATTAGATTTGCGATCATCTGAAGAGCTGGAACCGGATAAACAGTTTATTAAATCTGAAAGAGATGGAAATATCCAAAAAGCTGTTGACAGCCTGGCGCCAAAACAAAAAATGGCTTTTATGCTGAAACACATGCATGATTACAAGATAAAAGAAATTGCCCAAATGATGGATTGCAGTGAAGGAACGATAAAAAAATATCTTTTTATTGCAAATGAAAAACTGAGACTGAAATTAAAAACAATATAAATCCTTGAGACGAACATGGAACATAATAAATATAAAGACTTGCTGATTCTTTACAGCTACAATGAACTGAATAAAGAAGAACGTAACGAATTTGAACGCCATCTGCTTGGGTGCAATTTGTGTAAAACCGAACTTGAAGCATTAGTAAAGTTTCACGAGCAGATAAAATTCTGTTTGACGGAAGAACTTAATGAAGATACTCTTTTTGAAGCGCGTCAGGAACTGTTAGCTGAAATTAGAGTCCTTAATCGGAAGAAATTCCGTTTGCAAAATGTGTGGGATTATTTTACAGCGCCAACATCCGGCAACTTAAAGATTGCGTATTCTTTTGCTTCCGCCGTTGTCTTTATGACGGCAGCTTATTTTCTTTTCTTTAATAATACGGGGAATAAGATCCTGTCTAGCGGCGATATGGTTAACGGCGGTTCAAAATTGACGAATCTTCAATTTGTGAATAAAAATTTTGATAACGGAGAAGTTGAAATTACCTATGAAAAAACTACTCCTGTTAAGCTTAAAGGAAATATTAACGACATAGAAATTCAAAAAGTGCTTGCAACTTCTTTACTTGATAATGAAAATCCAGGAGTAAGATTGAGAACCGTTAATGCGATCTTTTCAGAAAAAAGAGAAAACACAACCGGTGTGCTGAAAGATGCTCTTCTCAAAGCTATGATGTATGATGATAACCCCGGCGTTCGGAAAGAAGCTATGAATGCATTGTGCAATATTCCGTTTGACGGTAAAATAAGAGACGCGATGATCTATGTTTTACAGAACGATAAAAATTCAGGCTTAAGAATTCAGGCGATTAACTGTCTTAGTGAAAAAAATGATATCAAAAAACTTACAGATCCAAATACAATAAATGTTCTGAGAGAAAAAATGCATGAAGACGAAAACAGTTATATAAAACTTCGTGCAAAAACAATTTTAACCAAATTAGAATCATAAGGAGAAATGCCATGAAGAATAAAAATCTTTTCAGTTTCGTTTTAACTGCAATGGTAGTGTTTACAATAACCCAGGCTGGACTATCACAGGACAGAATCACCAAAAATTTTCAGGTAAAAAAAGGTGATAATCTTTCTGTTAAAGTTACCGGTGATGTTAAGGTAGAATCCTGGAGCAAAGATGAAGTATATGTTGAAGTAACCGGGTTAGACAAATCTGACGCTGAAGACCTAAAAATTAGTCAAGATGGAAATACCATTCAAGTAGTGTTAAGAGAGAATGAAGCTTCATTTTCAATTAAAACTCCAGAACAATTCAATCTTGAGATTAGAACTAGCGGCGGAGACTTATCATGCCTAGGCAAGTTCTATGGAAATATTACCGGAAGTACTGCTGGAGGAGATATTAGAGTTGAAACCGTAAAGGGAAATGTTTCGATGACAACAGCCGGTGGAGATATAACTACCGGAGATATTAATGGAGATCTTAAAGTTGCTACAGCCGGAGGTGATATCCATGTAGGAACTATTAGTGGTGAAGGGAAACTCTCTACTTCGGGCGGAGACATTACGGTCGCCGGTTCAAACAGATCATTATCCTTAAGTACATCCGGTGGCGATATAAAAGTAGGGAATGTTAACGGCGATTTATCTGCTTCAACTTCCGGTGGCGATATCGGTGTTGGAAATGTTAACGGAGTCGCGAAACTCAACACTTCAGGTGGCGATATTAAGTTAGCCGGAGCTAAAGGAACAACTAAAGTAAATACATCAGGTGGGGATATCAAGCTTGAAAATCTTTACGGCTCGGTAAAAGCTAATACTTCCGGTGGTGAGGTTTATGTAGAGTTAGATCCGGATGGGAGCGACGATAGTAAAATTTCTTCTTCAGGCGGAAATATTAAATTATTGATTCCTGAAAATGCAAAAGCAACTATTGAAGCGGTAATAAAAGTTCATTCTAAAAATGATTTGAAAGGTCGTTACACGATTACTTCGGATTATAAACTTGAAAATTATAATGTTGATGAGGATAGCAGAGAAATTACGGCATCAGTTAATCTTAACGGCGGCGGGAAACTAATTAAACTAAATACGTCAAGTTCCAAAATTGAAATACTGAAGTGGAACAAATAGAGTAAAAACAGAGACAGATTAAAAAGCCCCGTCAAGTACGGGGTTTTTTATTTTGTGGGAGTTAATAATTTGTCCAATCAAAAAGGATTTTGTATAATAAAACAGCATTTATTCAATCATATTTATTTAGGAGATTACATAATGTTCCGTAAAGTTATTGTTGTGTCAGCACTCATATTATTCACTTTAAGTTTTGTATCGGCGCAGGACGCAAAACCACAGAACGCTAACAAAATTCTCAAAACTGCATATCAGGAAGCTAAAACATCAGATAAAAATGTCTTTCTAATATTTCACGCTTCGTGGTGCAGCTGGTGTAAAAGATTGGAGAAAGCAATTCAAAGTGATGAACTTAAAAAGATTTTTGAAGATAACTTTGTGATCACTCATCTTGATGTTTTAGAACGCGGAGATAAAATAGCAGTTTTAGAAAATCCCGGTGGAAAAGAGATTATGGCAAAACTTGGCGGAGAAAAATCTGGGCTACCTTTTTATGTGTGGCTAAATGCGAAAGGAGAAAAACTTGCCAACTCAAATGTTATGTCTGAAAATATGAATATCGGTTATCCCGGAAGTGCAGAAGAAATAGCGGCTTTTGGGAAACTACTAAAATCTTCTGCAAAGCATATGGATGATAAACAGCTCGAAACGATTCTTGATTATTTGAAAAAGAATGCACCTAAATCATAATTTGTAAATTATTAGTTATTAGTTTTCAGTAAAAAGTAATCAGTGGAAGGAGTTATCATGTATTTATCGCATAAAGAAAAGCATCGTACACAACATATCGGCTGGTTACGCGCAGCGGTACTAGGAGCAAACGACGGGATCGTATCTATCGCAAGTCTTGTTGTTGGTGTGGCGGCTGCTAAAGCTTCAACGAGCAGCATTTTAATTGCGGGTGTTGCCGGACTCGTAGCAGGCGCAATGTCTATGGCTGCGGGTGAATATGTATCAGTTAGCTCTCAAGCGGATACGGAAAAAGCGGATATGGAGCGTGAAAGGTTGGAACTTGAAAATGGTTTTGATAATGAAAAAGAGGAATTAGCCTCAATCTATATTGAACGTGGTTTGGAACCTGAACTTGCAAAACAAGTTGCCGAACAATTCATGGCTCATGATGCACTTGCTGCTCATGCACGAGACGAACTTGGAATCTCTGAGGTTGTTACTGCACGTCCAGTTCAAGCTGCGTTTTCTTCAGCGGGCACATTCGCATTGGGTGCAGTGATGCCTTTATTAACAGTCTTGATATTTCCTGCCACGGCAGTAATCTTCGCGGTCTCTTTGATTTCTCTATTATGTCTCGCTTTATTGGGTATGGTGGCTGCTCGCGTTGGAGGCTCACCGGTATTAAAGGCTACCCTTCGTGTAACATTCTGGGGTGCGCTTGCAATGGGAATTACTGCAGGTGTGGGGGCGTTGTTCGGTGTTGCAGTTTAAATAAAATAATCGTCGGAGTAGGCTTTACGTCCGCCGTAGGAACTAATTTAAATAATGAGGAAAAAGATTGGAACTACCAATTTTAACAAATCAAAATGAATACCCGACGGAAGCAATAATTTTTTCACATATTGGGAAATCTAAAGCCTTATGGAAATTGATTTTTGAATTTCTTCACACGAAACATACCGATTTGAAAGAAGAGTGGAAATACTACAATGACGGAAAATCGTGGCTTTTAAAAGTCATGAAAAAGTCGAAGACAATTTTCTGGCTTTCTGTTCAAGAAGGCTCATTTAGGATAACATTCTATTTTACTGACAGAGCAGAAAAAGCGATCATAGACAGTTCAATTTCCGAAGAGTTGAAGGAACAATATAGATCCGGAAAACACTATAATAAAATTCGCGGGATTACCATAACCTTTAAATTCAAAAAGGATGTTGAAGATGCTAAATCCTTAGTAGCAATTAAGCTTAGCATAAAATAGTAAATTCAGTTTATTAATAATAAAGGTAAGTTTATGATTAAGAAAATATACATCGTTCTATTTTTTATCATCTTTGTAAATAGTTTAGATGCTCAACCACCTATACTTGGAATTAAGATCATTAATGAAGAATATCTACCTATCAGCAAAGATGAATTTCTGAAAATTTCTCAGAAAATATTTCAATTTGAGTGCGAAAGAGTAAAGTTTCAAAAAAATATAAATTTAGTTCTTGAGATCAAGGACATAGAGGGAAGTGCAAGGGGAACGGCTGTGCCTGATGCTGACTCTCCAAAAATATTTTTATCTAAAGATAGCATTAGAACGACGTCTCATTTGCTTGGAATATTTGCGCATGAATTGGGACATATCATTTGTTATCGATTGATTGATCCCTCAAATCAAACCGGAAATATGTATTGGGATGAAGGCTTTGCTAGCTGGGTAGCCGGCAAATACTATCTTAATTGGCAAGGTTATGAGAATTATAATTCTGCACTGACGGATATCGTGTCTTCGCATAAATATAGAGAGCTAAAAAATATATATTACGAAAGTACCAGACCCGCAATTCAACGGGATGTTATTTATATGGAGTGGGCAAGTTTTATTGATCTTTTAGCTGAGCGATATGGCTTTGATAAAATTATCTCTCTCCACAATTATTTTGCGCAAACGATGAAAGGATTTTTTAATATGAATGAATCTGTTTCATCAGATAGTTCAGACAATCAAGTCGCGAAATTCGAAGGTGCTCCTCCGAACAACAAAAAAACAAAAGAGGGAGTTTCTTTTCAGGATCAAAAGGATCTAGACAGACTCATCTTAACTCAAAAAATAATCTATGAAGACCCGGATAGATTGTTAGAAAAACCTTACATAAAAATATACAACGTAAGCTTCAAGGAATTAAAGAAGCAATGGCAATTATACTACAATGCTGACTAACTCAGTAGTGAGATAAAACGTTTTAGACCATGAGCAAGATTGGAGAGTGTCTATTTACTCTTCACCAAACATCTTGTATTGTTCATACATGCTTATTGCGGATTCAAGATCAAACCGTGTGCGGATAAGAAATGCTTCATCCCGTTTGGAAGGATCGGGTTCTTTCTCCCATTCCATATTAGAGTTCAATACGGTATTATCTTTTGTGTTTTCAATTACCCAGATACCCGCACCCTTTTTCCTTTGTTTCATTTCAAGGAAGATTAATCCGCTGAGTTGGAATTTTACACTTCTATCGAACCATTTTATTTTTTCTTCATTGGTCATAAATAAATCCTAAATATTATACTCTACTATCGTGTAAAAGTACATTTAAATTAAGTGCTGTAGAAATCATCATGATTCTTATACAAGGGATAAGATTTTCAAACTTCAAAATTCCCTCAAAATTTAGTAATTCCCAGTTTTATTAATTCTTATCTCTTTTTTGCATTAATCAATACAAAAGGGATGCTAAGTTTTATAGAACCTAAAACACTTGCTTGTTCGTTTAAGTGTAGTTCAATTGTATCGAAAATTTGTTCAACTTTATTCTTTGGCAAAATCTTGACCCACGATTCCATAAATGCAAGACGGATGAAATAGTGGTTCAGCATTGCGGTGCCGTCGGCAAATTTGTAATTAAATTGGTCATGTTCTAAATCTTTTATCAAAAAACCATGCTTTGT
>JBAYFO010000093.1:0-7968 GCA_041667115.1 Ignavibacteriaceae bacterium | reverse complement strand
TTGAGTTGAAGCAAACGGAAAGGAGCGAGAGTCTGATCCCGCAAAAACAGAAACAATCTGTTCCGCGTTCAGCGGTTTAAGATTTTGGGACTTCTCTTGCTCTTTTCTCTTTTTTAATTGTCTTCTACTAACCGGTGCTTTACAATCAATTGGTTCAAGCATTTTATTAACGACCAATGATTCCTCGTTTTTCTTGCTTAAGTTTCTTAGTCTGTTTGCTCTATCAATCTCTGGGTTAAAAGGAGTCTTGTTTTTTAAGATGCCGTAAACAATCCTAAGTATCTTGTGCATGATGGCACCGATAGCCGCCATCTTCGACATTCCTTTTTTCAAGTGATCGATATAAATCTCTTTGATCAGCGGATTATGAACAATAGCAAACCTGGCAACATTAAACAAAATCTGCCGGGGCTCTTTTCTTCCTCTCTTACTCATTCTATAGCCACTTATCTTGTCACCGCTCTGGCTAAAGACGGGATGTACTCCAAAGAAACAAGCAAGTTTTTTTACAGAAGAAAATCTCTCAACCGAACCGATTTCGATAAGTAACCCAACGGCAGAATAATCAGCTATTCCCGAAAAACTCTTAAGTAGAGTTACTTCCGGCAAATTACAATTGCTCTGGAGTTGCTTTACTTGTAAACAGATTGTTTTACGTAAAGAAAGAATTTGGTTTACCGTAGCGGTAATAATCTCTGCCATCGTATCATCTGTTTCTGAAGCAACAGATTGCTTTGCTTTATTGATGAGTTCTTTGGCTAAGGCTTCGGTGAGGTAAGGGATCTTAGAGATTGTGCTTACTCTTGCTTTTGCTAGATGTTTTGCCGTAGGGTGCTGTTTCAACAGCTTTAGCGTCCAAAGATTTACTTTGTTGCGGCAATGATAAAGGATTTCTGTGTTGGCAACATAAAGCAGAGACTCGAGTTGGTTTAACAGTTGTACTCTTTGTTTAGTAAGCATCTTGATAAAAGTCCATTGTCTGCGGAGAGAAGCAAAGTAGTCTTCTGTTTGGTAGCTTACTTTCTCCGGATGACTGATGAGATACTCTGCTATACTTCTTGCGCTAATAGCGTCAGTCTTAATTCTTTTCAAATCCGCTTTGCTGTTATAGTTTACACCGTAGGGATTAAGCCTGGCAACAGAAATATTCAACTGTCCTTGATACTTGTGCAACAAGTGATACCAATTGTTCTCATACCCGCCGGTTGATTCTACAGCGGCAAATATTTTTGTATCCGGCTGCTGCGTAAAGAACTCAGATAAGATCTTGAAAAGCTTGTTGTGTCCTTCAAATGTATCGTCTAGCTGGAAGCTTTCTAAAACCGTTTGTTTTTTCTCATTCAGTAGAACAAAGTCTGAGTACCCTTTGCTCACGTCAATACCGAGAAAATAGTTTTTCATAGAAAACCTATAGTTTGGTTAATAAATAAGTGTTGTCAGGAATCATCAGTCTTGTCTAATACGGTATCCAAGTACCAAGTTATTCCTCGACTTAAACCTGACGGAAGGAAAAAACTTCGTGTCGGGTTCTTAGACCCATCCCACGAACCTTCTCTTCCGTAAAGGAAACTATTTTATTCAATATTTCAAAGAACTTTTTTATAACATTTAACATACAAGAATCACGAAGGATTTCACGAAGAACCACGAAGGATTTCACGAAGAATCACGAAGGATTTCACGAACTTGTCTGCCTTTGGCAGAGGGACACGAAGATTTGAAGGGCAGATGAAAAAAAATAAAAATATTCTTATTTAAAAATATTGCTTGCATAAATAAAAATTGATGTTTATGTTTAATGCAACAAATGTTGAGAATCCCGTTAAGGCGGGAATGTTCTTTGAATAGTTGAATCTTTCCCGGTTGTTTTTATTTAGATAATTGAATTTGTGGTGTTTTTTCTTTGTATACCTTTGGGCAAAATCCTAAGGTGTGGAAAAAGCCTGTTGGGGCGTTCTATTCACTTACAACATTGGAGGCGCTAAGCGTATCTCTTGTTAGATCATTTTGCTTAAAGGAAAGGTTACTTCTATGATGGTTGATGTAATATGTTTGAGGGATGATGGGTGATGGTTGAGGTTAAGCCGCTGCTATTATTCATTTCAGAAAACAAAAACGTCTCCCCGGTAAAGGTGGGTATTTGGTAAACTGTATGGTTTAATCAAATGTTTCACTCTTTTGCTTCTTCTTAAAATCACTTCTTTTTCTCTTCTCTAATAAAATATTTTCACATCCTTTTAATTACCGTTAAGGTTTTTTTATCTTGTTTTCTTGTAGGGAGAACTGTTTTTTCCTAAGGCAAAAGAAAAATTCCTTAAGGCAAAATTGATTTCCCTTAAGGCAAAAGAAAAATACCGTAAGGGGAAAATGAAATCCCCTACATTCCAAACCGTTTCCCTTAAGGAGAAATAGAAATCCCTTAAGGGGAAAAGAAAATTCCTTAAGGAAAAAAGATTTATCCAAGGAAAAAAGAAAATCCCTTAAGGGAAAAAGGAAATACCTTAAGGAAAAGCAAAATTTCCCTAAGGAAAAAGCGCTCTCCCCAACGTCAATTTCCGTTTGCCCAAAGGAGAAATGAAAATCCCTTAAGGAGAAATGAAAATCCCTTAAGGGAAAAGGAATTTCCCCGAAGGGAAAAGAGAAAATCCTTAAGGGAAAAAGGATTTCCCTTAAGGAAAAATGGTTTTCCCCGAATAAAAAGTGCGAATATTGAGTAAAAACGAAGAAAAGGGGAAAGTGAGCAGTTTTTATGATTTAAATCGATGCACGTTGTCGTTTATGAATTGCCACGGCATTGAAAGGTTGAGAATACCATTTGGCAAGTAGCTGAATTCAAGCTGGAGTAGTCATTTCGAGCGAAGTCGAGAAATGAGAAGTCGAGAAATGAGATGCTGTTGCATATTCACGCTTCGACTTCGCTCAGCGTGACGGTAAAAAATATTTTTAGTACAACCGGTTTCAATTATTGTTTTTTGGAGAGTTTGTTTGATTGTTCTTTAATAAAATAAAGTGGTGAAGGATACTCCGTTTTTAACCGGAGTTTGTATGTGGGTATCCGGAGGATCAAAAATGTTTGGAGCTGATTCTCGGGAACCTATAGCTTAATAATTTAATATTTCTGCGTGTTACTCTGTTTTAACACAATCTTAAATCATCTAATTATTAACTTTATAGGAGTTCCAAAAATGGGACGTATAAAATCTGATCTAAAAGGAAAAAATGTTGATGAAGAAATTCAATCAACAAAAAATCGCTACGCTGCCTTATCGGGGAGCGAAGTGAAGGTGACGGTTGACGCCGCAAAGTTGACCGCTTATCAAAACGCGATTGGCGCACTGGAGGCAAAAGAAAGTGCGGTAATTGTTACAAGGGATAAACAGCGTCAGGCAATTTCCGAACGGGACGACGCGAGGGAAACGCTTGAGAAAATTGACGTTTCGATTGTTGATGAGATCAACGGAAAGTCAAGCGACGTAAATGTGCTGCTAACTACCGGTTACCCTATTCAATCGGAAAAAGGAAGCGCCGTGGAGATAGACCAGGTAACAAATCTTTCTGCGGCTATTGGTGATGAACCGGGCGAGATTGATATCAACTTCGACCGAGTAAAGGCGGCTACGGGTTATGAGTTCCAGCTTTCTGTAGATACTCCGGAAGCCTGGACGAACGCCGGAGCAACGGGCAAGACTTCTAAATTTACATTTACGGCTTTAACCGCCGGAAAGAAATATTGGATAAGAGTCCGCGCTTTTAGAGGCGAAGAGAAAGGAATCTGGAGTAACCCGGTTTCCGCTACTGTAGCGCATTAGTGCTGTTCAGAATTAGGAATTACGAATTCCGCCAAAGGCGGACGCGGTAGGAATTAGGAGGAAATTAAGGAGTAAGTCTTTGGTAAGAAAAGATAACTAAAAAATTTCCTTCTGATAACTGATTACTGACAACTGATAACTGAATACTAAAAGGGTGATGGACTGGATGAGGGCGGTTCATCATCCTGGTTTATTTGAGAGAAAGAAAAAATGGAATACATGAAGGTAACTGCACGCAGAATGTATTCTTTAATTAACTAAATGGTGCAGATGAAGTAAAAATATTGAACAATGAAGAGAATACAGTTAAATAAAATATTATTAAGAACATTGATAGCAACGATTGTTATTCTCCTTCCAATACAGTTACTACAATATAGTGTGGCTCAAAGTTTAAGCTTTGGGTATGCACCATTTGACAATTTATTGTATTATGGAAGTATCACAACATCGGTATTTATTATTTTATTGTTATTAGTTCTAATCTTTATTAAATCAAAAAAAAACTTTATTTCATTTCTCAGTGGGCTTGCGTCAATGGTAATGTTATTAATATTTCTTCCTCTTTTCATAATACAATTCGGTATAATGTTTGACTCAGAAAAAATATATAAAAGGGAATATTTTTTTACAAAAGACGGATACAATTATTACTTAAGAAGCGAAAGGTTTTTTGCTACGATGGGTACTGAACTAGAAATACATAGAGAGAAGCCAATATTTTTATTTATTAAAAGTAGGAATACGGTAACTGAAGCAGAATTAAAAAAATATGGTGTAAATATTGATTCTGTTGAGGCAAATTATCTAATTAAATATTTTTAATATAATGATTAACTGGACTCAAAGGCGGTTCATCATCCTAGTTTATTTGTAAGAAAGAAATAAATGGAATACAGGAAATAACTTTATAAAGATTGTATTCTTTAATTAACTAAATGATATCATAGAATTAAATTTAAGTTGCGCAAATGAATACAATCAATGAATATTTAAATAGAACCAAAAGTGCTGTTGAAAAGCTATTCGACGCAAATTATTCTTATATGGAATTATTAGAATATCCAGAGCGGCCAGTATTTTCTTATTGGGGTGAGATAGAATCTGAAGAAAACACCAAAGCATATTTAGAATGGTGTGAAGAGAATAAAGGAGTGATTGAATTAAGAATAAAAAAGGATAATGAATTTCAGTATGAACATTTTGCTAAAACTACGTTCGCTGGCACTATACTTCAATTTGCTTTTTGGGGGATTGAAAAATTTTCAATAAATAAAGAGATTACAAACGGTTTTGAAGATATAATTAACAGTGGAGATAAAGCAGAGAAATTTTGTATTGGTAGGATTTGTGATGATCTACCTATAGGTTTAATAATATATGCAGGTAGAAATCAGGCTTTTCATTTTTATGAGGATAAATTAAGAAGGATTTCGCAACGTGTCTTTGATAAACTGTCCACCTGGTATAGTCCAAGATATAAGAAATGGTATAAAAGAGATCAGTTTGATTTGAATAATCCGGGGATAATCAATTATGCTGAAAATATTTTACATACCCTTGAATGGACAAATTACGAAGATTATGAAAAAGATATGATTAATATGTTATAAAATGGAGAAAAAAATGAACGAAAAAGATGAAAGTACTCACCAAAATAATGAAACACCTCAGACCCAAAAGTCCTCCCAATCACCTAAAAATGATATTGTTGAGGTTTATAGAAAACTGCTTGATGTTTTTCGAGATGATGAAGATGGAGAAGAAAAGAAAAAGATAGCTTCGCAGGCGATTAGTGGTTATATAACTGAAACGATTAACAGTGATCCAATTGCAAATATTTACAATATTATTATTCATTATGATAATACGACATTATTGAAGACTGACGCGGATGATATTTATACCGCTGTTACAAAGTTTACTGAAAGAAAACCAATTCTTATGATATTGCAATCCTATGGTGGTGAAATTGGAGCAGCTTACCTCATTGGGAAATTATGTAGAGAATATAGTGATGGAAAATTCATTGTCGTTATCCCACGAATGGCAAAATCAGCGGCGACCCTTCTTTCTTGTGCGGCTGACGAAATACATATGGGCAGTATGAGCGAACTTGGGCCAATAGACCCCCAAATAAAAGATATGCCAGTACTTGGCTTAAAAAATTCTATTGAACATATTTCACAATTAGTAAGTCAAAATCCAAATTCATCAGAAATGTTTGCTAAATATTTAATAGAAACTGTTAAGCCAATTGATATAGGGTATAATGAACGAGTCGCCGAATCTGCTATGCAATACGCAGAACGTCTTTTAAGTACTCACAAAAATAATCTTGTAAATTCCCCAGCAGAAATTGCACGAAACCTTGTTTATACTTATAAAGATCATGGTTTTGTGATCGATAAAAGTGAAGCAACTGATATTTTTGGAAACAATTTGATCAAAATTAATACTAACGAATATAAACTTTCAAATCGCGTGTATGGCTATTTAAAATCATTTAAAGAAATATGTTCTGCTTTTAATTGTTCATTTGTTTACATAGGGACGAAAGAAGAAGGAGTAAAATTGATAAAAAGGAAAAAAGAATAACCGAATGATTGGTAGAAAATAATTAATAAGGTAGTGTTGGGATTTAACAAGACACAGCGTTAGGTAGAGTAATAGCCCCAGAGCAAAAAAACTATTGGTAATGAAATACAATATCAGATGATGGGAGAGTGCGGAACGGTTTCATCAGAAACATGGACAAAAGTTACATTAAAGGCATGGATTAAAGCAGAAGAAACAACTGCTCTACGGAAACTTAGTTTTACAAATACTAAAGACACAATAGATATTGCAATAAAATGATTAGAAGCGTAATAACTCATTACCCATTTTTTCAGAAGTTAAACGTAAATGGAAGAAATTAAATAATTAATACGGCGGTGTTGGGTTTAATTACATGAAATGGTTATCGAGTAAACGTGTAGTTAGAATACATAAATAAGAAGGGATCAAAATGAAATACTTAATAATTGCTCTAAGCTTTTTTGCATTAACTTTTCTCGGATGCCATAAAGAAGACGGTGATACTTTAACACCGCCTGTAGATGACAGAATATCGTTTGAAATTAATTATTTGCAGTACGCTGAGGATAATTATTTTATAGATCAAGTCTATGCAGATACATCGGCCGAATTTAATATGTTTAATCATTTCTATGGAAATCCAAATCCGATTGTTAACCCGCATTACTTTGTAAAAAGAATTGAAGTATATATCTCGGTAAATCAGATATCACAAGAATATAGGTCTATACCGGCAATAGCATACCTTAATTTACCATCTCGTTCGGTTCAGAGTATGTATTCTGATTCAGTAAGAAATAATAATATTGTTACGCACGGAGAAGTTGAGCTAGGTCGTTTTAGAGTATTGCTTTACGGCGAAGAATATTCTTATAATTGTAATACCGGCACCCTAACCTTTAATATACCTTTGAATGATAATGATATCGTTGCAGTTGCCTATCAAACAGAAAATGATCAGTTCTCAAATGACGACGATTTGATTTACGGAGAATTTATTACGGAACTGGTGAATAATTCGAAAATAAAAGGCGTACTGAAGCTTATAAAACCACAAAATCTTCTTCCGCAAAATGTTAGTACATGGAAACTAAAAATGAAAAACATTTATCAGATTCCCCCTTTCCATCGGAAAGTGAGTGATCTTGATTTGGATATTTATTTGAAGAAGCCGGATGGTTCTGAAACAAATACAATTGATAATGTCAGATTGCTTGAGTTATTCGGATTTGATAAAGAAGAGGAAACCGGTTTGCCCGGACATGATGGTAGATTCGACCGGAAACCTGGAATTACTTTTAACCCGGAAATGGCACAGATTATTTTTCCGGTCCTAGAACCATTTGGGAATAATATACCTTCGCAATTAAAAAACTATAAATATCAAGCGTTATATGATTCGGTTAAAACTTATCTGTCATCGCCCGGTACTAGTTTTGTGATTAGAGGAAAATATAAAGCGATTTACTAATGGGAAATACTTTGACCTCTACGAGGTCAGAAAGAAAAACATCGTAGATGTTTAATTTTTGTAAAAAAATGTTCTCGTAAAAGAATGATCCTCGTAGAGGATCAATAA
>JBAYFO010000092.1:0-8106 GCA_041667115.1 Ignavibacteriaceae bacterium | reverse complement strand
TTCAACAAGAAGAGGCGGTTTACCTGTTCAATACATTATCCAAGCGCCGAATTTTGAAAAGCTGCGGGAAGTTGTTCCAAAATTTTTAGATAAAGCAAGAGAAGACCCGACGTTTGCAAATGTCGATGTAAATCTAAAATTCAATAAACCTGAAATAGCCGTTGAAATTAACAGAACAAAAGCAAGAGAACTAGGAGTTTCAGCTATGGATATAGCGCAAACTCTGCAACTTGCATATAGCGGGCAACGGTTCGGATTCTTTATTATGGACGGGAAACAATATTCTGTTATCGGTCAGGTTTTAAGAGAAAATAGAAACAAACCGGTTGATCTTACTTCACTTCACTTAAGAAATAGCAGAGGCGAATCAATTCAACTTGACAACCTGGTTACGCTTAAAGAAAGAAGTAGTCCGCCGCAGTTGTATAGATTTAACCGCTATGTAAGTGCTACGGTATCGGCAAGTCTTGCACCGGGTAAAACTATCGGCGATGGAATTGAAGCGATGGATAAAATTGCGAAGAATGTTTTAGATTAAACTTTTTCTACTGCATTGGACGGCGCTTCAAAAGATTTTGTTGAAAGTTCTTCTAGTTTGCTCTTCACCTTTATGCTTGCGCTTGTGTTGATTTACTTAATTCTTGCAGCGCAGTTCGAAAGTTTCCGCGACCCGCTGATAATTATGTTCACGGTTCCTTTGGCGATAGCAGGAGCGGCTTTCTCGCTCTGGTATTTTAATCAGACGTTAAATATTTTTAGCGAGATCGGTCAAATTATGTTGATCGGATTGGTAACGAAGAACGGAATATTAATTGTAGAGTTCGCGAATCAGAAAAAGTCCCAGGGACTAAATGTAGTTGACGCCGTTAAAGAAGCAGCACGGCTTCGCTTGCGTCCCATCCTTATGACAAGCTTCTCCACTATCCTTGGAACGCTTCCTATCGCCCTTGCGCTTGGTGCGGGCTCAGGCAGTAGAGTTTCAATGGGTATTGCGGTTATCGGCGGATTGATCTTTTCAACGATCTTAACGTTGTATGTTATCCCGGGGATTTATTCCTACTTCTCCGAGAAGACAAAATCTGTTAGCAACGTTGCGGCTGGTGAAGTTGAAAAGGAAATGTTAAAAATTACTGAGTAGTTTGAAACAAAGGAGTAATGGAAATGAATTCCCACTTGCTTAAAATGAAAAAGGGCGAGTTGGAAATCAAATCCAATATGATTGAAATAAATTCAAAAGTATTGGAAAGAGACTCAAAAGTAATAGAAAGATTATCCAAGGCTGTGGAGATGAAAACCAAAGGAATAGAAAAGTAGACCAAAGTCGTTGAAATTCAAGCCAAGGCTGTAGAAATGAAACCCAAAGCCATGGAAAATCACTCCAAAGTGATGGAAATCAAATCCAAAGCTGTGGAAATGAAGACCAAAGTGATTGAAATCAAGTCCAAAGCTGTGGAAATGAAGATCAAAGTGATTGAAATCAAGTCCAAAGCTGTGGAAATGAAGACCCAAGTGATGGAAATCAAGTCCAAAGCTGTGGGAATGAAGACCCAAGTGATGGAAATTAAGTTAAAAGTGATAGAAATTCACTCCAGAGTGGTAGAAACCTTCTTTTTAGCGTAAAACAAATGTTTCTATGGATCTAACCTTCAAGGTTAGGTTGTTTTCCTGTATTCAAACCTTCAAGGTTAGATTGTTTTCCTGCAGGCAAACCTTGAAGGTTGCACCCTAGGTTAAAAAGTAAAAACACAACGGGCGCGAAATATTTTTACAGAATCTTAAATTATAACCACAATAAGTAAAGTTAATTATTATGAAATTACTTAGTGAATTCTTCAAGACTATAAAGCCGAATAATACAGTTTACCGATCCGCCGGCGGAGTTGCGGTAGTGGCAGCGTTCATATTGCTGCTGCCCTTGTTGGCGATGCAGTTTACTGATGAAGTGGACTGGAGTTTTTTCGATTTTGTTGTTGCATGGGTGCTATTGTTCTGCACTGGACTCACGTATAAACTTGTAGCGGGAAAGATGGGCAATATCATGTACCGGGCTGCTGTTGGTGTTGCGGTCTTTACAGCGCTCCTCCTTGTCTGGACGAATCTTGCAGTGGGGCTCATTGGGAGCGAAGACAACCCTGCAAACCTGATGTACATCGGAGTACTTGCTGTCGGAATCTTCGGTGCCATCATCTCTCGCTTGCAGCCACACGGTATGGTAAAGACTTTGTTCGCTATGGCATTCGCTCATGCGTTGGTGGTTATAATTGCGCTGATAGCCGGTTTGCACTTGTCTCCAAATAGTTCCGTGGCAGAGATCTTAGGTGTAAATGGATTCTTCGCAGTTCTTTGGGTTGCGTCAGCGTTGTTGTTCCGGAATGCCGCACGGGGACAAGCGGTTCATCCTTTGTAACGTTTTTATAATTATTCATCTAAAACCGAAGAGGAGCTTCTTGTGACCTTTGTGTAAACTTTGTGCCCCTTGTGGTTAATGTTTTTACCACTAAGGGCACAAGTGAAAAACACAAAGAACACAATAGGATTTTAGACTTATATTTGTGATACATTTTTCTTGTTATAATTGTAATCTCTCATCGGTCAATTAAATTGCAGAGGTAATAAAATGAAAACATTAGGTTTAATAGGTGGAACTACATGGGTTTCAACGGTTGATTATTATAGGTTAATAAATCAACAAGTAAATAAAAAATTAGGCGGTTTAAGTTCGGCTAAAATGCTTCTTTATTCCGTGAACTTTGCAGAATTCAATCCACCTACCGACCCCAAAGAATGGGGAGAACTTACCGGTAAATTCACTGCTATTTCTAAAAATCTTGAACAAGCCGGCGCTGATTGTATCGTCTTCTGCGCTAATACTCCTCACATAATCGCGGATGAAATCCAAAAAATTATAAACATCCCTATTATTAATATCGCTGAAGAAACCGCAAAGGTAGTTGCTGCACATAACTATACAAAAGTTGGACTCCTCGGAACAAGAATAACAATGGAGCAGCCTTTTTATAAAGATAAATTATTAAAATACTGCATATCGGCAATCATCCCGGAATTTGAAGACCGGAAGTTCATCCATTCCTCTATCCTTGATGAAATGGCAAAGGAAATATTCAAAGAAGAAACTAAGCAAAGATATCTCAGCATTATTAAAACGCTAATTTCTGAAGGCGCGGAGGCAATTGTATTGGGATGTACAGAAATTCCGATACTGATTAAGCAAGAGGATGTTCCGGTTTCCCTCTTTGACACTACGTTAATACATGCTTCGGCAATAGTAGATTTTGCTGTTGGAAATGATAATGAGTAAGAATGCACAAAGAGCACAAATATTTTTAAGTAGAGCTTGAGAACTATTAAAAAATATTATAAGTTTGTCCATACAAATAGTTAGGAAAGACGGAGCATTATTTCTTTGTAGAAATAGGCGGAATAATAAGCGCGAGTAAAGATATTAATTACATACTCCACTTTTATTTTATTTTCGACAATATAGACTTTAGGGTTAATTCTTCTAATGAATTTCTTTTTATACTCAATCACAATTATAGTATTATTGCTCAACTTGAGGATTAAACGCATTATGCTAAAATATAAGTTAGTTTTGACAGTTGCAGGAATTTCAATTTTTCTAAGCAGCTGCTCTACGCCTCCACATAATTTTTATTCAAGTATTCAGCCATCAAGAACAATCAAAGAAAAAGTTACATGTTTCATTGAATATATTGCCACATCTAACGAAAAGCAGACTTTAGAATTATTAAACAGCGAAGAAGAATTAAATAATTTTTTAATTGAATTCTGGTGGAGAAGAGATACGAATACAACGACTGAAGAAAATGAGTTTAAAGAAACATATGTAAAGAGATTTACGTATGCCAACACTTATCTGGGTGGTTGGCAGACAGATAGAGCAAGAGCTTATATTCTCTATGGTGCGCCGGATGAAATAATAAGTGAGACGATGAACAACTTACCGGTGAATATTTATCAAGATTATGAGGTATGGGTTTATGATAAGAAAACTGTCCATCCAGAACTGCCAAATATGTTTGTGAGTATTGCGCCAGGGAAAGTTAAGTATGTCTTTGCTGATAAAATGGGTTTTGGAGTAAAAGAACAAATCTATTCAACAGAGGATAATGAAAAGATTGATGCAAAAGTATATAGATACAATTAAGAAGATTATTTTTAACAAAATAATCAGGTATTTATACCTATGTAAATCCACCTTAAATTAAGCCCAAAACAACTCCTATCTTTTGGGGTACAGTTAAAAGATGTGCCGGTTCCCCTCTTTGATACTACTTTAATACATACTTCGGCAATAATAGATTTTCCTGTTGGAAATCATAATGAGTGATCGTGAGAAAAACTTATTGTGACCTTTGTGAAAAACTTTGTGCCCCTTGTGGTTAATGTTTTTTTACCACTAAGTTCACAAGGGAAAAAACCCAAAGAGCACAAAAGGATTTTCTACAAGTACTGCTCTTTAATCTTATACAAATAACTCAAAGCATCCTCATATATGTTTAGACTGGATTGTTTTATGAATTAGTGGAGGGAAAGGGATATCTTTAGCGCTTTATCAATCTCGAGCATTCTTGTTTTGTTCAAAGATCCAAATTTTGTTATCAGTCTTGCCTCCTTGTCAACCGTTCTAATTTGTCCGCAATCCACGTAGCTCTCTTCTTTTAAACCGCCCTCCCCATTTTCAAGAAAAATCATAATCGGGAGAGGTTTTGTTATTTCTTTTACACTTGATACCGGAGCAATAATTGTAACCGGACTGAATTTATTCCCAATATCATTTTGAATTATTACCGCCGGACGGGCTTTCCCAATTTCTTTACCCACAATTGGATCAAGATTGACGAGATACACATCTCCCCGAAGAAGTGGGTCGATAATTCCCGCTTTATCCCTTGTCGGCATATTGCCACTCTTCTTGAGATTTTAAATAATAATTATAATTGGCTTTATAGCCAGCTTCAAGTTCCTTATCGGTTTTTTCATTCTCTACCTGGACAACAAAGTTTTGCAGAGCTTTTCGAGCTATATCACTTACAGTTAAATTAGTTTGTTTTGAAATTCTATTAACTTTATTTGATAATTCCGAATCAACAAAAAAACTTAAACGTTCTTTTTTATTTTGTGTTTGAAGCGAGGACATAGAAACTCCGGTTCTAAATTGTTGATCAAAATATGCATAAATTTATATGCATTTACAAGAGTATTAAACTTGATTCTGCATCTCTAAAAAAGTATCCAAATCTCATTCACAAATACTGCTCTTTAATCTTATACAAATAACTCAACGCATCCTCATACGTGTTGGGAATAATGCCGTCAAGGATCGCATCTTCAATAGCAGTTTTAATCTCGCCTACTTTCTTCGATGGTTTCAAATTGCATATTTCCATAATTTCTTCACCGCGTACAGGAGATTGAAACGCGCGCAGTTTATCTTTCTCTTCCACTTGTAAAACCCGGTTCATCACCCGTTCGTAGTTGGCAAGATACTCACTCACCTTTTCCATATTTTTGCTTGTAATATCGGCACGGCAAAGAGTAATAAGGTCGTGCAAGTCCTCCCCCGCTTCAACAATAAAGCGGCGAACGGCGGAATCGGTGACTTCTTCTTTCGCCAACGCAATGGGACGCAGATGAAGCCGTACAAGTTTACGGATATATTCCAATTGATGAAAAGGAAGTTTAAGGCGGGTGAAAATTCCTTTCATCAATCTCGCGCCAAGGTCTTCGTGCCCGTGGAAAGTCCAGCCGACATTTTCAACGAACCGTTTTGTCTGCGGTTTAGCGATATCATGGACTACCGCCGCAAACCTTAACCAAACATTATTTGTATTGGGAGAAATATTATCAACCACTTTACACGTATGATAAAAAACATCCTTGTGATGAAAATCCTGGCGCTGATCGACTCCCTGAAGATTCGCGAACTCCGGGAAAATAACTTTCATCACTTCGGTTTCTTGAAGGAGTTTTAAGCCGATGGATGGTTTTGGAGAAGAAAGTATTTTGAGAAATTCATCAGTTATTCTTTCCTGAGAAACTATTTTAAGGCGCTCAGCCATTGCTTTTGCAGCGATTTTAATTTCATCAGAAACAGTAAAGTTCAACTGCGCGGCAAAACGGAAAGCACGCAGAATGCGCAAAGGATCATCATCAAAAGTCTCTTGCGGATTAAGTGTAGTCCGGATAAGTTTTAACTCAAGATCAGCAAGTCCGTTGAAGGTATCGATCAACTCACCATAATTTTTTTTATTAAGTGAAAGCGCTAATGTGTTAATGGTAAAATCACGCCGGGAAATGTCATCATAAAAGGAGCCGTTTGTTACTACCGGCTTGCGCGAAGTTCTATCGTATGATTCTTTTCTAGCGCCGACAAACTCCAAATCAAAATCATTATATCTAAAATGTGCGGTACCAAAAGTTTTAAACACCGTAACCTTTTCGCCGCCGATCTGATCGGAAAGTTGTTCCGCAAAGGCAATTCCATCTCCGATCACGAGAAAATCAATTTCTTTCTTTTCCCGTTCAAGGAGAATGTCGCGCACAAAACCGCCGACGATATAAAGCTCAGTCTTCAATTCTGCCGCAGCTTTGGCAATCTTCTTAATGAAAGGATAAGACTTTTCTATTTGACTAATATCTATCATATAAACTTATTTTTTCTCTTCATGTTTGATAAACCATACAAGTTTATCTTTTTCGTTTCGCAAACTTTCGGCAGCATAACCAGGAATAATATTTCCCAATGTTTTTAAGAATTTTTCAGCAGAGACAAAATCATTATGCTTGATCGTAAACCTGACAAGTTCTAAAACCGGATACCAGTCTTCGCTTGTAACTACAATGTTCGTTTGTCCAATTAAATCTCTAAAAGAAGAATAACTAAATTTTTCTTTATCGACAAAATCAATCAGCGGAAGAAGCAAAGCCGGTGAAGGAGTAGTTTTGTATGCATTTACCAGAATCGTAAACCGGTCAATCTCTTTTGCTTTGAAAAATGATGCCGCACTCTCAACCTTCGTTAACAATATTTTCCTAAGATTAATACGTGATTCCACTCTTCCCGTCGGGTTCCAAGTTGCCAAACTATCCAGAATAACTTTTGCTTCATCATACTTTTCATTCACTATTTTTTCATCCGCTAATTTTAATTGAAGCAGATAATAGTAAGGAGTGTTTTTATAGTTCAACAAATTCTTTTCAAGTAAAGTTTCTACTTGGTGAGGATACTCTTCCTCAAGACAAAAAACAAGTCCGCTTAGCAGAGAATAATTCTTATTGTAATCTTTTATAGAAAGAATCTCTTGCTTTGCGGCGGTAAAATCCTTTTCTTCTATCAACCGGTAGATGCCGTTTGTTTTATTAGCTAGATACCGTGGACAAACTTTCTGCACAAGCGGCTTCCGTCCGAAATAATAATTCGCAGTATGAACTTGATTTGAATAATTTACAGTACTGATAAATTTCTGATATTCGGAAACGATCGAAGAAAGTTTCTTTCCGTAACTCTTTTCAAAATCACCATAGCGATAAAACTCTTTGAACTTACTAATTCCGTACTTATCAATAATAAATTTGCAGAATGAACCGGAATAAATGTAAGAAAGAGAAGAAACATTTGTGAAGAACGAAAATCCGCTAAAAAGACTCTGAATACTGACCTTCAAATTATTTTGTGTTGCAAGAAAAGCGAGGTAGTGAATATCCAAATCATCATACACCGGATCGGCTGCGCAGGCAATCCCTTCAACGGTTGCGGGGTTATAGTTCGCATCGATCTTTAAAAAATTATTGCTCCACTTTCCAGCAAAGACGTGGGCTAATTCATGATTAACTGTTTGCTCGTACGAATCCAACGATAAATAGATTTGGTTCAACCAGGGTTTTGCAACATCAGCATTTCCGGCACCGAAGTATTTTCTTTTCTCATCACTAGTTCTAAAAACGAATGAAGTTATTTTCTGTTCCGGTTTTTCTTTAAAGAAATTTGTTTGCCGTTCAAAATAATATTCATGAAGCAGTGTGATGTACTTTTCTTCATCATTTTTTAACTGCTGAGGAAGA
>JBAYFO010000091.1:0-8112 GCA_041667115.1 Ignavibacteriaceae bacterium | reverse complement strand
GAAAAAGGAATATCAACTCTTCTTTTTTGTGCTTTAACTGCATTTCTGATTCGTGTTAATAAATCTGCAATTGGATCTGTTACTGCCATAAAGTCTCCTACCAGCTAGCCTTTCTTAAACCGGGAATTTCACCGCGCAAAGCTTTTTCGCGCAAAACTAGACGTGAGATTCCGAATTTTCTGTGATATCCTCTGGATCTTCCAGTTACCATGCATCTATTATGCATACGAATTTTTGAAGAATTCCTTGGAAGTTCTTGAAGTGCGTCCCAATCCCCTTTTTTCTTTAGATCAGCACGAATTTTTTGATATTTTTCAACCAAAACTCTTCTTTTCTCTTCTCTTGCAATCAAACACTTTCTTGCCATGAAAAATCCTTTAACCTTATTTAATTTCTTTTTTTCTGAAAGGGAAACCAAAAGCTTGTAAGAGTTCAAAAGCCTGAGCATCCGTCTTTGCAGTAGTTACAAAAGTAATATCCATTCCTAAAACTTTAAGTACTTTATCAGCATTAATTTCAGGGAAAATAATCTGTTCTTTTACTCCGATGGAATAGTTGCCTCTGCCATCGAAAGATTTATCAGAAAGTCCCTTAAAATCTCTTACGCGTGGTAACGCAACATTAATAAACCGATCAAGAAATTCGTACATTCTTTCTTTACGTAAAGTAACCATAACACCAATGTTAACGCCTTTACGAAGTTTGAAATTAGAAATATCTTTTTTCGCTTTACGCACACTAGCTTTTTGACCGGCGATCGTTTCGAGATCGCGAATTGCTTCTTCCATAACTTTCGCGTCGGAAGCCGCAGCTCCAACACCCATATTTACAACAATTTTGGTAAGTTTAGGAACTTGCATTACGTTAGTAAAATTTAATTTTTTAAGTAAATCTGAAACGATTTGCTTTCGGTAAACACCCAAAAGTCTGTTAGGGACTCTCACTTCCGGAGCTAGCGTTGCTGCTTCTTTGGGAGCTTCTTTAGGTTGTTTCCCTTTTTTTTCGGTAACAACTTTAACTTCTTTTACTTTTTTTTCTGCCATTATATCTTCAAACCTTTAGAAAATGATGAGTACTTATAACATCTCGCCGGAAGTTTTGCTAACGCGTGCTATTTTCTTTTTGCCTGTTTTTTCATCAATAATTACTTTAGAACCAATACGAGTAGGCTTGCTTGTCTTGGGATCCACAATCATTACATTGGAAACATGTATAGGAGCTTCTTTTTCAATAATGCCTCCTTGTTGACTTTTTTGCGAAGGTTTTGTATGACGTTTACGAATATTAATTCCTTCAACAATCACACGGCTGACCTTTGGGAACACTTTCAGAACTTTTCCGGTTTTATTTTTATCATTTCCGGAAATCACAACTATATTATCATTCTTTTTAATTCGCATGGTTAACCTATTATAAAACTTCTGGGGCTAGTGATACTATTTTCATAAACTGTTTTTCTCTAAGCTCTCTTGCAACGGGTCCAAAGATACGGGTTCCTTTTGGTTCGTTTTGCGCATTTAAGAGAACTGCGGCGTTTTCATCAAACCGAATATATGAACCGTCTTTTCTTCTCACTTCTTTGTTCGTTCTAACGATAACTGCTCTAGAAACTTCACCTTTTTTAACTTGACCATTCGGGATAGCTGATTTAACAGTTACTACAATTAAATCTCCTAAACTTGCATATTGTCTTCCGCTGCCGCCAAGTACTCTGATACAGCGTACTTTTTTTGCGCCGGAGTTATCCGCAACTACTAAATTGGTTTCTTCTTGAATCATTTCATAAACTCCTTGGTTTAACTACTTAGCTTTTTCAACGACTTCAACTAAGCGCCATCTTTTAATTTTG
Organism: Ignavibacteriaceae bacterium; assembly: GCA_041667115.1. GTDB lineage: Bacteria > Bacteroidota > Ignavibacteria > Ignavibacteriales > Ignavibacteriaceae > UBA1563. The sequence continues at coordinate 6,263 of JBAYFO010000091.1, read as the reverse complement.
CTAAGTGGTCGGGTTTCCATAATTGTTACAACGTCGCCGATATTGCATTCGTTCTTTTCGTCGTGAGCCATCAATTTTGTGGTTTTCTTAAAATATTTTTTGTATACCGGATGAGGAACTCTTCTTTCGATAGATACAGTAATGGTTTTTTCCATTTTGTTGCTAACAACTTTACCTTGTCTGGTTTTACGTAAAGATCTTTTTTCCATAATTAAGCTTTAACTCCTTTATCAGCGGATTTCTTTTCAGAAAGTTCTCTTTCTTTTAAGATAGTTTTCATCCGTGCAATATCTTTTTTTGTTATGCGAAGTTTTGCAGTATTTGTTAATTGCTTTAATTCATGAGAAAAGCGCAAATCAACTAAATTGTTTTCTTCTCCAACAATTTGCTTCCCAATTTCTTCGGAAGACATTTCTTTTATTTCAGAAAGTTTCATATTCATTTACCAATTTTTATTCGTAATCCGGTCTAGCAATAATTTTTGTTGTAATAGGAAGCTTATGCGAGCAAACTTTTAATGCTTCATGAGCTACTTCTTTTGTTACACCCGAAACTTCAAACAGAATTCTCCCAGGTTTTACCACGGCAACCCAAAATTCAGGTCCTCCTTTTCCTTTACCCATTCTTGTTTCGAGAGGTTTTTTTGAAACCGGTTTATCAGGGAAAATTCTGATCCAGACTTTTCCATCACGTTTCATTTTTCTTGATAAAGCAACACGACAAGCTTCAATTTGTCTGCTGGTAATCCAATGAGGTTCAAGAGCTTTTAAACCAAAATCTCCAAATGCAATGGTGCTACCACGTTTGGCTTTTCCGGCCATTCTTCCGCGTTGCGATTTTCTAAACTTAACTCTTTTGGGCATTAACATATAAAAAAAACTCCTACAGTAATATTAGTCAGTAGCTCGTTTACCTAAAATTTCGCCTCGGCAGATCCACACTTTAATGCCGATCGAACCATACACCGTTTCCGCTCTACCATTAGCATAATCAATATCAGCGCGGATGGTATGAAGAGGAACTCTTCCTTCTTTATACTGTTCCGTTCTAGCCATTTCAGCACCACCTAATCGGCCGGCGCACATAATTTTAATTCCTTCAGCTCCCATTCTCATGGTAGAGTTGATAGCAGATTTCATAGCTCTTCTAAAAGAAATTCTTCCCACAAGTTGATTAGCAATATTTTCTGCTACTAAATAAGCATCTAACTCTGGTCTTTTAATTTCAGATATTTGAATTTTAACTTCTTTGTCAGCTAATTGTTTTAATTCTTGTTCAAGTTGAGTAATTTCTTTTCCACTCTTTCCGATAACGACACCGGGTCTTGAAGTATGAATATTCAGAATGATATTTTTTGAAGTTCTATCAATGATGATTTTAGAAATACCAGCCTTTTTCAATCTGTTCCGCACATAAGAACGAAGCTTATCATCTTCTTTCAACTTTGCCGCATAACTATGATTTTCATACCAATTCGAGTCCCATCCTCTGATGATGCCTACTCTAAAACCGATCGGATTTGTTTTCTGTCCCAAAAAGAAATCTCCTAATTTATTTTGTTTCTACCACAATAGTGACGTGGCATGAGCGTTTTCTAATTCTGAATGCACGACCCATTGGCGCCGGCGAAATTCGTTTTGCAGTTGGTCCTTGATCAACGAAGGCAGCTTTAACTACCAAATCGCTGGTCTCAACTTTAACACCATCTTCTTTATTAATAAGATTGGCGACTGCAGATCGTAAAGTTTTTTCTGCATCTTTTGATGCATGTTTTGGTTGAAAATGAAGTATTTCAATTGCTTTATCAACTGGAATTCCTCTGATTAGATCAATCACTAATCTCATTTTCCGAGGAGATGAACCGATATACCTTGTAATAGCTTTTGCTTCCATAAACCTTTATTCCGTCCTATTTAGCTTTTGATGCTTTTTCAGCTTTTGTTCCAGGGTGACCTCTAAAAATTCGTGTCGGAGAAAATTCGCCGAGCTTATGACCAACCATATTTTCCGTAATGTAAACAGGAATCATCTTGTTTCCATTGTGTACCGCTATGGTGTGTCCAACAAATTCAGGAGAAATAGTTGAAGACCTTGACCAAGTTTTAATAATCTTTTTTTGACTGGTTTGATTAAGTACTTGAACTTTTTTCAACAATTTAAGATCAATAAAAGGTCCTTTTTTAACTGAACGAGGCATATTTACTCTCTACTTACTTTCGTCTTTTGATAATAAGTTTATTAGATACTTTTTTATGTTTTCTGGTCTTTAATCCTTTAGCATTTTGTCCCCAAGGAGAAACCGGATGACCGCCGCCTGAAGTTTTACCTTCACCGCCACCCATAGGGTGATCAACAGGATTCATGGCAACACCACGTACATGTGAACGAATTCCGAGCCATCTGCTTCTACCGGCTTTACCTAAGCTAAGGTTTGTCTGTTCTGCATTACCTACTGAACCGTAAGTAGCATAACATTCCAATCTAACTAATCTAATTTCACCCGAAGTTAATTTTAACTGAGCATACTCGCCTTCTTTAGCCATCAACTGAATTGATGCACCGGCACTTCTACCAAGTTGTCCACCTTTACCAGGTTTCATTTCAACATTGTGTAAAAAACTTCCAAGTGGCAATTCCTTTAATGGAAGAGCGTTTCCAACTTTGATTTCTGATCCAGGTCCTGATTGAATAGTTTCACCAGCTTTTAAGCCGTCAGGAGCAATGATATATCTCTTTTCGCCATCTGCATAGTGAAGAAGAGCAATTCTTGCAGTTCTGTTTGGATCATATTCAATTGAGAAAACTTTTGCAGGAATTCCAAATTTATTTCTCTTAAAATCAATTATGCGATATCTTCTTTTATGTCCGCCGCCAATATGGCGTGAGGTAATACGGCCATGATTATTTCTACCGCCGGATTTTTTAAGTGATACCGTTAAAGATTTTTCCGGTGTTGATTTTGTAATTTCATCAAAAGATGAAATCGACATAAATCTTGTTCCCGGCGTAACGGGTTTCATTTTTCTAATTGCCATTTACTGTAGCTCCAAATCGAATTTTCTTAAACTTGCTCAAATAAATCTATTTTATCGCCGGCTTTCAAAGAGACAAAAGCCTTCTTGTATTTTGCCGTACTTCCGGTAAATCTGCCGCCTTTTGAAAGCTGCGTTTTAACTTTGCCTTTGTTAACAACCGTATTTACCGCAGTTACTGTAACATTGAATTTCTTTGCGATAGCTCTTGAAATTTCAATTTTGTTAGCTTTAACCGAAACTATAAAACCATATTTGTTCTGGTCAGTATTGCTTTTAGTAACTTTTTCTGTAAAGAGGGGTTTAATTAAAATACCTTGCATTAGCTTACCACCTCTTTCGGCACTGATTGATTATTCAAAACTTCAATTGCACTTTTTTGTACTAAAAGAACTTGATTATTTAGAATCTGATAAGGAGAAGCATTTTGAGCTTCAAGAACTTTAATTTTATTAATGTTTCTTCCCGACTTCCAAACGTTTTCTTGTTTTCCGTTCGTTAAAACGAGCGTCTTTTTTCCATCGATTTTCAAAGCTTTCAAGATGGAAACAAAACTTTGTGTTTTGGGATTATCAAAATTGAAATCATCTACAACAAGTAACTGTTCGTCTTTTACCTTATAACTTAAAGCAGATCTTCTGGCAAGCGCTTTAACTTTCTTTGGCAAATCTTGTCTGTAATCTCTCGGACGAGGACCAAAAATAGTACCGCCGCCTACCCATAAAGGTGAACGCGTTGTACCTGCACGAGCACCGCCTCTGCCTTTTTGCTTCCAAGGTTTTTTTCCGCCGCCGTTAACTTCGCCGCGTTCTTTGCTTTTATGTGTGCCTTGTCTTTGATTTGCGAGATATGCTTTTACCGATAAATAAACAACGTGATCATTCGGTTCAATTCCGAAAACGCTATCGGTCAATTCAACTTTTTCACCGGACAAAGTACCATCTATTTTGTAAACATCTATAAACATTTTTTTACCAAACTACTTTTTATACAATTCAACTATTGAGTTAATTGATCCAGGAATACACCCTTGAACAAAAATTACGTTTTGTTCAGCATTAATTTTAAGAACTTTCAAATTTGCAACAGTAACGGAATCGTTTCCCATTCTTCCAGCCATTTTCATCCCCTTAAAAACTCTTGAAGGATAAGAGGAAGAACCAATTGAACCGGGAGCTCTAAGTCTATCGCTTTGACCGTGCGTTACTCCACCAACACCACCGAAGCCATGTCTTTTCATAACACCCTGAAAACCTTTTCCCTTGCTTATTCCGCGAACTTTTACCAACTCACCTTCAACAAAAAAAGTCGCGTTAAAATCATCGCCAACTTTATAAGATTCTACTGAAGGGAAAGCAAATTCTTTAAGAACTGCATAGCAAGGAAGATTATTCTTCTTGAAAAAACCAATTTCAGGTTTTGAAAAAGCTTTTTCCTTTTTTTCCTGGAATCCTAACTGTAATGCTGCATAGCCATTTTTCTCTACCGTTTTAACGGCAGTAACTTTGCAAGGACCAACTTGGATAGCCGTAGCTACCAACCGCTGACCTTCAGCATTAAAAATATTTGTCATTCCTAATTTTTTACCTAATAACCCAGACATGGTTACTCCACTTTCATTATAACTTAATCTCAATATCAACGCCGGCCGGTATATCCAGCTTGCTCAAAGAATCGATTGTTTTAGAATTAGAATTATGAATATCAATAATTCTTTTATGCGCTCTGGTTTCAAACTGCTCGCGAGATTTTTTATCCACATGCGGAGAGCGCAATACTGTATACAGCGTACGCTTTGTAGGCAATGGAATTGGACCTGAAACGACTGCACCGGTACTTCTAACAGTTTTGATAATTTTTTCAGTCGATTTATCAATCAAAATATGATCATATGATTTTAGCTTAATACGAATCTTTTGACCAGGCACTTATATATCTCCTTAACAATTATTAAGAAACGAAAAGGGAGTTAGAAAACTCCCTTTTCATTATTCAATTCATTTATTCTATAATTTTACCAACAACACCAGCACCAACCGTACGTCCACCTTCACGGATAGCAAACTTCAATCCTTCTTCCATAGCGATGGTTGTAATAAGTGCGATTGATAGATTAACACTATCACCAGGCATAACCATTTCAACGCCTTCAGGCAATGAAGCAACACCGGTTACATCTGTTGTTCTGAAGTAGAACTGAGGACGGTAGCCGTTGAAAAATGGAGTATGACGTCCACCTTCATCTTTTGAAAGGATGTAAACCTGAGCTTCGAACTTCTTGTGAGGAGTAATTGTTCCGGTTTTAGCAAGAACCATTCCTCTTTCAATTTCATTTTTATCAATACCGCGTAAAAGGATACCGGCATTATCTCCAGCCATAGCTGCATCTAATTCTTTTCTGAACATTTCAATTCCGGTTACAACAGTTTTTTTGTGTAAGCCTAAACCGATAAGTTCAACTTCTTCCTGAATCTTTACTTGTCCTCTTTCAACTCTTCCGGTTGCAACAGTACCGCGTCCGGTAATTGAAAAGACATCTTCAACAGGCATTAAGAAAGGTTTATCAACGTTTCTTTCAGGAACGGGGATATAGTTATCAACCGCATCCATAAGTTCCCAAATACAGTTATAACGTTCGTCTGAAGGATCGGCACCACTTGAACCGGCTTCCAATGCTCTTAAAGCTGAACCTTTGATGATAGGAATTTCATCACCAGGGAACTCATATTTGCTTAGAAGTTCTCTAATTTCCATTTCAACTAAGTCAATTAATTCCGGATCATCAACTGCATCAACTTTATTCATGAAAACAACAATTCTTGGAACACCAACTTGGCGCGCTAAAAGAATGTGTTCTCTTGTTTGAGGCATAGGTCCGTCTGTTGCAGCAACAACAACGATAGCACCGTCCATTTGAGCTGCACCGGTGATCATGTTTTTTACATAATCGGCGTGACCAGGACAGTCAACGTGAGCATAGTGTCTATTTGCAGTTGAATACTCAACGTGAGCAGTAGCAATAGTAATACCGCGTTCTCTCTCTTCAGGAGCATTATCAATAGAATCGAATGTTCTCACCTGAGAAAGACCTTTTCGTGCAAGAGCCATTGTAATAGCTGCAGTTAAAGTTGTTTTACCATGATCTACGTGACCGATTGTTCCGACGTTTACGTGCGGTTTACTTCTGTCAAATTTTTCTTTGGCCATTTAATTCTCCTTTTTACTTACTTT
>JBAYFO010000090.1:0-8576 GCA_041667115.1 Ignavibacteriaceae bacterium | reverse complement strand
CTTGACCCACGATTCCATAAATGCAAGACGGATGAAATAGTGGTTCAGCATTGCGGTGCCGTCGGCAAATTTGTAATTAAATTGGTCATGTTCTAAATCTTTTATCAAAAAACCATGCTTTGTAACATTGAAAGAATCTCATCCAATGGTCGACGTTTGTTATAAATATGCCGGTGCATCAATTCGATTTCTTTGTTTAGCTGCAAGTCTGATAATATGCTTTCTAATTGTGAATAGAATTCGAACATACTTTTATCGAGATTCATGGATTGCACAAATTGCCCACCCGGCTTGAGCACTCTGGAGCATTCGGAAAAGACTTTATCGATATCTTCTACATTATTTATTCCATTATTGCTGACAATTAAATCAATCGATGTATCATCGAGCGGAATAGATTCAGCGACTCCTTCAATTATGGTGATGTTTGTAATTCTGTAAGCGGAAAGCCGGTTCCAAATCCAATATCAAGGATGAACAAATTTCGTTTATATTCGATCGCGTTCAACAATTTCAAACCAAACGGAGCCGACCAGATAGGCAGTTCATCCAAAACTTCAACTATCCGATTTACATCAAATTTATTTGATAAATATGATTTCATTTTAACAAACTATATTATTTTGAGAAATATGTATTTATTTTGAGTATAAACAAAATATTACAAAGATGCTTCATCTCTGCAAATATTTTACAGGAATGATTGAGAAGGAAATTATGTTAACAAATATTCAAGTTGAAATGAGTTCAATCTAAAAGTTTGCTTTGAGTCGTATAAATCCAAGATACAGATTGAGTCTTTGATCAATTCCAGTGATGCTATCCGGAAAATTTCCGCTAAAAGCTTGTGCGATGAAAGAAAGATCGAGATTGTCTTTTAACGAGTAGGAGAGAGTCGGACCCGCATAATATCCGTCTATTCCGGGCATCACCATTGCAGAAAAACTGAGACTGAGCAGGGGAGTGATCAGATAAGTGTACTGTCCCAACAAATTATATTTTGTGAAGGAAAGATTTTTTACCGTTGCCGGTGCATTATAAACCTCTAGAAATCCGGAGCTGCTATTTTCAGGAAGGCTGCCGTACAATCCTTCAACAAGAATTGAAGATGAGTTCTGGAATGAATAGTCGAATGAAATAGAGGACATGAAAAGTTCGCGATCATCAGGTAGATTTTTCTTCGGATGGAAATAGGAAAGTTCTCCTCTGAAACTTACATCTTCTATTGCTCCCGACCAGCCGGCGCCGATTACAAAATCAGTTTCATTGAGAAGACCACCAATAAACTGAATATCGTAACCCCATTTGTTAAACCGGTACAAAGCGGCGGCGGTTAGTTTTTTTTGATGATTTACTTTCCCCGCGAATTCAACGGTTGAAGAGGAGGAAGGATAATACTGAATCCGTATCGCATCGCTGCCGGGTCGTTCTACATAATCAAAATCGAAAAAGGAATAGTTGTTAAAAATATCGTTTGGATTCCACACCATTGTTTGTCCCCAATTTATTCTTTGCCGTCCGAGTTTCATATCCAGACTGCCGTTTGAATATTCCAGATAAACTCTATCGATTGAAGAATTGAAAATAAAAGATCGTTCGCTTAACAAATTTTTTGAGAGTTGTAAGTAACCGTTATCATTTTCAACTTGTTTGCCGTACCCCGGATCGAGCTGTACCGATTCACCCCAGATAAATCTGTTTCTAACTTGAAGTGAAAAAGTTAAAGCCGATGACGGAAACCATGAAAAATTAAGGCGGTTGTGAATCAAGTTATCCGATATCCAATTTCCCTTGAGGCTATCGAACATTACGCTTTGCATATTGCTGATGTATCCTTCAAGAGAAATTTTTTTTTGACTTTCGTCTGCTCCACCATCTTGAGCATGAACAGAGATGATGATAAAAACTGATAAGAAAATATATACAAGCTTTTTTGTCATTCCGCTTTTTTATCCGAAACTACTTTGCCGTCTTCAACCGTAATTACACGCCTCGCTTTTTTCATAACTCTTTGATCGTGAGTAGAAAAAATGAAAGTGATTTTTTCTTCTTTGTTCAACTTCCCCATAATATCAAGTAAGGTTTCTGCCGATTTCGAATCAAGATTTGCTGTCGGCTCATCAGCTAAAATAAACTGAGGCTTTGATGCAAGTGCGCGCGCAACGGCTACGCGCTGCTGCTGTCCACCGGACAATTTATTCGGGCGGCTTTCGGCTCTATCTCCCAAACCAACCGCATTTAACATTTCCATCGATCGCGCTTCTTTTTCAGCCGGTGATTTTCCCTGGAGGTGCATGATAAATTCAACATTCTCTTTTGCCGTTAGAACGGGAATAAGATTGTACGCTTGAAAAACAAATCCGATGTTGTTCAATCTAAAGTCAATCATCTTTGAGGATGAAAGTTCACCGATATTTGTTCCGGAAATAATTATTTCGCCGGAAGTTGGTTTGTCAAGTCCGCCAATCAAATTTAACAATGTTGTTTTACCCGAACCCGATGGACCAACGATCGCGGCAAATTCTCCTTGTTCAAATGTGAGGTTAATATCATTTACCGCATGCACAGGAACGGATTTTCCATCATAAATTTTTTCAAGATTTTTTATTTCAATTACATTCATATCAATATCTTATTTTGTTTTTCGTGAATTAAATTTCTGTACGAACTGCTTCCGCAGGGTTTAACTTGAGCGCTTTTCTCGCCGGATAAATAGAAGCGATGATGCCTGTCAAAATGACAAGCAAAAATGTTCCGATGTAATAATCTATTCCTATTGAAGGATAGATCATCGAGTCGTAACCGATTGCGCTGAATCCTTCTCCGTAAATTGATAAATCAATTCCATGCTGCTGAAAAATTTGGATAAGGATAATGCCGAGCGTGATTCCTAGAATTCCACCTGTGAGCGAAAGATAAATTGTTTCAAGCATAATCATTTTGAAGATGCGCATTTTATTCATTCCAACCGCCATCAACATTCCAAGTTCTTTTATACGCTCGAGAACAACCATCAGCATCGTGTTTACGATTCCAAAACCCAGCGCGAGTAGAATGATTATTACATAAAAGTAGAGCATAATATTCAAGAACTCAACTGTTATCCCAAGATCAGGTTGAATTTCTTTCCACGTCATCACATCAAGATTGGGAAATTGCTTCGTTAATTTTTGCGCAACGTCATCAGAAAGATTTGTGTCGTTTAACAGAATGGCAATCTCATGTGCATTCTGTTCATTAAATCCGGTGAGATTAGCAAGATCATTATATCTGACGAAAATGTTCATTTCATCGAACATTGAATTGCTCGTTTTGTAAATCCCCACAACTTTAAAAGCGGCGTTCACCATCATTCCATCAACGGTTTGCAAGGTGATAACGATTTTCGACTTCAACTTGAGCTTAAGCTTTTCAGCCAACTTTTGTCCAATTACTATTGAATTTTTCCTGTCAGTTTCAAAGTAGGGCCCTTCGCCTGGTAAAATCTTCTTGTAAATTCCGGAGACAAGTTTTTCTTTTTCGGGTTCAATTCCGTACACAACAACACCAGTACCAGAGGAGGCAGTATTTGCCATAGCCATAATTTTCATTCGCTTGGCAATGGCTTTCACTTCAGGCATTTTAATTAATGAGGCGATAATACCGTCGGCATTGTTGATCGCGAACGTCAGTTCTTTATTTTCAATATATTTTGGGTTGTGCAATTGCACATTGGAAGTTTCAAGTTCAATCGCTGCACGCAAACGCCGTTCAACCATGCCGTTCATGAGCCCCGCAGAAAAGACTCCCGCCAAAATTCCAAATGTTACAGCGGCGATAACTACCGAGCTTCTCAGCTTATTACGCCAAATATTTTTCCATGCTATTGAGTTTATCATAATCGAATTCTCTATTCTGTTCTATCCTCTTAACGATTTCATTGTGTCTAACGCAAATATTTTTGCAAGCGGGTAGGCAATCGCAATTAAAATAATGATAAATACCGAGCCGCTCTGCGCCATAAAATAATCAGTTTGCCATGCAAAAGGGAGGGAAGGTTCAATGCCGTACATCTCCATCATATCAGCCATGCTGCCGGTAAGTTGAATAGGATTAACTGCAAAATATTTTATGACCGGCAGGCTGAGAACAATGCCGGCTAAAATGCCAATAAAAGAAAGGAGAATTAACTCGATAAATACAACGTATCCGAGTTTGTATTTTTGCATACCAAGTGCAACCATAACACCAAATTCTTTTCTGCGCTCTGCGGTCATCATCAGCACCGTACCGAAAACTCCAAAACCGACAATCACATATAAAATCCACAGCATTATCAAGCCGCTGTAGTTATCACTATCAATTTGCTGAACGAGTACCTTGTCCATTTCTTTCCACGTCATCACTTCGTATTCATTTGAGTGTAATGCGGAAATCAATTCAGCTTTTGTTTGATCCATTTCATGGGGATTTTTTAGATTGATTGAGATTGCCGTCAGCATATTTTCAGCGGAATACAATTTTTGACATTGTCCGATGGTCAAATAAACTATTTGATTATCCAACTCTGGATTAGGAATGCCGACAATTCCACGCACCGGATATTTTCCGGCGGCGCTGATACCGTGATATCCTTGTCCCATTAAAACAAGCGTATCGCCAACTGAAAGTTTAAGAAAATCTGCAAGACGATTTCCGATTAGTACACCGTCATCCTCCTGGTTGAGATATCCGTTTTCTATTTTTGTTTCACGAAAGAAAATGTCAAGATATTTTAGTGTGTTCGCTTCTCCAATTATTTTACTCAGTTTTTTCTTTACATCATCTTTTGTGGTAAATGATTTTGTACGGGATTCATTAATCGTGCTGATTAACTCTTTCGGGAAGCCGTGGTCGAACAGTTGTTGCTCGCTCTTCTCATCAAGTTTATAACGGATTACTTTCTTAGAAAGAGATGACATCTGATTTTCTTTTTGCGGATCAATTCCGGCGATGATGGCAACTTTTGTTTGCAATCCGGCGGATGCGAGCGCAAAAGATTCAAACCGCGGCGCCACCATCGAAACATTTTTAATCGAACCCACTTTTTTCATAAAATCGTCGTTCGCCGCAAACAGATATTCCATGGTCTTTTCTTTCCAGTAGTCCTTTTCGTGAATTTGGATAAATCCCATGTAAGCTTGCACAACGCTGTCGGTCATATTTTTGTAAACCCCAAGCTGGTAAGCCCTCATTATAAGTGCGAAAAATATTGCGAACATAATTGAAGATGCCGTAATGTAGGTTCTTCTTTTATTCCTCCAGATGTTTCGCCAGGCAAGGCGTAAGTTAATAAAGTTCATAAAGTTTTTATTAATCCTGAAAGTAGTTTGGAGATTTCAAGAGATAATTCATAAAGTTCTTTAAATAAATGAACATCTAATTTCTTTAAATCATTTGCCAAATAAAGCATTGATCTCACTTCTCCTGCCGATCCTTTTGCAATAAATAGAAATTGTTTGAATTCGTTATTTGATTTCCGCTCAAATCCTGCTGCGATGTTATTCATTATTGAAACAGCCGCTTTTTCAATCTGATTATTGAAAGCAAAATCTTTACTGTTCTCAAAGGCGGTATAAATCTTAATCGTTAAGATTCTAGCTTTTTGCCATGAACTAATATCTTCAAATTTATCTATCTTCATTTTAAATCGTCCTTTACAAACTTTTAACTGTTCTCTACCGAAGTTTTTTCATGTTTTGTTGTGAGAAAAAGTCATCGCTCATCGCTGCATTAAATTCAACTGAATCGAGAATTACGATCGTCTTGTTTCCCTTGTTGTCTTCGGGGATAAACTCAATCCGGGTTGGTATTTCACGATCATCCATTTTTTTTATATCTGAGGCAATTTCTGTTTTTACAAGTTCACCATCTTCATTAAAGTATAACGTTTTTAATTGTAAGTAGGAATCTTTTGTTATCCATTTGATTACACTTCCCCAAACAACGGCAGCATTTTCTTTTGGGATGAGTTTAATTTTGTAACAATCTTTTCCTTCAATTTTATCCGAACCAATTAGAGTATGCTTATAATCCACTATGATTGAAGACTCTTTCAGAATATCATCGTTTGTATAATCCGAACCCATCCAACCTTGCGACATCATCGAAGGGGGAAGTTTAATCATTCTTTCGATAGTTGGATTCCAACTCCAAAGATCATTTTTTCTTTTTAAAAATGTTTGTCCTTTTTCTTTTGCTGGAGCAGTTACAAGTGTTAGCGAATAGTCAAAGCCTTTTCCCCATGACTTGAACGAAATAGTCCTTTCCCAGGTAGGACGCACAATTTTCATCGTCATGCTTGCAATGCTTGACGAACCTTTGGCTTTTTCATCGGCTTTTTTAATTATTTCTGTCGCATTTTGCGGGAATAGGGTAGAGGCGAGCAACAGTGTAGTGAGTAAAATTATGTGGTTTTTCATTTTCTTTCTAACTTGATTTATTCACAAAAATATTCCAGTTCAATTTTTTATGAGCAATATTTTTTAATGATGGCTTTTTTCACTTTGTCAATTGGAATTAACTCAGGTGTAAAAACGTAATCCATGCTGATACCATCCAATAAGGCTCCGAAGAGCATCGCTTCCATGGTTGGCTCTTTTGCTCCTTGCGTCTGAAAATATTTTACCAATAGTTTCATCATCGGTGCCATGATAGCTTCGATTTTACTTTTTAGGAGAGGAAAGACTTCCGGTTGTAACGAAACTCTGAAATAGAAACGCCAAAATTCAATATTTACTTTTAACGACTCGACTGATTTATCAATAAAATAGGCGAGTTCTTTTTTGCTTAACACACCATCTTTGTTGATATCGAAATAAGCAAACATTTCTGCAAAACCCTGGTCGAGAATTTGGATGATTAACGCTTCTTTACTCTCAAAGTAATTGTAAAGTAATCCTTTTGAGATTCCGGCTTTCTCCGCAATTTTGCTGATGGAGGTAGCATGATATCCTTCATTTGCAAAAAGTTCCAGGGCGGCATTCATGATTAATGCTTTTTTCCCCTGTCTTATTTCTTCAAACTGTTTTTTTGTTCTTGGCGCCATAGTTTTAAATAATATTGACTGAACGGTAGGTCAATAATAAAACATTGAAGTATAAAAGTCAAATTATTTTTTGCATTACACAAATCTCCAAAATTTAAGAAGCCAAGAGTAGCAGCAGTCGACCTTGAGATGAAGCATCTTGTTCAAAGATAATATCTCATTAATTCCAACCGTATTTTATTTGGATAATTGTTTAATATAATCCGGAGTTTCCGGTTCATCTTTAAAAAAATCTCCTTTTTTACCAAGAGTGAGCGCCCATCGATCTATCCAGGAAATACCCCATTTGCCATATACAGTAATATCTGATTTAAATGCATTATCCTCGAGAGTTTTATCCATGTTTATAAAATCATAATTGTTTTTTCGCAACATAGTAGCAAGGGAATCAGTATAATCAGAATTAAGCAAACTAGCATGAAGAAGTAAAATCTGGTTGATATCCCTTCCAAATAGTTTATTGGCTTGCGATTCATAATATTTTAATTTCCTCTCCATGTAATCAATGTAGTCATGTCCAATCTGCAAGGCGAGAGCCGTATCTTTTTTTACACTAGTTCTTTTATACGCCAGAGCGAATAAATAATCGTCGTTATCAATGGTAACCGGTGCCGTTACGTAACCGCGAGTAAAGAGAAAATCACGCAAGGAGTCGGCTTTTTCTTTAGTATTCCCAATATGAAGAAATGGGTGTCTAAAATATTTTATTGTCTTGCCATTCCGGCTGAGTATTCCATTAGTTATAGTTTCACCTTTTATAAGATCTTGTGAAAATTCTTTGAATGATATTGAATTATAGTCTGGATGAGAAAACGTATGATTCCCAAGCTCTAACCCTCCGTCAACCCAGCGATTAAGCAATTCAACTTTAGATTGGATTAATCCGTCGTCAGTGTACAATTTATTCTCATTAACAAATCCAATAGCTGGGATTTTGTTATTTTTCAATGCCAATATGAGTTTGTCAATAAAATCTTTTTGGTAAGTCGAATCATTAATACCATAGCTAACAATGGGCAAATCATCGTAGGAAAAGCAAACATGTTTTTTTTGTCCGTATACTAGAAAAAAAGAAGAAATAAGAATGAAGTAAACAAGTGTTCGCATGTTGGGAAATTCCTTATTAGATCAAATTTGTTGGGTTATGAATAGTCTGGTAATTAGTAGCTATTTTTGTTTTGTAACATTAATCATAACAAATGGGATACTTAGTTTAATACCGTCTAATATTTTTGCTTGTTCGTTCAATCGCGATTCAATGCTTTTAAAAATGTATTCAACTTTATCTTCCGGCAAAAACTTGATCCATGAATCCATAAACGCAAGTCGAATGAAATAATGGTTCAGCATTGCGGTCCCGTCGGCAAATTTGTAATTGAATTGGTCGTGTTCTAAATCTTTTATCAAAAAACCATGCTTTGTTAACATTGAAAGAATCTCATCCAATGGTCGACGTTTGTTATAAATATGCCGGTGCATCAATTCGATTTCTTTGTTTAGCTGCAAGTCT
>JBAYFO010000089.1:0-8995 GCA_041667115.1 Ignavibacteriaceae bacterium | reverse complement strand
CCAGTCTTTATCGTTATCAAATCCATCATCACGGGATTCATCTATCATCGGCGCAACATTGCTGTAATTCCATGCTGCGTTATTTCCCGGTACGATAAAACCCCGTTTGATGGTATCACCAATTGCAAAAGAAAGATAATTAATAAACCGTACCGGTTTTACAACGCCTGTATATTGATTGACATGGTTCAAATGAATTGAAGAACGTTCATCGATCAATCCATTTAAATTATCATCATACCCGTTCGATACGGTATCTTCAACTAC
The DNA here is from genome assembly GCA_041667115.1 of Ignavibacteriaceae bacterium. GTDB lineage: Bacteria > Bacteroidota > Ignavibacteria > Ignavibacteriales > Ignavibacteriaceae > UBA1563. Next base: position 8,728 of record JBAYFO010000089.1, on the reverse strand, counting down.
GGTAATACCATTTGCCGGGAGAATATATTCTTTCCCTAAACTATAAACCGTTCCACCACCTGCCGGATAAGTCGTGATTATGCGATTATATGTGTTGGGTTCAATTACTCCGATCTTATCTCCCGGTTTTATAAATCGTGATTGAAAATCTGTCGATACGAAATGAGGACAAACCGAATCAGCTATACCGTTAATCTGCGTAAGTAAGTTTGGGAAATCATCCGAATCTCCGTCATTGTCAATTCCGTCAACACTGTTACCCGGAGTCTCAATATATTTAACCGCAGCAACACCAACCGGATCTGTTCCAAATGCAGAGCTCCCCTTTCTGTCCGAGCTGGTAAGAAAAGTAATTGCGGTTGTCAAATCCACGTATGGATAATTATTCGGACCAACACCACCAACATAATCTGCCACAAACATCATGAACGCAGCTTTATTTACAGGCTTTGTTGCGTCATTCAATACATCATGGATGAAGAAGACAACATCATTAATTAATACTTGCGACCAAGCCATCGTGCGCACGTCAACAACATAGCCGAGTCCACCACGAGTAACATCTGTTGTATCCGGACTATAAGGGTAGCGTTTGTATTTATCATCCGAAGTAACGTAATAAAACTCTTGATCCGCATTAAAAATATTTTTGCCGAAATATCCATCCCATGAACCTGGCCAGCCCGGATCAAGTGGATCGGTTCGTTTGTTTCGCCAGCCGCCTTGATAGTCTTGCGGCCAGGAGTTTTTATTATCACTTCGAGCAATTTCTTGTTGCTGAGGATTGATGAAACCTTTTACCGGCTCAAAATTCCAGGTGTTCCCGCTCGGATCACTTTTATACACAGGCATTTCAACAAGGTGAATTGTCTTGCCGGTATTATCTTGAACTTCACCGGCAGCCCAGAATGAAATAAGAGCAATATAAATTCTTCCCGTATTCTTCGGCCATTCATAATCAAAATAGTTTGCCTGCCCGTTCGGGTTTCCGCTGTATCCTGAATTAAAAATAGTTGCACGTATATTGTTCCCATCAATATTGGAGAATCTTCGGTAATTCGGATCTCCTCTAAAATCAGATGGTTTATAATCAAGGACTTGACCGCTTGCATGAGCAGCGAGCAGTAAAATCATTGCGAGCGAAAAAAACTTTATTTTGATCATTCCAATACCAATCAATTATTAAATGATATTTTGGTTCCTAAATAGATACTTCTCGGAGCGCTATAATAATTAGGATAAACGAACCATGAAGGGTCCTCATTCGTAACAGTCTTCTGTTGAAGCGTATAATCCGGTTTTCCGGTATCGCCGTAAACCGTTAACGGATTTTTAGCGTCGAGTAAGTTGAATACTTTTAAAAAGAGTTGCACATCCAAGAAAGAGGCGATAGAAAAATCTTTATGGATCTGCATATCGAAATTTGCAATCAACGGTTTTCTTCTACTGTTATTAGCAAGTCCGACAATAATATTTCTTCCCGAATATGCACCGGCAGTAATAGTTGGTGTGTATGGTTGGCCTGTGCTGACCGCCGAGATGAGACTAACTCCCCAATCATCTCCACCAACATAAATATTTGTGTTCAAGGTATGCGTCTGATCCCAATCAAGCGGTGTTAAATAGCGGGTTGGCTCGGCGCCATTTTGCTGAGAAAAAAATTCTTGTTCGGGTGATGAGTTTGTGCCTTCGGCAATTTGGAAAGTGTAATCGACACCGAATGAAAAATAATCGGCGAAACGTTTTTTAATTGATAAAGTTACACCGCGTGCATTTGCAAAATCGCGGTTGATCCTTTTTGAATAGGAAATTCCGGCAACGAAAGTTGGAATTGGTTGACTTGAACTTATCCAATCACGGATATCGCGATAATACGCAGTCACATCAACTGCAATATCATTTGTAAGCTGCTGTTGTAAGCCAATCTCATAAATAGTTGTGCGTTGCGGTTTAAGATCGTTATTTCCAAATGATCCTTGAATACCCTGCGTTGATGTTAATTTGAATTGATCGCCAATATATAATTGTCCGTAATCAGGAATTTGTTGAAAGATACCAAATGAGAATCTGATGATTCCCTGATCCGTTATTGGATAGGCAATACCAAAGCGTGGACTCAAACCTGTTTTAACCGTAGTTTTCTTGTACCAAAATGCCTCACGCTCGGTGAGAGTAAATTTATTTGCATCTATCTCTTCATCAAGACTGATCTTTCCGTCATGATTTAAATCGTGATAGGTGTTTTCCAATTTAAATGGATTATAAATATCCGGATCGGAAGCATCAATAGGCATCTTCCCTTGAGGATCAAATAAATCGAAGCGAAGACCAACGTTAATAATAACACTCGAGAACTCGATCTTATCCTGCATGTAAGCGCTGAAACTAAATGGATTCCTTTCAAATTTATCATGCTGTGGAGAATCGGTTCCGGGAATGGCGGGCACAAAAGGAATGATCTGCTGCCCGGTTGGACCAAGAGCCGGAATCAATGTAATATTTTCATAAAACAATTTATCAAACTGAGCTTGTACTCCAATTTTAGCAAGGTTTATTTTATCAATCTGGCTGGTGAGATCCCATTTTACCGTTGTGCTTTTTGTACTTCTGTTAAAATGATTGAGGTCGGTTCCGGCGGTAAGAAAATGGTACCCGGCAATTGTTGAAGAATCGGGCGAAACATAACGCGGATCAAAAAGATCATCATAAAGATGCGTGCTATAGTCGTTGGCTTTATACGCGAACGTAAGTTCATGAAAAGTATTTGTGAACAAGACATGGGTAAGCGTTCCGAAAAAACTGTAACCGTTTGAATAAGCATTACTCGAACCATTTGGATTTAATTGATAAAGATGATTATAGATTTTATCAGATTCGGTACTTCCAAATGAATCCATTTTGAAATGAAGCGCGCCGGAAATTTTCCAATCCAACGTTGCTTGCCCGCTCCATTTGTTGCTGGAATTCATTGAGACAAAAGTATTATCACCCGGATTTGGAATCAATGTTCCGTTCACTAATACTGCTCTCCCTTGCGGACTATATTTATTCTCTCCAAAGATATAACCTCCATCAAAAAATCTTCTCGCTGAAACAAAGAAAGTTAATTTTTCAGGAATGATCGGACCGTTTAGAAATCCTTGAAAATTATAATTCGCCAATGGATTAACATTTTGAATATGCTGGTAAATACTACTGTTGTTGCTAACATAATCACCACTCCATAATTCAAGATTGCCTGAATAATGATCTCCACCGGATTTAGTAACAATATTAACAACTCCGCTCATCGCGTTACCGTATTCAGCATTGAACGTTCCGCTGATAACTTTTAGTTCTTGAATTGATTCTGTTTCAACCGTTAATGCCTGCGTGCGGGAAAAATCGTCCGTAATGCTGATACCATTTACCAAATAGGATATTTCACTCGATCTTCCGCCGCGAATATGAAGACCACCGTCAGCGCTTTTACTTACACCGGCTTGCTGGGATATTAGCTGATTAATGTTTTGCAGAGGAAGTTCTTTAATTTGATCCGCATTAATTCTTGCTTCCGTTGAAGTCATATCTTTTACAACAAGCGGTGCATGAGCAACAACAACAACTTCATGATCCAGGGTCACTGAAGTTTGCGTAACCTTAAAATCAATCTTTGTTGTTAGCCCTGCACTTACGCGAACATTCCGGGTAACAGTATTTGCATAGCCGATACATTTAGCTACAACATCGTATGCTTTCGGCGGAACATTCACAATAATATAATCGCCGTTCATATCCGTTGATGCTCCCAGGCTGGTTCCTTCAATCAGCACATTCACTCCGAGTATCGATTCTCCGGTTTTGTCATCGGTTACCTTTCCGGTTATCTTGCCGGTATTTTGTGCGAAGGAATAATTCGCAAATAAAATAAAAACTGAAACTATAATAACAGTAATTTCTTTTTTCATCGGTTATCAGCTTTTGTTAATAAGTTTAATGAATTTAATTTTTCTGGAAACACTTGAACACGCATTCCCATTTTTAGAGAGTTGACATACTCCGCCCTAGTCTTATACCAACTCAATGTTGTTAATGTTTTTTCAATGTCCTTACTCACCTCGGATAAAGATCGTTGTTCCGATGTTTTATACTCGGTACATTTCAGAAAAAGATATTTTCCTTCGTCGCTAATTGGTCCCATCCACTGGTCTGGTTTCAATTCAAAGACTTGGTCTCCAAGATTTCCTAATTCACTTTTTTTGAAGAAACCCATATCCCCCTTATTTTTAGCGGTTACCTTCTGTATGGAAATTTGTCCGGCAAGTAGCTCAAAAGAAATTCCGTCGTGCAAGAGACGAGTAACGGAATCTGAGAGTGCGATATTATCCACCAGAATTGAACTTAGTCTCATTTCCGGTTCTTTTTTGAAGAGAGCGCTATTTTGTTCATAATAGGATTTAACAGAATCGGGAGAAATTTTAATACTGCCCATTAATCCCTGTTCAACTTGCTTCAACAAGAACGAATTAAATTCAAAATCGACCCTGCTAATAAATGATGCGGAGTTATCCAACTTAGCTTCGAGCGCTTTTTTGATTGTGTTTTTTCTGATGATCAAACCGGAAATAAAATCTTCAAGATCAGTTTCGGAATGAATCCATTCACGCTGTTCGTTTGTTGTAACTTGCATTTCAGAACTCAGCGTTTTCAAATCCCAGTTCGCAAACTTGGATTTGACTACAATGGAATTTCTATTCTTTTGATAGAGCGCGATAGTATTTTCTAAAAGACTTTGGTTTGCGCCCCAACGAAATGCTTTGTAAAGATTTTTAAGTAACGGTTCATTGAATTTTATTTCAAGTAAGTTTTTCTCATCTTTTGTATAACGTTTTGCAGCATCTTCACAAGCCCGTTTATGTACAAAAGCTTTAATGTGGTCATGAGCTTTTAAATATTCACTCTCAACCACAAAAGGATTTTGTTGAATATCTTCAAGTTGAATGATGCTGTATCCGGTTACAGTTTTTACAGGTTTGGAAATCTCTCCTACTTTTAAATTGAACGCAGCATTTTCAAAATTTGGGTCCATATCATCAATTGTGATGTACCCTAATTCACCGCCATTATCCCGCAGTTCAGGATCGCGAAAAACTTCTCTTGCCAGCTCTTCAAACGATTCTCCATTCGTAACGCGTGAATAGAGTTTATCAGCTTCTTCTTTCGATGGCGCGTAAAGATGTCTCACTTTTAATTTAGTATTCATTTTAAGATACATGCTCTTGATGTCTTCTTCAGTTACCTTTACTTCGGATTCAATAAATTTTACAGAAAATGCGTTAAGCAATTCTTGTGCTCTGATTCTTTGATATTCTGATAAAGCATCGGTAGTCTTATCCAATCTTCTGTTTTTAGCGTCGGTAATTAAAACCTCATCATCAATTAAGTTCTGTAGATATTTTAACCGCGTATCGCCGTTATCGGTTAATCCGTTTCTTAACAGTTTATCTTTATAAGAAGTTATGAAGGCATCAACAGTTATTTTTTTATTCCCAATAACAGCGAGAATTTCTGGATTTGCCTTGTCGTTTGTTTGAGAATGTCCAACTGTAATGAAGAAAAACAGAAGAAAGACGAATCGTCCTTTAGAGATTAAAAATGCTTTTTTATAGTTTAGATTCTCAAACATCTGTTGGTCTCCCCTTCGCAACTTTGTAGTGCACTTCCGGCAAAGCTCTCAAAATTTTAGCGCTCGATTCGGGAGTAATATCCCGTTGCGGTTCTGCAAGCATTTCATAACCGACCATATATTTTTTTATACTCGCTGATCTTAATAGTGGTGGAAAGAAATGCATGTGGAAATGCCACTCTTTGTGCTGCTTTCCGTCTGTCGGCGCTTGATGAATTCCTGAAGAATATGGAAATGGTGTTGTAAATAGGTTATCATACTTGATTGTAATAACGCTTATTGCGTTTGCGAATGCCTTTATCTCTTCCGTTTTGAATTCAAGCAGTGTTGCGTACTTCTTTTTTGAAATGATCATCGTTTCATAAGGCCAGGTAGCCCAGAAAGGAACAACGACTGCAAACAAAGAATTTTCATACACCATTCTTTCTTTCAATTTTCTTTCAAGTTTCAGATAATCGCTTAAAAGACTTTTCTTGTTTTTGCGGTAATAGCGGGTAAATTGTTTCAACTCTTTCGCCGGTTCGGTAGGGATGCTTTCCTGCGCCCATATCTGGCAATGGGGATGTGGATTGCTGTTTCCCATAAGCGAACCTTTGTTTTCAAAAATTTGAATATGATTGATGTGAGGATTTTTACTCAACACTTTAAATTCTTTTTTCCAGGTTGCGATGACAACTTCAATTTCAGTTTCAGTCATTTCCGCAAGTGTTAAATCGTGCCGTGGTGAAAAATTTACGACTCTACAAATCCCCTTTTCATTCCTTGTTATCAAGAGATCTTTGCTGTTGTGTGAGTGCACCGGAACCTTTTCAAGTATCGAAGAAAAATCATTTGTAAAAACAAAACTCCCTGCATAATCGGGATTAGTTTCTCCATTCGCGCGTTTATTCCCCGGGCATAAATAGCAATTGGGATCATACCGGGGACGGATATTTTCTCCATGAGTAGAAATTTCTCCTTGCCAGGGGCGATCAGTTCTTTGCGGTGAAACCAACACCCATTCTCCGGTTAAAATATTCTTCCTTCGATGCGGATATTTATTATGCTCAAACTTCTGCATTTTCTTCCACGTTTATAACGCTAGTTCCTCCGCTTATTTTCGTAACATAAACGGAAGTATCGTGATTAAATTTTTGTTTATACTTAGTTGCAATTCGTTCGCTTACCTGTTCAGCAAATTCATTTTCGATTAGGTTTATTGTACATCCTCCAAATCCTCCCCCCATCATTCTTGAACCATAAACACCTTCAAGCGTTTTAGTTTCTTCAACTAGAAAATCAAGTTCGGGACAACTCACTTCATAATCCTTGCTCAACCCTTCGTGGGTTTGATATAAGAGCGACCCAAAAATTTTAAGATCGTGAACTTTTAAAACATCACATGCTCTCAACAGTCTTTCATTTTCTTCAATTACATATTTGCATCGCTTAAAAATAATCGAGTCCATCTTTGACTTGAAAGTCTCCAGCATATCACGGTCGACATCCCGCAAACTGATTACTTGAGGAAATTCTTTATTTATGATTTCAACTCCCTCCCCGCACTCTAAGCGCCGCTGATTGTATTCAGACGAAGCAAGAGAATGTGTAATGTTTGTGTTGAAGAAGAGAATAGAAATGTTATTATAATCAAAAGGAATAGGTTCATACTCAAGCGAGCGGCAGTCAATCCGGAGTGCGTTCCCACTCTCACCAAAAATATTGATGAATTGATCCATAATTCCGCATTTCACACCAACAAAATCATTCTCAGCTTTTTGCGCCAATTTAACGAGTGACATTTTATCAATCCCAAGATCAAAGATTTGATTGAGTGCAAAAGCCAAACCGGCTTCAATAGCGGCAGATGACGAAAGCCCGGCGCCCATTGGAATATCACCGCCGAACACACAATTAAATCCTTTAAACTTATAACCGGATTTTATCAATTGATCGACAACGCCCATCAAATAATTCGGCCAACCTTTATTTGATTTCACTACTGTATCCAAAGTAAAATCGAATGCTTCATTTAAATCAGCCGCAAAAAGTTTGCACTCATTATCAGTTCTAGGAGCGATTGCAAAGTAAACCGCTTTATTTATTGCCGCCGGAAGTACAAATCCCATATTGTAATCGGTGTGTTCTCCAATTAGATTCATCCTTCCGGGTGAACGGACTAATAACGGCTCATCCTTGAACAAATTTTTATACAGTAATTCAATTTTCCCAATAGTATTCATACAGCACTTATACAGTTTGGTTTCTGGTTTTGAAATACATGGCACCACCGAAGACTGCCATCAAAGCTCCCCACCAAATATCAGGGTGAATTTCACTTAAGACAGTTACACGCTGCGGTGGATCAATTAACAGATAAATTCCATTCAGCATAATCAAGCCACCGATAACGAGGAGAATGAGTCCGACAAAAAACCAGATGGGTTTCATTTTATGTTCTGACATAGTTTTTCCTTCTACCAAAATAAAAGATTAAGAATGATCAATACAACTAAAGAGATCAGCGCGACAAACTCGGGACGTTTAATAAAGGGAAGCGGTTTATCATGATTTTCTTCTGTCAATCCTTTGACTAGTCCTACCAATTCTTCCTTCAATCGCTTCTTTGTAAAAAGACTAACAATAATTGTAACACCCGCGCAGATGAGCCAAGCCCACCAGGCACGCCAAAAATTTGCCGCCATATCACTTTGAACATTTGACATTGTAATAAGACTTTCATTTATCCAGTGAAATTTCACCGCCATATACAAAGAAAATGATGAGACCATTCCGGCGACTAATCCCCAGAATGCACCGTTTGGAGTGATCCACCAAATGAACATACCGAGCAACATCGTTGCAAAAAGTGGCGCGTTCACCCATGAGAAAATTGCTTGCATATAGTCCATAATGCTTGGAAAACTTTTTGCCCAGTAAGCGGTGATTAAAGATAACCCAACACCAACGAGTGTTGACATCCGCCCCATCCATAGCAAATGAGCATCACTAGCTTTTTTGTTCAGTACGGCTTTATAAATATCGTACGTCCATACTGTATTGAATGCACTTACGTTTCCAGCT
>JBAYFO010000088.1:0-9274 GCA_041667115.1 Ignavibacteriaceae bacterium | reverse complement strand
TTCAAATATGGTCACTTCGATTATGTTCATACTTCATTATTCCTTCATCATTTTAAGGAAGAAGAAATAAAAAATATTTTGAAGAATCTGATTCTCATATCCCGCACCGGTTTAATTATAAACGATCTGCGCCGCTCAGTTCTAGCGCTTGCAGGGATTAAACTATTAACGTATTTCTTCTCAAAAAGTAAAATGGTAAAGAATGATGCGCCGCTATCGGTAAGAAGAGGATTTACAAAGAAAGAACTTCGAGACATCCTTGATAGTTTAAATTGCAAATATATCATCAAGCGGAAGTGGGCTTTCAGATGGTGCGTTGTTATTTACAAAAACAGTTTTAATCAAAATAAACCATAATTTAATTTCATGAGTTTAGAAAGTTATGATGCCGCCATTATCGGCGGAGGTCCCGCCGGTGCGACTGCTGCAATTTATCTTGCAGAGTATGGATTTAAAGTCTGTTTGTTTGAAAAGAAAATATTTCCGCGTGAAACTTTGTGCGGTGAATTCCTTTCCAAAGAAGTTATTGAAATTATTGAAGAGTTAAATCTTTTTGACAAGTTTAATTCACTTCATCCAAATCCAATCAACACTTTCCGTTTTATAAACAACAATGGTAAAGAACTATCAGCGAATTTTAACTTTACAGCTTATGGATTAAGAAGGTCGGCTTTTGATGCTTTATTACTTAACGCAACGCAGGAAAGAGGAGTAAAGGTTTTCCAACCTTATGAGATTTCCGAAATTAAAAAGTCCGGCGGTGATTATAAAATTTCAGCACAAAATCAAAACGGGTTGGGCGTTGATCTACAATGTAAATTTGTGATCGCCGCATACGGCAAACAAAATATTCTTGATAAAACTTTAAACCGGAGTTTCGCGGGACAAAAATCATTTCTTAACGGAGTGAAATTTCATTTTCCAAAATCGGGATTAAAAAATATTTTACCGAATGAAATCCGCATTTATGTTTCTAACGGAATGTATTGCGGAGTGAACGAAGTTGATAATGATACTGTCACACTAGCTTTTCTTGAAAATCGCATGACTCTGAAAAAACCGTCGCGGCAAAATCTTATTGAATTCATTTCCAGGAATGAAAGCTTTAAAAATATTTTTATAGGGAATTCATTCGAACAAATAAATGAGCTTCCGGCTTACGGGAGCGGAAATATTTATTTTGGGAGAAAGAATTTAGTTGAAAACGGCATCTTTATGATTGGTGACGCTGCCGGTGTTGTCGCTCCTCTTGCCGGGGACGGAATCGGAATGGCTCTTCAGTCGGCTAAATTGATAGCAAGTATTTTAGTTAAATCGCGAAAGGAAAGTTTATCTGCAGAAGAGACTGAATATTTATATAAAAATAGCTGGCGGAAGCTTTTTAAGAAAAGATTAATTCTTGCATCATTTATTCAAACGATATTACTTCAAAGTAAATTTAGAAATGCCGCTGTTAATTTTGTAAAAATATTCCCATCGGTATTGCAAAAATTAATCAAAGTAACACGAGCTGACTACACCCTATAAAGAGGAAGTCACAAAGAACAAATAGCAAATCCCAAATCCCAAATAACAAATAACAAAGAAGAAATAAATATTAAAGCCGCATGAATGATTCTTCAGAAGAAGATTGAGGATTGGAGGGTTGATGGTTGAATGTTGATGGTTGAGGGATAGAAGATTTCAAGATTAAAAGATTACAAGATTAGCAAAATTGCAAGATTGATTTTAAAGATGAGGAAATAGAGATAGCTGCAGAGATTTGTTCTTTCTTTTTTACTTTCTACTTGCAACTTTCAACATCCGCCGGAGGCGTATCCGCCTTTGGCGGAGATTACTGCCAACTGTTTTTGCATGAAAGATTCTTATGAAGAAGATTGAGTTATGGAGGGTTGAATGTTGATGGTTGAGGGATTGTAAAGAGTCATTAGTCAATAGTCATTGGTAGAGCCGTATTGCCAGAGAATTAAATGCTGCACATATGGAACAATTTCCCATTTATTAACAAACCCCAGTTATTCCAAGATAGGTAAGCCTATCCGGTAAGTCAAAAAATTGTTTTGAATTGTTTTAGTCTTACTTATATTTGCACATAAATTGTTGAGTAGTTTATTACATTGTGAATAAATCAACTTGAGGATCTTTATGGCTGAGTCGGTCCTAAATATCTTTTCATTTGTGAACTTTACTGTCCTCTCAATATTTCTCTTCTTTCGCAAATCCAACAGTATCACAAATAGAGTCTTTGCGCTTATCATTTTTTGTCCCGCGCTAAATTTCGTTAACAACATTTTTATCTTACAAGGATGGATCTATCCTTTTCCGCATACACTTTTTTTCTCTTTCGCCACCGCGCAGCTTTACGCTCCCTTAGTTTACATTTATGTGAATCTCTTTATTGGGAAAAAGACTAAGAAGTTTAATCCTCTTTTCGCGCTTACTCTTTTTATCATTCTTTTGGATCTTTATTTCTGGTGGGAGTTTTCTCAATTTTCTCTTAAAGAAAAAATGTCATACTTGACGGGATTAACAACTTACAATTATCCGTGGCAGATGAATACTATCAACGGGCTGTTTGTGCTGGCTGAGTTCATCTATTTTACAGCGGCTCTCATCAATGTTTTCCGGTTCTCAAAAATTGCGAGGGAGTTTTATTCAGAGGAGGAGGAAATAAAATTACGGTATATAAAGAAGTTTATTATTCTCATTTTCTCTCTCAATTTTTTTCTCATAGTTGTTTACGCGGCGCTCCCGACACCGAATGTAGAATACATTTTCTTACCGCTATTTCTCAACGTCATCTATCTTTACATCCTTTATAACGCTTTCAAACATTCCGCGTTGTTTACTTACAAAGAATTTCAATTATTTGAGAAGAAAATAGCACCGGTCGCACTGGTTGGGGCAAATATCGCGGACCCAAATAAAATCTCTAAATCAAATTATCACCTAAAACAGGAGTTGGGTGATTTACTCTCCGTTAGAGTTTCTGATCACCTGACAAAAGACAAACCTTATCTGAATCCTAACTATCATATTGAAGATTTAGCCCGTGAGTTGAAGATTCAGAAACATCATTTATCTTTTGTAATAAATTCAAGGTTTAAAAAGAGTTTCTTTGAACTTGTAAACTCTTACAGGATTGACGAGGCAAAGGAGAAACTAAAAGGTGAATCCGGATGTCATTCCGTTGACGCGGTTGGGTATGATGTAGGATTTAATACTAAATCAGCCTTCTACAGAGCGTTCAAAAAATATACTAATTTAACCCCGGCGCAATTTTGTAAAAAAATAAAATCCGACAAACCCCTTAAATGAAGTCCTACTTTCTAAAGTAGGATTACTTCCCTATACCCGAATAATATTTTTGCGGTTAAGAAATTTATCAATCTGATATACCATGAATATCATTATCGTTTTGGCGGCTTCAATCATTATTTCGGTTTTACTCTTTTTCTTGATCAGAAAATTGGGACAGCACGAATATCTGAAGAATCGTAATAATAGGAAGAAAATAATCCGGAGGTTGCCCAGAGAGGAGTAAAAGTCATTTCGAGTGAGCGAAGGATTGAGAAATCTAATCAAATAAAATATTCTTTGCTTTAGCTGAATGACCGCGCTTCTTTTACCGGAGCATCCTCTTTTTAATAATAAATTAAAAGGAGTACCTATGAAAAAGCTACTTGTTCTTCTATTTTTTGCAGCCCATACAGCATTTGGGCAGTGGTTCTGGCAAAATCCATTACCACAGAATAACAATTTAAAAGCAATTAAGTATTTAACCGTAAACGTCGTGATTGCGGTTGGAGATTATGGAGCCGTTCTTAAATCAACTGATGGCGGTTCAACCTGGGCAAAGTTGCCGGCTCCCAAGAATCCCGATGTTGTAGGCGAGACGACTAATCCGTTGAAGTCAATTTCATTTATTAATGAAAATACCGGCTGGATTGTTGGCGGATATTCCATTTTCAAAACCGTTGACGGCGGGAATACCTGGCAGGTGCAAAGGCTCGGCATAAACAGGTATATGAATACAATTTTCTTTGTTGACGAAAACAATGGCTATGTCGCCGGGGACAATGGAGAACTTTATAAGACCACGGATGGAGGTACGAACTGGATAAAACAAAGTTTGGGAACAGGGATAGGCGCTATTAATTCAATCTACTTTCTCAACGCAACTACGGGATGGATTTCAGGAGAATTTTATATAGCCAGAACAACAGACGGCAGCACCTGGACCAAATGCGGTACATTTTATGGGAAACATTACAATATTCATTTCGTAGATGCTAATAATGGTTTTTCCGTCGGGCAGTATGGAACATGTTTTAAATCAATCGATGGAGGAGTGACCTGGACAAAAATTACTTTCCCATCAACATCTACCAGCTTATATTGTGCCTGTTTCAAAGATGCAAATACCGGTATTGTTGTAGGGGGATCATTGGGCTCCAATCGTACAACAGGATATATTTACCGGACGACGAATGGGGGGACTTCATGGACCCAGATTTCTGCCGGATTATTTGAACAATTAAACGCGGTCAATTTTATAGATGCGAATACCGGAATTGCCGTTGGTGAACTTGGAAGAATAATGAAAACAACCGACGGAGGACTTAATTGGTCTTCGATTAGTAGTGGTTTCACGTCTCATATAAATTCTTTTCATTTCATCGATGCGAATTCGGGGTATATAGTCGGTGGTCAGGGAGATTATGATGGAGTTATTCATAAAACCACGGATGGGGGAACAAGTTGGGTGATAAAACAAAGTGGTGAATTAGCGTCCATTAAATCAGTTTATGCTATTGATGCAAACATATGTTGGGTTGGAGGGCAAAACGCTCTTTACAAAACTACAAATGGGGGAGATGCCTGGACAAAACAATCAAGTTCTTATACCTCAAGAGCGCTTGTTTTCTTAAATGCGGATATTGGCATATCGGCTAACGCTAACAGTATCAGTAGAACCATTGATGGTGGAACTACATGGACAAAGGTTGCCGATTATGATTGCAATTCCCTCTTTTTTGTAAATTCGTTAGTCGGTTATAGTACGGGATCAAATTCAGCAACATATAAAACTACTGATGGCGGAAGCACCTGGAGCTCCCTTGTCGGTTCACCAATGGGCTATTATGTTTATTTTGTAAATAGTGATCTCGGTTTTGTAGCCGGTTCGGGTGTATGGAAAACAACTAACGGCGGAACTACATGGGTGAAACAAAAACTTGATTTTGATAATTTTGTTCTTTCAGTGTTTTTCTTTGATGCGAACAATGGAATAGCCGTTGGTGGAGGTGGTCAAGTTTGGAACACGACAAACGGAGGTTCAAACTGGTCAAGAACCTGGGTTTTTGCAATGCATGATCTGACTAAAGTGCATTTTGTTTCATCAACCACCGGATGGATCGTTGGGCAAAATGGAACAATTCTCAAATCAACTACCGGGGGATTAACCTGGATTAATAAGGAAGAATCAATACCTGAACAATATGCCCTTTCGCAGAACTACCCAAATCCGTTTAATCCAAGTACAAGTATTCAGTATTCAGTAGTTAGTAGTGAGAATGTAAGTATTATGATATACAATGCTCTCGGGCAGCTTGTTAAAACATTTAATGAGGGGAGGAAAGAAGCTGGTACTTATACAATAAACTTTAACGGGAAAGGACTTTCTTCGGGAGTTTACTTATACAGCATTAATGCTGTTTCTCCGGATGGAAAACAAAACTTTAGAGGAACGAAAAAGATGTTGCTGCTGAAATAGTTTTTAGTAATAAGTTTTCAGTTATTAGAAAAATCCCTCAGCGATGGGGGATTTTTTTACGATATTTTGATCTTGCCAGATAGTAAAAGAAAGACATAAAAAAATTAGGACTAAGTTAAAATACAAGTAAGAAATTCAATATCTTTAAAGGTGAAGATTAAAAACCAAATTTAGTTGAAAATATTTAAGAGACCCGCAGAACATTAAGCTCCTTTTTGTTGCTCTAATTTCAGTTAACTCTTAAGCGCAGTGCGTAATAAGTAAATTTTCTTGTGGTTGTTAATTCTTCTCATCTTCTGCTCAACTTCAACAAAGCCGTTTGTAATGCTCCCATAAAAGCAAGAGAAAAATTAGACAAAAAATGTTTAGAAAAATCAAGCAACATTATTGACCTCAGTTATTTCTTCCTCAAATGATTCATTTGCAAACTTCTATAATTATATCTATTTCCTGATCTGTGGAAAAGTATAAAAGGATTCAGCCCATCACACCAAAAAAGTTGTTTAAGGGAACTTAATTGCTTAAAAAAGCATTTGATAAATATGCCAAGAGAGAATTCAGGTTCTAAACAATGTTTGCCATGAATCTGAAAATAATAATTGACATGCCAACAATCTTGGTGTTGGCGCGTAGAACAAAGCAATAAGGAACAGTTTTATGAAAACAAAGTTATTCAACATTTTTTTGTTCGCTTTTCTCAGTGCATCAATTTATGGACAAGACATTATTCTCACACTTCCCCAAAACGGATCAGTTTATGTCAACGATGTCAACTCTAACGTTTTTCTTTCAATAGATTTGGCAAGATACTTAAATGTAAGTAAAAGCATAACGCTACCAAATACTAGCGACTCGACATTGGGTGTTATTTATAAAGGGGGCAATAGATTTATCCATGATTATACCGCTCCAGGAAAAGACGGGAAAAATACCTTTATCGGAATAAACTCAGGTAATTTTACAATGGGCGGGGGGAGCGGGAGTTATTTAGCCAGTTATAATACCGGAGTTGGGCAATCTACCTTATCCTCACTTACAACAGGCTCAAACAACGCAGCTTTCGGGAACCAGGCTCTTACTAAAAACACGACCGGGAATAATAATAACGCGTTTGGAATTGGTTCGTTAAGAAATAATACTACCGGAGAAGAGAACTCAGCCTTTAGTTCACTTCCTAACAACACAACCGGCTACAGCAATTCAGGGTTTGGCTATGGTTCACTCAGCTCAAACACTACCGGAAGCGGTAATTCAGCGTTCGGACACTTTGCGTTAGGAAATAATATAACAGCGGGAAGTAATTCTGCGTTTGGGCAGCTGGCACTTAGTCAAAGTGATGCAAACAGTAATTCTGCCTTTGGTTATCGATCACTCGGCTCATCCACAACGGGATATTCTAACGCGGCGTTTGGTGATAATTCGCTTTTTGGGAACATGAGCGGAAATTATAATTCAGCGTTTGGCAGTTCAGCGGGCTTTGATGTGACAACGGGAACTAATCTTACCTTAGTAGGATATAATGCACAGCCTAGCTCCGGCTCAGCTTCAAATGAAATAACCCTGGGAGACAATAATATCACGGCACTCCGATGCGCTGTTCAAAGTATCTCAACTTTATCCGACGAAAGGGATAAAAGAAACATAAAAGATCTGAAACTTGGAATTGGATTCTTAATGAAATTAAAGCCGAGACAATTCAATTGGGATAAAAGAGACTGGTATGCTAAGCACGTATCAGACGGCACTAAGATGGAGCAAACACCGACAGCCGGATTCATTGCGCAAGAACTTGACAAAGTTCAATTAAGTGAGAATGCTGAATGGCTGCATCTTGTGCTAAAAGATAATCCGGAAAGAATGGAAGCTACGGCGGGAAATCTTCTCCCAATTATTGTAAAAGCTATCCAGGAATTAAAAGTTGAGAATGAGTCGATAAAAACAGAGAACGTCATGTTGAAAGAGAGACTCATCCGCTATGAGAAAATGCAGGCAGTATTTTTTACGGAATTAGAAAAGCTTAAAGCAAATACTCATGAGAGCACGAAGGTAAGCATGGGGGAATGATGAAAACAAAAATATTTTTACTTGTTACGATGATGTTTGCATCGATAAGTTATTGTCAAAGTTCCATCACGTTCGGTATCGGGACCAACATAGAGGTTGGTTCCGGAGCAAATATTTCGGCTGATATAATAACCGTTAATGGAACCTTTAGCGGTAACGGAACTTTTAATCATGGCTCCCTACCGGTTGAGTTAGTCTCATTTATTGCAAACAGCGTAAAAGATCAGGTATTATTAAATTGGAAAACTGCGACAGAACTAAATAATTCAGGATTTGAGGTGCAGAGGGAGGGTGTCGATGCTGTCTGGAAAGTAATAGGATTCGTTGCCGGAGCGGGAAATAGTACAAAAGCCAAAGAGTATTCGTTCGTTGATAAGCCGGGTACTCGTGGAAGTATCAAATACCGTTTAAAACAGATTGACTACGGAGGCACGCATAAGTACAGCAACGTTGTCGAAGTTAATTTGGGTGAAACAATAAAGGATTTTGAGTTAAGTCAAAATTATCCAAATCCATTTAATCCATCGACGAAAATCGCATATCAGATTCCTAAAAATAGTTTTGTAACGATCAAAGTCTTCGACGTTCTTGGCAAGCAGGTTGCACTGCTAGTGAATGAGGAGAAAACCAGCGGAACTTATGAAGCTATTTTCGATGCAAAGGAATTAGCGGGAGGGATCTATTACTACACGATTAAAGCCGGAGACTTTGCCCAAAGTAAAAAAATGATATTGTTGAAGTAGTCAGTGTAGATGATTCAGAATCTTCGGGCGATGTGATAGTAAAACTAAAATCCCTCAGCGATGGGGGATTTTTTTACGCTGTTTTTATCTTGCCAGATAGTGAAAGAAAGATATAAAAAACTTAGAACTAAACCTTCGACGTCTTTGGACAAAAATAAGATGTACAGACGTCGAAGGTTTGAATAAGCAAGTTACTTCTTCAAAATAGCCGTAACTTTTTCAGCAGCATCTTTTAAAGTTGTAGCAACTTCAAAATTTAATCCGGATTCTTTGAGAAGAACTCCTGCTTCTTTCGCATTGGTTCCTTCAAGTCTAACCACTATTGGAATAGTTACTTTAACCGTTTTGGTCGCTTCGATAACTCCGGCGGCAACGCGGTCGCAACGGACAATTCCACCAAAAATGTTAATTAAAATTGCTTTTACATTCGGATCGGAAAGGATGATCTTGAAACCATTCGCAACGGTTTCTTTATTTGCTCCACCGCCGACGTCTAAAAAGTTAGCAGGCTCACCACCGGCAAGTTTGATAATATCCATTGTTCCCATTGCAAGTCCGGCGCCGTTAACCATACAGCCGACATTGCCATCAAGTTTAATATAATTCAAATTATATTTTGATGCTTCAATTTCGAGCGGATCTTCTTCGCCTAAATCTCTAAATGCCATAATATCGGGATGACGGAAGAGAG
>JBAYFO010000087.1:0-9879 GCA_041667115.1 Ignavibacteriaceae bacterium | reverse complement strand
TCAAGTTTCTTATTTGAAATATCCGGGAGTCCCGCATCTGCAAAAAAACGGATATGATTTGCGTACAAATTCTTTTGATTGATCGTCTGATTTGCTCCTTTATTTACAAGCTCCGGCGGTCGGTCGGCAGTACAAATAATGAGGGGAATTCTTTGTTGATATGCTTCTATTATTGCGGGGTAATATTCTGCAGTTGCCGTTCCGGAAGTACAAATCAACGCCACAGGCGCTCCGGTAGTTCGTGCTATGCCGGAAGCAAAAAATGCGGAAGAGCGTTCATCAATAATTTTTAAACATGTTAGCTTTTTATTATACACCGCCGCAAGAGTTAAAGGAGTGCTGCGTGAACCGGGAGAAATACAGACGTGCTTTACTCCAAGGTTTGCAAGTTGTTCAAAAAATATTGTTGACCACAAAATATTTTTATTAATTTTTTTCATTTAAAGTCGAAAGGATTGTCTTAAATTTTATTTCAGTTTCCGTGAATTCACTTTCCGGGTCGGAACCTTCAACTATTCCACAACCGGCATAAACAAATATCGTGTTTTTAATTATAAGAGCCGAACGGATAGCGACAACTAATTTTGCTGAAGAAGGAGAAATCCAACCGATTAATCCAGCGTATAGCCCCCGATCAAATTCTTCTAACCCCGAAATAAGGGCAATTGCTTTTTCTTTAGGATTTCCGCATACAGCAGGCGTCGGGAATAATTTATCTACAATTGTGAAAAACGATTTGTCGCTTTTTATTTTAGCAGTTATCTGTGTTGATAAATGTTGAATTGATGTCAATTTTTTTACATCAGGCACTATTTTATATTTAACAGACGATGCTAAATTATTTAAATTGTCAACTAAGAAATTTACAACAGAGCGGTGTTCATTAATTTCTTTCTCAGAATTCCGTAATTCATTTTCCAAAAAAATATCTTCTTCATCGGTGTTACCTCTTTTACGTGAACCAGCAATGGCTTCGGTCAGAATGTTGTTTTCTTTCACTTCAATCAAAATTTCCGGCGAAGCCCCCAAAAAAACAGTATCGTTTTTCTTTATGTAAAAGATATTTGAGTTGGGATTTGCTTTTTTTAATCTTCCCGGTAAATCGGCTAAATAGACTGATTTATTCATTCTCATAGAAATTCTTCTTGCCAGCACAATTTTAGTTAATGAAGTCTTTCTAATCTCCGAAAGCGCCTTCTCTACATTTCTCTGCCATAACTCTTTATCATCCGGTGAACTGATCTTTCTGTCATATTCGATTGTTTTCTCAACGTGCTTAGTGATGTTATGTTGGAAAATAGTACTCAAGACGGATGAAAATTCCAAAACCGAATTATCAATTGAAAAAGTATCATCAACAAAAACATTAAACCGAAGTAGGGGAGTTGGGGCATCAAATTTTATAAGAAACTTAGGAATGTACAACTCACAGTTTTTGAAATTACTCCACTCAGCACTTTTCTTTTCGGTATCAAATTTTACAGTCGCTAAGAAGAGAGGGGAATTAATAAAATCTGTTTTATTAGAATTTAACAAAGGAGGAGGAAAATCCGCATATTGCTTTTCAAGTTCCTTCCAACGAAAGGAACCACTTGCGGAAAGAGAATGGATATTCCCAACAGCTAAAAACTCTTCATTATTTGCCGAGAAATAAAAGGTTTCCGGGAAATATGCAAAAAGATGTGAGCAATCATCTAAAGAAAACTTATCAGGGAGAGCAAAACAAAAACTCAAAAGTTGATTTTGTCTTTTAACGCTTGTTGTTCCTTGCCAGTTAGTTTTTAGAAAAATTTCATACGAAGATTTTAGTTTGGCGAATAATTGTTTCATTTAAAAATGGTAAATATTAAATCAAATATAATTTTCGTTGAACAACTTTCCAATAAATATTGCTTAGTAGGGGATTTTAATTGAAGAAATAATCAAACTGTTAATCACATCAAATTAGTGTTTATAACCTTCAATCTTAGAAATACATTTACGGCAGAAACTGTTTCCCTTAATATCAACTTCCTCAATTCCCGGTGATGAGTGCATTACACAGTCCCAATCAATACAATGGCGCAGACCGTAACAATGCCCAAGCTCGTGAAGCGCTTCTTTTATCGTCCGCTCAAATAAAAGATTTTCGTTTGAGATGCCGGAATAAAATTCTTCGTGCAAACGGCAGACAGAAAGGATGGAATGTTTTCCGTTAAGCTGCGCTTCACCAAAAACAAAGGTTAAGACAGGGACAAAAAGGTCTACATCGGTTAGCAAGATTATTTTGCCGTTAAATTCGTCCGTAAGCTTCATTGCCTCGGCAATAATCTGGGTGGAGAAATATTGCCCTCGTTCAACAGAAAAGAAATCATCAATATCCATTTTAATGTTGATGACATGAATTCTTGAAGAGAACCTTTTTGATAATTCTGCAACAAGGTTCTGCAGCAGCACAGCGCTGTAAAATTTCAAAGGTGCGATAAAGATATCCATCAGTACTCGGCTTTGCGGAGGCCGTACTTAGTTATCTTGTTATAAAGGGTAACCCTGTCTATTTCAAGTATCAGGGCACTTTTGGAAATATTCCAGTTATTCTCATTTAGAATTTTAAGAATATATTTTCTCTCCATTGAAGAAAGACTTTTCTCGTCACCTTCCAATTCAAAGTTATTCATCGAAACATGAAAAGGGAGGTCATCAACGAGAATGGAATTAGATTTACCAACCACCATTGCTCTTTCTATTGCATTTTCCAATTCACGAACATTCCCTGGCCAGTCATAGTTCACTAAAAAATCCATTGCTTCTTTAGAAACACTTTTTACCTGTTTATTCATAACCGTTGAGAATTTATTTATGAAGAAACTTGCAAGCAGCGGTATATCATCCCTTCTTTCGCGAAGCGGAGGAATTACAATTGTGAAAACATTCAATCGATAATATAAATCTTCTCGAAACTTTCCTGCTTTAACGAGTTCTTCCAAAGGTTCGTTTGTTGCAATTATCACCCTAAAATCACTTTTTATTAATTCATTTCCACCAACCCTATTAAACTGTTTCGTTTCGATAACTCTTAACAGTTCAATCTGCATCTTAAGGGAAATCGAGCCGATCTCATCAAGAAAAATTGTTCCTCTGTCGGCCATTTCAAATTTCCCTTTTCTTTTGAATTGCGCGCCGGTAAAAGCCCCCTTCTCGTGTCCGAACAATTCACTTTCGAGAAGTGATTCTGCAAGAGCACCGCAGTTCACAGGAATAATTGGGAAATATTTGCGGCTGCTATTAATATGGATTGCTTTAGCAACCAATTCTTTTCCGGTGCCGCTCTCACCTCTGATCATAACAGTAGTATCTGTGCGTGCAACCGTGTGCACAAGCTCATAAATTTTTTTCATTTGAAAGCTGTCGCCAATCAAATTATCCGGTTTAATAATTTCGTCGATATTTTCTTTCAACTGAGTGTTTTCAATTTTTAGCGCCCGTTGTTCAAGAGCTTTTTTGACGAGATGCGCAAGTTCATCAGGATCAACGGGTTTTGTTACATAATCGTATGCACCGTTCTTCAAAGCGGTAATCGCAGTTGGTACCGAAGCAAAAGCTGTAATGAGGATAATAAGCGCATCTTTATCAATTGCTTTGATCTTGGATAACAAATCCAGACCACTCATCCCCGGCATTTTCATATCAACAAGAAGGAGATCATATTTTTCTTTTTCATATTTATTTAAGGCAGTTTCGCCATCTTCGGCGGTATCAACTGCATAATCTTCTTCTTCAAACCAGTGATAAAGAGATTCTCTAACAATTTTTTCATCATCGACTATAAGAATTTTTTCTTTTTGGTCCATAACTCTTCCTCTTAAGCAAGTTGTTCATTCTGTGGTAGTATTACTTTAAACGTCGTTCCTTGATTTGAAGTTTTTTCTACTACTATTTTTCCTTTGTGATTAGTAATAATTCCATAGACAACCGCCAGCCCCAGGCCGGTACCGGTTGATGCTTCTTTTGTTGAATAAAACGGTTCGAAGATATGAGGTAAATCTTTATCCGCAATTCCTGTTCCTTCGTCTATAATCCTAAGGACAACGTTATTTTTTTCTCGTGTTAAGTTAAGTATGATTTTTCCCCCGTTGGGCATCGCTTCAATTGAATTAATCAGAAGCGACATCAACGCCTGTTGCATTTTGTGTGCGTTGCAATAAATTTCATTTGGTAGTTCTTGATAATCTTTAATTAACGTTATTCCGTGCATCTCAAGATGATGTTTAATAACGGTAACACTTTTATCAATTATTTTTACAAGATTTTCTTTTGCAAATTCATCCCGCTCACCATGTGAAAAGATAAGGAGATCCTTTACAATCTTTCCGCAACGAGCTGATTCATGGGAAATTAATTCTAGATATTCAATAATTTTTGCATGTTCAGAATCTTTCTGCGAGGCTTGTAATTTTTTCGTTATCAATTTGCTATAAGTTAAAATGCCTGCAAGCGGATTATTCAGCTCATGTGCAACGGTGGCTGATAATTTCCCTAATGAAGCCAGCTTTTCAATTTGATTAACCTGATTGTAAATATTTTTGAGCTCTTCGCTCTTTTCATTCACTTTGTCGTTCAACGTTTCCGACCAGTTTTTTATTTCTTTATATGCCTCATCAAGTTTTGTTGACATCTCATTAAACCGACGGGCCATTTGTCCCAGTTCATTTTTTGAATTTACCTCAATTTTAAAATCTAAATTTCCGTTTCCTACCTCTTCAATACCTTCCCTTATTTTTTTTATCGGCTTGTTAACTAAAATTGTTATAAACAAACCGGAAAAGAATGAAATAACGACAATAATAAGGACTGCGGTGAGAATTACTTCCCTGGTGCTATTTTGGATGATTGAATCAAGTTGCTCCAGCGAAACAACAACGTCAAGAACACCCAGGATACGAACTTTGGGGGAGTGAGCATGGCAGTCGGCGTTTGAACAATCAGGTTCATTTTGGATTGGATTAATCAGTCCGAGTACGCGTTTATTCTCGAAATTTTTATAAATCCTAATTTTATTTTGATTTGTTAAACTTTGCAGAGGAACGGAACTATTATGGCAGGCGATGCAGGCTTCAGCGGTTAAATTAACCTTTTTAAGGATTTCAGCAGGGTTGGTAGAAAAAATAATTAAACCCTGTTTATTATAGATACGTATTTCTTCAACACCAATTTCAGTGCGAAGTGTTTTAATTATCTGATGAACATCTTCGCGTCTATTTAAAAGCATGCTATAACGTGTTGACTTTTTTATTATATCACTGATATTATAAGCGCTCTGAAATCTTGTTTCAGTTAAATAATTATCAAGATTATTTATAATAAAGTAGGTATAAACCGAAAGAATACTAAACAGAATACATGAAATAGAAATTATAAGCCGGACGCTTAGTTTATTTAGAACCTTAGTTTTCATAAAATCCACTTCCCTGTTTGTGCAAAATTAGACAATACTTTAACTATTTACAATGTGGCCGATGAAATATCCTAGAATGTGTAATAGCTTCTGAGCATTGAGAGGGATAGGTCTCACTAAAAATATCATGAACTCGGAATGGGGAAGTGTATTAATACAAAATCTTTTTAAGCGCTTAAAGAATTCAGAATTTTGATGTACCTATTGGTTCCGACGAGTTGATGAAGAAACTTAATTTGGGTTCCTCCATCCTGCATTGTGTCCCCAACTTTAGGTATATACGATTTAATTCCTTCGATAATACCAATTGCTCTTTCATGCATCTTCTCCCATTCTTCTTGATATAATTTGCCGCATGAAATTTCTTTATGAATAACGCCGATTATTGCAAACCACTGAGATTTCATGGGGTTGTCGTTCGGTTCGCTGACTTTGTCATAAATAGCAAAATTCATCGGTGCTGAGAGACTGACCGTTCCCCAGGCACCAAAAATCTGAATTACCTGTTGCCCGGTATAAATATTTTTTCCGCACTCATACTCCATCATTGAACTCACCGTATCAAGAAAGCTGATCAAAATCGGATTAATGCCGAGATAAAATGTATTATGGCAAATCTCCTTAGCTATGAGATTATTTTTTAAGTATATAATTTTATTATCATACTTAATGTTTTGCAATTTGTTGAAAATTATATTTGCAACATTTGTTATGCCGGTAATCTCCGTTTCTTTTTCATTTGATAAATTTCTAATAACTTTATCAAATGGGCAATTTTCGCAGTCAAATTGATTATCGCATAATTTATACTCTACTACCTGGGAAGCCATCCAGATGCACTTCAGCATCTCATAGCTATTACTCTTGTATCCATTTCCATTATTCATATCTTTCACTTAAAATTATTTGTTTTGATTCATTTACAATTTTTTCATTAACTGCATCCTCGTGTTCATTTTCCCCTACGAAAACCGGGAAGTTTTTAGCAACTAACCTAAAAGCGAAAATTGCAAGTACAACAAGCATAAGAGTGATACTAATTTCATCAAACGAAGGGAAATAATTTACTCCGGAAGATGCGGCCAAGCCGGTTATACTTACGTTCAATCTGTTCAGTATTAAGCCTGAAATTACACAGATCGAAATTATGTAGAGCCATTTTTTATCTTCTCTGTATTTTTTGTAGCTAAGTAAGTAAATTGGAATAACTGTTCCCACAACGATTTCAAGATAGAAGAGGTATGTTTCAGTAGATGGAATAGTAAGATAAATTAATTTGCCGCTATTTATAAAATCAAAAATTTTTAATAAAAAGCCGATGATTAAATCAATTAAAACCACAAAAGCTGCGCCCGACAAAATGTCCAGCCTTAAGCCGGTATGCTGAAAACCCGTCTCTTTTGTAAAAGCTCTGGTAACCTGATAAGACTCAAAAATAATCATCGATAAGCCTGCAGCAATACAAGAGATAAAAAAATGTACAGGTAATAGAGGTGAATACCACAATGGATGTAATCGACCTGGAACAATCAAATATAATGAACCGAACGATGATTGATGAAGTGTAGAAAATAAAACTCCGGCTATAACAACAGGGATGGAAATCATTTTGAGCAATTTAAGTGGTGCTTTGAGTTTAAATTTTTCGAACACAACGGGGGCAAATTCTAAAGTAAGTACAGTGGTATAACAAATTATGCACCATGTAATTTCAAACATTACAGAATGGATATTCCACATAATAAGTGGATGCCAGAAATTTTCAGGTCTCCCCAGATCAACTACCAGTAAGCAAATTACAAGTGAATATCCAATAAATGCTGTAAGGATTGCCGGTCTTACCAACGGTTCATATTTATGGATGTGGAAAATGTGTACTGTGGCTGCGATTGTAAATCCCGCAGCAGCGAGTCCGACGCCAAGGAAATCAAATCCTATCCACAAGCCCCAGGGGACCGAATCGTACAAATTCGTTGTTGCTCCAAGCCCGCGGGAGAATCTAAAATAAGTTGAAAATAAACCCAGTGTTACGATAATAACAGAAATCACTTTCCAGAATGTGGGTTTTAGAATTTCGTTAGCTTTCATATTTCTTTAGTTCCGTTTGTAGTTTTTTGTTCTTCTTTAGCTATTTGATTTTTTCGTTTAGTAAGCCAATACATTCCGCTTAAAAAAACACCTCCGACTGCTACAACCGGAGGAATCTTTTCCATAGCTCTCATTGTAAATTCAGGCATCGGTTCTTTTGGCAATTTTGAGGTATAGCCTAATTGTTCGAATGGTACCGGTGAGAGAACGAGAACATGGCTACCACCGACTTCTTCGAGTCCGTATATGTGTTGATAATATTTCTCCGGATGTTCCCGCAATCTTTTCTTAGCCACAGTAACCAATTGATCCAAGTCGCCAAACAACGTAGCTTCGGTTGGACAAGCTTCTGAACACGCGGATAATTTACCCGATTTAACCCGGTCGCTACAGAGATTACATTTGCGAATACGCGGATGGGTCGTTCCCCATTCATATCGGGGAATTTTGTGAGGGCAAGCTTGCATGCAGTATCTGCAGCCAATACACTTCTCAGCATCATAAAGTACAGAACCGGTAGGACTCTTTTTTATTGCTCCTACCAGGCATACAGAAACACAAGCCGGTTCGTTACAATGCATGCAAAGTTTTCGTGCATACATTTCACCGTATTGCTCAATTACTGTGAACGTATTATCCGAGAGATGATCATTTAAGAAATTATTGTTTGTTTGCGGTAATTTATTTGCCTCTTTGCATGCTTGGTAACAGGAACCACATCCTATACAAAGCGTCACATCAAAGAGAATTCCTTTTTCTTTCAGCATTTAATTTTCCGGTTTATAATGAGAGAAACTCTTTTTCAAAATCAATTGCACTTTTATCCATAAGGGAAGAGACCGCATCGTTAGTTAAGATACCCCCATCATACATTGTCACACCTGCTAAATCAACTTTGGGTGAATGATTATTGATAAGCATTTTTAATTTGATGAATTCTTTTTTCATCCAGTTTGCTGCTTCTATTCCTGTAAAAAATCTCTCACTGTCTTCATTAAAATCTTTAGAAGATAGTTGAACTCCCCACGCATCATATGGGTTTGAGATATTTTTACCGATGATATTTGTGTTAACAGATTTAACTATACCATTAACCGGCGACAGAAATTTCACTACTTTATTTCCATATATTCCTTCGAAGATTGTATCTCCGCGTTTTAGCTCTTTGCCTTTCGCTGCACAGTTTACTATTGATATCGCTCCCAATGCCACCGTTCCGAAAGTATCTATTCCAATAGTAGTCAAACCTTCAGCATTTCTTTTAAGCCAGGTATG
This sequence comes from Ignavibacteriaceae bacterium, assembly GCA_041667115.1. Taxonomy (GTDB): domain Bacteria; phylum Bacteroidota; class Ignavibacteria; order Ignavibacteriales; family Ignavibacteriaceae; genus UBA1563. The sequence continues at coordinate 1,082 of JBAYFO010000087.1, read as the reverse complement.
TCCCTTTGAAAAAAAGATATTTGATGGAATAGTAAAAGTAGTTCCATCAACTTTTGACAAATCAATTTTAAAAAATGCCGGTTCAAACGCCGGATGATATTTTCCCTGAATTTTTAACACAATCAGATCAATTGAAATGAAAGATAAAAACACCACCAGAACAAAAATTGCGACCATACTATAACCTTTTTATGTGAATCATTTCATCGAGTAATAAGCTATTTCGTTAAACTGGAATCAGACTCTTTGGAAACACTTCCTTTTTCTTTTGTGCTGTCGGAGTCTTCTTCCTTGTGAAGCTTTCCGCCGTCGTACATTGTTTCGCTAGCCAGGCTAATCGTCGGATCAAATCTCGATGAGAAAGATTTTGAAGTTTTGTTTTTCTTCACTGAACCTGAAGCTAAAGGGTCGATGACAAGCCGGACGAGCAAATCGACGCCTACAAAAACTAAAATGAGTATTAATAAAAACGTAATCATGATTAACTCCTTGTACTTTAAATTTGATAATTGTGTTGATTAAAGGACAATTAACATACCAGTAATTTCAATTTTTGCATTACTTTTTTATCTAATTGCTAAATAAGGAGTTACGGAATTTGTGTCGAATTGTTAAACGATTGAATAAATGAAATGTGTAGACATTCTATACAACACGGTGTTGAATAATGCAGCACAATATAAAAGAAAATACTTCTTTGAAACCTTTTAGTGTGTCAAAATTATGCAAGAGATTTTAATAAAAAAATTTAAGACTTCGGATTAGAGTGCACTCAGTAATCAGTTTGATTTTTGTATATCTTGATATAATCGACATCATTTGACTTTCACCAACAATAATTATTAAAAAGTATTGCATAGTGCCATTTATTCTCTTTCCTTAAAAATCGATTTAAATATTGCCAGTATTGAGAAATTTCGTCACACTCAAATCATTTTAAAAAAAATGAATCCATACAAACTCTTCATGTATTTGAAAAATTCACACAATTTTTAATTCTGCTATTTTTTATCGGAATGGCATAATATTGTATTAAAAATAGCAATTGATTTATTGCGTTTATTAAAATATTAACTTACTTC
>JBAYFO010000086.1:0-10138 GCA_041667115.1 Ignavibacteriaceae bacterium | reverse complement strand
TGCGAATATATTTTGTTACGTCAAAACCGATTCCAAGTTCAATATCTTCCGGTAAGTCTTTCTTTATTTGATCCAGCCGTTTGTAAAACTCATCTGCAATTCGAATATAATTTGCACCCGGCTGCGGGATCAACACAACGCCTACCATCGGAATTCCGTCGCGGCGCAGAATTGATTTATCATTTTCAGGATATAATGCTGCTTCGCCGATATCTTTAAAACGAATAATACTACTTGCTGATTCTTTTATGATAAGATCATTAAAATTATCAACCGTTGTTAATCTTCCGAGAGTTCGTACGGTTAATTCTGTGTTGCTTCCTTCGATGCTGCCTGAAGGTAATTCTATATTTTCTCTGATTAACGCATTCCGAACATCGATTGGAGTAATATTGTATGCAGCAAGTTTTGCCGGGTCCATCCACAAACGCATGGAATATTTTTTTTCTCCCCAAATAGCAATCTGACTTACTCCGGGAATAGTTTGTAATCTTTCTTTAAAAGTATTTTGCGCTATATCGGATAAAGCAAGCAGCGTTCTTTTATCGCTTTTAACGCTGAGGAATACTATCGGAACGGCATCTGCGTCTGCTTTTGAAACAGTCGGAGGATCAACATCCGCAGGAAGGCGGCGTATGGCAATAGAAACACGGTCGCGTACATCATTTGCTGCTGTCTCAAGATCGCTGGAGATATCAAACTCAACCGTAATTTGACTGCTGCCGTCTCTACTTACTGAAGTTAATGACCGGATTCCGGCTATACCGTTTATTTGTTCTTCTAATGGTTCAGTTATTTGAGATTCGATAATGTCGGCATTTGCCCCAACATAACTTGTTGAAACGGTAATGATCGGCGGATCGATACTGGGATATTCGCGAACACCCAAATAAGTATAACCGATAATTCCAAAAAGTAAAATTACAATTGACATAACAATTGCAAGAACCGGACGCCTGATGCTAAGTGATGATAAACTCATAATGATTTTGTTTCGTTAATAAATTGTAATTTCATATAAGACTTTGTTAATCTTATTCTTCTTTATTTTAGCAAAGCACCGAGCCCTGAAAGGGCGGAATATATTAACACAGGGCGAAGCCCTGTGAAAAAAGTATGGGTAAAAAGTAAAGCTCTGTAAGAGCGGTATAAACTTCAGTCCCATACATACTTCTCATCATACTCCACTTTATACTTCTTCAAGAAAGCTCTGTATTCTTCCTGGAATGTTTTCTTCTTATGGTGTTCTTTCTGATTTTCGATGTAAGCTATTACTTTGTCAATTTCAGAAGGATTTACTGAAAACGCTCCATATCCATTTTGCCAGTAAAAGTTTTTTAATTCTGTGCCTTTTGTTTTCATCCATTTGGATGAATGTGATTTTATCTCTTCCAATAAATTCATCAAAGCAATCTTCTTTGATAACATACAAAGAATATGGACATGGTCTGTATAACCACCTATCTTTATAAGGTGACATTCCATTTCTTTACAGATGCCGCCGAGATAGCTGTATAATTCATCTTCTATTGGATGATGTATCATCGGTACTCTTTGTTTAGTACTAAATATGATATGGATGTAATTTTTTACGAGTGATTGTCCCATAATTTATTTCGCTCTTTCGGAGCTTAGGTGTTTATTCATGTTTCCTTTCCCTAGGGCTACGCCCTAGGTTGGTGTATTTCGCCCCTTCGGGGCTTTCATAAAACTTTATAAAAAACAAAGTTAATTTATCTCATTCAGTTTAACCGGGGCATTCGGTTTCAGTTGAATGATGCCGGAGACTATTATCGTATCTCCCACGTTCAATCCGTTTATGATTTGTACTTCATTCTCCGTCCGGATATTTTGTTTTACAAGCTGCGGGACTGCTAGTCCGTTTCTATAAACAAAAACTTTTTCGCCCTGTATGTCCGGTACTACCGCTTCCGAAGGAACCATTATTGCATCTTTAATATCTTGAAGCACGATATCAATCTCAACGTAAGCACCCGGAGTAAGTTCTCTTCTATCGTTGGGAATAATAGCTCGCACCTGAACCGTACGTGAACTTTCATCGATCTTCGGTTCAACCGCGTAAATTTTGCCGCTATACATTTTCCCTGTTGAAGCGATCTTCACTAGAATTGTTTTTCCTTCTTTAACAATACCGAAATATTTTTGCGGAACGGAAAAATCTACTTTTACCGGGTTGATGTTTTGCAAGGTTGCTATTTTTGTTGTTGGAGAAATATAACTTCCTTCACTTACGGAACGAAGTCCGATTATCCCGTCGAACGGCGCTCTGATCTCTGTTTTTTCCAACTGCGCTTTTGTAAACTCAACGTCTGCTTCGGCGGAGTTTAATTCGCTTAATGCGTTATCATACTCCTGCTGACTTGTAAGATTTTTTGTGAACAATTGCTTTACTCTAAATTCTTTATCACGAGCCAACGATTCCTTCGATTGATTTTTCTTTAATGTTGCTTGCAGTTCGGAATCGTTGATCTTGATTAAGACAGTTCCTTTTTGTATCGGCTGTCCTTCTTTGAAAAGTATTTTAGTGATCTTGCCGGATACTTCACTTCGCAGTTCAACCTCTTCGTTGCTGATGAATGTTCCGTTAGAAAATATTTTATCCTGAATGGATTTAGTTTTGATAATTAGCGCGTTCACGGCTGTTTGTCTTTTGGAGGAGGTGGGGGAATCCGGTTTCGCATCTTTGGCACTCCCAAATTTTATTTTCGGTAAAATAAAAATGAGAAGCACCAACACAACAGCCGACCATGTAATAATATTTTTCTTGTTGTTCATTTTGTAAACCTTAGATTTTCAATACTTTTGTACAAACACTTTGGAGCCGAAGCTATTAACGTTTTTAGCCCGGCTCATTTTTTTTATAATTAACTGTTGAAAAGTAAGAATTTTTTAGGGATGTAAAAAGAAAGAGGGAAAAGAGATGAGATTTTACAATAAACCCAGTCTCAATTCCTTTATATCGTTTTTTATATAGTTGATTGTATTATTAATGAGCTTTGTTTCATCTGGTCTAGGAGGATTTTCTTTAGGATTTAGTAGATTAGCGTTGTGAACTTCATAAAATGTATTCTTTAAGTATTTCAAATGACCTATTAGCTTAAAATATTTTGCATTTAAATTTTGATTCCCAATATTTTGAATATTATCAAAGTAATCATAATTAAGATAGCCCATATTTACCCCTTCCTCTAGCTTATCAGGATTTACTTCCCTTAAATTTTCATCTAAATAAGTTAAATAATTAAGAACATTATTTTTATCATCATTAATTTTTTGCTCTAACTGGTTATTATAAATATGTATAGCAAGAAATGCTGATAAATAGAATCCTAAAATCACTGAGAACATATTATTAAAAAAGTCAACATATACTAAATTATTAATATTAAATCGTTTTCTATATTTTGGAATGTTTATAAACAATATCAAAATAAAAACTACCGTTATAACTATGTGATAAACAATTGGAATATTAATCATATTTTTATGTGTATTATAATTTTATCACCAATAATTGGTTTTAATAAAACAGCAATACCGCTTAAAAAACAATAGTCAATAATTACACAAATATCGTTTGTAAACATTGTACGTTTGGTATTGTTTCCCTATATAAAACTAACTCAGAAATAATGTCACCTAATTTCTTAATCATTTGCACAAACGAACTTAGAGATGTTTTTGAATATTACAAAACATTGATTTAATAAATTATGAGGCATTTGAAAACAAATAAATAAATTCCACCGCGCCGCGATGGAATTTATTTAAAATAATTTAGAAAAAAATAAAACTTAAAATTGTGGGGCTTTAATTACTATTACCATTTTACCTTTATTGTTGATAAACCCTTTAGTTACAATCTTTGTCTTTTCGTCAAAAAGTTCTGCAAGCGCTAACCCATCTGAAAAAGGTTGTAACTGCCGAAATTTAAAATCAATTACAATCTTTCCTTTTGTATCAATAAATCCTTTTTTAGAATCTTTCATTGCAACCGCCAAGCCTTCAGTAAAGCCCGACAAAAGTGTAATTGTTTCGTTATATTTTTTTGCTTTCTGAAATTCCTTAACTACTTTTCCATTAGGGTCTATGACATAAAATGTTTCTTGAAACTTATTATCCATTACACTAACAATAGCTGCGCCGCCATTAAAAGGGAAAACCTGTTTGTATTTTGGCTCTACTAAAAGTTTTCCCGTCGTATCAATAATTCCCCATGTATAATTAGCCCCCTGGACAAACGCTCTTCCATTGCTGAAAGGTTTTGGTTCATTAGTAAATTGGAAAGGAACTGTTATACTCCCTGTTGTATCAATAAACCCCCATTTATTATCTTTTTTTACAGCAGCAAATCCATTCGAGAAGTCTCGAACTTCTTCAAAATTTGGTTCAATTACAAACTTTCCAGTTTTATCTATAAAACCATAAGCAGAGTTTTTACTTGCCCCGGCAAAACCACCGCTAAATTTTGAATGCCATCCATTAATGGCAATAAATTTTCGAGCTATTATATTTCCTATCGAATCAATTATAACATAATCGTTCTGTAATCCAACAAATGCAACTCCCTCATGGAAATTATCTCCTGAGTAATACTGATACGGGATTACCATCTCTCCCTTTTTGTTGATGTACCCGACCTTTTCCGTTTCTGCATCAATAACTGGAGTGAGCCCTTCTGAAAAATAAGGATTTTCTCCAAAGCCTGAGACGTAAGCTCGAAATACTGGTTGAATTACAATGTTCCCTTCGGTATCAATAAATCCCCATTTGTTGTCATTTAAAATCGGGGCTAATCCATCGTTAAACTGCCCGAAGTTTTTACAGATGACCTCCTTTTGAGCGAACAGATTAGCAAATGAAATTAAACTCCAAAGTAAAACGAATGCAGTTGTAGTTCTCATGATTTTCTCCCTGTTGTTTGATATTTATTGTTATTTGGATTCAATTGTTCATTTGCAGAATAAAAATGAGGGGAGGATAAAAAATTATTTACCTCGACGGGAAATATTTTAATGTGTAAAACTAACTCAGAAATAATGTCACCTTTTTTCTCAATTATTTGTACAAACGAACTTAGAAATGTTTTGGGATATTACCAAAAGCTGGCAAAAAGATTTTCACAGATTCAGGCTCTGCACTCTTTGAGGTAAAAAAAATAAACTCTTCACGGAGATAAAAAACCGGACAGTTAATCTCAACAAAGAAAAAGAAAATTCATCTTAGCGTTTTATAACTGTCCGGATAAAAATTACCTAGCTGTGAACCGTGTGATCTGATTTTTTACCGGTTTTACTGTCCGCAAATAGTCATAGATAGCACCAAGGTCTTCTCGCGTCATTCCTGAATAAAACAACCAGGGCATAATGGTATTAAAAGCCCCCTCAGGAAGTTTAGTTGGCACATAAGAAGAATCGGTATCTACTTTAAATCTTGCAATAAATGTTTCTTTAGTCCACGATCCTATACCTGTTTCTATATCAGGAGTAATGTTGGCTGATGTTACCTTAAATTTTGGAAATGTTACTGTAAAGCCTCCTGCAAAATCTTTCCCCGCAATTGGAGTTCCCTTATCCATAGGAGTGTGGCAATCTGCGCAGCTGGCAACAGTTACTAAATACTTCCCATACGCTACGCTATTAGTTTTGTCAAAACTCTCTTTTAATGTTACCGGTTGCGGGATTGTCTTCACAATTAAGTTCATAGGAAAATCAAGTGATCCCTCATCTACCGTATTTTCAACTGAAGGAAGTGTGCGGATGTATGCGACAATCGAATAGATATCTTCCTTTGACAACTGGGCTAGATTTCGATAGGGCATCAGAGGAAAAAGTGCTTTTCCATCTTTGTTTATTCCTTCTGTCATCGCTCTTATTAACTCACCGTCCGAGTATTTTTTAAGATTGAATGGGGTAAGATTAGGAGGAAAAAGCTTTCCGGGAACGCCTAAATTTATATCAAAGAGATCTCCTCCGGAACCTGCTTTTCCACTTATTACCGGACCACCGTAAAAACTGAAATCACGGGGCGAATGACAATCCATACAACCTGTTACATGGTTAGCGAGATACTTTCCCCGTTCTATCCTTTCGGGAGTATATTTAACCTCAACATTTGAGGGAGGATTTGATTTTGGAAATGAAAGATTAAAAAAGATAAGCCCAACCAGAACAACAACAAAAAGTCCTCCAAGAAGCCATAGAAAAAACTTTAGAATTTTATTCATACTTAACTCCTTTCCGGTGTTACCGGAGATTATTATTTTATAGAAACACTTTTTTGCCGGGAGGCAAAACTGAATTAAAAAGTGGTCAAAATAAAACGATAATATTTTCTTATGATGACAGGCTAATCCTCTTTACACGCTAAGCCCGTTCTTTGTTACGCTTCATACTAATCGTCTTTCCGTGAATTACCACATTTTTCAAAACCGACAAACATTACAGATAGTTCCCATAATCAAATAAAAAGTTCTCTTAAAAACATCGATTTTAGAGTGTAATGTTAGTTTTTATGTCATAAAAACCTTTCTTTAACACTTGCAACACTCTTTCAAGCACCTGCGACTTTTTTATGGCAACTAGCGACAAACTGCAAACCGATTTGTTTTGAAAAAGGAGTGCTATTAGTTTATACGAAAAACTTTAACCTCCTTCGCCGGTTCTTTTAGATATAAATTTTTTACACCGTTTTTATCAAATTCTAGTGAGTATTTCTCTTCAATTGGAGCTTCTTTAGAAAACATTTCTTCAATTGTCATTCGTTTATAATTTTTTGATCCGACCTGCATTTCTAAATCTCTCTCAACCAGTCTTTCGATTAATTCATCCCAAAAAGTTTCATTGTCATATTCATTTATAAATTCCATAGCAGGGCTTGTATCGTCTAACTCACGGGTAGGGAAATACTCTTGCAAAGTATCATCATACTCTATTAATTCCTCGCATCCCATTTTTTTAGCAAAGGAATAAATCTTCTGCTCCAGTTTTTGATAAACACTATTTTCATCATCGATTTCAATTTTGAATGAATTCATAATCCATTCTGCAATCTCTAACATGTCTAATAGCGCTACATATTCTTTTTTTGAAAAATTGATTTCCATTTTATCCTTTTCTATTTAGTTAAAAAGTTATTTTCCACAAAAAATGAAGATTCTTCTTCATAGTAATTGTAATCTTTTTTAATATGCCAAAACGAATAACCCGCATAATGTGAGTTAAACGATTATTGTTTTTCGGCAACCACAAGCATTTCAAAATCTTCGGTTGTTAGTTTGTCGTTTCTGCTAAAAGCTCCGAGTTTGGCTCCGAAAATATCTATCTTTTTAAAATTCAATGATTTTAATAACCACATTATCTCAGAAGGGGCGTAATACCTTTCGTTGCATTTTAGTACTTTCTTGTTCCCAAGATCATCTTCAACAAAAGTACTGCTCATATCCCGGAAAGTCATAAGATCAAAAGCATTCTCACCGTATGTTGCATTTCCAACATTTTTATCCGAGTTAACGAAATCTTTTACCGAATGAAATAAAGGGAATAAACCATTCAAAGTAGTAAAAATTAATTTGCCAGTTGGTTTTAACGCGTTGGCGGCATTTTGGAGGATTTGAAAATTCATTTCATCCGTTTCCATCAGTGGGAATGCACCTTCGCAGAGCATTATGGCTAAATCAAATTCATTCAAGAAGGGAAGATTTCTTGCGTCGTGTTTTTCAAAAAGTAACTGCACATGGTGTTCGGCTGCTTTTTCTTTAGCCCGTTGTAGAAGTGATTCCGACAAATCAATACCAACAACAGAATAACCTCTTGTAGATAATTCAATTGAATGCCTGCCGGTTCCGCATCCGATATCCAGAATTTTTATCGCTTTATTATAAGCAATTTCTTTTTCGATAAAATCACATTCTCCATGCGTACCTTGGACAAAGTTTTCATTGTCATATTTCTCCCCGTAGTTTTCAAACAATTCTTCATACCACTGTTTCATCTTATTCTTGTCCTTTTCATTTAGTCGTTAATTGCGCAAAAATAAAATAACCATTTAGCACAAAAACTTCAATCTCTCAAGGATAGATATTTTATCTATGCATTTATTTTAATAATGCGGTAGATTAATAATTCATCCCCCAATAACGAATTTGAAGTAAACATAACTCTTAGTTAAAGTATTCTTCATTTGCGATTCGGATTAATCTTTCTTTCCTTTAAGAGATTCTATCCGCTGTTTTATATCCAAACGTCTGCCTCGGAATTCTTTATCGTCTTTTGTTTTCTCGAGATAATCTTCATAAGTAGAAATTGCGGATTTCTTATCCGGAATATTTTCATAAGAGACACCAAGCCAAAAGAGCGCAGTGATATTCTCCGGATTTAACTCAACAACGCGTTTGTATGCTTTTGCCGCTTCCTTCCACAATTCTTCCGAGTAACAATACGCAGCCAGATCATTGAAGATAAAAGAAATATTTTCCGGGTGCATAGCTTGCGCGGCGTCTTGATAAGACTGTATTACTCCCTGCACCGAATGGATTTTCTTAAATACAATCCCCAGATTAGAATAGTATTGAATATTCCCGTCATCTAAAGCTATCGCCTTGTGGTAAGCTGAAATGGAAGAGTCGAACTTTTCCATTAAAAAGTAAGTATAGCCTAACTGGGCATGATATGTTGCGTTAGTTGAATCAATAGCGATTGCTTCTTTATATTTTGCTATGGCTTCATCAAAAGCATTCAGTTTTCGCAGGCATTCACCGGTTTGATAAATAATGTCTTTGTCATGAGCTCTTATTTCAGCCGCTTTTTGATAATATTCAAGAGCCGCTTTGTATTCCTGTTTTGAATAATTATAATTAGCGAATGATAACAGGCTTGGGTAATAGCGCGGGTTGAGTTCAATTGATCTTTGAACGAAAACTATTCCGGAATCTACAAACATCAATCTTCTCAGAGCGTCGCCAAGGTAATATAAACTAAAAAAATCGTTGGGATTTTGGCGGAGGAGATAAGAGAAAATTTCCACCTCTTTGTCAGGATATTTTTTCTGGGCGTTATAAAGTAATCCTAACTGAAAAGAAGGAGGAAGGTAAGTGCTGTCCAGGGTAAAACAGCATTTAAACTCTTCAATCGATTCATCTGTAAAACCTGCTTGCAACAATAAACGCCCAAATTGAAAATGATAGGTTACATTAGCTGAATCAATTTGAATTGCTTTCTTAAAATAATCTAATGCATTCTGATACTCATATAATGCGGCATAACTCATCCCATAGTAATAGAAAAGTTTGGAAGAAGACAAAGTTGAGTCATTCGTATCAATAAGAGCAAGAGTTTTTTTGTAATTCCCTTCAGCGTAGAATTTAGCGGCGAGTTGAGTTAGACTATCTTGAACAGCAATGCTATCATGGTTTTGTATTTTACTACTTGCGTAGCCGGAACAGGCTAAAATTGCAACAAGGAAAACTACTGCATTTAATTTGGAGATTATCATTTGCAATATATAATGTGGGGAAAGGAAGGATTCATTCCCCCAGCACCGGAATAGTTTTCTCTGGACGATTAACGAATGCATCTTGTCACCTAATTCCTTAAATATTTGTACAAACGAACTTAGAAATGTTTTGATAGATTACCAAGTGTTGGTTGCACGATTTTGAAATATGCTGACTAGTTGTTTATTTTGATAAACGATTTCCCTAAATAAATCAACTATAATCTTTACTAAAAAACATAACTTTGTGATTAATTCATCCAAGTTCAAATAATTTTTATTAATTTAGCAGACGAGAAATTAACCTTACGGATTTTCAGTTTATCTCAACGGTTTGTGGGTTTTGTTATTTGTTTTTTGTGATTTTCTTTTTCCCCGGGGCTATAGCTCAATTGGGAGAGCGCTACGTTCGCAACGTAGAGGTTAGCGGTTCGATCCCGCTTAGCTCCACTTTTATTAATTAGGAATTCCGCCAGAGGCGGACGCGGTACGAATTAGATAGTTAGTAAAAATATTCTTCGCAGAATGGCGAGAATATTAAAAATTTAAGAATAACGATTAACGATATTTGATTTTTGATGTAACAAAATCTTCTAACTTCTAAAATCGTTAATCCTTGTTCTGA
>JBAYFO010000085.1:0-10173 GCA_041667115.1 Ignavibacteriaceae bacterium | reverse complement strand
TTGTGACCTTTGTGAAAAAGCTTAGTGTCCGTTGTGGTTAAATGTTTTTTTTACCACAAGGTTCACAAAGGAAAGGCACAAGTAATGCGAAGGAAAAATTCTTGTGACCTTTGTGAAAAAACTTAGTGTCCGTTGTGGTTAAATGTTTTTTTTAACCACAAGGTTCACAAAGTAAAGGCACAAGTAATGTGAAGGAAAAATTCTTGTGACCTTTGTGAAAAACTTAGTGTCCGTTGTGGTTAAATTTTTTTTACCACAAGGTTCACAAAGTAAAAACAGAAGGAACACAAAGAATTTGTTGGACTTTATAATATTATTTTTATAAGTTTGGGGTGAATCTTTTAGGGGTTTTATCCCGCTTGAAAAAAACAGAATAATTTCCTCTTTAATTTTCCACCATCTTTTATTTTGCTATTATTGTTTTGAATAGATGGGGTGTTCGGGTTTAGGTGTTGGTACACTAACTTATTTCATAACTTTTTGAGGAAAATTTATGGTTGATAAGAATCCGTCCGTTAATGTTCCGAGGGAGATAATCCTTCAGACAGCAGAAGCTACTTACATGGTAGCGCAAAACAAACCGGAATTACTAAAATTCGGTATTAGCGAAACTTACTTAACAACTTTTTTAGCCGATATTGAAAAAGCAAAATCATTTAAGAATGATCAAGCTTTATCAAATGAAACGAAAGGATCGACTAAAGAAAAAAATGTGCAGCTGGAGTTGAGTTACGAATGGCTGCAAGCCGCTCAGTTTATTTACAGGGGAAAGTTCACCGAAAAGGATCCGCAGTATAAAGAGTTCCCCGAAAAAATCTCTCAATATTCCAAAAACGAAGCGGAGATGATCGATCTGCTTCCAAACGTTATCAACCTTCTAACTAAATACAAAGCCGACTTGACCAATATGCAGGAAAATTTTATTGCCGAGGGAGCGTTGTGTTTAAAAAATTTGAATGAACGGGATGCTTTGCAGGAAGCTAAAAAGAAGGAAGATACTAACTACACGGCAGAGCGTCATGCGGCGGAGTATGTAGTTTATTACAAGGTGAACAAAATAAACGAAGCGGGGAATCTTGCGTATAAGAAAAACCCTGCGGTGAAAAAGTTATTTAAGTCCCCCTGGCCCAAGCCAAAAGGGGGAAAGGGTGAAGAGCCGCCTCCGCCGGCAAGTTAGTGGAAAGCGGAAGTCAGTCGGCAGTCAGCAGTAGGCAGTGAGCAGTGGGCAGTCAGCAGTCAGCAGTCAGCAACAGGCAGTCAGCAGCTACTTACCAATGACCGCTGATGATTGACTAATGACCAATTACTGCAAGGGATGAGGGTTATTTAGCATCCTTGAAGAAACTAAACGGAAAAATTTCTGCGGTCTAACATTCCTAAATACCGGGAGTGTTAGGCTGCGGGAAAATAAATTAATTAAATGAAAATTAGTGCTGCAATGCTAGCAGACAAAGCGAGGCAAACCTCATCAAATACCCATAGGTTACACGGTGTGGTTTCGCACAACACAATTTTATCTGCAAATGAGCATCTGGATTTTACAACGCTCTTCGTTTTCTTTTTTTGCTCATTTACAGATAAAATACTTAAAAGTTAGGTTGTTGGTGAATATGAGAAATAAATATTTTTTGATATGCCTGATATTATTCTTAACAAATTTGAGAGGACAGATGAATTCTTCAAAACTTTCAATTACAGAGCAAGCAGCATTTTCTACAATTCGTATTGAAGTATTGACTGATGAAGGTATCGGTTCTGGAACCGGTTTCTTTTATGTTGCAGTTGCAGAAGAAGGAAATAATGTTCAAGGAATTGTTACTAATAAACATGTAATTAAAGGTGCGAAAAGTGGAACTTTTTTATTTACAGTTGCTGACAAAAATGGACGCCCTTCTATGAAAGAGCATGTCCCTTTTAAGATCGATAATTTTGAACAACAATGGATTCTTCATCCAAGCAAGGATGTTGACCTTGCTTTTATGCCAATTCAACCAATTTTTGATTTATTAAAAGAAAAGGGTGTTACACCATTTCTAATAAATATTCTGCCAAGTAATATTCCTTCTAGTGAAATTTTACAAAAATTATCTTCTGTAGAAGATATATTAATGGTTGGATACCCAATTGGTTTGTGGGATAAAGAAAACAACTATCCAATATTTAGAAAAGGAATCACCGCTACCCATCCCGCTATCGATTATAATGGTAAACCAGAATTTATGATTGACGCAGCTTGTTTTCCTGGCTCAAGCGGTTCGCCAGTATACATTATTAATGAATCAAATTATGTTGACAAAAATGGGGCAACAGTTTTTTCAGATAGATTTATATTACTTGGTATTCTCTATGCTGGACCACAATTTACTTCGGTAGGAGAAATTAAAGTTGTTGATATTCCTACTAAAAAAGATACAGTCACGGTGTCAAGAATACCTATGAATTTAGGTTATGTAATAAAATCTAGAATGTTATTGGATTTTGAAAAAACTATTAAAGATTTACTGAAAACCAGAAAGTAACAACCTAACCCGCAACTCAAAGCGACCGCGTCTTCGACTTGGTCTTTTGATGAGATTATTGGGTTTGGTTTTCAGAGTTAGTTGTTGTTCACAGTTGATTTGTAAAACGAAGTTGATTTTTAAACAAAATAGGTAGTTGCCAAAAGCGTCATTGTAATTATGGGCGGCGCTTTAGTTGCAAGTACGTATGTTTAAAATAAAGGGAATAATTATTTTTAGATCTCCAAAATGGAAGTATTAGAAAACCAATAAAGGAGATAGAAAAATGGAGACTCAAACGAATCTCGAAAAGTCGTTCTTTGAAAACAAAGAATTGTTCGTGGGTATGGATGTTCATAAAGCGAAGTGGGTTGTAACTGTTAGAAGCTATGACCTCGAATTGAAAACATTCAGTATGCAGCCAATAGCAGAAATGCTGGAGAAGTTCCTTCTCTCAACTTATCCCGGAGCAAAATACAAAATAGTCTATGAGTGTTGCTTTAGCGGGTTCTGGATATACGATTACTTTTCTGAAAAAGGATATTCAATACTAGTAACACCAACCAACAGAATTTATAAAGACGGTAATACTATAAAGACAGACAAAATAGATTCGAGAAAACTTGCCTTCCAACTTTCACGCGGATTGTTAAGAGAAGTAATCGTTCCAGCAAAAAAGATACGGGAGTACAAATACATTTTCAGAATCTATGACAAACAGAAGATGCGAAAGGGACAGATACTTCGACAAGTAAAAGCATTCCTTGAGCAAAAGAATCATCCTTTGAAATGGGAGAAATGGAATAAAGGATTAGTAGAGAAACTGAAGCTGTTAACGTTTGAGGATAAGCTGTTTGATCTGAAGTTTGGGAACCTGTTGAAAGAATATGAATATGTTGTCAGTCAAATAAAGGATAGCGAAGAGATCATCGAGAGAATAAAGGAAGATGAAATTCTTGGGCCTCGAATAACCCGGATAGAAAAGATTAACGGAATAGGAATTATCAGTTCCGTAAGAATGAGTGTTTATTTGTTTGATAGAAAAGACCGGTTTGAAAGTAGTGAGAAACTGAATCATCATTTAGGACTAACCCCGTCAGAGAGAAGCAGTGGAGATAAGATAAGTAGAGGCAGAAGCGGAATGTGCGGGAACAGGCAATTACGGTCAATCATTATTCAGTTAGCCTGGAAGAGTGTAAGGAAAGACGGAGCCTTACTGGATAAGTTTGAAAGAGTTTATAAAAAGAGCGGCAGTAAACAAAAAGCGATTGTAGCTGTCGCGAGAAAATTAATGTCCAAGCTCTACGCGATAATAATAAAAGAAGAAGCGTATAGAGTAAACTTGGCGGCATAAATAAAGGAAATTGAAAACCCCAAACAAAAAGCGACCGGTGACCGCGTCTAACGGCGTGCAAAAAGTAAATAACCTTACTTAATTGCGTAGAGCAAGTTTGCGGCCCGGTCCATTAATATGAAGACGAACATGCTGCTCCACCAGAGGTGGATGAATTAGACAGCGAATAACAGGATATCCCGATTTTAGAGGATAGTAATTTCGTCATTTTGGGTGTAGAGATTTTTAATAAGTAATAACTTGTTTTACAAACGGAAAACGAGAATGGAAATCTATAAATAATTAATCCGGCAGTGTTGGATTTTAACATAACACGCCGTTAGATGCCAAATAAAGGAGTAAATAAATGATAATAAATTGGGGCAATATAAATAATCAAAGCTCAAAAGAAATCATTTGTGGATTTTGTAATGCTCATATTCAAAGTGAAAAAGGATATAATGGTGTACATAATCCTACCGGTAGACCCGTACAACTATATTATTGTCATAAATGTGGAAGATTAAATTATTTTGATGAAAAAGGTACACAATATCCTGGGCCAAGTATGGGTGAAGAAGTTTTGGATGTGACAGATGAAACGGTCAAAGATTTATATTCTGAAGCAAGAAAATGTTGTTCTACTAATTCATATACTGCTTCAGTATTATGTTCACGAAAATTACTAATGAATATTGCTGTTTCAAAAGGAGCTAAGGAGGGATTGTCTTTTGCCGAATATGTTAAGTTTTTAGCTGAAAAGGGATATGTTCCGCCTGGTGGAGAAGATTGGGTAGACCATATTAGAAAGAAAGGAAATGAAGCTACGCACGAAATTATTATTATGGGAAAGGGAGACGCCGAAGAATTAATAATTTTTCTTGAAATGTTATTAAAGTTTATATACGAATTTCCTAATAGAATTAAGCGAAAAATAATCCCTGAAGAAAAAAAATGAAAGGCAACTTATGGCATTAACACAAGAACAGAAAACATATCTTGATAATCTTTGTTTATCCCTTTCTATTGATTCTTTACTTCAATTGAAAAAAGGAAATATTAATGGGATTGATGATTTTAATACTAAACTTATAGACTCTGATTTAATATCTGAGCATAAAGAAATGAAAGAGATTATTAAAAAACATATAAATATTAAAAATCGAAAAAATAGCACCTAACCCGCGTCTGTTAATGAACTCACACAAGTTGCGGAGTAAGGGTATAGCCGAAAAGTTTAGCTTGTTTGTGTAAATTAATTAAAGGCGAAAGGATATCCCGATTTTAGAGGAGAGTAACTTCGTCACTCTTGGTATGGAGATTTTAACAATTTGTAATAATAGCGTTATGGTACGCCGTTAAACTGAGAAAAAAATCTTATTAAATAATGGAGAGTTAAAATGACTGAAAGCAAATGTAGTGAATGCACAATGAGGGCAAAGTATGATAACAAGCCTAAGTCTTTTGCCGGACGATTCTGGCGATGGCACATCAACTTTTGCCCAGGTTGGAAGAAATATTTTACGGAGCTTTCGCCGGAAGAGAAAGCAAAAATAGCCGCGCGATATAATTTTAAGAAATATAAATAAGAGAAATAATACGCCGGTGTTGGGTTCTAACAACCTATCACGCAAGGCGAGATAATACGCCGTAAGGCATTTAGAATTGTGGAATGATTATGAATCTTATGTCAATAGTTCAATTAACTATTTTTTCATTAGGAACTATTATTATAATTCTTGTCTCTAAAAAATCTTTGCGAAATTTTAAGGTTCATGGATTTTATAGGTTTTTTGTGTTTGAGTTTACCCTTGCTTTGGTTTTATTAAATATCCCATACTGGTATGTAAATCCATTTTCTCTTCACCAGATATTCTCATGGGTTCTACTCCTCATTTCACTTTATCTTATTATCCAAAGCATATCTTCCTTAAAGAAGATTGGCGGTTCTAAGAAAAGAGAGAATAATTCCACTAAATTTGCATTTGAAAGTACTGTTACTTTAGTTAAAGATGGCGTTTACAAGTATATAAGACATCCAATGTATAGTTCTCTTTTGTTTTTATGTTTAGGTGCTCTACTTAAAAATATATCTGGTATTACTCTTCTCTTAATTGTTATTATAATATTGTTCTTAATTCTAACGGCAAAAGTAGAAGAAAAAGAGAATATTAATTTCTTCGGGAAATCTTATTTAGAGTATATGAAAAAGACCAAGATGTTTGTTCCTTATATTTATTAATAAAAAATACCTAACCAGCTTCTATTGACGACTACTAGAGTTTGAATACCGGCTGGAAAAGGTATAAAATATTGAAGGGATTTTGAAAAGCATATGAAAATCCCTCAACTCAAAAAAGATTTAAAAAAAGGTAATAAACCTGGTAGTTATGAGTAAACTTTTAATACGGTAATAAAATGGAAATCTATTAATAATTAATTTGGCAGTGTTTGGATTTTAATAACTTGTCACGTTAAGCGTGATAACACGCCGTTAGGTGTCATTTTATAAATTAAAGAAAGAATAAAACATGAAGGATATAAATAATTCTTGGAAAAAGGGTCCGGGTAAACTCGGTATTTTAAAACCATTATTTGGTTCATGGCAAGCAAGTGCAGACTCCCCAATGGGTAAAGTTCGTTGTACTCGAACATTTACACCAATACTAAGAGATAAGTATGTTCAACTTATAGCAAAGTGGGAGTTTGGCAATAAAGTCTATGAAGAGTTCGCAATTTATGGTGTAAGCAATAGCAAATTATCATTTTGGTCATTCACATCAGATGGTAAGAAATCAGAAGGTGTAATTGCCGATGGAAAAGAGATAGATCCACAAGCAATTGTATTCGAAGCAGAAATGCCGGCTGGTCTTGCTCGAATGATCTATTGGCCAAACACTGAAGGAGGATTTAATTGGGCTGTGGAAGCTAAAAATAAAAAAGGCTGGAAACGGTTCACTCAACATAAATACGTTTCATTATAGAATTGTTTTATATGAGCAACCTAACACCCGTTGCAAAGTAATAGAGTAACCAAAACGTTTAGCTTGTTTGTGTAAATGAAGGCGGAAGGATATTCCGATTTAAGAGGATAATAACTTCGTGATTTTGGGTATGGAGATTATTAATAAATAATATTGGCAGTACTGGATTTTAACAACTTGTCACGCTAAGCGTGATAGCACACCGTTAGGGGCTTATAATTGATGGTATATAAACAAATTAAAGTAACAAACTATGAAAAAGAGTAAAATGAATCCTAAGGTTGATGCATATTTAAGTAAAACCAAACAATGGCATGAAGAATTTGAGAAACTGAGAATGATCATTCTCGACTGCCAGCTGACCGAAGAATTGAAGTGGGGAGTACCTTGTTACACATTTCCCGCCTCAGAGGGGAGGCAGAAACAAAACATAGTTTTAATACATGGATTTAAAGAATACTGTGCGCTTCTGTTTTTCAAAGGAGCCTTGTTAAATAATAGCAGTGGTATTCTAATCCAACAAACGAAGAATGTGCAGGCTGCGCGCCAGATACGGTTCACCAATGTTCAGGAAATAGTTAAGATGGAAACCATCTTGAAAACCTATATCCATGAAGCCATTGAAGTGGAAAAAGCAGGGTTGAAAGTGGATTTTAAGAAGACTGCGGAATTCATAATCCCTGAAGAATTTAAAAAGAAGTTAGCTGCAAACCCTCTATTGAAAACTGCTTTTGATACATTAACACCGGGACGGCAAAGGGCATACATCCTTTATTTTTCTACACCCAAACAATCCAAAACACGGGAGTCGAGGATTGAAAAATGTATGCAGCAAATTCTTAATGGAAAGGGATTAAATGATTAATAGTCCCCTGCTCGACTGCAGGAAGGAAAGAGAAAATAGATTAATCATACTTAAAGATATTATTTCACTTTGCGTTCATCCGAACTCCTTTTGTGAACGCAAGTAACACTCAAACAAAGGTAAATACAGTTTTGAAGATATAAATGATTGAAATGGTCGAGAAGATTTTGAGCGTTTTTTATAAATGAATGCGGATGGATATCCCGATTTTGAGAGGAGAGTAACTTCGTCATTTTGGGTGTGTAGAAATTTAATAATTAAATAATTCGTTTTGCTTACGTAAAAAGAAAGTGGAAATCTATAAATAATTAATCCGGCAGTATTGGATTTTAACAACCTGTCATGCAAAGCATGATACCACGCAGTTGGTACTAAGTTTGTTATTGAAATTATCTAATTATGGTTATATATTTAATAAGCAAATAATAATACGGAAAAATAAAAGTTATGTTAACACAACCGTTGAGCAATGTGCAAGAAGAATTACTGAAACTTTATTCTACAAATCTCTCACAAGAGGAATTGAAGGAACTTAAAATAGTTTTGGGGAAGTATTTCGCACAAAAAGCTACAAAAGAAGTTGATAAGATTTGGGATGAGAAAAAATATTCAAATGAAACTATGGATACATGGTTAAATGAAGGATAGACTTAAAGTCGTTCTCGATACTAATGTTTTGCTTGTGTCAATCTCATCAAAATCAAAATATCATTTGATATATGATAAATTAGTTTCTGATGAATACGACTTATTTATAACGAACGAGATATTGATGGAATATGAAGAAATCATTTCTCGAAAATATAATGCCACGGTTGCCCGCAATGTTATAAAATCACTTCTTATTTTACCAAATGTTTATAAAACATCTGTCTATTATAATTGGAATCTTATTGAAGAGGATACAGACGATAATAAATTTGTAGATTGTGCAATAAACGCAAATGCACACCTCTTAGTTACAAACGATAAACATTTCAAAGTCTTAACTAGAATAGATTTTCCCAAAATCGAAGTGTTAAGCATCAGCGACTTTTCAGTAATGCTTGAAATAAACATGTAGTACTTAAAAGTACGCTGAACCTCTTCACCCCGTTAACAACCGGACGAATTAGGAATGAAAAGTTTTTCCATTCCTAATTCGTAATTGTCAATTCCTAATTGAATGAACTACATTTCTTTTTCGGCTTCGAGTATTCTTCCTTTAACGAAAAGTCCTTTTCCGATATGGAGATTTCTGATATAGACGACACCTTTTTCGTTATGTGGTTCACCGTAAACGGTGTGGCAAGATTTCAATCCTCCCAAGTATTTTCGCATATCGGAAATATACACCAGATCGCCGGGCTCAGCAGCCATTTTATGCATATCGTGTTTGGAGAAATTAATAATATCTTCATTATCTGTTTCAACTAATTTCCATTCAGCTTTTACATTTTCACCTTCGCGCTCATTCAACTTTCTTCCCTTAAACCATTCCTTAGCCTGATGGATAGACCAGATAGTTAAGCCAAGCGTTTGCGCTTCAGGATTATATTTTACGTAGAACGTGGTAACGAGAGCAACTAAACCCGACATCAGGACACTTAACATAAATGTAGGCATAAAAGTTATTAACGAAAGATGGAACAATGCCGTTGCAATATCAAAAACAACTATAAAAATAATAAAGGCAATCATCGTGTACATAATTCTATGCTGATGTGCGCTCTTTTTAATTTTGTTCGCAGTTCTTTTTAATTGACTTTGAAACAACGTAGCTAAAACCGCTACCCCTGAACAAACGATCAAGTTATAAAGCGCTGCCATATAGGTAAACGGATGCACGGGATCGTAAGGGGTTCCCTGGGCGATCGGAGCAATTAATTCAAGCGGATATCTATTTCCCAAAAGCATAAGTGAAATACCGCCGATTACGGTTGTAACTAATCCTGCCGGAGTAAATTTTTTCCAGAAGACGCCGAAGAAAATTGCGACCATCAAGGGAGGTGTTAATGTTGCATGGAAAAAGGCATGGGCTTGATAAACCGTAGGATAGGAACTAAAAGCATAGACAGCTAAAACTCCTAACAACGTGAAAGCCACCGTTGCAGTCCGGGCAACGACCATTGCTCTTTTTTCATCAACCGGTTCTTCTCTTTTAATTTTTTTCAGCCATATTCTTACCGGTTTATCAACATCATTCACCCAGATAGCGGCTGCCGCGTTTAGCAACGTTGCAACGGTTGACATGAGCGCCGCCGCAATTGCCGCAATAATAAAACCAAATACTCCGGGACCGGTTAAAATATTAGAGATAACTACAAAGATACTGTCAGGTGAAGTTCCCGGGGGAATAAGTCCGGGAAATTTTACCGACATAGCTTTTGCAACCCAGCCACCTCCGCCCACTACTATAGCAGAAAGGGGAAGCATAAAAATGATATTTATTGTTGCGGCTTTTCTTCCTTCATGAACATTTTTGGTTGCCATAAACCGCATAATCAAACCCAT
>JBAYFO010000084.1:0-10487 GCA_041667115.1 Ignavibacteriaceae bacterium | reverse complement strand
TTTTGAAAAAGAAAAAGAATGAGCAGTGATAGAAAAATATTTAGAGAAATTCTATTGACCATTAATTCGATCCTCTAATAGTTAGGTTTCTTTTTAAGCAGCTGAAATATAAACCGGAGTGATTCCCCTTTGATGAAAGTTAATGAAAACTTAATACGGCAAAAGTTTCTCCGGCTCTTGTAGTAAAACTTTCAAAATGCTTCTGCTAAAATAGGCAAGTCAATTGGAATATAGAAAAAGAATTGATTGGCGGTTATTAAGTAATTTGAGCGGGGGGAATATAAAATACTCAATTTTAGATCACCGCCCAGAAAAAGCGATATATAATAACACAGGGTGAAGCCACGTAAAAATTTCGTGTGCCTCCCGATTTCAAAAAATCATGCAACGTTTCTTGATCACTTAAATAACGGTTTGTTTCCGCTTATAGTAGTTTTGTTTAATTATAGCATAAATCAGTATTGCTTCAAGAAGCCATAACAAGCCTTCTACATAATACGCCCACCAATACCAGCCGCCTTGCGGTTGATGCATAAGATAATCCTCAGCAATATGTAAATTCCAAAATGGAATCAGAAAACAATACCACGTTGTGTGCGCCCATTGGTAAAACTTGGTCCAATCATCCGGGTTCTGTTGAAATAATCTTCCTACATCCGGAATAATCGTAAGCATTATTGCCGAAATAATAATATACCGGTTGCGCAGTTTGGGGATCAAAAGACAAATCAATCCTGATTGGATTGCATGCTGTGGAATTGTCATGGTTTCACTTTCATCACCGGGTATAAAAAAGTAACTATTTGAGAAGTTAACATAAGATATGAAGGGAAGAAGCGGAAACCTTTTGAACGGTTTAAATTAAATAATCGAACTAGGAGACAAACAATAAAAGTGATGGAGAAGAATGGAACACACAGCATTTTGCCGTATTGCAACTAAAGGATTGGGCATACTATTGAGAAGAACCACAACACTGATGATGTGGAAATAACTACTTCCATTTTATATGAATGAGAAATTGAACAGAACCCTCTTGGTGCCGTAGACTCCGGCAAAGAATTTGAAGCTGTTTCCCCTTAGAAATTATTCGCCGGTTATTTCTTTTAAGATAGAAGAAGCAACTTGATCAACAACGTCTTCTTTATCATAAAATTTGCTGTCAATTCTTTCACGGATAGTAGTAAGCTTAGCCGCATCAAGTGATGATGTCTGCATCAATTTGGCTTCCGGAGAAATTACTAATTTGTCTTTAGCCTTTTCCTCTGAAGAGCCCTCAGTCTTTTTCCCTTTAATCTCTTTTGGAAAGTAAAAAGAATTTGTAATTGCTTTTATATCCATTTTGGTTACCTATAATAGTTCACTATTTTTTTCTGGTTTTGTAAGTGCGAAATCTCTTTTGCAATCACCGCCAGCCTTGCTTGTTTTAATGTAACTATATCATCGAACTTATTTTTGATTAGTTTAGCCGGAGCTAATAATCTTTCTTCAAATTTTTGTAGCTCTTCACGCGGGAATTGTCTTTTTAGCTCCGTTTTGATCGAATTGACGTATTCCATTCCCAATTTCGCTTTTGGAAATATTACATTAAAATTTTCTTCACTAAGTACTTCGAGGTAATTCAGTACTTTTTTAAAAGTTATTTCAATTATTTTGATTTTTTCTTCCACGAGATCACCCTCTTATAAGACGTTGGCGTTAATGCCAAACAGCATTGCATTGTTATTCAAAGTAACCATTTGAGCCTGCAGCCCCTGGTACTGATTTCTCATCGCTTCAGCCGCTTTATCAATCTGTTTTTTCTTTGCAGTTATTTTTGTTTCCATATAAGTAACATTGCTGTCTAACGATTTTTTTGAAGAAGCAAGGTAGCCCGCAGCTCCCAGATATGGATTTATTTTATCATAAACAGTATTTGCAATTCCGCTTGATGAATTAAAAAGAGCTTCAACCTGTGAGATTTTATCGGTCAAATTATTATCAAACAACGTACTGTTCGAAATAGACAAACCGGTGGTGGAGTTAAAAGTAATCCCGATTTGAGCGAGAAAACTTAAATCACCATCTGCAAGACCGGCTACTTTTGAACTCAAATTTGATCTAAAAGAGTTTAATAAAGAAGTAGTATTGGAATCATTAGTGAAAATGCCTTTTTCTCCTGAGTTTCTTTGACTTTTTGCATCAATGAATACATAAAGATCATTAAACTTAGTAATAAAGCTATCTATTTTAGTTTTGATGTTCGCGTTATCGGTCGCCACAGAAACGCTTACCGTAGTGTCCGTTGCCTGCATAACGGATTTGAGATTGAACGTAACACCGTTGACAAGATCTGTAACTGAGTTTGTATTTCTTTGAAAATTTAATCCGTTAAACTGAATTTTTGCATTTAAGAGATTAGCATTTTGCGTAACATCAGCATAAACAAAGCCTGCCGTGTCTGGAGCAGTTGTTTGATTAAAAACAGGTCTGGTCGTTCCCAGATTTAAACCGATGGTTGTCATTGCAGTTGAAAGTCCGCTATCGGCAATAGATGTAATTCTATTATCGAGCCCGGGAGTTTTAGCGGTAAGAGAAAATTGAGAATTCGCCGAATCCGGTGCAAATACTGAAGCAGAGACGATTGCCGAAGCCGCTTTCTCTTTGGTAACACCAATATTTAAATCCGAGACTGCATTAAATCCGCCTAGATGAGAAATAGAAATATATTTTGAAGAATCAGAAACGGTTAGTTTTAATTGGACGTCGCCAACAGTAGGAGAATCGACAATTTTTTCCGCTTTAATACCGCCCAAACTCGAATTCGCGGTTATTTGCCCTATGGCTTCGTCAATAAGTTGAGAATATGTACCGCCACCGGTAAGTGCAACTGTTTGTACAGACCCGTTAAGATCAATATTAAAGGAAGTCGCTCCACCTGAATAAGCCGAAGCACCCGTCTTAGCCGTTGATGTAACAACCGCTTTGTCATAATTTATAGCGTCACGTACTTTCTCCATAACGGTTTTATTTGTTTCTGAAGCAGTAAAAGCAACATCTACATTGCCTGTGTATTCGCCTGTGGTTCCATCGCCTGTTTTAATCGTAAAGGTGTGCGTTCCTGTGATTGGATTTGCCGTTGCAGAAACAGCTTCCGGAGAAACTGCGATATCACTTTTTGCAAGTTGGTCGACCCGGAGATCAAAACTGCTTGATGAAGCAGCGCTTGTGGCCGTAGCGGTTACAAATTTTGAGTCAGAAGAGGTTGCTGCACGAGAAGCAAAAACGGAATCGGCACCTGTTTGTTTTAGACCTACCAACTCCGATTTTAGAGCATCCAACTTTTTTGATAAGTCGGTGTAGCCCGTAGAGATGTCTTTACTACGCGTTTGTTTAGTAACAATGGGAGTTACTAATTTGTCTGTTTGGCTAGTTGTGTAGGCATCAATTAGTGTTGTAATTTTGGAATATGAAGAAATATCGAGTGCCATAAAAACCCTATAGTTTCCTAAATGCTTCCACCCATGTGGCTCTTAATTCTACCAGGATAGTATTCACGATATCATATTTCTTTAATCTCATTTGCTCTTGACAAAACAAATACAGCCTCATCAATCCGGTTGAGATCTCTCTTACCGGTTCCGTATCAAAATTTAATGAGTTGATGAGTTCCTGGATCGCATTATTTGTTTTAACCATATTGTGTTTATTGCAGTTCACAATTGCAAAATCATAAACTTTAATAAGGAGCTGCTGTGGAGTTGCTTCCATAATCTCCTTAACTAAGTATTGGTTCATTCTGCTTGAATGATTATTGGGAAAAGCCGAATACTGCATTGTTATAATTCCTTATTGTCAAATAAAAAATTTCCCTCCCGGTTTTGCCGGGAGGGAAAGTGAATGAACGAATTCTTATCTGAATAAGCCCATAACTTGGCTAGGAGTTTGATTCATCTGAGCTAACATCGAAACACCTATCTGGCCACCAACTTGACTCTTTGTTGAGTCCATTTGTTCCAGAGCCATATCGGTATCAAATATACGGCTAATACTTGCGTTTGCATTTGAAATAGCATTAGTTAAATATTCGTCTTTTACGTCCAATCTTTGTCCGTAATTACCAATTGAACCTAAAGCATCTTGAATTGAAGAGCTAAGATCATCTACTTGGCCGGAAAGAATAGTAGCTGTACTTACAGTAAGTAAATCTGCAGCGGCAGAAGCAGTGATTGATCCAAGAGTTGCAGCATTGAAATTATGCAAATCAATAGCAATTTTGTCACCAGTTGCATCACCGGTTTTGAACTCGAAACTAGTTGTACCTGATGTACCACTTAACAAAGCAGTTTCATTAAATTTCGTGTTATCGAAAATTGATTTTATTTCAGCACCAAGAGCGGTAATGTCTGCAGCAAGCGAAGTTTTGTTCTTTGTAGGATCGCTGGCATCAGCAACTTTTCCTTTGATTTGGATAACAAGATCATTAATGCTTGAAAGAGCTGCTTCGGCTGTTGCCAATAAATTCTTTGCAGAGCTAATGTTTCCTTGAGCACCTTTCATGATAGAAACTTTACCCTGGAGAGCTTTACCAACTTGGTACCCTGACGTATCATCAGAAACCGAATTGATTTTTTTGGATGAAGCTAAACGTAATTGAGCTGATTGTGTTTGTGCAGTTACTTTTGCTAATGAATTGTAAGCAGCCGCAGCACCGAGATTTGAATTGATAGAGAAAGACATAATATACCTCCATGTATATTTTGTTGTTGTTTTTATCAGGCGTCCTTGCCTGACTTGTTATTAAATAAGATTTGCATCTCAACTACATTATCGCAAGGGCAAAATAATAGTTTAGCCTTCTTTGAAAAAAAATTAAAAAAATATTTGAGGAAGTTTTTCTTTGAGTAGCTTGAGACGTGAAAGAACTTGTTCCTGGGTAGCGTATTTCTTCTCTGCATCAAAAACAAGTTGCTTGATCTTCCCCGGTTCTCCGTTTTGAAGATATGCCGATACAAGATAGAATATTGTTGAGGGATCGTTGTCGTTACTATGAATAGACTGTTCGAATGCTTTTACTGCTTCCGGATATTTTTGCGCTTCCATCAACAACATTCCATACTTGTTTAAGAATCTGGAATTCTCCAAAAATCTTTCTTCAATAAGTTGAAGCAGTTCTAACTTTGTACGGCTCTCTTTATAATGATCAAATAACGCGAGAACGACTTCTATATTCGAAGCCGTTATCAAATGAGCAAAAGCTGCCAATTTCTCATTAGTTATAAAAGTATTGTTTAGTAATTGATTAAACAATTCTAATTCACCGGCTCCGGAAGTTTTATTTAGCAGCGAATATTCTTTGAAAAAGAAATTAAATAATTCTTTATTGTTGGAGCGTAAAGCGATTTCCAATCCATAATAGCAAAGATGAAGTTCATCAATTAAAATATTTTGATTAGACGTTTTTTCTCCCTTTAAATATTTCCTATTTACCTCAAAAGCTTTTCGACTATATTTTTCAGCAGTGATCATATCTCCAAGTTTTAGATAAATATTTGCGGCGGCAAACAAAGCAAGGGGCTGTTCACTATCGCATTGCAGACTTTTATTTATAAAGTCAAAAGCCGCTGTATAATTTTGCCTGTTTGCATTATTGATTGCAATGTACCGGTAAGCGAGTGACCTGTATTCATTTTTGAGTTTGACATCTTGCAGTGCGGCAACAAAATATTTTTCTGCCTCTTCTATTTCATTCAATACTGCGTAAGTCTGTCCCAAATGAAAAGCATAATACGATGACCTGCTTTCCTCAAATTGTTTAAGCAAAATGGATAGATTTCTTTTTGCCTTAAGTTTCAAATCATCCTTGGAAAGATTGTACCCGTAATGATCAATCTCGATAGTTGAACTTTTTATTGTGAAATTATTTTTCCGCAATGCTGTTTCAATTTGTTCGTGTACTTTTCCTTCAAATCTTACGTGCTTATCATTTGGAAATAGCCTTACGTAGGTCATAACCGAAGGACGGAAATTAATTTCATCAACGTTGTTTATAATACAACTATATGCTTCGCGTTTTCTGTTTCTTGTTAATCTTTTTAATTCATTAACTGATTTATTTGACAGACATTCATCTGCGTCAAGATATAAGATCCAATCTCCCGAGGATTGTTCAAGCGCAAAATTGCGTGCAGCGGCAAAATCATTGATCCACTCAAAGTGAAATATCTTTGCCGAATATTTTTTTGCAATTTCAATCGTGCGATCGGTTGAGCCGGTATCTACAATAACAATTTCATCAACGATATTCTTAGCCGACTCCAAACAAGCCGCAAGATATTTTTCTTCGTTCTTGACGATCATACTTAGTGTAATCATAGCGCCAGCAATCCAATATTCCGGCAGAGTACTCGCGGATGGTTATTTGATACTAATGAAAAAGCGGGCAGTCTTTCGGCTTTCAAGAGATTTATTTTATATGGATTGTACATTTACTCTTTCTTTTTTTGTCGAACAAATATCTTTAATTCTTTTTCTACATCTTCAAGAACGCTTTGCCAATTAAACGGATTTGGTTGTCGAAATAATTTCATTGAAGGATACCAGAGAGTTGTTGAACTCTCCAAACCCCATCGCCAATCAGGATAATAATAGATAAGATTCCAAACCGGTTTGCCCATTGCTCCGGCAAGATGTGCAACTGAAGTATCGACTGAAATTACCAAATCTAAATTTTCTATTATCGCGGCGGTATCGGCAAACGATTCTATTTCTAATTTGGCAATGCCATTGGAATTTTTTAATACTAAGTTCGCATTGTCATCAAGATATTTTTGCAAAGAGTAAAATTGTACTTCTTCTCTTGAGAGTAGCTTTTCAAATGCAGAAAAATTAATAGACCTATGTTTGTCTCTTGTGTGGTGGGGATTCCCTGCCCAAACTAAACCGACTTTTACTTTATTAGTTTTGCCAATAATTCTATTCCATCTTTCCGTCAACATTTTATCGGAATATAAATATGGCGCCTCAACCGGAACGGTTTGATATGAAGTTTTGAAATAGTATGGAAGACTTAGAAGAGAGATGTGATAATCATAATCAATTTCAGGTTCATGTTTGTTAGACTTTTCAATAAGTCGATCTACCGCAAAGAATCCGTTAAACAGCGTGATTAAATTTTTATCGCATTCAAGAAAAACATTAGCACCTAATTCTTTTAATTTGAGTAAATATCTAGCGAATTGGATTGTATCTCCCAATCCTTGATCATCATAAACAAAAACCGTCTTCCCTTTAATATTTTCACCGGACAATTCCGGTTTTGAAAACATTCTTTTGGGATAGTCGTTCTTTTTTTTTCTCCACTCGTATTCCTTAAATCCTTCCTCATAATTTTGAAGCAGAAGCAAAATAATAGCGCGGTTCCAATGCGAAGTGACATGATTTTTATCGTGAATCAAGGCAAGATCATAAAATTGTAAAGCTTTTTGATGATCAAATAATTGCTCGGTTACAACTCCGAGGTTGTAATAGGCATCCGAAAAATTATTTTTAATTTGAATTGCTGAAGTATACGATTGAATAGCTTCATCATATTTTTCAAGTTCGCGGTAAATATTCCCCATGTTATAATAAGCAAGGTACAAGTTGCTATTTAAATCAATCGCCTTGTTGAAATAGTGAATGGACCGGGTTAATTGTTTTTTATTGTATAAGAGAATCCCAAGGTTATAATAAGCTTCATCAAATCCAGGATTAAGTTGAATTGCTTTTAAATAACTTTGTTCGGCTTCGTCAAATTTCCCCAATTCTTTCTGAACAATACCTAAGACAGAAAAGATTCCGGCAATATTTGGTTTTACGCGAACCGTTTTCAACAAATAAAATTCAGCAAGTTCATATTCTTTTTTTGTGTAGTAGAGTTTTGAGAGCTGAAATAGAGTTAAAAAATTATCCGGATTTAATGTTAACGCTTCTTTTAAACATTCTTCTACATGCGTAAACTCACTTGTATCAAAATACCGGTTTGCGGCATCAAGCAGCCGTTCAACTTTGTTATTCTGTAGTTCCAATTCCACTTTTGTTTAACCTTAAGCCCGAATGACCGTAGTTAATTTTTCTTTTAAATAATCCATATTTCCCATCGCTATTTCATCCTCCGGATTAATTGCAAGAACTTTAGCAATCAATTGTACTGCATCTTCATAATTCTCTTTTAGTACTTCAATAACCGAAAGATTGTTAAGAGCAATAACATTAGTCGGTTCGCTCCCCAATATTTCCAGTAAAAGGGCTTCGGCATCATCGTTTTTGTCTTCGCTTATCAGTTTCTCAGCCAATTCTAGTTTGGCTTCGTTCTGCCGTAGCGGATTAATATTTTTGATAACAAGCGAATTGTGATTTTTACCGAATCCTAGCTTAAGATTTACTTTTGAAAGAGAACTAACTGCTCTAAGATTTTCGGGATTATTTTTTACAGCCCATTCAAACATTGTCTTTGCTTCTGTATTCATTTCATGCAATGCATAAAGTTCACCAAGCCCTGCGCAGGCAGATGATGAACTTGGACTGATACCCAAAGCCTTCTCAAACGACTCGCGCGCTTTCTCTATTTCCCCCAAACCAAGGTGGTTATAACCGGAGAGATTAAGGATTGAAACTATCGTCTCAGGATGTAATTCTTCTGTACTGTTTTCGATAAATTTTTCTAATTCAGAAAGTATAGCAAGAGATTCATTAAAATACTTGTTTTCATAAAGTGTGTGGGCTTCCGTAAACAATTCTTCAATTTGTTCTTCAATACTTTTATGAGCATTTAAGGAATTGTCGTTATGTGCTAGGCCAAGCGCCTCATTTATTTTTTTGAGTCCGTTTACTGCTATTTGATTAGTTGGGTCATTTTTCACTCCCCACTCATACATGGTTTTTGCTTCCGCATCCTTTCCCTGAAGATAAAAAATTTCACCGAGTCCCGCGCATGCAGTTGAAGATTCCGGAAAACTATTTAACGATTTTTCAAATGATTGTTGAGCCATGTCATTTTCTCCTAACGCCAGATAATTAAAACCGGAAAGATTAAAAACCGAAGCCGCTGTTTCGGGTTTTATTTCTTCCGGACTAGTTTCAATAAATTTTTCCAATTCGATAAGCACAGCAAGAGATTCATTAAACAATTTCTTCTCATATAGAGCATACGTTTCCGCAAACAATGCTTCTATTTGCTCATCAACACTTTTTTGTTCAGTGAGCGAATTATCGCCATCAGGCAGTCCAAGTTGTTGATTTACTTTTGCGAGAGAATTCAACGCAGATTGATTTTCAGGATTATTTTTCACTGCCCATTCAAGCATGGTTTTTGCCTCATTGTATTTTTCTTGTATTAAAAATGTTTCTGCCAAACCCGCACAAGCACGAGACGATGTCGGATTTGCATTTAATTCTTTCTCAAAAAGTTCACTTGCTTTTTGATAATCACCTGTCATCAGAGCAGCATTGGCTGCAAGATTAAGTAAATCAGTGAAGCCAATGTGTTCAAAATCTTTTGAGGAATACTCTTCAAAACTTTCAATAACTTCATTTAAATAGTCAAAAGCAGATTGATAATCCTTATCCTCAAGATAAATCATTGCGCGTTTTATGTTTGCGGTAAATGGATCTTTATCGATTGGGAATGCCGGGTTTCTTCTCTTAAATGATTTTCCCTGTAACCAAATCTCTTCGGGATCAGCTCCCCATTTTTCAATAAACACTTGTTTGTTATGTTCCAATCGTTTTGCGTATTCATCAATGCCGTTAGCTTTAAAACTTTTTGAACCGTAATGATGGATAAAAACATCCTGTGCAATAACTGTTTTATACCCGGCAACTTGAGCACGCAAACAAAAATCATCGTCTTCAAAATTTCCCGGAGAAAACCGTTCATCAAGCCCGCCGATTTTTTCTATTACCTCTTTTTTAATCAACGTACAAAGAAATGCTACTCGGGGAAACTCAACTATCTTGTTTTGATTTTTCTTTTGAATTTGCTTTGCGTATTTGTGCATCTGTACAATTGAATCATATTTTGCTCCTTTATCAAGCTGAACACCACTCACGGCATTGCTGATCGGTCCCACTAAACCGATTTCATTCTTTGATTCTGCAATTTCGATCATCCGCTCTATCCAGTCCTTTGTAACAACAATATCATTGTTCGCGATTAGAATATACTTCCCGGCTGCAAGATTGATGCCTTGATTTACGCCCTTCGGAAATCCCAAGTTGGTTGAATTGAAAATAGTTTTGATCCGGTCGTCTGTTTCGGATAGTGAATTAAGATAATCCACTGTTTCATTATTACTCGCATTATCAACAAGGATTAGTTCAAATGGAACGTTTGTATGTTTAATTACAGACTCAACGAATGACTTTGTGTATTCGAGCTGGTTGTAAGAAAGTGCTATGATTGAGACAAGTGGTAATCCGCCAGCAAAATCATTTCCCCAGATAGCATTAAACTCCGCAATTATCTC
>JBAYFO010000083.1:0-10847 GCA_041667115.1 Ignavibacteriaceae bacterium | reverse complement strand
TTATTTTTAATTATCAAAGGGAGATCTTTAATGAAAAGTTCGCTTTCAAATTTCTTTTATCCAAAATCGGTTTGCGTTGTTGGCGCTTCTTCAAAAGAAAAAAGTATCGGTTATGAAATTCTACGGTCTATAAAGACTTTTAATTTTACGGGGGGAGTTTATCCCGTAAATCCAACCTCATCTGAAATACTCGGATATAAATGCTTCTCCGAAATTAATCAAATTGAAGAGACCATTAATCTAGCATTTGTTGTCGTTCCTAAAAAATTTGTCTTGGATTCTGTCTCAGAATTGATTTCCAAACAAGTAAAATCAATTGTAGTTATAACCGCGGGATACAGAGAAACCGGATCAATAGGTGAACAAGAAGAGAATGAGTTGCTTGAATTAGTAAGGAAAAACAACGTTCGTTTGGTAGGTCCAAATTGTATGGGAATAATAAATTCCGACAATCAAATAAAACTTAACGCGACATTTGTAGCAGAAAAACCGGAATACGAACCGGTTGGATTTTTATCACAAAGTGGTGCATTGGGCGCTGCGGTCATAAATTCCTTACGCGAAACCGATATCAAATTTGCTCATTTTATAAGTGTCGGAAACAAAGCAGACATCAACGAGATTGACTTACTCGAATTCTGGGAAAAAGATAAATCAATTCGTCTTTCAACATATTATCTCGAAAGTTTTGTTGATGGATTCAAATTTTTGGAACCGGTTATTTTAGGGAAAATTAAAAAGCCTGTAATAGTTTTGAAAGCAGGTAAATCAAAAGCCGGGATGAAAGCCGCATCATCGCACACTGGAGCTTTGGGAAGCGCTGATAGAGTGGTGAATGCTGCGCTGCGACAATTTGGAATTATTCACGTTGAAACTATTTCCGAAATGTTTAGTACTGCAAAAGGATTTCTTCACTTCCCTATTCCCAAAGGTAGGCGAATAGCTATTGTAACAAATGCCGGTGGTCCCGCAATTCTCGCGGTCGACGCTCTTGAAAAATCGGGGTTGGAGCTTGCTAAACTTTCTGAATCCACAATTCATAAGCTGTCGGAAATCGTTCCAAAGGAAGGTTCAAAATTAAATCCAATTGATTTACTTCCCGGTGGTTCTGCGGAAATATACCAATTAGTAAATGAAATTGTTTTAAAGGATAAAAATGTTGATGCTGTGATCTCAATATTTGTCGAACCTGTAATGGTTGAACCGCTTGGAGTAGTTGAAGCTGTAAATTCAATTAAATCGAAAAAACCGATTCTTCAAGTCGCGATGCCGTTGCCAGAATTTTGGAAAAATTATAAGCTGCATTCTGCACAGGCAAAACCGATATTCAGAAATCCGGAAGAACCAGCGATTGTTCTCTCAAATTTACTTTTTCATTCCGCGGGCAAACAAAAATTATCTTCACATAAAAATGAGTATCAATCACAATTAAAAAGTCTCAATTCAAAATCGATTAAAGGGATTAATTTTATCTCACAACAAGAAATTAATAAATTGGCGACCAGTTATAATCTACCGCTCATTAAAGAGTTCTCGATTCCCAACAATGAAATTGATCAATTTGCAATTAATAATTACCCGATCGTTGTGAAAGGAATTAACAAGAATGCCATTCATAAGTCCGATTTTGGAGCAGTGGAATTAGACATCAAAAGCAGCAATGAATTTAAAGCGGCAATAAAAAAAATCCGCGTGAGAATGAAATCATTCAATCTTATGCCTGAACATTTTCTTATTCAACCACACATCTTGTCGCGATTTGAATTATTGATTGGAGGATTTCGAGATTCTTCTTTTGGTCCAATGATCTCTTTCGGTCTTGGGGGAAAATATGTAAATTACTTCGAAGACTTTTCGTTAAGGTCTGCATTTATTACAAAGGATGAAATCGGCGAGATGATCCTCGAAACGAAAATTGGTAAAATAATTCAGGGCGTTCGTGGAGAAGTTGGAGTTGATTTAGATTTGCTGATTAAAATAATTTCACACGCAGCAAAAATGATTCGTGAAAATATAAATTTATTAGAGTTTGATATAAACCCAATAGTAGTTACTCAGCAGAATAAATTGATAATCGTGGACTTCAGGGCAAAATTAGGCTGATTCCTTTAATGAGAAGTGGACGCTAGCGGAAACTCGGAAGATGATAATGGAAAAGTGGCTCAGTCTTATTGGGTTGATTATTATTTTGTAGTTGTAATATGACCTCGATGACTTTCAATAATAACCCCGAGTCATATCCGCTAGATCAGAAACGAGACGGTTGATATCTGAAATAGAGTGATAGTTATAGAAGAATAAAAATCTGGGCAATATTTGCCTTTATAATATCATCGTAAAGATAAAATAGGAGAACAAAACATGGAAGTTAAAATTGAAGACAACAAACTCATCATCACCATCGAAATGCAGGAGCCTACACCAAGCGCGTCTGGTAAAACATTAGTCGTAGCAACTACGCATGGTAATACTCAAACGCAATGCATTGTGGACGGGAAACCTTTAGTAATTGGTGTGAACGCGTACATTAAAAAATGATCTCTGCCGCCCCAACAATTCTAATGGGGCGAGGGTTTTTTATCATCATTAGTGCATGGCGTTTACACATCATTTAGATTGGTTACCCTGTTACTACTTTTGCTTCAAAATTGTTCGATTTTGGCGGAATTTATGCTTGTTTCTTATTTGCACAATTAAATGCGTTTTCATTACAATAAGGCATAAAAAAAGCCTAAATCCGATTGAATTTAAGCTTTTTTAGAGTAGCGGGGGCAGGACTTGAACCTACAGCCTTCGGGTTATGAGCCCGACGAGCTACCAATTGCTCCACCCCGCGGTGTAATATTGTTTTTTCAAAATTGTGATGCAAATATACAGATAATTCGTCGGGGAAGCAAACCAATTAACTTAAAGTGAAAGCTTTTTAAGTTCCCTTTTTAAACTTTTATAGTGCGAGAGTATTTGAGCTACTTCATTCCAGAATTTTTTTGAATGATTTAGCTGTCTTAAATGGCACAACTCGTGAACAATTACGTAATCTATTACTTCTTTTCTGAATTTGAGAAGATTATAATTCAACGAAATGTTCCCACGACGCGAGCAGCTTCCCCAGCGAGTTTGTTGTCCGCGAACGGAAAACCGATTTACCAGGAAACCATGTTTTATGGATAGTTCACCGGCTCTTTCCGGTAAATACTTTTTTGCAACATGTCGTAAATATTTTTCATACAGTTCTTCTGCAGAATAAATATTTTTTTGAGGTACATTAAAAATCAGAACATCATTTTGAAAGCTCACTCTGTACTTCTCCAAAAACAAATCTTGTTGAATACGAAGAGATATTTCTTTTCCAAAGAGATAATGTTTCCTTGCAGAATGGAAGAGGTGAGCATGCTTCCCCACCCAGTCGAGTTTTCCCGATAAAAATCTTTCTCCTTCGGCAAATGAAATTCGGTGAGGGATTATCAACTCAAGTTGCTGCTGACTTATCCGCAGTTGCAAGTATTTTGCTTTTTTGCTAAAACGGTAGCGGTAAGTAAGTTCTTTTGAATTTACCTCAATGGTCTTTGAAAAGAATTCATCTGCCATCGTTATGATTTTTTATAAACCGTTTTTTCTTTTGAATCGAGCAATTGAATTCCAAGAGACTTCAAATCATCTCGAATTTTATCCGCAAGCGCAAAGTTCTTTTCCGCTTTTGCAGTAATGCGAAGTTGAATAAGTATCTCGATCAATTCATTTTCAAGTGAAGCAGTTTCATCTTTCTGCTCAAAACTTGCTATGGCAAAAACATCAACTGCCGTTCTCTGAATAAAACGAGTAACTTTTTCTAATAACGGTTTATCAAGTTGCGGGTATTCAACAAAGAGCCGGTTCACTTCCTTAATAAAATCAAAAATAACAGCAAGCGCTTTGGCTGAATTAAAATCATCATCCATCGCTTCTTCAAAATCGTTGTAGAATTTTTTACATGAAAAAGAAATTTTCTTCGCATGATCAACAGCCGATTTTTGTTTTTCTTTCAGAGTGAAAAGAAAATTCTCGATCTTTTCCAAACCTTTTTTTGAAGCGTCCAGCAGTTCCACGCTGTAATTAAGTGGTCCGGAGTAGTGCGTCTGTACGAAAAACAAGCGGATCACTTCTGCCGGATAACTTTTTACCACATCTCGTGCCGTAAAAAAATTACCGAGTGATTTAGACATTTTTTCATTATCAATATTTAAAAATCCAAAATGCAACCAGTAATTAACAAAATGTTTCCCGGTTGAAGCTTCGCTTTGCGCAATTTCATTTTCGTGATGCGGAAAAATCAAATCACTTCCGCCGGCATGAATATCAAACGTTTCGCCGAGATGCTTGCAACTCATTGCAGAGCACTCTATGTGCCAGCCGGGGCGTCCTTTGCCCCAAGGACTTTCCCATGCAGGTTCACCTTCTTTGGCTTTTTTCCAGAGAGAAAAATCGAGCGGATTTTGTTTCTCATCGTTTATTTCAACTCTCGCACCGCTTTCCAGGTCATCAACATTTTTTCCGCTTAGCTTTCCGTAGCTTGAAAATTTGGAAACATTATAAAATACATTTCCATCAACATTGTAGGCAAAATCTTTTTCTACCAATGATTTTATCATCGAAATAATTTCGTCAATGTGCGCGGTTGCTTTCGGATAAATAGTCGCCGGTTTTATGTTCAATTTTTTTAGATCTTCAAGAAAGGCATTAGCATAAGTTTCAGCAACAATGGAGTATTCCTTTTTCCCTTCAATCGCTTTCTTAATAATCTTATCGTCAATATCGGTAATATTCATTATATAAGTTACGTTGAAACCTTTATATTCAAGGTAGCGGCGGATGACATCGGCCATAATAAAAGAGCGTGCGTTGCCAATGTGAAAAAAATCGTACACCGTGGGTCCGCAAACATACATCTTCACTTCGTTTTGTTTAAGCGGGATGAACTCTTCTTTCTTTTTTGTTAAGGTGTTGTAAAGTTTCAGCATAAAGGTTTTTTCTAAAAATTTTTAATCTTTTGTGTTGAAAATATAAGAATTAATTCTTTCGCAATTTCAGCAAAAGATTTTGGAAATCATCGGGGAGTTCGGAATCGAAACTAATAAATTCATTTGTAGCGGGATGAATAAAGCCAAGCTTTTTCGCGTGCAGCGCCTGACGCGGCATAATTTCAAGAAGATTTTCCATTCTGCTTCTCAACTTTGGAAGTTGTGCACTAAAGGTTAATTTTCTGCCGCCGTAGGTTTCATCACCAAAGATCGGGTGTCCGGTGCCGGAGAGATGCACTCTAATTTGGTGCGTCCTTCCGGTCTTCAAATGAATTTTTAACAAAGAAGTAAATTCAAAATCTTCAATCACTTCATAGAGCGTAACCGCGGTTTTTCCTTCATCTTTGCTGATGGTAAATTTTTTCCTGTCGCTTTTACTTCTTGCAATATTATGATTGATCTCGCCTTCCTTTTCCTTAAAAATTCCCCAGGCTATCGCCCAATATTCTCTTTCAATTGAATGTTTGGCGAATTGCTTTGCAAGTTTGGCGTGGGTTATATCATCTTTGGCTACAACTAAAAGTCCACTCGTGTTTTTATCGATGCGGTGAACAATTCCAGGCCGGATAGGCTCGTTGACATCGCTTAATGTTTTTGTATGATGAAGCAGTGCGTTTACAAGTGTTCCCGTATAATTTGAAAACGCCGGATGAGCCACCATTCCCGCAGCTTTATTTACAATGAGGAAATAGTCATCCTCATAAATAATATTTAAAGGAATATCTTCAGGCTCGGCTTTTTCAGGTCTTGGTGAAATTGGAATGGTTACTTCTATCTGATCAGCCGGAACGACTTTATAATTTGCTTTAGTCGGTTTGCCGTTTACTAGAACAAGCTGAGCGTCAATCAGTTTTTGAATTCTTGTCCGTGTTGCATGTTCAAGTACATTGGTTAAAAAAAGATCGATTCGTTCTTTTTGTTTTCCGGCAGTAACCTCAATGCTGAATTTCTTCTCTGTTACCAGATTCGTCATGATTTATTTCTTTGTTTTCGAGAGTATTCTCAATGGGATCAGGGCTTTCTTCTCCTTGAAGAAGCTCTCCGGACACTTCAATATTCGAATCGGTCGAAGCGATTTCTTTATGTTCCTGCTGGTGTTGTTTGTAAAAGAAAAGGAGAATCAACACGCCGATAGAGACACACATATCGGCTACGTTAAAAATGGGCCAGCGGTCGTATGTTCTTCCAAAGATTTGAAAATCAAAAAAATCGAAATCAAAAAAATCAACAACTTTTCCATAAAAAATTGAAGAGTATTGGTAGAACACTCCGTAAAAGACTCGGTCGATAAGATTGCCCAACGCTCCGGCAAGGATCATCGACAGGGCAATCCGTAAACTGAAACTTTGTTTCCGTACCGAATAGAGATAGAGAAATAAACCGATGCTTGCAAGAATTGAAAAAAGTGAAAGCCAAAGTTTTGCATGATCGGTAACATCCACTCCGAATGCCATTCCCGGGTTTTCAACAAAGGTTAATTGAAAAAAATCACCGATAACAGGAATGCTTTGTCCGTAATACATCCCTTCGTGATGAAGATGCAAAAACGGAATGGAAAAACCTTTAACCCAAAATTTTGTTATCTGATCAACGAAAACCATAACAAACGTAACATAAAGAACTTTCACTCGCTCAACCTTTGTTCACTTAAAAATTACAAATATACTACTACTGATTTTTTATTTTCTTTTCTTGAAGCATTTTAATTTGAACACACTGTTGGCTATGTGGAACCGCCTCGAGTCTTGCCTTCGGAATAAGCGGACAAGTCGGGCATAAATGCTTTGGTTCTTCAATGCATTCCAGACACAAGCCGTAAGTCCCTGCATCAACTCTTTTAAGAGCGTCATCAAGATAACTTAAGAATTTATTTTCACGTTGATAATACAAAAAAGTTTTTTCGCGTTCCATCGCATCGGTTCCCTGCTCTGCCATATGAAGTGAGTACGGAGAATTTTCGTTGATGTATTCACCGGTTGTCGGATCTTTCATCTGCTCTTGAAGATTCTGAAGCTGTTCACGGATTTCTTTTTGTTTATCGAGAATAACTTTTCTAAAATGTTCTAAATCTTTTTTGTTGTATCCTTTAACTACTTTGTGTACCGGTTTTTTCTCTTCAATTATTTCATGAACTTTTTTCTGGGTCTTTACCGGTTGAATCTTTTCAACTTTTTTCTTCACTACTATTTTTTCCGTTTTCTTTGGTTTTGAAAGTTTTACGCTAACTTTTTTTTCTATTTTTTTAGGTTTCACTGCGCTTACCTTTTTTGCCGTAGTTTTTTTGGGGGCAACTACTAAAGCCTTTTTCGGAACTGCTTTTTTTGCAGCGGCTTTTTTTACCGGAGGTTTAGTTCCTGTTTGCTTTTTTACCGGAGCTTTTTTAGCGGCAGCTTTTGATGTTGTAGATTTTTTTACCATTGCATTATTCCTCTCGTTTATTCTAAAACCTTTTGAATAGTGATTGAAACCGAATGAGCGCCGATCTCCCAACTTTGAGAGAATCCTTCCTCACCAATTTCAAATGTGATTTCATTTGCTAACGTTTCGTTTGAAATGTACTGTTTAAATGTTTTGATTGCATTAACGAACTCATCAATAGCTTCCACACTAATAAGTATCCGGTCGGTAACTTCAAATCCGGCATCTTTGCGCATGTTTTGAATACGGTTAACAAACTCACGCGCAAATCCTTCCTGGATCAAATCGTCATTCAACAACGTATCGAGTGCAACGGTTACCCCTTCATCGCTTTCAACAGCCCAGCCGGTAATCTCAGAACTTACTATTTCCACATCCATTTTCTGAACTTCAAAAGTTTCTTCTCCTAAAGTTACAAAAACGGATTCTCCTTTTTCAAGCTTTCCTATTAAATCTTTATTAAATTCTCGAATCGCATTTGCAACCGGATTGACTTTTTTGCCGAATTTAGGTCCGAGTGTCTTGAAATTCGGTTTTGCAGATTTCGTAACAATATCCGCATC
This sequence comes from Ignavibacteriaceae bacterium, assembly GCA_041667115.1. GTDB lineage: Bacteria > Bacteroidota > Ignavibacteria > Ignavibacteriales > Ignavibacteriaceae > UBA1563. Next base: position 2,809 of record JBAYFO010000083.1, on the reverse strand, counting down.
ATCTTTTAATACGATCAATTCTTTCACATTTACTTCTTCAAGAATAACATCTCGCATCTGGTTCAACGAACCACGTTTTGAGGCATCAACAGCAACCATAATTTTTTGCAGCGGCTGCCGGACTTTCAAATTTAATTTTGCACGCATGGCACGCGTTAAATAAACGACTTTTTGAGCAAGTTCCATTTTTTCTTCAAGGGCTTTATCGGCAACTTTAACTTCCGGAAAGTTTGTTAAATGTACCGATTCAAACGGTTCTTCTTTAGTGTTTCCGTTAAGATTCTGATACAACTCTTCCGCAAAGAAAGGAGCAAACGGCGAGAGAAGTTTAGCGATAATTTTTAAACTTTCATACAGCGTTTGGTATGCGGCAATTTTATTTTGATTGTTTTCCGATTTCCAAAAACGTCTTCTATTTCTTCTTACGTACCAGTTTGAAAGATGGTCGATCGTAAATGAATAAATAAGCCGTGCAGCTTTTGTAACATCATACGCATCCATAAACTGCTGGTATTCTTTTACCACTGAATTTAATTTTGATATGATCCAGCGGTCAATTTCCGGACGTTCTTCATAAGGAATGAACGCTTCACTAAAATTGAACTTATCAATATTTGCATAGAGCGCAAAGAACGAATAAGTGTTTAATAACGTTCCGAAAAACTTTCTCTGCGTCTCGGCTAAATCATCTTCGCTAAATAATGTAGGGCGCCACGGCGGATTGTTTACCGTTAAATACCAGCGCGTTGCATCTGCACCATACTTATCAAAAAGAATAAATGGATCGACTGTGTTTCCTTTCGACTTGGACATTTTCTGTCCGTTCTTGTCCAGGATCAAATCATTTACAAGAACATTTTTATACGCAACTTTATCGAAAAGCATTGTAGAAATTGCATGCAATGTATAAAACCAGCCGCGTGTTTGATCTATTCCTTCGCAGATAAAATCTGCCGGGAAGTTTTTATCAAACCATTCTTGATTTTCAAACGGATAATGATATTGAGCAAAAGGCATAGAACCGCTATCGAACCAAACATCTATTAATTCGGGAGTTCGCTTGTAGATCTTTCCGTTACGTTCAAATTTAACGTCATCAACAAAAGGTTTATGAAGATCAATTTCTTCCGCTGGTAAATCTTTTACAAGAATTTTCTTTCCATCGCGTTCAACAAATCCTTCTTTCAATTCGGCGACAGAGCCAATCGCAAACATATCGCCGTCGTCGCTTAGCCACAGAGGAAGTGGGGTTCCCCAATAACGATCCCGCGAAAGGGACCAATCTTTATTTTCCTCAAGCCAGTTACCGAATCTTCCGGCACCAACTTCGGGTGGACACCAATTAATGGTTTTGTTAAGTTCGATCATCCGTTTTGCAATTTCGGTTGTGCGAATATACCAGCTATCGCGCGCATAATAGATCAACGGGTTGTCGCAGCGCCAGCAATGCGGATACGAGTGAAGATGGTCATTTCCGGCTTTGTATATCAGTCCGCGCTCTTTTAAATTTTTCACAACATCGGGATCAACACCTTTTTCTTCGTGCGTAGTGAACTTAAGCGATTTCACTAATCGTCCGGCAAAGTCGGTAACCTCTTCTGTAAAGCGTCCGCTTTTAGTAACCGGTTGAAGAAATGGTAGATCAAATTTCTTAGAGACTTCATAATCGTCGGCTCCAAATGCAGGAGCGATGTGCACCACCCCGGTACCGTCTTCCGTGCTTACAAAATCTCCCGGAATAACATACCACCCTTTTTTATCCGTCGGGATATATGAGAACAATGGTTCGTATTCTTTATTTAATAGATCGACACCTTTCACTTTTGAAAGGAGTTCATATTCTTCTTTGATAACAGGCAAGCGTGCTTCGGCAATATAAAAGATTCCGTGTTTTTCTGTTTTAATTTTTACATAATCGATATCCTTACCGACAGCCAGTGCAACGTTTGAGATCAAGGTCCACGGCGTTGTTGTCCAAACTAATATTGCAGCGTCTTCATCTTTCAATTTGAATTTGATGTAAACGCTCGGATCGTGAACATCGGCATAACCAAGCGCTAGTTCGTGCGAAGAAAGAGGCGTTTCGCAATGGGGACATTGCGGAACAATTTTAAATCCTTTATAGATCAATCCTTTTTTATGATATTCCGAAAGTGCCCACCAAACCGATTCGATGTAATCATTCGTGCAAGTGATGTATGCGTCATCAAGATTGATCCAGTAGCCCATCCGCTCGGTAAGCGTTTGCCAGCCTTGTTTCATTTCGATATGACCATAGACCAGATCTTTTGCTTTTTTGTTGAAAGCCGCTACTCCGTACTTTTCAATATCGGACTTTTGAGAAAAATCTAATTCTTTCTCAAGTGCAATTTCAACAGGCAACCCGTGTGTATCCCATCCGGCTTTTCTATGCACTTGATACCCTTGCAAAGTTTTGTAACGGCAGACTAAATCTTTTAAAGTTCTTGCCATAACATGATGAATGCCGGGTCTCCCGTTTACGGTCGGAGGTCCTTCGTAAAAGGTGAAAGTTTTTTCTTCGCTGCGCGAATGAATACTTTTTTCAAAAATTTTATGTTCCTGCCAGAACCGGAGAATTTCTTTTTCTAACGTTGCGTAGTTTACAGAATCTGAATATTGTTTGAACATTATACTTGTTTGTTGTTAGTAGTTAGTTGAATTATCTTTAAGCGCTTTTTCTTTTTGAAATAAATTGTTTTTTATCAATTGCCCATGCAAAAAGAGACTCCAGAGGAATTCTCTTCGAAGCATCCAAAATTTCTAAACCAATAATTTCTTTTTTTTCGTT
>JBAYFO010000082.1:0-11036 GCA_041667115.1 Ignavibacteriaceae bacterium | reverse complement strand
GCAACTTCATCATCTGAAATCGGGATGCCGAAACGTGATCTAAATTCTTTTAATTCTTCTTCATTTAATTTTTTTTGTTGATGAGTGATATTTTTCCCTTCGCCCGCTTCGCCTAGACCATAACCCTTAATGGTGTGGGCGAGAATAACCGTCGGTTGTCCTTTATGTTCTGTAGCGGATTTGTAAGCTGCGTAAACTTTTTCGGGATCGTGTCCGCCGCGTTTTAATTTTCGCAATTGTTCATCGGAAAGATGACTTACCATTTCCAATAATTCAGGATCAGCGCCAAAGAAATCCTGGCGGAAATACGCGCCCGATTCAACAGAATATTTTTGATATTGTCCGTCAACTACATCCATCATTCGTTGTACAAGTTTGCCGTGTTTGTCTTTAGCGATGATCGGTTCCCAGTCGCTTCCCCAAAGGACTTTAATAACATTCCAGCCTGCGCCGCGGAAAGCTGCTTCAAGTTCTTGAACAATTTTTCCGTTACCGCGAACAGGTCCATCCAGACGTTGTAAATTACAATTGATTATGAAAGTTAAGTTATCAAGTTTTTCGCGCGATGCCAGAGTAATAGCGCCGAGTGATTCCGGTTCATCGGTTTCTCCATCGCCAAGAAAAGCGTAAACTCTCCCGGTATTTTTCTTTAATCCGCGGTCTTCTAAATATCTATTAAAATAAGCTTGATAAATTGCCATGATCGGTCCGAGTCCCATTGATACAGTTGGGAATTCCCAAAAGTTCGGCATCAACCAGGGATGAGGATAAGAAGAAAGTCCACCGTTGGGTTTTAATTCTCTTCTAAAATTTTCTAATTGCTCGGCGGAGAGTCTTCCTTCCAAAAAAGCGCGCGCGTAAATGCCGGGAGATGCATGTCCTTGAAAGAAAATTTGGTCACCGTCGTAATCTTCTCCTTTTCCTTTAAAGAAATGATTGAATCCAACTTCATATAACGTTGCGGCGGAAGCGTACGTTGAAATATGTCCGCCTACACCGGAATCGCCTTTATTTGCACGGACAACCATTGCCATCGCATTCCAGCGGATTAAACTTTTTATTCTTCTTTCAATTTCTCTATCTCCGGGATAAGGTGGTTGTTTTTCGCGTGGAATAGAATTTATATAAGGGGTATTTGCAGTAAAAGGGAGTTCAACTCCCACTTTTTGCGCTCTAATTTGTAATTGTTGAAGAATTTCAATTACTCTTTTAGGTCCGCCATGCTGTAGCACGTAATCCAGCGAGTACATCCATTCCTGGTTTTCTAATTCCTCAATTGATTTTTGATTTATCTTTTCATTTGACATGTTCAAAGCCTTTAGTGTAAGTAATAATAAATAGAAATCGTTCACACACTAATACTAAACACAACAAAATTGAATTTTGTTCACTAAAACTTTTTTATAATGTGTTTTTCTATAAAAGTGGTACCAATTTAAAAATTTTGGGATATAAAAACAATTTGCAGGATCATTTGAAAGCAGTGGAAAGTTCCCATCGCTTCTTAGTTTTCATCAAAACGGGGAAAATTAGACTTTATCTTTAAACGACCAAAATCCCTTTCAGGGTTGCGAAGTAAATTGATAGCTGACTTTATAACCAACCATTGGACCGAAAACCGCACCGGTTATTAAACCGGTCAGTATGCCTGCCGGTATCCCAATTAAGAAACCGGTTAGTTCCTGGCTTTCTCTATTTTCCGGATGTCCTCCTGCCTGTTGAGTTATAGTTTTCCCTATTAAATATCCTGCAACGGGGGTACAAACAAAACCAATCATAGCAAAAGATGAGATAGATTTCCAGACATTGTTATAACTTACCGTTTTTACTTTGTCTATAGGAATAGAATCAATTTTTATTATATTTTTTATCCCGACAAATTTTATTGAGTCACGACCAAATTTAACATTTTCAGCTCTCAGCACTTCGCCGTTTTTCAATAAAACCGACGCTGTTTTAATATCTTTATTTTCGAAATTGATTTCACGCAGATCTGAGAGTGCAAGAAACATGTTATTCTTTTCTTTCACTTTTACATATGAAATTAATGTGCTGTCTTTAATAATAGCTCCCTCGCTTGCGGTAAAAGAACTATCGTTTATCAAGGTAACCTTTACTTCTTTTGATTTGACGGAATTATTAAAGTCGTTGTAGAATTCTTCTTTTGAATAAAAATTATTTACCCGATATGTTGAAGAACAACCTATAAAGAGTAATTGAAATAGTGCGACAGCCAAAAGGATGCTTCTCATAATATTTTATCCCTTCTATTATTAATTGATTAAACTTTTAAATACTTCTCATACCAATGCTTTCTTAACGCGGCGACTTCTTTCCGGTGATTTCTTAAGTAGTGCGTTCCTTGTTCCAGAATTACCAGGCGGTAGTTAATTTCTTTTTCGGAAAGTTTTTTTGCCATTTCAATTGATTGGAGAGGAGAGATGATATCATCTCCACCGCCGTGGATAAGTAAATAGTTTGTCTCTTTTGCAAATTGATCTACATGTTCAAGAGCAGAGCGTTTATTCATCTCCGTATCAAAAATATCTTTTGGAAAGGCGTGCTTAAATAATTCTACCATTGCCGGGGTATTTTTCGCCGGCATCCTTACGTCTGATATAGCGCCTACAAAGATCGCGCATTTGAAAATTGGAGTTTGTTGTAAAATGAGATAAGTCATCAATCCGCCGCGGCTCCAACCCTCGATTCCCCATTTGGAAGTATCGGCAAAGGGAATTTCTTCGGCTAACGAAAGTAGAGCGAGAGCATCATTTACATCACCACCGCCGATTTCATCTTTTCCTTCCAGACTACCGCGGTACATCGAAGCAAAGACAACATAGCCCCAGCTTGCAAGCTGTCCAAACATTCCGCGTGCGGCGAATGAATCGATCATGCCATGCGCCCCCGCGCCGCCTCTGTTCCAGATGATGCAAGGGAATTTTTCATTTTCTTTTTGTTGTTTGGGATAAGCCAAGTAACCTTCAATCCGCAAGCCATCGGAGAGATAAATAATTTTTTCTACATTCGCTCTTTCGATGGCATCTTTTCCCCAGCCGCTTGTAAGCATTTTTTCTTGTTGAGCTGTTAGCGGTATTTCGATTCTTTCTATTATTTTAGAAGTCATAAAGTCAATCAATTTTATTAAAAAGTACAAAACAATTTATGAAAAAACAAAATGCGAAAAGTGGAAAAACTCCTAACCGGAAGAAAATAATTTATGCGGGAGCCGCAATTTTTGTTATCGCGGTTTATATTATTGCCTTCATCCTGCCAAATTCAACAAGTAAAGAACCAGACCAAACGGAATATATGTTTATGAAAGAAGGAACACTAACTTTTACCGACAGCCTGAACCACCCGATAACAAAAATTGATATGGAGTTTGCCGATACTGAGTATGATAGACAGCTTGGATTAATGTTCAGGCACTCGATGGAAATGAATCAGGGCATGTTGTTCATTTTCCCGGAACAAGAACCGTTATCTTTTTGGATGAGAAACACTTACATCTCACTCGATATGATTTTTGTGAACGCCGATAAAAAAATTGTTACCGTTCACAAGAACACAAAAGTTTTATCGGATCAATCCTACCCTTCAACAGAACCGGCGCTCTATGTTGTAGAAGTTGTCGCGGGATTCTCGGATAAATATTCGATCAAGGTTGGAGACAAGATAAGTTGGTAATGAAGTTTTTGCAAAAATGTTAGAGGTGCAGGGAAACAATATTTTAAAATATTAGCAGCCTCAATAATGAAATTAAAATAGAAATGATAAAAAAATATTTGCCCCGGACAATAAGAGTTTTGGTCTTCTTATTATTTCTTATTTCGGGTATTGCCAAAATGTTTCCCGTCTGGGCTTTCGAAAAGCAATTAGTCGATCTTGGTATTGCTACGTGGTGCAGCGCCCATTATTTTTCGCGATTCCTTATCGCTTTGGAAATAGCGATCGGTTTCACCATTCTTCAAAGACATTATCTCAAAAAAATTGTTATCCCGACTGCCATCGGGCTTTTACTTGTTTTTAGTTTCCATCTGGTTTTTCAAATGTATCTCAACGGTGCGCTTACGGGCAATTGCGGCTGCTTCGGACAATTGATCGATATGTCGCCGTTAGCGGCATTCATTAAAAATGTGATTATGATAGGATTACTTTTTTATCTATACAGAAATGTACCTGGAGATGAAAAAGGAGAAAATAAATTTATCTATCCGATCTTAATTATCATTTCCTCTACTTTGTTCATGTTTGTTTTCTTCCCTTTTACTTCTTGCTCACAAAAAGTTAGTTCTGTAAGCACTGTTGTTTTTTCGGATTCAATTCAGAATAAAAAATCACCCCAGTCTATTCATATAAAGACGGCTAAAAATGTTAAAATAATTAGAAGCGTAAATCAAACGAAGCAGATTACCTTCACTCCTCCCATAGTTCATTCAATATTTGCCGGGTATACAACTTTTGGAAGTACTCATGTAAATCTTGACGAAGGGAAGAAAATTATTTGTCTCTTTGCTGCCGGATGCGATCACTGCAGAGCAGCAGCTAAAGAAATTTATGCATTCTCTAAAAAAGAAAATTTTTATGAGGTTTATATCCTATTTATGGATGAGGAAACCAATTTGATTCCCGACTTTTTTAAAGAAGTCCAAGGTAAATTTCCTTATCAAGTAATTGATATACAGAAATTCTGGCAATTGTTGGGCGATGACGGAAATACCCCGGGTGTCTTCTATTTATGGAACGGGAATGTTATGAAATATTACGAGGGGACAGGGAAAAACAAATTCGATCCGGAAAGTTTTAGAAAGGTATTTGAGTCCACTTCTAAATGATCTGATAAAAAACATACCCCGGCGATGCACATTGCATTTTAAAGAATCACTTCCCAATGATTTAAACCGTGTACAAACAAAAATAAAATGATAGATGCACTACCACCGTTTTTCTGATAGCAATTATTATATCACGAGAAAAAAAGAGAAATCAGTGTGCTCACATATTTATTTCAACAGAAGGAGTTTTTTCCCGCTGCTAAAGTTACCGGCATTTAAAGTGTAAAAATAGATGCCGCTGGACAAGTTCGATCCATTGAATACCACTTGATGAGTTCCTGCTGTGTTTTCTTCGTTCACTAAAATTGCTACTTCTTTTCCAAGCACGTCAAATACTTTTAAGGAAACGAAACCTTTGGTAGGTACCTGGTAACGGATGACTGTTTCCGGATTAAATGGATTTGGATAATTTTGATAAAGCTCAAATTTATCTAGCTCGACTTTTTCATCTTCAATACCAACCGCGACGGAAGCATTTTTAAGAATTAAATTAGCCGGATCGAATTGTATAGCTGTAACATTTCCTTTTACTTCGTAGTAAAATGATTGGGACATTTGGTCATTGAAAAAAGTGATAAGTGTATCTCCAAGCGTAGTCTGCACATTGATCTGTACCGGCATTGTAAAAAATGAGGGAGTACTGTTTTTCAATTGAGTGATTGAAAGATGAAGATTAGATGTTCCGCTGCCGGTAGGAACAGAGTTCCATTTTACGGTATATGTTGGGAAGTTTTCGCCGTAGATCCATTCCTTAAAAAAATAATCGAGCGAAGAGCCGTAAACACTTTCTGCGACTCCTTGAAAATCCTCGGTAGTTGCAACGTTGTATGCATATCTCGGATCATTTAAATAATTTCTAAGAATGGTAAAGAATTTTTCATCTCCGACAATTCCGCGCAACATGTGAAGTACTGTTCCTCCTTTTTCGTAAGAGCGGTTGCCATCAAATATTTCATCCACGCTGCTGATGTTTTGAACATAGATTGTCCCCACTGCCTTTTTCGCATAATACATACTGTTGGTGATAGAAGCATTATAAGCAGATTTTCCTTGTGTTGCTTCGATGTAAACCGATTCACAGTAGGTTGCAAAGCCTTCGTTTAGCCAAATGTTCTGCCAATCTTTGCAGGTAACCTTATCACCGAACCACTGATGCGCGAGCTCATGAGAAATTAACCCGTCGGTAAAATTTCCGCCACCGAGCGAAGTAATAGTTTGATGTTCCATTCCACCGCCCCAACCAAATTCTGCGTGTCCGTATTTTTCATTTATGTAAGGGTACAAACCGAATTTTTCAGAAAAGACCTGAAGCATGTTTGGAGTATGTCCCAAATTAACCTGATTACTAGCAAGATGTTCGGGATAGATATAATGAATGACTGACATTGAATCAGATTTAGAGTATTTGAAATACTGCTGGTACTCAGTAAAATTGGAAATTGCCATTGAGATTAAATATTGGGCAATCGGATACTGCTCATGCCACATCCAGGTAAACGTACCGTCGTTGTTATTTTTTTTGTCTATTAACCTTCCGTTTGAAATTGCTTTTAAGGAGGAATCGCACTGGATCCAAATGTCGGCGGAGTCGGCTTTATCGGCGGGAGTATCTTTACAAGGCCACCAATCGCTTGCACCATAAGGTTCGCTTAACGTATAAATTGTTTGAGCGCCATTATGATAACCGGTTTCATAACTGCCAAAGCCGCTTGAACCGGGAGTTCCGTGATAATAGACTTGCAGTGAAAAAGATTCATTCAAAGAATAAGTTTTATCAAGCGGCAGTGTAATGATATTGTTTGAATGTTGAAATGCACTGGACTTTCCGGAAAGCGTTACGGAATCAACAGTAAGCGAATCCTGTAAATCAAGTTGAACCGAGGTAAGATTTGACAGGAGACTTTTAGCGTTAATGATAACGTCCCCTTTAATAAATCTAGGAGTATGGGTAACGTAGAGGTTAAGTTTATAATATTGAACATCAAAATTTGGATCGCTCGGATAATTAGTTTTTGAGAAGTTCAGCTTTCTTTCGAAAGCTTTTTTTTCGCTTTGGATCAACCCGCTCTTTGCATCCTGAGCGAACAGCAGACTATTCAGTACAATAAAAGATAAAAGCAGAAACGTTTTCATAAAATCCTCGAAACACTATTTTTTGAACCGTTGTTAATAAAACTTCTCATAAAAATCTTTTCTAAAAATTTAAAGAGCTAAATTCAGCGGTTACCCCAACCTGTATTTGCAGCAGGTCGGTTTTAGATTTTGAAGTAAGCAGCGTAACCGATCCATCCGGATGACCGATGATAGAACCTTCGGTAAGATATTCAGCCTCCGTTCCTCTTAAATAGCGTGCTTTCAAATCCAGGAATAATTTTGCTAATTGAGAATCATCGGATTGTCCCGGTTCGTAAATTTTGATCATGAGCCCCCCGCCGAATCCATAACTCCATGCATAATCGCTAATATTTTTTGAACTTGCAAATTCCGAGTTGTCTTTTTCACTTGTAACTTTCGATTCGGTGAAAAGATAACTCCCGCCGAAAAGACAATCAAAATAGGGTCTCACATCTCCGGCATTTGTGGTCAGTCGAAAGAAGAGATGAAAATTTGCGATGTTGTTTGTTCTGCTGAGATTAACTGTTACTCCGGGGAGCGTAGTACTAAGCGGCGCTCTATAATCTTCATTTCCGTAATTGATAAAACCAATATTTAAACCAACTCCAAAAGGAACCGTTCCTTTTCCTACAAAGAAAACTCCTTCCATGCCGACACCATACCCATAATTTTTTATATTCTCACTGAATTCATTCTGCGGAGCTGCAAAAATGAGGTTCAAGCCTGCAGTTTGTGCATAAAGCATGTTTTGTAGAAAAAATAAACTGAAGATGAAAACAACTAATCGAATTGGTTTCTGAGGCATCTCTATTCCTTTCCTTTTGATTACTTAATTTCGTAAAAATTACTTAGTTTTATTCTAGTATAAAATGAAAAGTACAATGGACAATTTCAACAGTAAAAATAAGGAAAATTACGCTTGGGCGAAATTATATTCTGGACGCTCGTTCGGATCTTAATCATAATTCCAACAATTTGGATTCTGCGCGGCTACTTTGACTATCAAGCTTGGTGGAGCATTTCATTTCTCCTGATATACGGCGTAGTGCTGCATCCAGCGATTGTGCAGTTTAGATATTTTTTAGAAAATAATAAGGAAGTCCTCGAATCATCTTTATGCTCAAGCTGCGAACATTTTGAAAAAAGCGCCGTCTTATGTATGAAGCATGATGAACATCCGACCAAACATTATTTGCCATGCGATGGAATTGATTGGTCCCCGAAAAGTAAAGAATTTGAAATAGAAGATATGTCGGAATAGGGAGAGGGTTTGTTATAAGTTGCAAGTAGAGAGTTGTATCTCCTGTTTCTACAAAATTGGAGTAAATAATTTTCTCCCACCTTCTGAAACCAAAAAAAAAATCACGCATCACACTTACCAAGTAAAAACAAAAAAAGGAAAATATATGAACGCTTTATTAGTAGAAGGAACAGACAGTAATTTTGATACTGAAGTTTTAAAATCAGATTTACCGGTATTAGTAGATTTTTGGGCTCCCTGGTGCGGACCTTGCAGAATGGTAGGACCGGTTGTTGAACAATTAGCTACTGAACTTCAAGGAAAATTAAAAGTTGTAAAAGTAAACACGGACGAAAATCAATCAATCGCTATTCGTTATGGAATTAGAAGCATTCCCACGCTTGGTATTTTCAAGGGTGGTAAAGTTGTTGATTCGGTTATCGGCGCTGTTCCAAAACAATATTTACAAGAAAAAATTCAACCATTTTTATCAGTTAATTAATTGTGCAAAGCCGGATGAGGATTTAACTATTCTCTTCCGGCTTTTATTTAATTAAAAAGATAATTACAGTTCCCCAAACCACAATCGCCGTTACCATTCTTGCACGCTCCGGAAATTTTACTTTTACTACATGCCAGCTCTTTGCAACTAACATCATTACAATAATGAAGACGAAAGTTAAAGTTATGGCTTCCACAACATTGAGAGATTGATGCACATAATCTTGCAAGCTTTGGTTCCCGATAATCTTTCTGAAAATAATTTGCAGATGAAGCCAGTAGACAATCAATGACTCGCGGCTGACATCTAAAATATAATTCTCCTTCAAACCAATTCTGTTTTCATAAAACCAGCACGCCGAAAAAATTAGAAAAACATAACCAAGCCGAAGAATAAAAAAAAGATAATTAGGCGGCGGCATTTTTACCTGAAGAAAAAATCCTTCAGTTAACATAAGATGACCGGCTACTACAAACACTAATCCAGCTAATGATAAATTTTTGAAAAATATTTTTATCGTTCCTTTTTCTTGCGCCTGAATAAAATATGAACTCGTGACGGCTCCTAGAAACATAAATCCAAGCCAAGGTAAGAGCGGAAAGAAAGAACCGTCTTGTCTTGTAAGGAAATTAGAAAAAAACATCGGTAGCGCATGAGACGAATTTGTATTCCAAAAGTAGGGGGCTATCCATGCTGAAAAAGCGCCGAGAAAAAAGATCAACCAGATGTAAACCTTATCATTTTTTATAAGAAGCCGCAAAAGAAATAACGCCATTAAACCGAAAGCAATACATTGTAAGATATCTACATTAATGAATTGGCTTATTTCAACGGGGGTTGCTTTGTGCAGCATTTTTTGTAATGAAAAATAAGGGAGATGTAAACTGTAGCCAACCAAAAAGATTAACCCGATTCTTCCGATCTGCCGCCAAAACGCGAATTTAAACTTTCTGAATTCTTCAAGTTTCTTTTTGCCGGCAAGGATAAAGGCAAAACCCGAAATGAATAAAAATGACGGAGCGACCAATCCGTTGATAAAATTCAAATGATGAAACCACCACAAACTTTTTATTTGCGGTAAAAGCATCGAGTTAAAAACATGAACTTCGATCATTAACAATAAAACTAATCCGCGGTGAAGATCAACGAACAAGAGTCTCTGATTTTTTCCCATAACTAAAGCAATTGTGGTTTTAAATGGATTGTATGTAATTTTAGGCATGAAAATACTACATCTCAATAACGAAACAAAAGAAATTCCTTGAAAAAAATAGTGGTTACCGGCGCGACAGGTTTAATTGGAAAAGAACTTTGTAAAAGATTGTTTGAACGAGGTGACGAACTTACAATCTTTTCTACGAATGTTGAAACGGCAAAGATAATCCTTCCGTTTGCCAAAGAAGTAATAGCATGGAAAGATTACGAGAAAGATTATTCATTTTGTTTTGAAGGAAAAGATGCAGTTATTCATCTTGCAGGTGCTAGCGTAGCGGGGAAACGCTGGACGGCGGATTACAAAAATGAAATTTATAACAGCCGGATTCGCACAACAAAAAATCTTGTCTCATCAATTGCATTATGCAAAAATAAACCCGAAGTTTTTATTTCCGCTTCGGCAATTGGATTTTATGGTGATGGTGAAAATTCCGAACTAACCGAGGCAAGTCCGGGTGGAAAAGATTTTCTTGCGAACGTGTGCGCTGATTGGGAAAAAGCTTCAGCCCCGTTAGAATTATTAAGTGTCCGCAGAGTAATTGTCCGTACCGGCATTGTACTTAGTCCGATTGACGGGGCATTAAAAAAGATGCTGCTTCCATTTCGGTTTTATCTCGGTGGATCGCTCGGTAACGGAAAGCAATGGTTTAGCTGGATACACATTGCCGATATGGTCGCAATCTATCTTTTCCTTCTTGATCATCAAAATGTAAAAGGAATATTTAATGGGGTTTCGCCTCAAGCGGTGCAGATGAAAACATTTACAAAAACACTCGGAAAAATTTTGCACAAGCCATCAAATTTTTCTGTCCCCAAATTTGTTTTGCAATTGGTGATGGGGGAAGGTGCTTCGGCTGTGCTTGCAAGTCAGAGAGTTGTTCCCGCATTTTTAACAAATGCAGGATTTCATTTTCAATTTGCAGAACTTGAAGAAGCGTTAAAAAATTTACTCCGGTAAGTTATTTTTCCAGCGCAAGAACTTTTTCGAGTCTTCTTTTGTGCCGCTCTTCATTTGAAAATGTTGCATTAGCAAAAGCGTGTACAATTTCTTTTGCTGTTTCAATTCCGATGATTCTTCCGCCGAGACACAGAACATTCATAGCATCATGCTCAACACCTTGATGCG
>JBAYFO010000081.1:0-12360 GCA_041667115.1 Ignavibacteriaceae bacterium | reverse complement strand
TTTGCATTAGCGCAAAGGAAAGAGTTGCTAAAACAGTTTCCAAGTCATACAAATATAATAGAGCGATTGACATGATCGGTTTAAAATGAATGGCTGTTTAAGATGTTAGTGCAAATGCATTCTTTACTTCCGTAATAAAATATTTTTTTAAAAAAGGTTTTGAGATGTAATGGGTGCACCCGGCTTCTAAAAATTCTTTCTCGTCGCCTTTCATAGCAAATGCAGTAACTGCAATCACCGGCGTGTTTATGTATTCAGGCATTTTTTTAATTTCTTTTGTTACGGTAATCCCATCCATATCGTGTCCGAGGTTAATATCCATCAAAAATCCGTGGTACTTTTTCTCCTTTACTAGTTGCAAAGCCAGTTTACCGTTATTTGCTGTTTCCACTTTGCAGCAATCCTTTAAAAATACTTTAACCACACTTTGATTTATGGGGTCGTCTTCAACATATAAAACTATAGGGAGTTCTTTCGTACCGGTGTTATCTGCCGTTTTATCAACGGGCTGAACGGTTTTCTCTTTCACATCAACGTTCTGCCCGGAAATATTTATTAGAGCGGGGAATTTAATAGTAAAGATAGAACCGACACCCAATTTACTTTCAACCGAAATTATTCCCCCCATCAGTTCGGTAATTCTTTTTGCAATAGTTAATCCAAGCCCGTTCCCTTCAAAGTTTCGAGCAAATCCTTCACTCACCTGGCGGAATTCATCGAAAATCAGATCAATATTCTTTTCACTAATTCCTATTCCAGTATCTTTAACTTTTACATAGATATAAGGAACTTCAGTCATTTCCCGGATGAGCATTTCCTTTCCAATCTCAATAGTAATACCTCCTTTATGTGTAAATTTTACTGCGTTACTGATAAGGTTACTTAGAATACCCGCGAATAAACGGTCATCTAAGAGGAGTAAAACATTTTTATCTTTTTCAACAATTTTCACCGTAAGGTTTTTCCACATAGCTTCCTGCGAAAATTCTTTTATCACTTCTTGAGCAGTTGCAACTACGTTGATATTTGTACTTTGCATCCTAATTTTATTTGCTTCGAAGTCGGAAAAACTAAGTATTAAGTTTAGCGTTTCACTAAATCTTTTTCCTCCTTTATGAATATTTGTAATCATTTCAAGATGGTCAGGATTCTCAATTTCTCCTTGAAGAATTTCGGTAAAGCCTAAAATACTTACAAGAGGTGTTCTTAATTCGTGACTCATGTTAGCCAGGAAATTAGATTTAAGACGGTTCATCTCTTCGGCTTTTTCTTTAGCTTCCAATAGTTCTTTTTGATAGAGCTTTTCCGGTGTAATATCAAGTGAAGCCCCAGTAATACCAATTGTATTTCCATCGTGATCAGTCAATGGTTCAATAATCAGGTTAAAGTAATGTGTTTTGTTGATCGTAGTAACCGCGATTTCGCTGCGCACCTGTTTATTATTTTCCAGAACGGAACGTTTGATTTTTGTAACTTCTTCCGCTGCATCAACGGGAAGCAATTCGTAATCTGTTTTTCCAATTACCTCATCCGGGGCGTAATCAAGCTGGGGGTGATATATCCATGTGTATTTTAGTTCTTTATCTTGATTAAACACAGCAATGTCTATTGCAGAAAGACCGACGCGCAACCGGGTTTCATTTTCAATAATTTTTGTATTTGCAAGATCAAGTTCTTTTTTTTGCCGGCTATCGAGAAGAATTCTTTTAGCGGTTAGCCCGAGTTTGGAAAGTTTTCCTTTTAACACATAATCGGTGGCACCCCATCGCATAGCTTCGATAGCAACGTCTTCCTCTATAGTTCCCGAAAAAAAGATAAACGGAGTATTGGGCTGTACCTTTTTTGCAAATCGTAACGCATCTACCCCGTCAAAGGTGGGTATTGAATTATCGGAAAAAATTAGATCAAACTCTTGACCGGCAAGAGCATTTTGAAAAGCTGATTTACTTGATACAAGCGTAATCTCGCAATTGATGTTTTCATCTTCTAAAATAGATTTCAACAATTCGGCATCAAGACTGTCATCTTCCAGATGAAGTATTTTAATTTTCTCTTCCATTTACATTACCATCCCATTTTTGTTTAGTGAACAATATTTTTGTTTTGAAAGTCAAAGGATTTCTCTTCTTATTTTACTTTCTCAGGCTGCTGTTCTCTTATTATTCAATCGTTTCATTTATGATTGCCCAAAACAAGCCAATGTTTTTTACGGCTTCTACAAATTCTTGAAACCCAACCGGTTTAACTACATAGGCATTAACTCCAAGTTTATAACTTTCAACTAAATCTTTTTCTTCTTTAGAAGAAGTAAGGATGACCACCGGAATGCTCTTCAGATTGTCGTCAGACTTTATTGTACGAAGCACTTCAATCCCGTCAACCTTCGGCATTTTAAGATCAAGTAAAACCGCAGCAAGTTTTTCATCTTCATAATTAGCGTACTTCCCCCGTTTATAAAGATAATCAAGGGCTTCTTCTCCGTCACTAACGCAGATGACTTTATTAACAAGATTATATTCATCCAAAGCGGCAAGAGTTAATTCTCTATCTCTTGGATTATCCTCTGCATACAAAATTTTTTTTATACGTTCCATTTTATCCTCAAGTATTGATAAAAATATATTTTGCTATTCTATTATTATAAATTAACGGTCTCAGGGTGATCCGGAAGGGGAGCCTCCGTCCCGGCGGGTAAAGAGAAATAAAAAGTTGCTCCTTTCTTTTCCTCTCCTTCAGCCCATGTTCTTCCTCCATGTTTATGAATTATCCTTCTTACCGTTGCCAGCCCGATCCCGGTTCCCTCATATTCATCGCTGCTGTGAAGCCGCTGAAATACTCCGAATAATTTGTCAACGTATTGCATGTTAAATCCCGCACCGTTATCCTTAACATAAAACACTACTTCGGTTTTATTTTGTTGCAAACAGCCAAATTCAATTTTTGGGGGATTAGCTTTAGCTGAATATTTAACTGCATTACTTATCAGATTTTCTACCGCAAGTTTGAGCAGGGGTGTATCTGCTAAAACAAGCGGTAACGTTTTCAAGTTCCATTCTATTTTGTTAGTTGAATAAGAATTTTCTAAATCTTCTATAATACGGGCGACCATGAAATTCATGTCAATCTGCGAAAACTTTAATGATGCCTTTCCCATACGGGAAAATTGTAACAGGTCGTCGATAAGTTGCCCCATTTGTTTTGCAGAAGAAGAGATAATGTTTAAGAAGCGGTTACTTTTTTCATCCAGGGATACAGTATTATTCTTTTGCAAAAGTTCAATAAAGCCATTGATGTGTCTCAATGGAGCTCGCAGATCATGAGAAACCGAATAGGTAAACGCTTCTAATTCTTTATTGGCTGTTTCCAATTGAGCCGTGCGTTCAACAACGCGATGTTCAAGTTCGGTGTTCAACTTTATTATTTCTTCTTCGTTTTGTTTGCGTTCCGTGATATCCTGTGATAGGATAAAAATTCCTTCCGGTACAGGTTGACCGCTAAGTTCAAACCATCCCTTCGAACCATTCGGGAAAAGAAACTCATTTTCAAGATGTGCGGCAATCCGTTCTTCATTACACCGTTTCATTACCGAAAATATGTGAGTGCTTTCTATCCCGGGCCACATATCCATATATTTATTGCCAAGAAGTTCTTCCTTTGGTCTCTGATTATGTTTGTCGGCGGTATCGTTGAGATAAAGATACCGCCAGTCGAATCCTATTATCTGGCATCCTTCCAACATTGTATCGAGCGTAGAGCGGAAACGTTCTTCACTTGTACGTAGAATTTCATTTGTCTCTTGAAGTTGTTTAGTCCGTTCATTCACCAACTCTTCAAGGCGTTCCCGGTGCATTTTAAGTTCCTCTTCGCTCATTTTCCGGGAAGTAATATCTTCATTAATTGCTACGTAATGTGTGATAATCCCGGAGCTATTAATAATGGGGGAGATGGCAATTTGTTCCCAATAAGCATCACCGTTCTTTTTCCTATTCTTTAATTCTCCTTTCCATTCTTTTCCCGAGGATATTGTTTCCCACAATTCTTTGTACAGTTGCAGCGGGGTATTCCCCGATTTCAAAATACGTGGATTTATTCCCACAACTTCATCCTTTGTATAGCCGGTCACCTGGGTAAACTTAGGATTGACATATTCAATAATCCCTTGTACACTGGTGATAATAACATAATTTGGACTGTGTTCTACTGCAAGAGAAAGCTTCTGTAATTGTTCTAAGATAGGTTTATGTTCTTCTTCGGAATTATATAACGATTTCGCTACCAACAAAACAACTGCAAAGAGAAATGAGGTAGTGGCAACAACCATAATTATTAACCCGGTAGTTGTTGAATAAGCTCCAAGTATTTCACCTTCGTATCTAACCCAGCCTATTAAGGTGGGGAGTAAGACAATAGCCAGTAAGAGACGCCGCATTAAGAATATCCCTTTATACTCTCCAAGAAATAATGACGGTATACCGCGTTCCGGATTTGTAAACAGAGCACCAAAAGCTAAGACAATAAAGGTAACAGAAGTATGCAACGCCATTTTTGTGAAACCCGGAAATCCCAAATAATCTTTAATCCCATAAAGATATCCTAAAAAAGTTGACCATGTAACCAGGACAACAATTATTATAAGAAGTTGCGAAGTGAAAAGGAGTCGGTTGTTTTTTGATTTCAGAATTAATAGCACAACACCAAGAAGCAAGAAGTTGAAAGCGGTGTTAAGCCCCATCCGACCGGGACTGGATGTGCCAATTGCCCCCGGTGTTTCAGAAAAGAGCAATTGATCGATCCCAAAGTTGAGTGCGAACAAATATTGAACGATAGTCAATCCTCCAATAAGTATAACGATCGATGAACATATTCCAGCTATTTTAACTTTTTGTTTTGTACTGTGTTCGTCATTTAAAATAAATAAAGCAATACCCGCTAGAAGAAATCCAAAAGCTGTGTTGGCTTTCATCGAAACAAAACCGGAGGAGATGCTTTTCATAATCGTTACATCAAAGGTCCAACCGATAATTACAAAGCCGCTAATAATAATTGTAAACACACCGGCAATTTTTGAAACAATTGTTTCTAGCCCATTTGAATCGATATTTTTTTTGAAGTTCATAATTCGCTCATAAATATTATTTCGAACAGTAATACGGTCACGAATATTTTACTTGTTTGAGTCGTTTAAGATATTTTTAATCGCTCCCGGCAAATCTTATTAAAGTTTTTGAAAATTTAATTTTAGTAGATGAATATTGAAAGAGAGTAAAGGTTATTGTTTGAGGTCGTTCATTCAATGACGTAAATAGGGGAATAAACTTATCCATGCGGATTAAGAGGTGAATCAAAGAAGAAAAAGTTTTTTTGAGCCCTTGTAGAGATCCCAGTTCATATAACATTAATAACAAAATAGCGCTCCTAGATTATTTCTTTATTCCTGTTTGTTTAAGTTAGGATATAATTTTTCTAATGTCAAGAAATAAGTTAGAAATGGGAGGGATATGTGCAGCGTAATTATTAATTATCGCAATTGCAGCCCGGAGAGTTTTTACAACCGCTAATTGTTTTCGTCGAATATTTTTTTTGTCCCACTGTAGAGTTCAAATTCCAGCAAGCGGCAATCGATCGAACCGTTAAAGAGGGGGATTTTCCGTTTAGTCCGTAAACCGATTTTTTTTGCGAGACTAAAATTTCCCGTAAAAATATAACCGGTATATCCCTGGCATTTTTGTTTGAAGAAATCGCCGATAGCTTTATAAACGCTTTCTAGCTTTAGTTCTTCACCTAACCGTTCACCGTATTCCGGATTAAGAAAAACAATTCCGCCACCTTCGGGAATTTCGGTTTCTCGAAAGTCGCACTGCTTGAACTCAATAAGATGATCAACACCGGCGGTTTTAGCATTTTGTTGAGCTGCATATATTGCTTCGCCGCTTATATCGGTTGCAATAATTCTCCCGTTAAAACTTTTTAAACTTTTATTTTTTATTTCAGAACGGATTTTTTGCCAGACCGCATCATCATATCCTTTTATGTGCATGAATGCATAATTGTCTTTTAATAAGCCGGGAGCTTTATGCAATGCGATCATTGCGGCTTCAATCGCAAGCGTTCCGCTGCCGCACATCGGGTTAACAAAATTTCCTTCACCTTTCCAATTCGCGGCGAGCAATGTAGTTGCTGCAAGTGATTCCTGCATCGGTGCAAGAAACGGCATCTTACGGTAATTTCTTCTTGCAAGCGTTACGCCGGAAGTATCAAAGAAAACCTGGCAAAGATTATCCTTCCAATAAAAATAGATCATCGCTCCTTTGCGTTCAGAACCCGAATCCGGGCGCTTGCCGTATATATCCCGTAATCTATCAACGATTGCATCTTTACATTTCAAATTAGGGAAACGTGAATCATTCACCATCGGATGATCTACTGCTGATGAGATGCTGATGTAACCGTCTTCGGATAAATAGTCCTCCCATTTTATTTTTTTGAAATTTCTGTAAAGCTCATCGGGAGTTTCAGCATAGAATTCATCAAGATAAAAAAGGACACGGTGTGCTGTCCGTAATGATAAATTAAGGAGCATCGTGTCAGCCATGGTTCCGAGAATTTCAACTTGCGTTAATGTCTCCGACACAATCTGAAATCCTAATGCTAGCACTTCTTCTTTTAAAAAAGGAACCGCGCGTAAAGGGCAGTTGATCAGTATTTTGTTTGTTTGTTCAAATATGGTCATAAATAATTAGGAATTAAAAATTAGGAATTAGGAAAAAATGTTACATTACACTATGAGTCTTGATTTTTGAATTTTGCTATTTGAGTTTTGACTTTATACTCCAATGTCTTCGTTCCATAATTCAGGACTACTTTCAATAAAATTCGTCATCATCTCTATACACGATTGGTCATTTACAATTTCTACTTCAACACCGCGTTCTTTTAATAACGCTTCATCTCCAAGAAAAGTTTTATTCTCACCGATGACAACTTTTGGAATTCCATAAAGCAGCATCGCACCGGTACACATCGGGCAGGGGGAGAGGGTTGTGTATAGAGTACATTCTTTGTAAACCGAAGCAGGTTGTCTTCCGGCATTTTCAAACGCATCCATTTCACCGTGAAGAATTACACTTCCTTTTTGGACGCGCCGGTTATGTCCGCGCCCGATGATTTTTCCTTTATGAACAATTACTGAACCGATTGGAATACCACCTTCGGTTAAACCTTGTTTGGCTTCTTCAATTGCTGCACTTAAAAAAGGATCCATTTGCTACCTCATTTTATAAATTCTTGAATATCAATTTTTTGAACATCTTCATAAACAATGGTGATCAATTCTTCATCGGAGACATTTGCAAAAGCAGAAATCCGTTCCTCCTGATTTCCTATTGCTTTGTAAAGAAGATTTCGGGCAGTACGGGCATTCCCGAAATTACTATTTCTCTTTTCATACAGAAAATTAAAGGTCTCCATTAAAATTTGGAGGGCTCCTTCATCAAACTTATAGCCGCTTTTTTCACAGATAAGAGAAGCGATTTCCAATAATTGGCGCGGGGAATAGTCTTCAAATGAGAAATAATTTGTAAAGCGGGATTTTAATCCCGGATTAACGTCAATAAAATCGTTCATTTCGTTCGTGTACCCTGCAACTATTACTGCAAACTTATCGCGGTAATCTTCCATCCGTTTTAGGAGCGTTTCAATTGCTTCCTGTCCAAAATCATTTCCACCGCCGCGAGTAAGCGTGTAAGCTTCGTCGATAAAAAGCATTCCGCCTAACGATTTCTCTATCATCTCATCGGTTTTCTTTGCGGTCTGTCCAACGTAACCTGCAACCAGTCCGGCTCTGTCGGTCTCAACTAAATGACCTTTTTCAAGCAGCCCCATTTCTTTATAAATCTTTGCAAGTAAACGGGCAATAGTAGTTTTTCCTGTTCCGGGGTTGCCAAGAAAAACAGAATGGAGGTTTTTGGGAAGAACTTTTAAGCCCCTAGCTTCCCGTAATTTTGCGACCTTTAAACTGTTTATAAGTTTTTCAACTGATTTTTTTACGGAATCAAGTCCCGGTAATTCTTTCAATTCCATTAAATATTTTTCGAGCAAATCCTTATCACCGATGATCTGGATTTTATTTCCTTCTTCTTTTACGGAATGCAATTCTTGAATATCATCAGCAAGAATTGTTTGAGTAACCTCTTCGGTTAAATTTTCTTTTTGAATATCAACAATTCTAAGTACCTGTTTGCGAATTGCATTTCCAACAATATTTCTCACAAGCCGTGCGTTGCCGAATGTCTTATCACGTGTCCGGTAAATTTCATTAAAATATTTCGCAAGTTTTTCTTTTGCAGCCGGATCAAGAGAAAGATGCTTTTCTGATAATGAATGTTCGGTTATTGCCATTAATTCTTCGGGAGTGTAATCTTCAAACGTGATAAACTTTGTGAAACGGGATTGCATTCCGGGATTACTATCAAGAAATGCTTTCATTTGATCTGTATATCCAGCCGCAATAACAATAAACTTTCCACGGTCATCTTCCATTCGTTTTAACAGGGTATCGATTGCTTCCTGTCCGAAATCACTTCCGCTATCGCCGCTTTTTACAAGGGTATACGCTTCATCAATAAATAATGTCCCGCCAAAAGATTGATTGATAAGCTCCGTTGTTTTCTCTGCAGTTTTCCCAACAAAACTTGCAACCAGTGCTTGCCGGTCAGCTTCAATTAAATGTCCTTTTTCCAAAATACCAAGTGAAGCATAAATTTGACTAAACAACCGCGCTACTGTTGTTTTACCGGTTCCCGGATTTCCGGTAAAGACAATGTGATCTCCGAATTTTGATTGTAAATTTTCTCCTTGCTCGTGATAAAACTTTGCAAGCTTTACAAGTTCGGCTATTTCTTTTTTTACGGAAGATAACCCGGTAAGCTGTTCTAATTTTACAAGGGCAATTTTTAAGTTCTCTTCATCAATACCGACTTTAAAGTCTTTTAACCCGGAAGTTTTAAGGATGGCTTGAATGTCTTCCTGCATGATGGTTGACAACGCTTTTTTATTTCGCTGTGCAGCTGCAAGTTTAGAACTCCTTTTCCCGACTTGCATTTTAGCGTTGTTGTATAGGGTTCGGACTAACCGTGCATTTCCAAATGTTTTATCCCGTTTACGGTACAACCGAACGAATTCTTTTTCTAAGTCCTTTGCGGCTTCGGCTGAAATAATATATTCTTCCTTTTTTGCCATCTGCTTGAAGATCTCAAGCAATTCTTGAGGAGTATAATCTTCGAAAACGAAATTGTGAGAAAATCTGGATTTCATTCCCGGATTAGATTCGAGAAAATTATTCATCTCATCCGTATAACCGGCAACAATAACGGCAAATTCACCGGCTTTGTCTTCCATTCGTTTCAGTAAGGTATCAATTGCTTCCTGTCCGAAATCATTGCCGCCCCCTTTTTTTACAAGGGTGTAAGCTTCATCAATAAAGAGAACGCCGCCGAGGGCATCGGTAATAAGTTTATCGGTTTTCTGCGCCGTCTCGCCAATGTATTGTCCTACAAGAGCAGCACGGTCAACTTCAACAATGTGACCTTTTTCAAGTAACCCCATCGCTTTGAAAATATTTCCAAGTAACCTGGCAATGGTAGTTTTACCTGTCCCGGGATTACCGAGAAAAACCGTATGGAGCGAAATCCCTTCTTGAGTTTTTAGACCGAGTTTTTTTCTTTCATTGATAAAGGAAAGGTAATCGACAAAATCACGCATTGCCTGTTTTATATTTTTTAGCCCTGTAAACGCATCAAGTTCTTTTAATAATTGCTCAAGAGATTTATCTCCGTCAATAATTTCTTCTGTCTCTTTCTTTGGTTTTGTATCTGAAATGCCGACTGAAGATGATTGTCCGACAATTTCAATTTCTTCATCATTCACAATTTCTTTTGAACCGATAAGAAACCAGCGTGAGCAAGTAAACTCTCCGTTTAAATAAATATCTACTCTTCCTTGTCCGCGTTGCCAAAAACCGGTAGTATCTGTTCCCCAGCTTTGTACCAATTCAAAATGGCTCCAATGTCTTTCAACGTTAATCGTGAAATTGTACGTTCCAACTTCTTCATCATTTAAATACCAAACGGCGGTTCCTTCAACAACAACATCGGCATAATTGTAATAAGGATTGGAAACAACCGCTTCAACACCGATATACCGGATGTTATTTTCCTCAAATTGAAGTAAATAAGTTCTTTGTTGCACGCGCAAATTTGCAATAAGGTCGAAAGTTTTCGCATGGATAGGAGTGTGTTTTGATATTTCCGATTTGATGAAATCCGTCCGCTTTGTTATCGTTTTAAGAACAGGCTTTCTCTGAATTTCTTTTTCTGATGGAAGTTCGTTTATAGCGGCGGGTTCATTTTCCTGCGTTAAACGAGGGTTAAATACTGTCTCTTTGGAAGTTATTTTTGAATATAATGCTTTAAACTTTGGGTCGTCTCTTAGTTCATTTTGATATTCATCTGCTTTAGTAGAAGCTTTTTTAAATTGAAATAAGGCAAGAAGCGTTTCAAGTTCTAAAATTTTGGCGTGGGAAACCAACTCCGGTTGTTGATTCTCATTAAAGAATTTATTAAGTGCCCACAAAGCATACCAATATTCTTTTATTTTGAAAGCTTCGGAAGCGACTTGAAAATAATTCTGATTTTTCTCTTTATTCAATAATTTTGTAAGAAAAGTACTCTTCTGTCCTGCTGCAGTTCGATACCACAAACGGAGTTTTTGCGATACTTCATTTAAAGGATTTTGACTTGCCAAAACAGATGATTCGAATGTTTCCAGCGCTTCTGTATATTTACCAAGCCCCGCCAAGCATTGTGCTTTATAATGTAACGCTTTTTCAACTGGAATTTCTTCTTTAAAAATTACATAGTTTAAATCTTGTATCGCGCCTTCATAAATACCTAAACGGAGTAAGATGTATCCCCGGTAAAGATGGGGAAAAGATTTTTCTTCTTCAATTTGACAGGCTAAATCGGCATATTCTAAGGCTGAGGATGAATTCCCGTTTTCCAAAAAAGCCCAGGCAAGGCATACAACCGAACGGTAATCATTCGGACTAAGCTCATAAACTTTTTGAGCTGCTGTTAAAGCCATCCGGAAACGTCCCTCTTCAAGGTGTTCGAATGCTTCCTTCAGTAATTCTTCAAATTCATCGGCAGCGTGAAAAGTATCCATACCATTAATATAATTTTTGTTAGTGCCCTAAAATAAAAAGATAATGTTGATTGGGAAAGGGTTTCATGAGATTTAAAACAAAAAAGGCGAAGATTTCTCTTCGCCTTTTTCTTATATGAAACCGAACGATTAATACATTCCGTCCATACCGCCCATACCGCCGGGAGGCATAGCAGGCATAGCTTTTTCTTTATCTTTTTGTTCATACACAACCGCTTCGGTTGTAAGAAGCAATGCAGATACGGAAGCAGCATTTTCTAAGGCTGTTCTGGTAACTTTTGTAGGATCAATAACTCCCGCTTTAACGAGATTTTCATATTTCTCTGTTGCTGCGTTAAATCCGTAATCATCTTTTCCTTCTCTAACTTTTTGAAGGATTACAGAACCTTCGAGTCCCGCATTGAAAACGATTTGTCTTAACGGTTCTTCAAGAGATTTTCTGATAATCTGAATACCGGTTGTTTGATCTTCATTATCACCTTTTAATTTATCAAGAATGGAAATTGCACGAACGAAAGCGACGCCGCCTCCGGGAACAATTCCTTCTTCAACTGCTGCGCGGGTTGCATGCAAAGCATCTTCAACACGGGCTTTCTTTTCTTTCATTTCAATTTCAGTTGAAGCGCCGATCTTTAATACGGCAACTCCACCAGAAAGTTTAGCAAGGCGTTCTTGCAATTTTTCTTTATCGTAATCTGAAGTTGTTTTATCAATCTGAACTTTAATTTCATTAATTCTCTTTTTGATATCTTCAGTTTTACCGGCGCCTTCAACGATTGTGCAATTATCTTTGTCAATTACAATTTTTGCAGCTTGACCTAAATACGCGATGGTTGCGTTTTCGAGTTTAAATCCTCTTTCTTCAGAAATAACGGTACCGTTTGTAAGTACTGCTATATCTTCCAACATTGCTTTTCTTCTATCGCCAAAGCCCGGAGCTTTAACTGCAGCTACTTTAAGAGTTCCTCTTAATTTGTTCACAACTAAAGTTGCAAGAGCTTCACCTTCAAGATCTTCGGCAATTATTACAAGAGCTTTTCCTTGTTGAGCAACTTTTTCAAGAACAGGGAGGAGGTCTTTCATTGCAGAGATTTTTTTATCGTGAATTAAGATGAAAGGATTTTCTAATTCGGTTTCCAT
>JBAYFO010000080.1:0-12500 GCA_041667115.1 Ignavibacteriaceae bacterium | reverse complement strand
TTTCCTATTAACACCTCGATTTATCGAGGTGTGCTAACTATCCAATTTATTCCCAAAACTGTTTCAACAGTTTTATCTACTTTTCACGTTTCTTCAGGCACATACTGCATCCCGTACACTTTAATAAACTGCTCATATTCCTCACTAAAACTTTTTACTTTATGATGCTCTCCTTGATTATCGATATACTTAACAACCTTTTGGAGATTAGATTCCGATACCGATAAAGCTGCATATCCTCGTCCCCATGCAAATTTTCCAGCACAGATACTGTTCTGATTAATCCAGTGAGAAGAACTCCCCTTTAATAAATGCATCATCTCTTCAATACAAAGATTTGTCGGTAAGTCAACCAACGCATGTACATGTTCAGCATTTACATAATTTATTTTCATGAAAATGTTTTTAGATTTGGCATAGTCATATAAAAAAGAGGAAACTCTCTTGCGTTCTTCCTTATCGGTCATAAGCTTTTCTCGCTTTAATGTGCCCCATACCAGATGAAGCCAGCATTTTGAATACGAGTGGAGTGACATAATTATCTCTTTTCCTAAAACCGTTAAAACGGTTTATCGCTTGTTTGTTTGCTTTATGTCACCGGAATAAATTCCGGTGTTAATATTCCATTTTGAACATGCTCTCCATTAACACCCCGATTCATCGGGGTGTGAGAAACAAATGAAATCCCCTCATTAACACCTTGATTTATCGAGGTGTAAGAAACAAATCGAGTGTCCTTAAACTGTTTCAACAGTTTAAGGATCTTTCACATCACCGGAATAAATTCCGGTGTTAATATCTCGCCCTGAGCCAGTATATCATTAACACCTCGATTCATTAATGTATGAGAAGCAAACCAATTTCCCATTAACACCCCGATTTATCGGGGTGTACATAAAAAACAATTATCATGAAACTGTTTCAACAGTTTAAGTATCTTTCTCATAACTAGAATAAATTCCGGTGTTAATAAAATTCCCGGAGGCGCTCCTTTAACAAGCGCCTCCGTTCAATTAACATTAAGAATAGAATTAAGACACTAGTTCAATAATAGTTCATTCCTAATTCCTAATTCGCAATTCCTAATTACTGTGCTGGCGGAGTCGTTCCATCCGGTGGCGGGGGAGTCTCATCCTCATCATCATCTTTCCCTTTTCCGCGTCCCTTCGGTATCGGTTCAAACTCTACCAATATTTCTGGACTCTTTGCAAAACAAGCCAGTGCAAACTTCCGCGTTTTTGTTACTTGCTCTCTCAAAACAGCGGCGGCTTTGTCTCTTACTAACAAAGCGGCGTTCTGCAATTTCTTGGCATTCTCCTGGTCCGCATCCGCAGTAATAAGATTGTTGTACGATGTTCCAAGTATGTCAAGGTCTGCCTGACTTAACCCATTTTTTAACAGAACAGCGCTCTCGGCAGCTATAACTCCCGTTAAATACTCGCACATCGGTCGCATCTTAATTACAGAAGTGGGTATCGTTTCTCCAATCTGAAAGATATTCAGCTTTTGTGGATTATCGATGTAAGCGCTTTTAGCGGCATTCCGCAAGCTTACAATTGCAGCATGGATATTCTTCATTAAAACATCCTGTTCAGCGGTTTTATCATCTTTAAACTTAACCGCTTTTTGCTGGGCTGCTTCCTTTAGCTTCAGATTATCCTTAGCGGAAACAAAAGTGGATAACCGCTCTTCGGTAAATCCCTTCTCTTCCATTGCAGCCCGGTGGTTAGTGATAGCTTTTAAAAGCGCATCACTATCTTGAACCAAATAATTGATCTTTTGTGCCATCGAAAACCTCATTTTTTGTTAATGTATAGTTATTTTTTGGGCTAAACAGGTGTGCCCCAGTAGGTTTTTCGTTGTTAAACATAAAGTGAATTATCTGTTTTGTTATAACCCCTCCGTTTTATTAGATATCTTTAAAAATGTTCGTTTCCCTTCAAAAAACAAGACATTTGCCTCCGTGGAAATAACATTTGGGCTTGTGGATTTGACATTTGCCTCCGTGGGAATGACATTTGGGTCTGAGGATTTGACATTTGCCTCCGTGGAAGTAACATTTGGCTTGATGGGTTTAACATTTACCTCCGTAGAAATGACATTCGACTCTGTAGAGACAACATTTACCGTGTTGGAAATCACATTTCTATCGGTGGATTTAACTTTTACCTTCGCGGAAATAACATTCGGGTTGATGGTTCTAACATTTGCTTCCGTGGAAACAACATTGCGGTTAGCGGATGCAACATTTACTGCTGCGGAAACTACATTTGGTTCAGTGGAAATAAAAGTTGAGTCGGTTGCAACAACACTGCACTCTGTAGAAATAACATTTCTGTTTTCAGAGAATACAATAAAATATTTGCATGTTTGATTTTTGTTAATCGAAGATTTGATAAGAAGGGAAGTTACTCTTTTTGTCCGGTCATTTTTTGAAAAATATAAAAGGGGAGGAGGGGATAAATTCATTACCCCTTTATGAAGTATTTGATCATATAATAATAACAAAAAAATAACTACTCCCTATTATTGATCCATTAACCGCGTTAAAAATATAATTTATTTTAGAAATTGTCAAGCAAAATTATAATTGTCGTTTGTACAATACTTCAAGAGTATTTTTGCCTGGCTTAGAAGACTCTTACACCCCCTCCAAAGCCCGGCCCATTTATTAGCCCGTAGATGATAAGTGCATCAATTACTCCTCCAATTGAAACGGCTGTCGAAACACTTCCTCCCTCATCAGTATAGATATATTTATGCACTTTCGAAGCATCAATAAATTTAGATTCATTATTGTTATCCAGAATAGAAATAATGGTTACTGCTTTATTTCCCACTACATTTTTTTTATATCCTTTGTATTTACCCGAAACTCTTGTTGAATCGGATAACTCTAGAGTTATTAATTTCCCTTTCCTCAATTCAATTAATTTCTCATACACAATTTCCTTTTTCCCTTTGTTTGCAGAATTATCTAAAGCTACAATTCCCCCCAACAATACACTGCACGAAGCAAATGTTACGGAAATTAAAATCAAACAGAATAACCTTATTATTACTTTCATCTTTCATCTTTATACTTTCAACTTTATACTTTCCACTTTGTACTACTTAAGCCCGTACTTCTTAAGATGCTTATACGCCAGGTAGGCAACGCCTCCAACTTTTACATACCCAAGAACGAGTCGTAGTGTTTTAAATTCCTCCTCCTTTACCATTCCGGCTCTCCAAATTTCTGCTATATCAAGCGTTCGATCCATCTTCCAGGGCGGAGTAGAGGATGGCAGAAAGAGAGCCTGATGAAGAGACAGCGGATAATATTCAGGAACGGCGTCGAATGATGTGCGCAGCGAAAGCATCGGGAAAGAATGCATTGCTTCACTATTGTGTTGTTGCGTTTTACTAAGGGAAGAATCTTCCAACTGTGGATTCTTTAGCCCTTGTCCATAAACTATGAAAGAAACTACCGCCGACATAAAAAATATCAAAATAATTCTAGGCATATAGCATTACTCCTGATAATAAATGTTTAGTCTCAGCCGGAACCTTCCCGGCGATGTAAATCCTCTCAATATTTAAATTAATTTTTTTGTTGTAAAATGGAAAACGGGAAAAAGTATTGACGCTAATAAAATTGTTTTCAAAATAAATGGGCCCAATTTCCTTATGATCCTTAAAGAGTTTATACGTTTCATCTTTCAATCATTCAATCTTGTAATCTTTCAATCCTTCAATCATCCAATCTCACCCCGCAAAAGTAATTTTAAATTCCTTATTCCGAAAGGTAAAAACATCACCGGCAATTCTTTTGTGCAATTCTTTCCCAAGAGGCGATGCAAGCGAAATAGTCAAATATTTTACCCCGTTTATTTCAAATTCTCCCGCATTTACCGCGATAAAATAATTGCCGTAGTTTGTATAAACTACACATCCCGGTTGAATAGCATCATACTGCTTATCGGCGTTTATTTGAAAAAGGATTTTTTTCAATCCGGTAAACTCGTGTAGCTGATGCGCATATTTTTGCATCTCAAGTTGTATTGAAGCCCTGCCGGTTTCATATTTATCTCCCATACTGCTTTTGGTTTCAAGCTTTGAGGCTTGCTGCAATTCGTCAACCGCTTTTTCCGTCTGCTCAATCTTTGCTTCAACAAATTTTAAACATGCAGCAAAAAGTTTTTGTTTTATTTTAATGTTATTGTCCATTCTTTTTAAGAGATATTATCTAGTTAGCAAAAATATTGAAAGAGAAATCAGAAGCATGCCAAGGCTTGCCATGGTAAGAATTCAGCATGTAATTATTTCTGACTTCTCAATACACTTCGGTGCTGGCTCAGCCCTTTCTACTGCTCACTTTGTCAAATCTTTTAATTTCTTTTTTGATGCGGGAAAATTCGGATCCAATTCAAGAGCTTTTTTAAACTGTGCTATTGCTTCCGTTTTATTTCCAGCTGCTAAATATCCGTCACCCAAACTATCATATGAGTTAGCATTGCTTGGATCGAGTTCAACTTGTTTTTTGAATTTCTGGATCGCGTCATTAAAACGTGAATTATTCAATAAAAAGTAACCGTAAGCATTATAAAATCCGCTGATGTCTTTTGAATTTCCATATTTACTTTCGAGGAACTTAAATTCTTCTTCCGCTTTCCCGCTATTTTTATCAGCGATATATAAAGTGGCGAGCTGGTAATGTCCCAATTTCTCGTCGTAACCAATTAATATTTTAGCTTCACTGTAAGCTTTTTCCATACTTCCCCCCATAATGCCGGGAGCCATTCTATAAAAACCAATTAATCCCATTCGTCCTTGAACATGAGCCGGGTTAATTTGAACCGTCTTCATATATTCATCTTTTATTTTGGGGGCAAGTTTTATTTTAGTGAAGATACTTGAGTTAACAGCGTCCTGCCCCATAGCCTGAGCAAACCAAAAATGATAATCGGCATTATTGTAATTAATTTTAGTCGCTGTTTCAAATTCATCTGAGGCGTCCTCAAATTCTTTCATGCGAATTAAAGTCTTTCCTAAATAAAAATGTGCTTCGGCATTGTTCTTATCATTGCTGATTATTTTTTCAAGTACCGATTTTGCTTCGTTCAACTTATTATTTAGAAGAAGATTTTTTGCGGAATTGAGATCTTGTGAAAAATTCATCGAAACGATGGATAAAAAGAAAATAGTAAAGAATATTTTTCTCATGTTTAGTCTCCTATGAATATTAAATTAATAATTTATTCTACTTTTTTTGATTTCCCCTGGATATACGTAAAGAAATGCTCTCCATCTTTCGAGATTTCAAATATTGTATCCACGGTAACATCATCAATAATTCTATAAGTTAAACGAAATCGTTGGGATGTTAGGAATTCTATCGCTGGTAAATATTAGTTCATTACTATTGGCGAACGAGATGGCATAATTTATCACATGTTCTTCATTGTCAAAATAAATAGCTCTGCCGGGAGCGCCTACTGCATCGCGATAAATTATCATTAAATCATCATGAATAGCAGTAGATTTATTCTCAGTCGCCGGATATTCTAAATGGCTTCTACGGACAAGAATGTTTTTATCCAAATCCATTTTAAATGAAAAAGTTCCTTCGCCTTGTCCCGGAGTTCCACTTCCTTCACCTTTCCAGTTTCCAAGTAAGAAATCAAATTTCCCCCACATGTTTGTACTCTGTTGTGCAAATGAAGAGGAGTTCATAAACATGGCAATAAAAAAGATGAACAATTTTGCTTTCATAAATTCTCCAAAAGAATTATTCATAAAATTCTCTTGCCCAATAATAGGTAATTATAAATAATTATCTCAAAAGTTTTTATTCTTTTATGATTAGAATTCTATCCGGCAATACTTTTGGGTTTGTTATATCCTTTATCCTCAAACGGTTGAAGTTTTTCGATCCACATTTCTTCAAATACTTCTAAATCTTTCCGGTAGTCGTAAGTGGTATCTTCTTTCGGTTCAAGGGTGTCAACAACTTCAAATACAAAGTTCTCTTCCCCGAATTGAAGATACTCTTTTTGTAATTCACTGTTCATGTGCAACCCGCTTTTAAGTTGAAACCTGAAACTATTTGATTTACCGTGAAGATTCAAACTGCTGCCGAGAAATATTTTTCCGTTGACTAAATTTCTTATTTGATAAATTCCCATCTGCGGCAGAGTTTGCTTGTACTGATTCTTTAGTGCTTTTTTATCTATCATTTGATTAGTTGATTTTTAATATTGTGTTAAGTTGGATTTCTACCCGCTCAGTAAACTCTTTGTAAGTAACCGGTTGTCTTCTGTTCAAATAAAAAAGGAGCATCCCTATAACGGTATAATGCAGAGTATCTCTAGTAATGACCGCTTCTTCTGCGTTCATACTATCTGTTTTAATACAAAAATCCCATTCATTTTCGCTAAGTTTATCGAGGAAAGAATAGATTAACATTATGGTAGGCTGTTTATGTGCCAGTTCGTTCGTTTTTTCCAGAAAAAATAATTCGAATATTCCAGGGTACTGAATAAAATATTTGATGTATGCTTTTGCAATTGCTTTTATTTTCCCGGGACCGGAAGGAGTTGATTCCGTCTCACCCTTAACGAACTCTTCGCATTCCTCCTGAAAATCCAGAACACATTCAAAAATTAAATCTTTCACATCCTTGAAATAATTATATAGCGTAGCGTATGAATACCCTGCGCGTTCCGCCACATTTCTTACACTTATACATTTTAAGCCTTCTCCTTTTAGGATTTCCTTGGTAGCTTGAATGAAGTAACTTTTCATTCTCCTCTCTTGAATCTCTTTATTGCCCATATTCTCATCCAAATGATTAACTCAATTAATATATTTAACAATGTTAATATAATTAATAGGGCTAACTAATCAAACAGATTTGTCCCTTTTTATTTAGTTTTCTTTATTTCTTCGAGTACATCAAGTTGCATTTCCTGTATTTCCGCCATCCGATCCCATTGCTGAATCAACAAATGATCTACTTTTTGATGAAGCTGCCTTAATTCCAATTCCGCCTTTAGATTAATTTTATAATCTTGCTCAGCACGATTTCTGTCTCGCGCCTCTTGCCTATTTTGACTCATCATAATTATTGGCGCTTGAATCGCTGCTAAGCAAGACAGCACAAGATTTAATAAGATAAATGGATACGGATCAAATGATTTTGCCGTTAAAAAATAGGCGTTTATCAAAATCCATGAAATCATTATGAAGAAAAAAATTATTATAAACTTCCAACTTCCACCAAACGATGCAATTACATCGGAGAGCTTTTCTCCCATGGTTAATTTGGAACTAAAATCTTTTTCATAATTAGTTGAAATTGATTCATGTTCGGATAATCTATTAATTACATCTAGTTCAAGATTCGAGATTTCTCCTTTTTCGTCTGTAATTAATTTTAATAAATATTCTTTCCGATATTTTTGAAAATCATCATTACAGATGAATCCGTTTGTTTTCCAGTTCGGATATTGTGTCTTTATTAAATCTACTACCGACGGTCTAACTATGATTGCCGGTAGAATTTTTGCTTGAGTTTCATCTTTCCCACATATTTGACATATTTTTTTCATAAAAGTTTCCTCTCGGATCATCAACTGTTTAGTACGTTAAATACTGCTCAATAATTTATTTAAAATTACTAGTAAATTAATTAAGAAAGTTTCTTAAAGACAAGACTGATCCACTCATCCAACTGCATTTTCTCAACGAATGAAAGGCCCAATTTTGTGTAGCAGCTAAGAATGTCATCTTCATCCGTAAACAACAAACCGGATAAAATTATTATTCCTTCAACTTTAATTTTTTCCGAAATATTTTTAGCAATCAAAAGTAAAACATCTTTTTGAATATTCGCTAGCAAGAGATCGAAATGATCTTCGGCAATAGTTCCAAGTTCCGCTAAACGGAATTCAACTTTTCCGAGTACATGATTCTGGGCAATATTTTCAAGAGCATTTTCGTAACACCACTCATCATTATCAATTCCCAAAGCAAAGTCGGCACCAAGTAAAACCGAAGCAATCGCGAGCACACCGGTTCCGGTTCCCACATCGATCACTTTTATTTTCGGCTTAATATATTTTTCACACATAGAGAGCATCAATTTTGTTGTTTGATGTTCACCCGTTCCGAAAGACATTTTAGGATCAATAGTGATAACAACTTCTTCAGCAGAAGGGGAGTAATCTCGAAATGAAGGCTTTATGACAATCCTGTCCGTTACTTTAATTACTTTTAGATTCTTTTCCCATTCCTCATTCCAGTTTTTATCTTCAATTTCTTTAATTGAATAATTGAAAGAGTTTATAACTCCTCCTTTAACCAGGTGACGTAAAAAATTCTCAACTTTCTGTTCGAGATTATCATTCACATTAAAACTTAGACTAAGTGATAAGTCGTTCTCCAAAATGCCTAACGGCTGGAACTCCCAGAGCAACCCGCTCAATTCTTCGGTATTAAAAGGATCGGTTTCTATCGTTACTTCGTAATAAGACTTCATGTTTTACTCCAATAAATTTGCTTCATTTAAGAATATTATTTAGATTAAGTCTAGATAATAATAGTATTTTATAGCTTTTATTAATCAAACCAAAATAATTCATTATTAATTTAAAGGTTTCTCAAATGAAAAACATACTCTTGTACGCTTTTATACTTTTTATTCTTTGTTTATCAACGTTTACTCATGCAGATAGAAGATATTTCGGCCGATCCTATTTGGCAAATACTTTACCGGCTAAAGCATTTGAGTTTGAGTTGTGGAATACTGCACGGATTGGAAAAGCCGACGGATATTTTTATCGTTTTCAACCAAGAATGGAATTTGAATATGGTATTACCGATAGACTTACCACTTCGTTTTACATGAATTTCGATAGTCAGCAAATTGAAAACTCAACTACCTCCTCGAAAGAATTCGGATTTGACGGCACTGCAATAGAATTTCGTTATCGTTTAACTGAACTCGGTGAATACATGGTTGATCCCGCAGTTTATTTTGAATTAACATATGCAGGTTCAGAAGTTGAGTATGAATCAAAGTTTATTTTATCTAAACGAATAGAAAATATTATCGTAGCTCTTAATCTTACCGGTGAAATAGGGAGAGATGTAATTGCAAATAAACACAAAACAAGTTTTGAACTTACGGGCGGAATGGGATATGATATTACCCCCACTTTTGCGGCTGGTCTTGAATTTAAGAATCACAGCAATTTTGACAATATTTATGGAGAGAAGGTAAATTCAGCTTTGTTTGTTGGTCCGACAATAAACCTGCAAGCAGAAAAGTTTTATTTCACGTTTAATTTTCTAGCGCAAGTTAGCGGAACTCATGCAAGTGGATCAGGGTTAGATCTGAATGGACATGAAAAATATGAGTTTAGAACAATTCTCGGGGTCGAATTATGAAAATTATTTTTTTGCACTTGCTGATTTTATTAACCTTTGCTGGTTGTTCAGGGAAAAAATTAATTGATGATAATCAAGACGCTGGCAACACAGCAAAAGTTCTTTACAAAAATAAATGTGGAGGATGTCATGCTCTCTATCCAAAAGATAAATTAACTCCACAACAGTGGGAGAGCACTCTAGTACGGATGGGAAAGAAGGCTCATCTTAATGATAAACAAAGTGAGCTAATTCATAAATATCTGCTGTCGGGCACGGTTCATTAAAAGAGGAGCAAAAGAATAAAGTGTTTCATTATTAAATATTTTGACTTTTTTCTTTGGCAAGTTTTGAGAATTAATACTCATAAGTTATCTTAAAAACCATAATTCTCTAAATTGAAGGAACTATCGCATGGCATATGCAGAACAACTTTTAGCACAGATCAGTGATTTCATATGGGGCTATCCTTTATTAATTCTTCTTTTCGGTACACATATTTACTTAACGATTCGTCTGAAATTTATTCAGCGTTTTATTGGTAAAGGGATTAAAATATCTTTATCCAAAAAGAAAGAAGGAGAGGGAGACATTAGCCAATTTGGTGCTTTAACTACGGCTTTAGCTGCTACTATCGGGACAGGCAATATTGTTGGGGTTGCTACGGCAGTTGCTGCAGGCGGACCCGGTGCTGTTTTGTGGATGTGGCTTACAGGCGTTTTTGGAATCGCAACAAAATATTCCGAAGCGCTGCTTGCAGTAAAGTATCGTGTAACAAATGAAAAAGGGGAGTATTCGGGCGGTCCAATGTATGCGCTTGAAAGAGGATTAAATATGAAATGGCTTGCATTACTCTTTGCAGCTTTTACTGCCATTACAGCTTTCGGTATTGGAAGTATGGTTCAGGCAAATTCTATTTCCTCACTGGTTGAATCTTCTTTCCATATTTCACCCTGGATTACAGGTTTTATTTTAATGGTGTTAACCGCTGTAGTAATTATCGGCGGGATCAAATCGATTGCTGGTGTTTGCGAAAAATTAGTCCCGTTTATGGCAATCTTTTATGTACTTGGTGGGCTCATCATTTTAGTAATCAATTATTCTTCAATTCCGCATACCATAAGTTTGATTTTGTCAAGCGCATTTACCGGGCAAGCAGCGATGGGAGGATTTGCCGGAGCCACTA
The DNA here is from genome assembly GCA_041667115.1 of Ignavibacteriaceae bacterium. Taxonomy (GTDB): domain Bacteria; phylum Bacteroidota; class Ignavibacteria; order Ignavibacteriales; family Ignavibacteriaceae; genus UBA1563. The sequence goes on along the minus strand of JBAYFO010000080.1, from coordinate 1,903 downwards.
TAAAAGAAGCGATGCGTTTCGGTATTGCCAGAGGATTATTTTCAAATGAATCTGGATTAGGGAGTGCCCCAATTGTTGCTGCTGCGGCGCAAACAAAGAATGCTGTCCGTCAGGCGTTAGTTTCATCTACCGGTACGTTTTGGGATACTGTTGTTGTTTGTGCTATAACGGGACTTGTTGTTGTTAATTCCGGCGAATGGATGAACGGATTAAATGGGGCTTTGCTCACCCAAAAAGCTTTTTCAGATATTCCGGTTGCTGGACCTTTAATTCTTACTATTGGTTTGTTAACTTTTGTTTTTTCAACAATCCTTGGGTGGTCTTATTACGGAGAAAAGGCGGCAGAATATATTTTTGGTAATAAAGTTATCAAACCCTATCGATGGGCTTGGGTTGTATCCGTATTGATCGGATCTGTTTTGTCACTTCATATGGTTTGGACTTTTGCCGATATTACAAATGCACTTATGGCGGTTCCAAATTTGGTAGCGCTTCTCCTTTTGAGTAAAGTTATTGTCGAGGAGACAAAAACACATTTATGGGACAATAAATCGGAAGATTTGGATTAGTGAAAAAAAAGCCGGCTCAACTTAATGAGTCGGCTTTATTTACGCGGAAGGGGTGGGATTCGAACCCACGGTACCCTTGCGGGTACACTACCTTTCCAGGGTAGCCAGTTCAACCACTCCTGCACCCGTCCGAATATTTGGTTTTGACGATGCAAATATACTTTTTTTGTCCTTCTTTCACAATTATTCAAACAAATATTCCTCTTCAGGTAAAATCAACTAGAAATTGTTTCTCTATCCGTGAGATTCTATTTAAATTAAGTATTAAATTTTAAAAATAATTGGGCGATGAACATTACCATTTTAGAAAAATCACTATTAGCTCTTCTTTCTGCACTTTTGGGAGCGGGAGTTATATTTTTTGTTAAACTTGATCATAAGAAACTTTGTAGTTTAATCTCAATATCGGCAGGAGCTTTATTAGGAGCTGCGGTAGTGGGAATTCTTCCGGAAGCTTCTATAAATCTTTCTATAATTCAGTTACTTGCATCAACGTTTTCCGGATATTTATTATTCTGGGTTATCAGCAAGTATTATTTTCATGTATGTCCTGCTTGTTCAGCGTCTCACTTTGATGAACAAACGACAAAACGTTTTTCTGAAATTGTGTTATTACTCTTTACAGCTTTATCGTTCCACTCTTTTTTAGATGGATTAGCTCTTTCAACTGCCGGAATCTCCGCACATGGGAAAGCAAATTCAATTCTTACGGCAGTAATAGCACACAAACTACCTGAAGGATTGGCGTTAGCTTCGCTAATGATTGGAGCAAATTATACTAAGGGAAAGATTATCCTCTATGTCTTTTTAGTTGAATCTGCTACAGTTGTCGGCGCTGTTGTAGGTGACTTATTTCTGGCCAAATATTTTAGCGAATATTGGTTGGGCTTTGTTGAAGCTCATATAGCCGGGGGATTTGTCTATTTATCTTTTCATTCAGTGTTTGGTGAATTATTAAAAAACCATAAAGCCTTGGTGATCATTTCATTTATAACAGGATTATTGGTTATTTTTGGTATAAGTTTAATTTAATTAGGGATTTGGAATTACGAATTAGGAATTATTAAACGGAGAGATGGCAGAGCGGTTGAATGCGGCAGTCTCGAAAACTGTTATACTGGGTAACCGGTATCGAGAGTTCGAATCTCTCTCTCTCCGCATAAAAGAAAATCCTTTAGAACTTTATGTTTTGAAGGATTTTTTGTTTTAATTCACTGCTGTCCAAAATAAAATAGGATCGATAGAAAAGCGGGGAAAAATCTTTGTATTAGACGGATTCAACCACTCATCAAAAACAATCCCTACCTAAATAGCTCTTGTTGTCTAAAATTGAG
>JBAYFO010000079.1:0-12811 GCA_041667115.1 Ignavibacteriaceae bacterium | reverse complement strand
CTCTAATTCATTTAGACATTTCTCAAAAACCGTTTCCAGGTCATCTCTAAAGAGTTTTTCTACAAAATCTTCACGTGCGTATTCTTTAAGAAGGTCTTTAATGTTTTCTTCAGCAAAACTTCCGTTTTCGTCATAAAGATCGACTGTTTTAATTTTTTCTTTCTTTTTACGTTCATTCCGGATAAAACTTAAAATGGCAAATCTTACGAACTTATGAAAATCGGGGATATGAGCCGGGTACCATTTCTTCTTCAAACCGATTATTTTAACCAGTGTTTCCTGCACAACATCCGCTGCAGTATAATTCTGAAATGAATTTGTATGGAAATAATATCTTATTTTACTCAGAGCGAAGAAAAGAAGTCGCTTATGGAAATTGCTGATATTCCGGTAAGCGTTCTCTAATGCCTCCGCCACTTCCTCTTTTGTAGCGTGCATAGCCAAACCTTCGATTGAGGTAAAAGACTTAATCTCTTCCACCAGTATAACCGGTTCCGAAGAAACTGAACTCTCCTCACCATTTCTCGTTCGGACAGTCTTCCGTTTTAATCCATTTTCACTCAACAAATCATTCAACTAAGTATTTATCCAATTTGAAAATTCATTAAATAATGCGGCTAGTAATGGGTACTCCTTTTTTCTAGATTTTGCCTTTCTACTCTAATATTTTTTTCTGTCAAAATTTCTTTAATTATAGTACCTTTTTATAGCGTACAAAGTCGTTACTGATAGTGGTTAACATTTCCCCAATGATGAATGACCGGTCTCTGCAATGATTCTAATAAAATATTGATTAAAAATCTCTACGGAAAACGAAATGAAACAAAGAACGATTTATTATAGAACACCATCTTGCACTTATCTTGTACTGATCTTTCTTTATAACTGGTCTCTTTATTTTGCATTAATGCAGGCATATAAAAAGAAATTACTTATAAGATATTTCCTCAACGGTTACAGTATAAGGATGCACCGGGAAGTATTAACTAATTCAATAAAGATAAGAGCCCCGGATGAACAGTCGGCAATTAGCAGAAATCAGTCGGCAATTAGTAAATAGCTGCCAACTTTACAATTTATAATTTATAATTTTTACTTAATAAAAGGAATTTCAAAATGGCTAAGATCAATAAGCAAATACTCGGAAAAGTCCGTGGCTCGTTAGGCGATATAACCTTTCGTCAGCGCAACGGCAAAACATTTTTATCAACCAGACCCGGCTCGTTTACCCCCGGCGCAGATGAAAAATCGGTAGCAAGACGTGGAAAGTTTTCACTTTCTATTAAACTTGCCAGTTCGATAAATTCTGTACCGGAATTAAGGAGTATCTGGGATAAAATCAAAACCACCGGAACCTTAACCTTCAATCATATAATGAGAACAAACTACAAAATAATCGGCTCAGAAAATGATTTATCCGGTTTGGTAAAGATAACGCCTTCGTTGGGCTTTAATGTTGCAAATCCCGTTGTAACGTACAGTCCTTCGGAAGTTAAAGTTAATTTAGATGCACCCGGTACTGCAACCGGCATCGATGCTTTGCAAGAAACATCGTTAAAGCTTGTAGCGGTAATATATCTCAACAATCCATCCGATGTTACCTTAAGCAAAGATGCGTTCTTAACTCTCTCATCTCAAGCAATTGCAACCGATCTGGCGGCGGCAATTGAATTCACCTCAATATTAACCGATGAGAAGAGCCAAATGCTGACGGCGTATCAAAACCATAAAGGGTTCTTTGCAGTTGTTACACTTGATGCTGCAGGGAATGTAGTTCATTACTCGAACACCTTTATAGGTTAGTTCATACCGTAGCACAGTTAAAAACCCTTCCCTTACCTTCCCCTTTTATTAAAGGGGAGGACACAGGAGGGGTTAATTTCTTTTCTCCTTAGTACTTGTTCTTTTCTTAGCCTTACCAAAATCAATTCCCGCTAGCCCCGCATATTTTTTTATACTGCCGCTGAATACAAAATATCCCGCGGAAAACAAGACCGACAAGAACATAATGATAATCAACGTCATTGCCCTTTTCGGACCTTCTTTAAGGATCGGTTCTTTTGCTTCCTCCTCAACGTTAATAACCGGGGTATCCTTTACCTCTTGCAGTTTTACAAGCTCAAGCTGCTTAACTAGTTCGCCATAAACTGTCTGCTGAATCTCAACATTTCTCATCAAGCGGACTTGCTCAAGCTGTAGTTCGGGCGATTGCAGTATCATTCTATTTTGTGAACGGAAATTTTTCAGTCTCTCTTCAAAATAATTCAATGTATCTTTAACCTGAACGACTCTTTTTTCAAGATAATTTCTTTGTTCCGATGCAAAAGATTTGCGTCTAGTCCGGACATAATTATCAAGGGAAGCAGCTAATTTGTTAGCTACGTCCGCACTAAGTTTAGATTCGGGCATTTGAACGCTAACAGTTAATATCTTCGTCATTCTATCAAGATCGGTAATTAATCTCGTTTTTGAAAATTCCTCATAGAGTTTTAAAAACATTTTTCTTTGTTGAAGTTCTTTCGGTAAGGATTTGTCCGGCTCAATTTCAAAATACTCTATCAGATTAACTGGTTTAGTAAATTGTTTCGTTTGATACTTAGCATAAATCACATCTGAAAGAACCGTCTCACTTGTAATTAAATTCTGGTAAATTTGCGTAGGGGGAGTATCACCCACACTTACTCCGGCGAGTGATGCAAGTCCTGAAAGCGATCCCATCATCTCCGATCCTTTGTTCCCGTAGTCCGGAAGGATAGTGACAGTGCTTTTGTAATATGGTTTTGTAAGAAAGAGTAAATAGGCTAAGGTTAAGACTAAGACAACCGTGTTAAAAATTATCAGCTTTTTCCTGGATGCCCACAACTGCATAACATAAGGGCGTAATTTTTCTACCGTTTGCTTAAAGCGTTCTTCAGCACTAAGTTCGGGTTGTTCGGGGTTTTGGTTTTCGTTCATAGGTATGACAAATTAAAAATTAAAAAGGAAAAATTAAAAAAGAAAATTTATAGTGAAAAAATTATGAAACTATTTTTAAGACTCTTAACCTCTTGAATTTTTGCATATCGTAGCAAGAATTTTCTTCAATTGATCTGACTCGTTTATTAACTCCAATAATTTTTTAGAGTCACTCATTTTGCTGGCTTTAATTATTCTTATCTTCACCCGGTGTAATAAAAATTTACAAATTCTACACGAAGAATAAAAACTGATACTTGCATCTAATGAGTAATACTTTATTTACATATTACACTGGGCAGGTAGTTAGATTCTCTCATTTCTTTCAAAGAAATATTAACTTTATTAATAAAGTCAGCCTTAGATGAGGCCGCCTGAGCCTCTTCATAGTTTGCACCAGATGAAGTTGAGGATTTAGTAAGTTGATATTTTATAATTCCAGTTTCCTGGTTACTTTTTATAGTTCTTAAAAATTCGATTACTTCAACTGCAAAGTTGAATAATCTGTCATTTAAATCTCTATCCAAAGTCAATGCTCATTTAAATACTTTTTAATTTTTAATTCTTACTTTTTCCTTCTTTTGAAGCGTTCTTCAGCACTTAGCTGCGTAGACTCGTTATTAAGTCCGTCTTGGGTGTTTTGTTGATTGTTCATAGGATGATTCAAAGGGAATATTGGAAAAAGGGAATATTGGAACGTTGGAGAGATGGAAATATATTTAGATTATTCTGCAAATGAATTTTCCCATATCCCAAGTTTTTGTTTTTCTTGTAATGATTTTATCAAACTTATTAATTCATTTTCAACTTTATAATGCAATTCATCGAATTTTTCAAAATTACTTTCATTCAACACTTCTATTTCGTTAAAAGATACCATACCGGCAAATAATTCTCCACTTGAACCCAAAGATATATTAAGAAAATTAAGATATTCCTTTAAATTTTTTCGACAATATCCTTCCGAAATATTTCTTGGAATACTATGAGCGGCATCTAAAATATTATTTCTGCTTCTGGATAAATCATACGGGAAATTTTTTGTCATGTCATAAACTAATTTAAAAAGTGTTAATGAATCATTCCAAACTCTTAGTTTAGTAAAACCACGATTTATATTTTTTCTTTTTAGTTCCATTCCAGAATTCCATTATTCCACTTTTCCCTTTTTCCATTCCAACTCCCCAATCCCAAATCCATAATTCAAAACCCAACGATAATTTATAATTTATAATTCCTCTTCTTCCCATTCCATTTTTCCATCATTCCATTTTCCCATTCCCACTCTTATACACTCAACCTCAACACTGCCTACTGCCAATTGATTACTGCTGACTGATAACTGCCTACTGCCTACTGCTAACTGCCTACTGATTTATAGTTTCGATAATTGCCAGACAGAGAGAATAACGACAATAGCAGAACTTAGTCCGGTCATGATATCACGAACCACTGCCCACGCACTTGTATTATCATACTCAACAAGTGTTGGAACGATTATTCTCGAACCGCTTTCGATTGGTGGATCGGGAATTAGAAAGAAGCCTGACCGATTCCATATTTTACCGTTCGGAAGGATAACAATTTCCTCCCCTTTGGCGGAAGTAAGTTTATATTTTCCGGCTTGATCAATATAATAGCTCAACTTTTTGCCTGACTTATATGGGACGGATGATGGAATGCCGACATCACCTACAACATTTACAATTTGTGGGTCTCTTGGAACGACAAGTTGGTCACCGGGCCATAGAACGATATTATAAACTGAGTTAGAATCAGCTATTACTTCATCCCACTCTATTGGGACTCGTTTTGAGAGTCCACTAATCAAAGCTGGATTAAATAATGCTATAGATTGATTTCTAAAAATTATAGAATCGGCAATGGGGAAAAATGAATCTTCCCACAATTTTTGATCACGTACAATCGAAATGCCCTTTGTATAAGCTGTCTCTTTTAATCCGCCGCTTCGTTTAATGAAGTTGGAAAGTTTCTCCCCTTCTCTTAAAATTGTGTAAGAGCCGGGATAATTAACTTCACCGCTGATAGTAACGGTTCTATTGAACTCTTTCAAAGGATCAGTTTTAACTAATACGCGGTCATAATCTTTCAGCATAAAATCCTTGTCCGGATCCAGTTTCCAGTATTCATTCGGAAGATCAGCCGTAAATCTTTTAGAGAAGACGCCAACTTTACTCGTATCCATTCTGGTAATTTCTATGTTGCGGGTAGTGGCTGCATCGGTAACTCCGCCGGCAAGAGTCATAAGTTTAGTCAAAGTCATATTTTCAAACCGGGTAAATGTCCCGGGATTTTTAACTGCTCCTACAATTTCTACCGAGCGTGCGGGAAAATATGTCTGCTGATTAGAAATACGGACTTCATCACGGTTCATCAAAGGGAAATTATTCCCTGATTCACCCTGCAATGCAAGCGTAACATTAAAAGAAAATATCTCTTTCTTTTCCGACGGCAAAGTTCTAATCAGTAACCCTTTATCAAGAAAAGCTTCTTTTTGAAGAGAATCGGCTTTGATAATGAGGTCTTTAATAGTCATCCCCGGTGTTGTTAGTTCATATACACCCGGTTTTTTAACATATCCCGAAATTGAAACACGATTTTCGGGTAGCGTATTAACGCCGCGAATTTGAACAACATCTCCGTTCTCAAGCTGATAATTGCTTTTGATAAGTTCATCGGCGGAACCGAAGTTAAGATCAATACTCAAAACATTATTCTCATAATTTTTTCTTTGCGCAAAGGGAATAATCCGTTCAACATGAACACGATCGAAGTAAGCAGTAAATTTTAAACCACCGGCATAATTAAGAAGATCAGATAATTTTTCATCGTTTTTCATTTCATAAATGGCAGTGCGGAATGCATTACCGTTAACTGCAACTCGCTTACCAACAGGTGGGATGAATACAATATCTTCATCTTCTAATTTTACATCTTTGGTCTTATTTCCTGTGCTAAGATATTCGTAAAGATCAACTTCACCAATTATTTTACCACCACGCATAACCTGCACATTTCTCAAACTTCCGTTTATTGTCGGTCCGCCTGAATAATAAAGAGCGGTAAAAGATGTTGAGAGCGCCGGCAAGCTGTACCCGCCCGGAGTATTTACTTCTCCGAGAACATAAACTTTTACACTACGCAATTTTCCGGTTGACACATCTAACCGTGTTTTTGCATTTACATCGGATGATTTTAATGAAGAGTAAGCCCCGGATAAAACTGAAAACAGTTTTGCTCGTAATTCTTTAATCGTTAACCCATTTACGTTTACCAACCCGACATTAGGTATAACGATATCACCGTTTTTAGAAACGGTAACATTATGAACGAGTTGAGTCTCACCCCATAGCGTTACAACAATTTCATCTCCGGGACCAACAACATAATTAGTAGGGGTTGGAACATTGCCCGATGGTTCAAATGACGTTGCCGCGTAATTAAATACGTTGTAACCAAAAGCTTGAAGCCCTTCAGCCCCTTCCCTTCCGGCAAAGTCGGGTACTGCAAAATTACTGCTCTTAGGCGCTTGGGGCGGTGTTACTATTATTTTATTTTGCTCTGCTGCACTTTTAACTGCAGAATCTTTAATAGCAGTTGATCGCTGAAGCTTATACATATCTTCGGGAGTATATCCGGCAGCAGCAGCTTTAGCTTTCAACTCTTCTTCCGAAAGCCCGCTTTGTTGCTTGATTGCGTCCAGATTTTGTGCTTGACCAAGTGAAGAGAAAAGGAAAAGGAGAACCAGTAAGATCAATGAATGATTGAATGATTGTCTGATTGAATGATTCATAAATTTTGCATTTAATTTTTGGTTTTTCATATTATCTAAAGGTTTTATAATAATTAGGTCTCATTGTTAAAGGCTGTTAGGTTTTAGGTTTTTAGTCTGTAAATAGAATTAGATTATAAAAGGTAATGGGGAAATGAAATATTAGAAATTGCGATAAAACAGCTTTTCGTTTCCCTACTGATTTCTGATCACTGAGAACTGATGACTGGCTACTAATTTTCCACAGCTTCGCCACGTCAGTCACATGAAATGTCGACTATTTTGTCATTAAAAATTAAAAAGTAAAATATAAAAAGTAATATAAAAAATGAACCCCAAGATAAAAAATCAACGGAATCAAATTGTGATTTATATCCTGGTTAATTATTTAATTTGGGGGGCTTTGAAGACAACTCTCACCCCGAGCATAATTAAAAATCCCTATATCTCGAAATATAAAAGAATAATTCGAAATACAAAAATTTTTTTCACGAATAGATTTTGTGTGTTGCTTATTCGTTCAGCTTTTTGCCTTCTGCAACTACCTTGATTCCCTCGAACGTTTTACCTAAAAAGAAGCGGTTGGCTTCTCGACTACAATAGTATATGAACATCTCTGGATGATGACTGCCACATTTCGTTCCCCCGGTTTGCCAAGAAATTAAAAATAAACTACTTCCTCTACCGGTTTTTTTTATCCTACAGTCAGACAAAGTTATCAGGACCACTTCAGAAAGTCATCGCCATTGTATTTCGATATAATAAATATTTCATATGTTTCATAGATAAAAAGTTCAAAGCCAATAAAACACTTAATTACAACGTCCATCAAGTTTAGTGGTACAGCATCCAGAAACTTTACTTGTTGGAATGTTCATTAAAATAATGTTAAGTAGAGTAGTATTGAAGGAGTTTTGGAAAAAGTCCCAACCGAGCCCCTACTTTAAAGTGCATAATCATCATGATTATCGGAATTCTTTAAAATAAAAAACCTCGAAATTTGTTCATTTTCGAGGTTTTCAGTGGGCTCAGAAGGACTTGAACCTCCGACCCGCTGATTATGAGTCAGCTGCTCTAACCAACTGAGCTATGAGCCCATCATTTTTTTCTAGATTCAGTTGCTAAAATTAATCTATTTCTTTCGTTTTAACAAAATCTTTCTAAAAATTCTTTTCGGTTTTCTCATTCTTTGGAAGTATTTTATCGAAGTTAAAAATTGTCAATCAGCTACTAAAAAAAACTTATTATTTTGTGAAAAAACTAAGTTTGTTCATGAGAATTGTTGGAATAATTATTGATTGTCGACTGCCAACTATTAGTTCTGTTAAAATTGGGGCGGGATAAAAATTTTTATCCCTTGTCAATATTAAATAAAAATATTTGATTAATTTGCGTTATCACAAAATAGGATTCTGTATGAAAAAATATCTTTACACTTTCCTTTTACTTCTGCTTGTACCGGTCTTCTCTCCGGCACAAAATATAAACGGAAGAGTCACTTCCATGTTTTATAGTTTTCAGCGGTTTGATAGCCCTGGGAATTCTACAAAGTATATCAGAAACTATGATATGCTTTCCCTAAACGTAAATAAAAATGATTTCTCACTCCGGACACTCTTCAACTATGAAACTGATTTCTCAAAACAACAAACTTATGACCCGAGAGTCCGGTTTTACAACCTTTATGTTGAAGGAAGAAATCTTTTTAACATTGCTTCTGTAAAACTTGGAAGACAACCAATAATCAATTCTATTTCCGGCGGCGTGTTTGACGGGGCTACAGTGAAATTAAATTATTCAGATGTTCAGTTTACCGGCTATTACGGAGCCAATGTTCCTGCATATCAAAAGCTTGAATTGGTTAACGACTGGTCGAACAACGATATTTACGGAGCAAAACTTACTACTTCTAAATTGACTGACTTCTTCTTTGGATTAAGCTATCTCCACAAAAATTACAAACCACAAGATTACACAGCGCTACGGCTTGATTCATTGTTAAATCCTTATTCAACACTCATCAAACGGGATGCAAGCAAATTTGATTTCGTATCCGCTGAAGCAAGTTTTGATAATCAAAAAGGATTGTCTGTTGATACACGTTATAATTTTGATCTTAATTATGTAAAGACTTCCTTGTTTGAATTACAAGGAAGATATGAAGCCGTTCAGAATCTTGGTCTTCTCTTCTATTATAACTATAGAGAACCATTGTTGAAGTACAATACCATTCTCTCGGTTTTTGACGGACAGAATTCTCAAGAATTTGAAGTTGGTGCAGATTATAAAATCTCTCCAATGTTTACAGTCCTCGCAAAAATTGGCGATGTTCAATATAATGATGAAACATCTCAACGAATTTCTGTTGGATGCAATACTTCGTATGGCTCTCTTTTCTATCGTAAAAATTTAGGATATGCCGGAGAATTAGACGCAGTTTCACTTTCTACGGGCTATACTTTCCTGGAAGGAATTTTAACCCCTTCATTAGGAGTAGCATATACACACTATAAATTGAATCCGGAAGACCAAACACAAAATCTTACTACACTTTTGGGCAACCTAAATGTTCGCCCCTGGCGGATGTTGTCTTTCGATATGCAAGGACAATTTTTGAATAATCCTCTTTATAAAAATGATTTCCGGTTTATGTTCAAAATTAACTATTGGTTTAATACAAATTTAAACGTGATGTAACATGAAAATAAAACATTTCTATACCATACTTTTTATTTCGGTAATTGCTTTCTTGGGCTTTGCCGCGTTCACGGTTCAAAATTCTTTAAATGGTGATGAAACCGGAAACAACAAATCACGAATAAAATTTTCTCACAAATTTCATTCTGAAATTACCGATTGCCAGGGATGCCATACCAAAGCGTCCGATGCAAAAACAATGAAAGATCAACTGCTTCCTACAATGGAAGATTGCGCAACTTGTCACGATGTTGAAGACACAGACAAATGCAATAAATGTCACTACGAATCTGTTCAAGAACCCTTGATCCAAAAAAAATCTGCAATCATTTTCAATCACAGTTTTCATGTTGGAAATAAAGTTGAATGCACTTTCTGCCACAAAGGGATGAAGGATGTCGATTATAGTTTTGAATCCGCCGGCGCAATCCCATCGATGGAAACGTGCGCTACTTGTCATGGTGAAAAGAAAACAGCTTCACTTGCTTGCGAAGCTTGTCATATTTCAACAGTAAATCTTTTACCAAAATCTCACAATGTTGTTGACTTTAAGAAAAGTCATAAATTCCTTGCAGAAAAACCAAACGCAAACTGTGTTATGTGTCATGATAATAACTCTTGCGAAGAATGCCACACCGGCACAACAATGTTAACCGAATCCGGTGCTGCAACTAATTTCTATACTCCTTATAAACCTCACACATTTGTTGATGGAACAAAACAACAACAGATCTCAAGAGTACATGATTTAAATTATCAATTTACTCATGGAATTGATGCAAAAGGAAAAGAAACAAATTGCCAAACCTGTCACCAGGTTGAAACATTCTGTGTTAGTTGCCATGAAAGCAAAACAGGCGATTTATATTATACCGGAATAGCACCTGCAAATCATAGAGATCCTAACTTTACAACGTTTGGCGTTGGCACCGGTGGCGGCGAACATGCAACATTAGCAAGAAGAGACATCGAGCGATGCGCATCGTGTCATGAATCGAATGGAGCTGATCCGGTTTGTATTACCTGCCATGTTGATAATCTCCCCGGAAAAGGAAATAATCCCAAGACGCATCCTGTTGGCTTTATGAAAAACGAACATGGTGATTGGCATGATAATGATGGTTCGGTCTGTTATACATGCCATGTTGGCGCTTCTTCTAACGGAATACCTGGTGTAGGATTCTGTGGATATTGTCATGGAAAGCAATAAAACTAAGTTGATTAACTTAAATTTTTTGGAAATACTTATGAAAAAAACATTACTGATCTACTTGTTATTAATTCTTCCTGCTTTGTTTTTACTTTCCTCGTGTAGTAAAGAAAGCTCAGAATTGACAACCCCGGAAACATTGGGTATTCACCAACCGGGAGTTTTAGATTCAACTTCTTCAAATTTCCATGGGAAGTTTTTCGTACAGAAAAACATGAAATTTACTGACTGCCAGAAATGTCATGGGAAAACTCTTGATGGTGGCGTTACCAATGCAAAAGCATGCAGTGAATGCCATGCTCTTGCAACAATCCATTTGAATTTGACCGGAGTTCAAGACTCAACCTCAAGTAACTTTCATGGAAGATATTTATTACAACACAGTCTCTCCGATTGCGCTCAATGCCACGGGCATAATTTTGCCGGCGGTTCAAGTAGTCCAAGTTGTATAAAATGCCACGATGCTATCTCAGTTCATAAACCGGCTTTGCTTGATTCAACATCTGCAGATTTTCACGGAAAATTTGTTTTAAAAAATAAGTTCACTCAATGCCAATCTTGTCACGGACAAAATTTTGCAGGTGGTATCTCAAGTCCAAGTTGCGCTACCTGTCATCAATCTATTGATGTTCACAAAGATGGAATTGCGGATTCTACAGATGTAAATTCACCCAACTTCCACGGAAAGTACAAACTAAAAGATGGTTTGGCTGATTGTTCTCAATGTCATGGGACATCTTTTACCGGTGGAACTCAAAGTCCGTCATGTACAACTTGCCATTCTACTATAGATGTACATAAATCCGGAATAATTGATCCAAGTTCACCAAATTTCCACGGCAAGTATCCATTAAAAAATGGTTTTACAGACTGTAAAACCTGCCATGGAGATAATTTTGCAGGTGGAAATAATAGTGTAGCTTGTACTACCTGCCATTCAACAATTACTGTTCACAAAGATGGAATTGTCACTCCTAGTTCACCAAATTTCCACGGAAATTTCTTGAAAGCTAATGGATGGAATATCAATGCTTGTGCAAGTTGCCATAGCAGTAACTTTTCAGGTGGAACCCAAAGCCCGTCATGCAAAACAAGTGGATGCCACACCAGCGCTCAAGGTCCCGCTGCATGTAATACGTGTCATGGAGATTTCAACAATCCTTCTCAAATTGCTCCTCCAAAAGATTTAGATGGAAATACAGTTTCAACTTCACCGGGAGTTGGAGCTCATACAAAACATTTAGCTGCTTTTGCTAATGGCGGTTCACTAGCCTGTTCAGAATGCCACACGGTTCCTTCTGATGTAAATTCTGCAGGGCATCTTGGAAGCGATGGAAAAGCTGAAATCAATTTTGGAACTTTTTCAAATAAACTTGGCGGTTCTTCCTACGATTTCACAACTAACAAATGCGCAAATACCTATTGTCATGGAAATTTCGAATTTAAAAAATCGGATGCCAGTTCATCAACGGCTCAATTACAATACACTTCGGATAAAATGGTAGGCAATAATCGTTCGCCTGTTTGGACAAATTCAAGTGGAAGTGAAACAAAATGTTCAAGTTGTCATGGTATAGATGATGCGCATCCATCACCAATTGGGCATATTCCATACACAATTGACCAATGTGTTTGGTGTCATTCAGGTGTCGTTGATGCTTCCGGTACGATACTTGACCCAACTAAACATATAAACGGTAAAGTCAACGCTTTTGGAACTAAAGCACGTAAATAATTAATACTTAAACAAAAGGTGAAAAAATGAAAAATATCATGTCCCTCTTTCTTGTTGTTCTCTTTGTTTCTTTTTTAAATGGTCAAACTGAAAAAAAACCTCACAGTTTTGTAGGCGTTTCAACTTGTAAAATGTGCCATAATTCTGAAAAAGCCGGAAAACAGTTCGACATTTGGAGTAATTCAAAGCATGCTCAGGCTTATAAAACACTTCAAACTAAAGAAGCTGATGAAATTGCAGCTAAAAAAGGATTTAAAACTCCGGCAGCAAAAACCGAAGCTTGCTTAAAATGCCACGTATCCGGTAATAATGTAGAAGCTGCTTTACTAGGCGCAAAATTCAAAGTTGAAGACGGCGTTCAATGCGAAACTTGTCACGGTGCAGGTGCAGATTATAAAGATATGAAAGTAATGAAAAATAG
>JBAYFO010000078.1:0-13224 GCA_041667115.1 Ignavibacteriaceae bacterium | reverse complement strand
ATAGAAGCCAATGCAGTTGACGGATCGAGCACTTTCAGACAAACGAAGAAGATGATCCTTCTGAAGTAAGTTCATAAGAAAGAAATACTTTCTAATAAGAAGAGCCGCCGTTGTGCGGCTCTTTTTTTATTGAGATTTTTTTGACTATGCGATTTCTAAATAAATAATTATTTTAGCTAAGCAAACTATTTGTTATTACATCTTCCAGGGAGCGCTAATTATGAAAGTTTATAGAATTGTTTATTTCCTCATCTTATCGATGCTTCCGGGCATGCTTTTTTCTCAGCAGACAAAACAAGGCAATCTTACTATTTTACCTTTTTATACAAAGGGGATTGACCCTGCAACGGTCTCAACGGCTGAAGAAATTCTCCGGCTTGAGATGGAAAATATAAGCTCAAAAAATATCTCGTTAGCCAACAGTGCATCTCTTAAAATAGACAGCAATTGCACAAGTACTGATTGTGCAGCAGAATTAGGGAAGCAATTAAAAGCCGATCAGGTCGTCTCAGTTCAAATGCTAACACTTGGACAAAAACTCATTATTCAATATTATCTTATTGATGTTGAGCATAAATCAGTTCTTCTTGCAGATAAATTGACCTCTACTTCTGTTGAGGACCTTGATGTAGTGATGAAACGAATGGCTATTAGTATAACAAGTCTTGAATCGGCAAAAAAATCTGCCGAAGTTGGGGCAATTACTGAAAGCGAATCTAAGCCTTTCTTTTTGCGAAACGGACGCAGATTTAATAATTGGTCTTTCGGATATTTATATCCGCAAAATGGGTATAACACCAATGAAAAAACTTTTACGATGGATGTAAAAATTGGTGCCGAAGTGGAGGATATGGATTACGGTGTTCAACTGTTACTAAGAGAAGGATTCGGCGCAAATATTTTTTCTTCTTATCTTTTTAGCAGGAAAGACGTTTGTCCTTACATTGGCGCTGGTGTCGGATTTCATTGGGTTACAATCGATCAAGGGAATGTATATTTTATTAATCAATACAGTCAAGTACAAAAAGATGAAAAAAAGGGAGATGGTTTTGAAATTCTTCTTAACACCGGTGTAAGGTTATTTCATACTTATAATTTTAGAATAAATGTTAACCTGGCTTATTCTTATACCTTTAATGATTTAAAGAGCGAAGCGCTGGTTCTTACACTCGGATTTTTCTATTAAGTTAATTCACGTCTAGATAACTTTTAAAAGTCATTCATGGTATAGGGAAATGGGCTGTGGATTCTTTAGTTGAAAGGGCAACATGCTTTATTTTTCCCTAATCCACATTTAATTAAATCCGAATTTTAATTGGCTTTTGATATTTGTCTTTTGTTATTTCAAATGTAATGCCCTTTGTGTTTTCCCAAAAATTATTGGTAATTTTACTAAGAATTTTTTATCAATTTTGCTTGCATAATTTCTAGCAAGCTGAATAATCCGGAATGAGCAGTAAATTTTTATGTTCCCTTTCAATTTGAATTTTTCATTTATCACATCCAAATATCCAACTAATTATTGAACGAATAGGAGAGAGTATGAGCAAATATAAAATAGCATGGCTGCCGGGTGACGGCGTAGGGATTGAAGTCCTTGAAGCCGCAAAAATAGTTTTAGACAAATTAAATCTTGATGCAGAATATATTCACGGCGATATCGGCTGGGAGTTTTGGTGTAAAGAAGGGGACGCATTTCCTCAACGCACGATCGATCTTCTCAATAATGTTGATGCTGCCATGTTCGGCGCAATTACATCCAAACCGGTTAAAACTGCCGAAGCTGAACTTGTTCCAGAATTGAAAGGGAAAGGACTTATTTACCGTTCTCCAATCGTGCGCATGCGGCAGCTATTTAATCTTTATACATGTTTGCGCCCTTGTAAAGCCTATCCCGGCAATCCATTAAACTTCAAAGAAAATATTGATATCGTTGTTTTTAGAGAGAACACAGAAGACTTGTATTGCGGTGTTGAGTTTAACCCGGTTCCGCAAGAGCTGGCTGACGTTCTTACAAAATTATCGAAACCATTTTCGGTGTTCAGTAAAATGCCGTTAGATGAATACGCGATCTCTACAAAGATAAATACAAAAAAAGGTTCTGATAAAATTGTCCGCGCAGCTTTCGAGTTTGCGAGAAAATTCAACAGAAAAAAAGTTACTATTGTGCACAAGGCAAATGTTGTTCGTGCAACCGATGGATTATTTTTTGACATAGCAAAAGAAGTTGCAAAAGAGTATCCTGAAATTCAAATGGACGACGCTAACATCGATGCGATGACAATGTGGTTACTCAAAAATCCCTATAATTATGATGTGCTTGTTGCGCCGAATCTTTATGGTGATATTATTTCCGATTTGGCCGCTCAAATGGTTGGCGGTCTTGGTTTTGGATGTTCCGGTAATATTGGTGAAAAACTTGCTGTGTTTGAACCTTCACACGGTTCAGCGCCAAAGTACACCGGGATGTATAAAGTTAATCCTATTGCTACTATTCTTGCCGCTAAAATGATGCTTGATTGGCTTGGCGAAAAAGAAATGGGAGACAAACTTGAGAAAGCTACAGCCGAAGTTATTGCTGAAGGGAAAATAAGAACGTACGATATGGGCGGAAGCAATAAAACTTTAGAAATTGCGGAAGCGATTGCAGAGAAGCTGTAAAGAGTAGAAGTTAGAATACAGAAGTAAGAATTCAGAATAAAGAAATAAGAATTTTGAAATTCAAAAGAATAAATCTTTCAAAACTCTTCTGAATTCTGACTACTTACTTCTAAAAATTTATATGGAGATAAATTGAACGAAATAGTAATTCATGAAGTTGGTATGCGTGATGGACTTCAAGCGGAAAATGAAGTTGTTGCAACCGGACAAAAAATAGAATGGATAAAACAACTTGCAGAAACCGGCGTTGATATTATTCAAGTTGGTTCGTTCGTTAATCCAAAACGAATGCCGCAAATGGCTGATACGGACGTACTCTTCAAGTACTTTTCTAAAGAAGAAAATAAATTAAAGGATGTGCTTCTTTCCGGTTTGGTTCTGAATGAAAAAGGTTTAGAACGTGGAATGGCTTGTGGAGTTGAACTGTTCTGCATGGGAGTTTCGGCAAGTGAAACGCATTCACAAAAAAATACCGGCATGTCAACAGTAGAAGCCACGGAACGAATTATCGCGATAGCAAAGAGCGTGATGTCAGCCGGGAAAAAAGTTCAAGTTTCGGTTCAGTCGGCATTTGGCTGCGGATACGAAGGGAAAATCTCTGAAGAAAAAGTTCTTTCACTTGTGCAAAGGTTTATAGAAAATGGAATAATAAATATCAGCCTTGCGGATACAGCGGGACATGCAATTCCAGACCAGGTGGAAAGATTATATTCCTCCATCAACAAAATGGATGAACAGGTTCAAAGTGCCTGCCATTTTCATAACACGTATGGACTTGGAATTGCAAACGCATACACCTCCTACAAAGTTGGAGTGAAATATTTTGAATCATCTTTTGCCGGCTTAGGCGGATGTCCCTTCACCGCTGTCGCTGCTGGTAATATCGCAACAGAAGATTTGGTTCATCTCTTTCAGAAAATGGATTTGCGTGTTGATATTAAACTTGATAATCTGATTGCAATCTCTAAAGAAGCGGCAGAATATTTTAAGCGGGAATTGCCGGGTACAATTTATAGAACGGGAAGAATTAAGTAGTCAGTAGTCAGTAGTCAGTAGTCAGTAGTCAGTAGAAAAAAATAGAATTGTAAATTATTCAAATCACTGAAAATAATAGTATGAAATTATTAGATGGTATCAGAGTTTTAGACTTAACCAACGTTCTTGCCGGACCTTTCGCCACGCTTCATTTGGCGCTTGCGGGTGCGGAGGTAATCAAAATTGAAAACCCTGTGGACGGCGATCTCGCACGTAAACTAGGCATTGTTACGGAATACAATAAAAAATTAATGGGAACAAGTTTTCTTGCCCAGAACGCGAACAAAAAATCCCTAACGCTTAACATGAAGTTTGAAGAGGGAAAAGAAATTTTCCGCAAACTTGTAAAAACTGCCGACGTTATTGTTGAAAACTTTCGTCCCGGAGTTATGGCTCGTCTTGGATTTTCTTATGAAAAACTTTGTGAAATAAATCCCAAAATTATTTACTGCGCAATCTCCGGATTCGGACAAACCGGTCCCGATGCTTTCAAACCCGCCTATGATCAGATTATTCAAGGGTTAAGCGGCGTGATGGCAGTAAACGGTGATGAACGATTAAATCCGCTTCGCGCCGGGTTTCCCGTTTGCGACACAATTGGCGGAGTGAATGCAGCCTTCGCAATTATGGGAGCGCTTTATTTCCGCGAGAAGACAGGCGAAGGACAATTTATTGATGTTGCTATGCTAGATTCAATTATGCCTTACATGGGCTGGGTAGCCGCTAATCTATTGATTGGCGGGCAGCAGCCTGCGTTGATGGGAAACGATAATTTTACTGCGGCTCCTTCCGGCACTTTTATTACAAAGGATGGCTACATTAACATTGCCGCGAACAAGCAAGAACAATGGCACGACCTCTGCGATATTCTCGGCGTTTCGGAATTGAAAGAAGATTCGCGTTTTAAAGAAAGAGATACACGTAAAAAAAATCGAAAAGAACTTACTCCGCTTATTGAAGAAAAGTTAAAAGAGAAAGAAACAAAATATTGGGCTGATGTGTTGAATGCAAAAGGAATTCCTTCCGGTGAAATTTTATCGCTGGAAGATGCGTTGAATCAACCGCAGATAAAACATAGAGAAACACTTAAATCGATTAACACTCCAGGAATTGGCGATATTCCATTATTCAACTTAACGGCAAAGTTTAACAAAACAACTGCAGAAGTTGAAACGCCACCACCAACGCTTGGGCAGCATACGAAAGAGATGTTGAAAGAGTTTGGTTACACGGAAGAAGAAATGAAATCGTTTAAAGAAAAAGGGATTGTGTGAAATTAGAATTCAGAAATCAGAAATCAGAAATCAGAAATCAGAATGAAAGTATTGTTTGCTTCGCTATTGCTCTTTGTTTCTATTCAAAATATTTCTTTTGCGCAAGAAACATATTTAAGCCCAGGAATAAAACTTGGTTACCGGTTCGGACAAGATGGCGGGCTTACATTTGGTTTTGAAATGAGTTATATTATTTGGGCGAAAGATAATCTAAACCGACCAATCTATGGAGTAGTGATTGGTTTAGATGACTTTTATGGGAAGTATGATTTTCATTTCGGTGTTGAAGTTGCAACTCCTTATGTTGGAGTTGAAGTTGGTCCAACAATATCAGGAAGATATGATTACGATTTAGGATTTAGCGCCACGATTTATACCGGCTTAGGTCTCTATCCCTATTATTGTTATACTTACATGAAAAAAAATCCGAATCAACATCAAATAGGATCATTTTTTAAGGGCATTATTCAAACTTCTGGTGAAAAATTTAGTTTTGGTTCCCCGGGTGGATAAAGACTAAAAAACGATTTTTTATTATTAACTGGAGAAATAAATTTATGGGAATGACCATAGTTCAAAAAATCTTAGCAAAAGCAACAGGACAAGCATCCGTAAAAGTTGGCGATGTTGTTGAGCCTGCTGTTGACGTTGCAATGTCTCACGAAAATGCAGCGTTGGTAATCAATCAATTTTTAGATGTGTATAGCGGTACCGGACTTGAACCGAACGTTTGGGATCCATCTAAAATTGCAATCATTTTCGATCACCGTATCCCCGCCGAAAGCAGTAAGACAGCAACAAATCATAAAAAAATTCGCGAGTTTGTTGCTGCTCAAGGGATTACAAAATTTCACGACATCCGCGGAGATGAAGGGGGAATCTGTCATCAAATTTTACCGGAGAATGGTTACGTTCGTCCCGGCTATGTTGTTGTTGGAACAGATAGTCATACTACAACGCACGGAGCGCTTGGAGCATTCTCATTCGGAATCGGTGCAACGGAAATGGCAAGTGTGTGGGCGCTAGGAACCGTCTTGAACGTTGAAGTCCCGGGCACGATAAAAGTTGTGGTTACCGGCGAGTTACCGGAATATGTTTCACCAAAAGATCTTATTCTTCATCTCATTGGAAAAATTTCTGCGCAAGGTGCAAACTTTAAAGTAATCGAGTTTCACGGAGAGACAATCAAAAAAATGTCAACTTCCGGTAGACTTGTGCTTAGCAACATGAGCGTTGAAGCGGGTGCAACCGCAGGCATTGTACCTGCTGATGAAGAAACCGTTCGCTACTTGCGCGAAGTTGCCGGAGTAACCGAGAACATTGAGCCGGTTTTGCCAGACGCTGACGCGAGCTATGAACATGTAGTTGAAATTGATGCAAGTAAACTCACTTCGCAGATCGCTTGTCCCCATACAGTTGATAACGTAAAACCAATTAGTGCTGTGGTAGGAATTAAAATTAATCAGATCGTAATTGGTTCATGTACAAACGGAAGGTTGGACGATCTTGAAATAGCCGCAAATATTTTAAGAGGAAAAAAAGTTAATCAAGATACAAGAATGCTCATCTTTCCGGCTTCCTGGAAAATTTATAAAGAAGCGTTAAGTGCTGGATATATCATGGATTTTATTAGCGCCGGTGCTGTGGTTATGAATCCCGGCTGTGGATGCTGTTTGGGAGTTCATCAAGGAGCGTTGGGAGATAAGGAAGTTTCCCTTTCAACAACGAATAGAAATTTTAAAGGAAGACAGGGCAATCCAAATGCCGACGTCTATCTTTGCTCGCCTGCAGTAGCTGCGGCGAGTGCAATTACCGGCATCATAACTGATCCATCGAAAGGAGTGAATTAAAATGCTTTCAAAAGTAATTACTAAATTTGGTGATGATATCTCTACCGACACAATTTATCCGGGAAGATTTATGGCGACGGTACTTCCTACGGAAACGCCGCAATATGCTTTTATGGACGAGAAAGAACTCAATACAAAGTTGAACAGCAAACAAGTTCCTCCGAACAGTGCGATTGTTGCCAATAATAATTTCGGCTGCGGTTCTTCAAGGGAACAAGCTGCATCAACATTAAAAGGATGGGAATTAATTATCATTGCAAGAAATTTTGCCAGAATATTTTTGCAGAATTCCATAAATCTTGGTTTGCGGACAATTATTTGTCCAACTATTGAAGCAAACGAAGGCGATGAACTTGAGATAAGCGAAACAGAAATTGTTAACAAGATCAGCGGAAAGAAATTTGCGATTGAACCGCTGCCTCAAGCGCGCCAAGCAATTATTGATGCCGGTGGATTGATCGCGTACACAAAGAAAAAGTTGTTGGAGAAATCGGGGAAGAATTAAATCCTCTTGGAATGGTTGAATGGTATCCTCAGTTAAATTCTTGTTTTTTGGCCAAGATTTACGAACAAGGATTAGCGAATAGCGATTTTCGATTTGTTTTTAACTTCTAAAATCAAAAATCGTTAATTCCTGTTCTGAGATCAAAAAAGTTTGGTTGTCGGCTATACCACGCTAAGGATGCATGATTGAATGGATTTAATTTTCCTGCAGTCATGCAACCATTCATTCATGTACTGATTTTCCCGTCAACCATCACCCATCTTTCCAATTTCATTCTATCACAAAATAATCCTAATTTTGTATCGAAAAATTCAAAGAAAAAAGTGGTAAAAATTATAAGCAAATTTCTCTTTTCCATTCTCATTTCCGTGTCGGTCTTAGCTCAAACAGATCAAAGAGAAGTGAAGAAAACCTATTATCCAGGCGGTCAACTAAAGACCGAAGGAGAATATGTTGATGGAAAAGCGGATGGAATCTTGAAAGAGTTCTATCCCTCCGGTAAGGTATGGAAAGAATGGAGCTTCGCGAACGGGAAGGAGGAAGGCGTTTCTAAAATATATTTTGAAGACGGCTTGTTAAGTATTGAATGGACGTTTCATAACGGTTTGAAGGACGGACTAGCGCGCTGGTATTACGAGAACGGCAAATTGTGGTCTGAACAAAACTATCTTGTTGGCTTGCTGGAAGGAGTTACAAAAACCTATTACAAAACCGGTGAACTGCAAGGCGAGTGGGTCTATCAAAACGGAAAGCTAAACGGAATTTCAAAAACATATTTCCGTTCGGGTAAAGTTGAAGTTGAAAGAAGTTTTGTTAATGGAAAGCAGAACGGGAAAACGAAAGTATATTTTGATAACCATATTGTCTCGCTTGAAGCAAACTATCTAGACGATAAAATAGTCGGCGACGTATTAATCTACGATTCCGCCGGGTTGCTGAGAGTAAAAGATACGTACGTTAATGATGAACTTGTTAACCGAATTCGTTATGATTATCTAGGAAAGCAGGAATCGCACGAAAAGTATGACCGCACCTATTATAATAACGGTGGATTGAAATCAGAAGTGTTTTTGAAAGACGGGAAGAAAACCGGATCGATGAAAAAGTTTTACGAAAGTGGATTCCTAAAAGAAGAATGGAATTATAAGAACGATACGTTGCAGGACAGATCATTCACTTTTTTTGAAAATGGAATTGTCTCGTCAGAATCGGATTATTTAAATGGGCATAAAGAAAGTTCTGAAAAATCATTTTACGAGAACGGTCTCTTAAAAGGAGAAAAAATATTTGTTGCCGATAAACCGAACGGCATTGCTCTTTTGTATTTTCTTAACGGAAACCTCGCCGCGGCGTTTCATTATGAAAATAGAATTGTGAATGGAGTGTTTCAGACTTATTATGAAAATGGATTGACAGAATCGGTTGGAGTTTACCGCAATGGCGAGATTACCGGAGATAAAAAAGTTTATAATAAAATCGGACAGATTGTAAAAATTGAACCATATTACAACGGCATATTGGATGGTATGGGAAAAGAATTTTATAGCGATGGAAAGATTTCTAAAGAAGAGTTTTATCAGGACGGAATTTTACAACGAAGTAAAAAATATGACCGCGACGGCTCTACAATTAGCTCTTACGGGTATTAAAAGGCAAAAAAAATTATGAAAAAGAAAAACAATGAGAATTATACCGTTGGTGTTCTGCAACTTGCTTTTTCTGCTGATGCAAATAAAAATATGAAGAAAGCAGTTGAGTGGGTAAAGAAAGCCGCGAAGCAAGGCGCCAATGTTGTCTGCCTTCCGGAATTGTACCGCTCCCAGTATTTTTGTCAGAAGGAAGATGCGTCACTTTTTAATTTAGCTGAAACTATTCCCGGACCATCAACTTTAACATTTCAAAAAACTGCCAAAGAAAATAAAGTCAGCATCATCGTTCCTATATTTGAAAAACGTGCGAACGGACTTTATCACAACACTTCGGTCATTATTAATTCGGATGGAAAAATACTCGGAACTTACCGGAAAATGCATATCCCGGATGATCCGGCTTTCTACGAAAAATATTATTTCACTCCGGGTGATTTAGGATTCAAAGCCTTTCAAACAAAAACCGGAAAGATCGGAACACTTATTTGCTGGGATCAGTGGTTCCCTGAAGGGGCGCGATTGACCGCATTACAAGGGGCTACAACGCTTTTTTATCCAACGGCTATCGGCTGGCATCCTTATGAAAAAGAACAGTATGGAAAGGCTCAGCGTGATTCATGGATCACTATTCAGCGAAGCCACGCAATTGCAAACGGTGTGTATGTCGCTTCGGCAAACCGCGTTGGATTTGAAAAAACTGTTGAAACGCAAGCGGGACTTGAATTCTGGGGCTCATCTTTTATTTGCGATCCGCAAGGAGTTATGCTGGCGGAAGCTTCAACCGATAAAGAAGAGATTCTTCTTGCAGAAATCGATCTTGCGCATCTTGAAGATGTGCGCCGCAATTGGCCATTTTTACGCGACAGAAGAATTGATGCTTATGGTGAGATTACGAAACGGTTTATTGATTGAAAAGTTAAAAGTGAAATGTCAAAATTGAAATAACCGGTGATCAGTTTTGTAAATCACCGGTTACTTCAAACTAAAATTATTTTACAATATCCAGCAACTCTACTTCAAAAGTTAAAACTGTTGCCGGAGGAATTGTTTCTCCGCGCCCCATTTCACCGTAAGCAAGTTCGTATGGAATAAAAAATTGGAACTTATCTCCAACGTGCATTAATTGCAATCCTTCTGTCCAGCCTTTTATTACCTGGTTAAGCGGAAACTCAGCAGGTTGATTTCTTTCATACGAACTGTCAAATACTTTTCCGTCTAAAAGCGTTCCTTTGTAGTGAACTTTTACTTTATCGGTTGCTTTTGGCGAAACTTCACCGGTTCCTTTTGAAAGAATTTTATATTGAAGTCCACTTGCGGTTGTTACAACGCCTTCTTTCTTTTTATTTTCTTCAAGAAAAGCAGTTCCCTCTTTTTTATTCTTTTCTATCATGGGAGCCATTTCAGCTTTCTTTTTTTCTTCTGCAGCCTTTTGCACAGCGGCTTGGCGCTCTTGCATTTTTGTGTTCAATTCCGTTAATATCTGGATAGTTTTTTCCTGCGGGAACAGAGGTTTTTCAACTGCCGCATCTTTGAGAGAAGCAATTAAAACATCAAGATTAATTTGAATCAACGGGTCTTTTAAACTGCCATAAATATTTTGTCCGATAGCATAACTGATTGAATCCGCCTGAGTTTTTAGCACTACCGGAGCCGGGGTTCCTTTTTTTGTTGATTGTTTTTTATTCTGTGCAAAAGCAACCGAGAACAACATTAAGGTCAACACCAATAATTTTAACACTTTCATTCTTTTTCCTTTATGTAGATTATTTTTTAATTAATACGCTGTGAAAATACTTTCAACGGAAATGAGAAACAAACAGGAAAGATTCTGGAAATAATTTTTCTCATCTCTATTTGGTCGTTTTACGATTGAAAAAGTTTTAAATTATTTTTGCCGGAACAGCATTTTGAAGCTGTTGTCAGCTAATCTAAATGTTTATAAAATTTTCCGTAATTTTTGTAAAGAAAATAAATCTTGGAAGAGAAAATTACATGAAAAATAGAAATGCAGTTCGGCTTCCCGCCGAATGGGAACAACATGACGCAACCTTAATAGCCTGGCCGGCAAACAGAGAAGATTGGCCCGGTAAGTTTACTCCGATCCAGTGGGTATATGGAGAAATTGTACGCTATCTTTCTCCGAATGAAAAAATATGGATTGTCGTTCAGAATGCCGCACA
Source organism: Ignavibacteriaceae bacterium (assembly GCA_041667115.1). Lineage (GTDB taxonomy): Bacteria > Bacteroidota > Ignavibacteria > Ignavibacteriales > Ignavibacteriaceae > UBA1563. The sequence continues at coordinate 2,070 of JBAYFO010000078.1, read as the reverse complement.
CAAAAAGAGCGCAGAAAGAGTCTTCTGGAAAAACTATGTTGATCCTTCCAACATTCAATTTATAGTTAAGAAAACCGATAGAGGATGGATGCGAGATTCTTCTCCCGCATTTGTGAAGAGGAAGAATAAAACAGAGGCAGTCCATTTTCTTTTTAACGGCTGGGCAAAATATGATAACTGGAAACTCGACAGGAAAATTCCGGAACAAATTTCTAAAACATTAAACCTTCCTTTAACTATTGCAAAATATAATGATCGGCATGTTGTGCTTGAGGGCGGCGCGATTGATTCAAATGGAAACGGAACGCTTTTAACCACGGAAGAATGTTTGCTAGATGAAAAAACACAAACAAGAAATCCCGGTTTTACAAAAAGTGATTACGAAGCTGTGTTCAATAAATATTTAGGGATTGAAAAGATTATCTGGCTGGGAAAAGGAATTACCGGAGACGATACGCACGGGCATGTTGATGACTTATGCCGCTTTGTAAATGAAAAGACCGTTGTGCTTTGCCGGGAAGAAAATCCACACGACGAAAATTATAAGTTGCTGAATGAAAATGCCGAAAGATTACAAAGTGAAACTACAGCATCCGGCAGCAAGTTAGAAGTGATCTCGCTTCCCATGCCGTCCCCGATGAAATTTGACGGGATGAAACTTCCGGCGAGCTATGCAAATTTTTATATAGCAAACGGAATGGTGCTGGTTCCAACGTTTAATGATGAAAAAGATAGAACTGCTTTAGGAATTCTTTCCGAACTTTTTCCGGAAAGAAAAGTCATTGGTATCCATGCAGTTGATCTTGTGTGGGGATTGGGAACGCTGCATTGTTTATCGCATGAAATACCGGGAGAAATAAATTAGGAATTACGAATTTGGAAACTTGAATGAATCCGTACATGGTTGGGAGGAGGGACATTTCGTGATTATTTTTGTTTAGCAAATGGTGTTGCATTAATTTGAGTTAACAAGTATCATAAAAAAAGAGGTTTGATATGAAAAATGGTAAAATGGATCAAATTTTCTTAATGACTTTAGTGGGAATGTTGGGGAGTATCCTAATTGGATTTGTTTTTTTCAACACTTCAATTTTTAACCCGACACTATCGAATTTTCAGTTTGTAGCTAACGGATTTATTGGAGCCTTATTCTTTAGCTTATTAAAATATACGTCAACAAAAGAACAGGTTTTCAGCATCCTTCTTGTACTATTTTTGAATCTTGTACTATTTACTGGAAGAGAAATATCATTGACGTATGTAATAAGAGATGTTTTTTTTATTGTAGGCATTTTTCTTTCCGTTAAGTTTTATTATCAATTCATACAAAAAAATCCGCAAATAAAATTTTACTTAAGAAGTTTTGCATTAGCCCTAATCTACGGTTTAATAAATGCTGCGTGCGGAATTATTGTCTATATGGTAAACGCAAAAGCTGGTTTGCCGCCGATGGAATTTATTTATTTAACAGCGCGGTATGGTATATTAATTGGATTTGGCATCGGTTTAGGAATGGATTTTTATTTTCAGAATAAGAAACAATTATCCGGTTGGTTAGGAATAAAAACGGCGTGATAAGTAGCTGATAGAGATTGAATTTTAGTAGAACACATTGTTGGATATATAAATAGCTGTTGGTAGAAAAATGAAAAAATTTTATTTGATTTTAAGCGTTATACTTATTCATAGTTCTCTATTTGCTATAAATCCGGTCAAGAAGTACATATTAAAACCCGAATGGTATAATATCGTTTATGAAGAAATGTCATTTATAACCTCAGATGGTTATAAACTTAAAGGATGGTTTTATCCCGCGCAAGATTCTTCTAAACTATTACTCACTTGTGATACAACTTTATGTTATAAGAATTATAAAGAGATTGATGATGTTCCAAAACCAACGATAATAATTTGTGATGGTGATGCGCAAAATATGTCCTGGCTGCTTTGGTATGCAAAACAATTGGTAGTAAAAGGATTTAATGTTTTTACTTTCGATTGGAGAGGATTCGGGGAAAGTGATAATTGGCCGACTGAACGAAACTATTTATCCTATTCTGAGTTCCTTTT
>JBAYFO010000077.1:0-13568 GCA_041667115.1 Ignavibacteriaceae bacterium | reverse complement strand
CAAACTCTCCGTTGTAGGATTAAACTGGTGTAATCAAAGCATTAAAGCTTAGTTGAACCAAACTTATTGACAAGTTTGCATTCATTCTATCAAAGAACATTTTCAAAAGGATTTCAAACTTACAGCAAAACTATTAGAAAGTCAAGTGTAGTTAAAAATAATTTCTTACTTTTTTAATCTTTTTTGTTTAAGTTTTCAGCGATCTGAAAACATTTATAAACAGCTTTCAAATATAGGGTTCTTACCTTGGAGATGCAAATTTTTCCGCAATTATTTTTAACATTTTCTAGTAAAATTTCCTTAGGCTGATAAATTCTTTGAAAACAGCCTAAAAACAAATGTTTAATTCGTACCAAAATCTTTCTCCATAAGGATTTAGTGCTGCTCACTTAATTCAGAGAAATTGCCGAACCATATTTTCTGGCATTCGGTGATCGGATGATTTTGAAATAATATTTCGTTTATGCTCTGATCAGTCGAACCTTTATCTTCTCTTTTAATATTGAGATCCAATAAGTTTGATCTTAAGACATTGTCCATTTATTTATTCTCTAAATCAAACAATAGCCGTTTTTAAGTATTTTAATTTAACATATAAAAAGTAGTGTATTTAAATAAAAAGTAATTTGGATGGGGTTAGTAAATAATCGACGAGAGATTTGCTATAGTTTAAAACAAGTAAAAAAACATCAGTAAAAACTAATTCCCTCTGGAATGGATTCTTTCTTTACAAATAGTCAGCTATTTGTGTTTAATCACATGTATAAATTACTGATAGAGATCGTTTTGATCACACTCAGCAAACTCTATTAAAAATTGCGAAATTATCTGGGTTAAATCTTCTAAATATGTTTTCCCTTTTTCAGCAGTCGCTTTTTTAGGATTGCCTACACCGGTGTCTTCACTTATTTTCTTCCATTTGCGTTCTGTCCAAACCCAGCCTTCGCGAAGTCCGGTGATTTTAAATTTCTTTCCCTTCCCTTCCCCGGCTTCAGATAAGGGAGCAACTAATTCTGGTGCTATGACCATCATATTGCTTGTTTCCATTTCATCCGCATGATCGCCCGGTTGATCAAAATACTTTTTAGTATCAAGAGCTTTGTACCAATCGATCAGAGTAATTAGCGTTTTGGGATATAGTAGTTGTACTTCGCGTATTAACTGACGGAAATTATTACCACCGTGTCCGTTGATAATAACAATTTTAAAAATCCCTTGTCTTTCAAGTGAATCAGCAACATCTTTTAATAAAGCGAGTTGTGTTGAGGGATTCATATTAATGCAGAGCTTGATGTCAATCTGTCCGGTATTAACGCCAAACGGAACACAGGGAAGAACTACAACTTTTGCCCCTTTTCTCCATGCTTTTCCAGCAGAAATAATTGAAATGTATTCGGATTGAACATTATCGGTTGTATAAGGTAAGTGATAATTATGCGCCTCGGTAGCTCCCCAGGGTAGAATAGCAACCTTATAATCTGTTTCTATTACGGTTTTCCAGTTTGTTTCTGCGAGGACATAAGGTCTTCCTGACATCATTTTTTCCTTAATAAATTTTGGAAATCATTAACAGAGGTTGAGTAGTAAATGAAAAAATACGTTCAGATAAAATCTCAAATATTTATTTAGAGTAGAATACGTTTCATCGGAATCTGAATGATTATTTGAGCAACACCATTTTTTTCGCTTCCACTCTATCGCCAATTCTTAAAACATAAAAATAGACACCGCTCGCCAACAGCTTATTGCCAATTATTGATTGAAACTCTACATGATACTTCCCGGGTGTTTTCTCTTCATTCACTAATGTTGTTACTTCATTGCCAAGCAAATCATATACTTTTAGACTTATAAACCCGCTACTTTGAATTGAATACCAAATTCTTGTATTCGGATTGAAAGGATTCGGATAATTCTGCTCAAGTCCGTAAGCATCCGGGACGTCATCCTTAATGGAAGTAATGCTGTACCGCCCAACAGCCGGTTCTCTTAGCGAGGTTAGATTACTATCGGTATACGTAAAATAAAACTCAAGGGCATCACCTTCGTTGTATGAAGAAAGATTTGATGAGAAAATTCCTTTTTGCCCAAGGCTCATCGGCAGATCAAAAGTTTGAGTTCCTTGAACAAGATGAAGGACGACCGTCTGCGCCAAAATATTTTCTTTTTCAAAACATTTATTGACGATGAAAGACTGACCCACTTTTTGAAGATTCGGATAAGTTATTGCTTTTAGAGCGGATACTAATCCGTAACCAATTGAATTATTTGGTGAAGCTGCATTGCCGGATGTTGCCAACAAAATTTTTCTAATCTGAACATTTGTCAAATGAGGATAAAGCGATAAAAGTTGCGCCGCTACCCCAGCAGCAATCGGACAAGCATCCGAAGTTCCGCTTCCGTAGCCATAAACATTAGTAGACGTGCCGGAAACACTGGCTCCATAAACCGAAACACCCTGGGTAACTACTTCAGGTTTTATTCTTCCGTCATACGTTGGTCCAAAAGAGCTAAATGAAGCTTTAATATTGTTATTTGAAACCGCCCCGACCGCCATCATATTAAAACCATCCGCAGGGGAACCGATGTAATGCCAAGTACCATTGCCATCATTTCCGGCAGAAGTAAATGTTGATATTCCAAATTGAGTAAAAGCCATCTCAGCGGCTTTGGTAATGATCGTTGTTTGACCGTTCATGTCGGAATATTTGTACGAATAAGTTGATGGATCAAATTCATTATACCCGAGCGAGCTTGTAGTAATATCAACACCGATACTGTCCATCCACTGCAACGCTGCTGCGTAATTGTCTTCTTCGATATGCGTTTCGCTATTAATGTCTTCAGTTTTTGCAAGAATAAATGAGGCGTTAAACGCGGGAGAAACAATACTGCCTTCTTTAAATCCGCCGATAATAGAAAAGATTGTAGTTCCGTGTCCATCCTGTCCACCTACATCGTTGGCTTCATTTGCGGTATTATTATCATGGAAAACAAAGTCATATTCTGCCAATACTTTTCTTGAAGAGAGCGATTCAATTAATTTCCAGCGAAAACCGGAATCTAAAATTCCAATAACAACACTATCACCTGTGATTCCTTTCGCATGCACTTGCGGAATATCAGAGAGCGCATATTGCCAATATGATGGACCGTAACTATAACTTAATGCCTCATTCGTTGAGGCAGTTTTCGATAAAGAATTTTCCGGTCGCTCTTTTAGATTTTCATTTTGATAAGAGAGTGATTTGACCTCTTCAACTTTTTCAACGAAAGGAAGCGATGAGATTTTTGCAATTTGGTTTTCATCAGCATAAAGAGAAACAGCGTTGAACCATTTTAATTTATTCCAGATTTTTGCTCCGGTTGTTTCGAGGCTTTCAATATAAGGCTGGTAAAGAGGAACATCTTCAAAGGTTATGAAATTTTCTTCGCCGAGATGTTTCTTTCTTCTTTCGATACTTCTTTCTGAAAGTGAGTGAACCGCTTCTTGATATGCAAGAGAACTTTTCTGCAACGAGGTTTGCTTTGTTATTCCCTTGTCCTTAAAGTAAACCAAATACTTTTGTTGGGCATTAAGTGAGAAGGTAGTTAAGACAACAACACAGACGGCAAAAATAATTTTTCTCATAACATTTCCTGTTTATCAATCTTCAATCTGGAGAACAGCAAGGAAAGCTTCCTGGGGAATTTCGACATTCCCAACCTGTTTCATTCTCTTCTTTCCTTCTTTTTGTTTTTCGAGCAGTTTCCGTTTACGCGAAATATCGCCTCCGTAACATTTTGCAAGAACGTTCTTCCGCATTGCTTTAACTGTTGATCTTGAAATAATCTTTGCCCCGATTGCTGCTTGAATTGAAATTTCAAACAACTGACGCGGAATTAGGTCTTTCAGTTTTTCACATACTTTCCGTCCCCAATCAAATGCTTTTACGCGGTGAACAATCATTGAAAGAGCATCAACCGTTTCGCCGTTCAACAAAATATCAAGTTTCACAAGATCGGCTTCTTTGTATCCGATATATTCATAATCGAACGAAGCATACCCGCGAGTGGTTGATTTCAGTTTATCATAAAAATCAAAAATAATTTCCGAGAGAGGGAATTCAAATTGAAGATCGGCGCGCGTTGGATCTAGATACGTAGTATTTTTATAGATCCCCCGTTTATCCATCGCTAATTTCATAATATTCCCGACATACTCGCTTGGTGTTACGATCTGCGCTTTCATGAAGGGTTCTTCAATCATTTCAATATCACCGACTGCGGGCATTGTCGCTGGATTATCCACCGTAATTTTTGTTCCATTCTTTTTATAAACAATATACTCCACGTTTGGAAGCGTTGTAATAATTGATTGATTAAACTCGCGGTACAATCTTTCCTGAACAATTTCCATGTGAAGAAGACCGAGGAATCCGCAGCGAAATCCGAATCCGAGTGCAGCAGAAGTTTCCGGAACATAAACAAGTGCAGAATCATTTAAGCGAAATTTATCAAGAGCATCACGTAAATTTTCAAACTCTTCTGTGTTCGTCGGGTATAATCCGCTGTAAACCATCGGCTTTACTTCTTTATACCCGTGTAGTGGTTCAACCGCGCCATGCTTAGCTAAAGTAACGGTATCACCCACTTTGGTATCGTTCACATCTTTAATTCCAGCGATCATGTAGCCGACATTTCCTGCAGAAAGTTCGCCGGTTCTCATTTTCTTCATTCCCAAAATGCCGATATCTTCGGTATCGTATTCTTTATCATGCGCGAAGAATTTTATTCTCTGTTTTTCTTTTATTGTTCCATTAAAAACGCGTAAATAGGCAATGGCGCCGCGGTACGGATCAAAAACAGAGTCAAAGATCAATGCCTGAAGTGGTTTGGTCTCATCCCCTTTGGGGGCTGGAATACGTTGAACAACCGCTTCCAGAATTTCTTCGATTCCAATTCTTGCCTTTGCACTTGCTAAAATAATATCACTGTCGTTACATCCGATAAGATCGATAACCTGTCCTTTTATTTTGTCAACTTCCGCGCTTGGTAAATCAATTTTATTTAAGACGGGAATAATCTCAAGTCCGGCATCAAGAGCCAAATAAAGGTTGCTGATGGTTTGAGCTTCCACACCTTGCGCGGCGTCTACAATCAGAACGGCTCCTTCGCACGCAGCTAACGAGCGGGAAACTTCATAAGAAAAATCAACGTGCCCGGGAGTGTCAATTAAGTTTAAAATATATTGATTACCATCTTTAGCTTTATAAGTCATTTGAATGGCGTGCGATTTTATCGTGATGCCGCGTTCACGTTCCAGCGGCATATCATCAAGAAATTGTGCTTTTGCTTCACGCAGACTAACGGTTCCCGTATATTCCAACAGCGCATCTGCGATTGTAGATTTTCCGTGGTCAATATGAGCGATAATGCAAAAATTCCGAATATTTTCCATGTGGTCCTTAAATTTGAATGCAAATATAAAGAGAAAGCAGGCGGTATAAAATACCGTTTCCCTACCAACGTATAAGATAAAATTGATTTCTCGAACTTTTCTTTCTCTAAATCTAGAAATCTAATGAACGGGAAAGAATAAGAAAGGATTTTGATGGAGAGGCAGTAAGAAAATGTTTGTTATTAAAAAATGCTCGAGTGATTAATGCATAAAAAAAGCCGGCAAGTGAGCTTACCGGCTTTTTAGAGTTCTAATTAGTCGTAAAAGTTTGATTAATTTCTTTAAGTCTTTTGGAATCACTATACATTCCCCATAGTTTAATTGGGAGAACAATAAATCCGATTGCAAATGACAGTATTGTTTTAATTAAGAAATATATTACCCATCCTGCAAACGAAAGAAAGAGAAACATACTCGGAGTAATTTTATTCAAGAACTGCCAACCCCAAGGAACTCCGGCAAAAATGTAACCGATCATAATTCCGCCTATTATCGTTCCAATATTGAAATTGGGCGCCGAACTAACCATAAAATAAAAACCGATAACAAAAAACACCAGAGTTAAAATGATCCTTTTGTTGAGATCCCCTTTTTCTCCTTTAACGCGTACTGCATTACATGATTGGCAAATGGGAATTGAGTAGGCGTGGGTACAATCGACGCAAAGTCCTTTACCGCAATCTACACAGGTACCTACGGCATCCATTGAGGGGTGGTTAGCACATTTCATAAAACATCTCCTTTGTTATAAAATATATTTATCGGACGTAACTAAATTATCTTATATTATTTAATTGCGCAAATAAATTGTAAATGTTGGGAATATTTATTCGGTTCATTTCTGCAAGAACTCAGAACGTTTTTAGTTTTCGGAAGCGACTTTTTCCATCATTTTTTTTTTCTTCAAGCGATAACCGTAAGTTAGCGCTATGAAAAAACAACTTTATCTCGTTTCCACGCCAATCGGCAACTATGATGATATTACGCTGCGGGCATTAAAAATTTTAGCCGATGTCGATTTTATCATCTGCGAAGAATATAAAGAAGCACGAAGACTCCTTTCTCATTTTAAAATTGAAAAACCTCTAATGTCGATTAACGAGCATAATGAAAAAGATTTTGCCGATGAAATGGCGCTGCGAATTGTTCAAGGAGAAACCGCCGCATTAATTTCCGATTGCGGTACTCCCCTTTTTTCAGATCCCGGGCATGTTTTGGTTGATCTTTGCATTAGTTACAATATTGAAGTGATACCGGTTCCCGGTGCAAATTCATTGCTTCCCGCGCTAACCGGTTCCGGGTTGGATTTTGAAAAGTTTTATTATTATGGATGGCTGTCGCCGAAGAAAGAAATGCGCCAGACAGAATTATTTCAATTGAAAAACAGAAAAGAACTCATTGTTCTACTTGACACACCTTACCGCTTAAAAGCTTTGCTCGCTGACATTATTAAAGTATTCGGGAAAAATGCCCGTGTAGTTGTTGCGTTCAACTTAACGCTTCCAACGGAAAGATTTTTCCGCGCACCGGCACAAGAAATTTATCTGGAAGTTGAAGCAAAAAATCTAAAAGGAGAATTCGTGCTTTTGCTTGATAACAGGAAAAATGGGACACAGATTCACTAAGATCGGCGATGATCGCAACTTTCCAGCAGTGCCGCCATTTAGACAATCAGATAATTATTACTTACAATATTTATTAATCATGTCAGCAGCCTGAATATTACCATTTTCATCAGCTTCCTTCCAATCTAAGCATGCACCGGTTTTATCACCAAGTTTAAATTTGGCCATACCGCGTGTAAAAAAAGCATCGGCATTTTTACCGTCAATCTCAATTATTCTGCTATAATCTTCAATCGCTCCGCTTAAGTCGGCAAGTTTGATTTTGATATTGCCACGATTAAAATAAGCATCGACATATTCAGGGTTAAACTCAATAGCTTTGTCATAATCTTTATTAGCACCATGGTAATCCATAAGCCTAAATTTAGCATTCCCACGGCTAAAATAAGCATTAGCAAATTCAGGATAGAGCTCTATTGCCTTAGAATAATCTTCAATTGCCCCACTATAATTTTCCAGCTTTATTTTCTTGTTGCCATCTTTAATAAATTCTTCGGCTTTGTATCTATCCTGTGAACATGATAAAAGGATCATCATGGATAATAATAATACAATTTTGAAAGTGTTCTTTTTATACATGTAGTTACTGACTCTTTAATTTTTATTTTTCTTTTCACTCCCAAACACTTCAGTTCAATTCCAACTCCGTTTGTGGATCCCAGGTGCTTTTTAGTTCTCTTTTCCTATTCACATTTAGAAAGTAATACTACATTTTCGATGTGGTACGTATGCGGAAACATATCTACCGGTTTTACTTTTACCAATTTATAACCTGCTTCGCATAGCAGTTTAAGATCACGAACCTGCGTTGTTGGATTGCAACTTACATAAATTATTTTCTTCGGAGAAAGCTGTAAAATATCAGCGATGGTGTTTTTGTGCATTCCATTCCTCGGAGGATCTGCAATAATCACATCGGGCTTAGGAATATTTTGACTTTCCACAACATTTAAAAAAGAGTTGTAGAGATCAGCGAGAAAGAATTTTACGTTTGAAATTTGATTGAGCTTTTTATTTACTTCGGCATCTTCAATAGCGGGTTGTACCACTTCAAATCCGTAAATCTCTTTTGCGAACTTTGAAACAAAAATAGAAATTGTTCCCGCGCCGCAATAAAGATCGTACACAACTTCATTACCGGAAAGTTCAGCATAGTCGAGTGCTGTTTGATAGAGGTTTACCGCCTGTAAGGTGTTCGTCTGGAAAAATGAGTTGGCGCTTATTCTAAATTTAAATCCGCCTATCGAGTCGTGAATAATTCCATTCCCGTAAAAAACTTTTTCATAATCACCAAGAGCGACCAACGCTTTCTTCTTACTGATGTTGTTAATAATAGTTGTAACAGCCGGGATTTCCTTTTTCAGACGGTGAGTATATTCATCCATCAATTCATCATTTTCTTCGGATGTAACAAGATTCACCATCAATTCCGGGAAATGCTTCGATTCTTTTATTACCAAATTCCGTAAATATCCCGTGTGCGTTTTGGTAGTATAAATAGACGTGTTCTTCTCTTTAAAGAATGCTCTCGTAAAATTCAGAATTTTGTTGCTTTCTTCCGACTGCAAAAAGCATTCGTTCAAATCCAACACTTTATCAAATAAATTCGGGATATGAAGACCGAGCGCAAAATTTCTGTCGATCACTTCGGCTGAGTTTATTTCTTCCAACGTTAACCAGCGCTGCTCTGCAAAGGAGAATTCCATTTTATTCCGGTAAAAGAAAATTTGTTCGGCGGGGATAATCTCTTCAAAAATAAAATCTTTGAAATCACCTAACCGGTTGAAAATATCTTTAACTTGTTCCTGCTTGTAGCGGGATTGCGTTGGATAAGCAAGGTCTTGCTGCTTACAGCCTCCACACGTACCGAAATAATTACAGCGTGCAGTTATCCGTTCTTTAGAAGCTGAAATTACTTCAACAACTCTGGCTTCGGCATATGATTTTTTAATTTTTCTTAGTTCAGCTTTTACAACATCACCGGGATACGCATGTTGAACGAAGACGACAAAATCTTTTGTCTCCCCATTTTTTTCAACCGGAATTTTAGCAACGCCTTTTCCTTCGTAAGCGTAACTCTGAATAGTTAACTCAACAATGTCATTTCTTTTCATGCAATTTCCTTTTCAAACAACATTGCGGTAAATCCGATGTTCTTATATCCGCCGTGCCTTAAAAATACGTTTGCCTCATGGCTTATTTTGTGAATAAATTTCTTATGCAGTTTCTTTTCCCCTTCAGGAACATTGGGAAGATTCCTCGCTGCCTTTTTTTCAAATTGAATATAAAAAACATCTAAGGTTTCCGAAAGATCTTTTGACTCTTTAAACTTCCATTGCGCGTTTTCGTAAAAAGGAACCAATTCATCAACAAACAACGGTGAGAGTGATGAGCGGTTCCAGACGTCGGTGATAACCGGTGGAACATCTTTTTTCAAATTACACAATTCCCCCACACATAAAACACCTCCGGGCTTGGTTATACGCAAAAATTCTTTTGCAATCTTTCTTCTTCCGCTAACGGTAACTGAAGCCTGTGCGTACACCGCGTCAAAAAAATTATCTTTAAAATCTGTCTGAGCCGGATCCATCAACCGCACACTAATATTTTTATTAGCGCTTAGCGATAACCGGCTGCGGAAAAGCGCATCTTCTTCGTGCACGATGAAAAATATTTTCGCTTGAAAATTTTCTTCGATGAATTTAGCGATTCCTTCAGAACTCTCTCCAACCACCAAAATTGTTTTCCCCGCCAAATCGTACAAATTGCTGAACCAGAGAAATTGATCGTCCATTCCCGGTAATAATACAGAAAGCTTCACACTGTGCCTTTATTGTTTAATTTTTTCACTACAAATTTAATTATTAATTTACCAATAGATAATCAGTTAATTAAAAAGATAATGAAATTATTCCTCCTATTAGTATTCGTGTTTGCTATTCAAGCTTTTTCTATGAGCGATTCCCTCGTCGTTTCCAGAGAGTCAACCGGCGATTCTTTAAATATAGTTGATTCTTTGAAGATTAAAACCATCTCTCCGGTAGATTCGGCGGCAGTCGATTCACTTGCTCTTGAAGCGGTAAGGGACACAGTTGTTCCTCTTACCTTTTCTGCGGAACTTCCATTCAGTTCGATAATTCCACAGGAAGAAATAAGGAGAGTGAACTTGCGGTACTCCGGCGATATCTTTTCTCTGCTTCCCGTAAGTTACAAGAGAAGTCTTGGATTTAGCGGACTACCGGAGGAAATGAATTTCTACGGAGCCGGATTCGGCAATGTCAGTTATTTTGAAAACGGCATTTTGTTGAACGATAGGACACGAAACGTGTATGATCTGAATTTGTATCAAACCGAAGATGTTGATTCAATCGAAGTGGTTCCTTCTCCACGTGGATTTCTTCACGGAATTTTTAATAATTTAGCTTCGGTTAATTTCATCACCAAAGACAATATCGCGATGCCGCCTTACACCCGCATTAAATATATCGAATCTCCGTTTGGCGAAGGGTATGTCGACGCCCAGTTCAATTCTCTTTTTTCAAAAAAATATATTTTTTCTTTCGATATTTCCAACCGGAAAATGGACCAGGGATTTTACAATTCCGATTTTAGTTTGTGGCAGGCGAAAGTAAAACTAAAATATCTCTACTCAAATTCACTCAACTTTTTCTTGAACTACAATTTTGTAAAATCGGATATCGGTTTGAACGGAGGAATTAACTACGATAGTTTGGCAACACTTACTACATCTCCCGAGAAGTACTTATACGATCTCATCTCTTCTCCGGTTGTTATCCGCGAACGTTATCAAAAAGGAAAACAACATAATTTTTCAGCGCGAATGCTGGCTCATTTATATGAAGAAAGTACTTCCGAACTTTCGTTTTATTATCGTTTTAATTTAGATGAATACCGGCAAAACGAATTCGGGAAGCAAAGCAATCTTCCAATTTTTATTTCGGACAGAAAAACAAAAGTTCTCGGCGGCATCGTAAGCCACCAAACGGACTTTAGCATTTTCAACCTTTCGTTAAAGGGGAATTACGAATACGTAGATTATTTTGAACGATTCACCGGGAAAGAAATTATTAACGATCTCTTTGCTTTAGACGGCATTCTTACGTTCGATCTCGGGAACAAAAGAGTCATCCCTTCTGTATTTGAAAAAATGATAATTGCCAAAAACACTGAATATTACGGAACCGGGGCTGATATTCGCTTTCTTCTTTCTGAGAGTTCTTCGCTTTATCTCGGTACCTCTTATTTTGAGAAAGTTAAAGATGCAGGTTCAACATTAATTTCTTCCCCAACAATTTTTGCAGCGGAACTCGGATATAAGAGAACAGCAGATAAAACTTTCACTGAATTAAAGTTTTATTATAATAACCAAGGAAGCGGATCGTTCGCGATTACCGATCCAACTTCAACATTAACGCAGCCAGTGTATTCTTTTCAAAATGTTTCTAATGAAGAGACCTATGGCGCTGGTTTAACCTTTAACTATGTCTATTGGAAGATCCACGCATTAACAAACTCGTCTTTTTCGTCAAAGAAAATTGGAATTTCAACTGAGCCGTACCTGCCAAATATTGCATTGGATTGGAAACTTGAATACCGCGATACTCTTTTCAATTCCAGTCTGTACTTGCGAACCGGATTTGAGGCGAAATATTCCGGGAGACAAGTCCATGCGCAATATGATTTTTACGAAACGCAAGTTTTTTACGACCTATCCAAGCCTCGTGTACCTGCCTGGTTTACGCTTGATTTTTATCTTTCCGGCGAGATAAAAAGATCGGCAATGATCTTTTTTTCATGGGAAAATCTTTTCGGGAATCTTTATTATGTTACTCCTTACTTTCCGATGCCGGGAAGAGGAATCCGTTTTGGTATAACATGGGAGTTTTCAAATTAACCGATGCTAAAACAACTCTTTCAATTTTCACGAAACAAATTTTTAACGCTCGCTCTGCTAGTTGAGGCATTGCTACTCTATTATACTTTTTCAAATCTTACTTCGTCAAGTATTCTCCTTTACATTATCATTTATGCTCTTTTCTTTATTCTCTTCTTGTTCACACTTCAACTCGTAAAGCGTAGAGAAGAGAAAACTATTTCGCTCTTCGGAAGAAAATTTTCACTTGTATACGTGATTATTTTTTTCGGTTTACTTTTTCGCCTAACGTTAGTGCCCTCTTCTCCAACAACTTCGGATGACTATTACCGTTATCTGTGGGAAGGAAAGATTTTACTCCACGGTGTTAATCCATATGAGAAAAATCCTGCCGACTCATCACTCAATTATCTCCATGGAAAAGATCTCCCGTCAAAAGTAACCTTCAAAACAATGACGGCGATCTATCCCCCTGCGGCACAATTGATATTTGCCGCGAGCTATTTTATCAGCGGGGAATCGCCCGTTGGTTTAAAATTGATTTACTTCGTCTGCGAATTTTTCACTTTACTTTTTCTACTGAAATTATTCCGCTTACAAAAGGAGGACGAGCATCAAATCATTTTCTATGCGTGGCTTCCGCTTCCCATTATGGAGTTTTTCGTAAATGCCCACCTGGATGCCGCAGCTGTAATGTTCTTTGTGATGTTTTTATATTTTGCGATGAAGAATAATGTGATAGGTTCTTCGCTCTCATTCGCGTTCAGCTTCCTTATAAAATTGTATCCCGTTTTTATTCTTCCCCTGCTTCTAAAAAAGTTTTGGTTCAAAAAAGCAATTCTTTTTTATCTAATATTTTTTATCGTAGTGGTTGTGTTTTATTTCCCGTTTCTGCCACACAATCAACCCTTAACCAGTTCGATATTTAAATATTTATCTAATTGGGAGTTTAACGGATCGGTGTATCAATTCATAAACATGTTTTTGCACAATGGACAAACAGCCAGGTTGATCTGTACGGCTGGTTTAGTGGTTATTGTTGCAGTGATTGCATTAAAGTATAAAAATTTTCTCTACGGAGTTTATGCCGTTTTGCTCGCGATGATTATTTTTACTCCAACATTTTACCCCTGGTACATGGGATGGATTGCCGCGGTAAATCCTTTTGTGCAATTTACTTCGGTATTGAGTTTGCTGTTTACTACCAATCTTACGAATGTTACACCGATGGGAAAAGTCTGGCAGGAATACACTTGGGTTCTGCTCCTGGAGTATATTCCCTTTTTCGTACTGCTCGGTTACGATCTTTATAAAATAAAATTCAAGAAATTAAATGTAGAAAGAAAATAAAATGAAAATTATTCTCGGTGCTGATCACGGTGGTTTTGAAACGAAAGAAAAAATTAAAGAATATCTTCTCGCAAATAATTTTGAAATTGTTGATGCGGGAAATTTGGTTTACGACGCAAAAGATGATTATCCCGATTTCGCTATATCGGTTGCAAAAAAAATTGCGTCGCATGAAGCTGAAAAAGGAATTATCATCTGCGGAAGTGGTGTTGGAGCTTGTATCGCGGCAAACAAAGTGAAAAATGTCCGCGCCTGTGTT
>JBAYFO010000076.1:0-13886 GCA_041667115.1 Ignavibacteriaceae bacterium | reverse complement strand
TTATTCGTGATAAAAATTATACTACTATTGCAAAAAAATATTTAGTCGTTCGTGATATTGTTCTTATAGAATCCGGCGAAGAAATCCCTGCCGATGGAACTGTTGTCGAAGCAATTTCATTACAAGTCAACGAATCAAGTTTAACCGGTGAATCCAACGCGGTTAATAAAGTATCAACGGAACAATTAGTAAAAAATTCGTCTGATCAGAAAACCTATCCCGCAGACAAAGTTCTTCGTGGAACATTAGTAGTTGATGGACACGGGATAATGGAAGTGACTTCAGTTGGTGATTCAACCGAAATAGGAAAAACCGCCAAAGCTGCTACCGAAGAAACCGGGCAGAAAACTCCTCTTACTTTGCAATTAGAGAAATTAAGTAAAATAATCGGGGTCTTCGGATTTTCAATTGCTGGACTTACCTTTATTGCTTTAACCGTTCGCGATGTTTTAATTCAAGAATTACTTTTAACTCATCAACAGTGGTACATTGTTAGTGTTATTGGGCTAACAGTTCTTGCCATTCTTCATCGTATTTGGCTCCCAATTCTTTTTGATGCACTTGACCTTATAAGTAAACCAAAACAACGCCCTGATTTTATCTCTAATAATAATAGTTTTTTGGGCTCGTTACGAGGAGTGATCTACGGGGTAATTCTCTTCTGCGTTTTTATTATCCCGGCGATTATCTTTGGATATATTTCTCCCTATCCGTGGGATTGGTTAAATGCTCACATCAGCGAACAATTTTTACAATTCTTTATGATTGCCGTAACCATGATTGTGGTTGCTGTTCCTGAAGGGTTGGCTATGAGTGTAACCTTAAGCCTTGCCTATAGCGTTCGAAAGATGACGGCGACTAATAATCTTGTAAGAAAAATGCAGGCAGTTGAAACCATAAGCGCTTCAACCGTTATCTGTTCCGATAAGACCGGCACGCTTACAATGAATGAAATGCATGTGCATGATGTCCATTTCCCTACTTTGAAAACGAAGAAAATAAATTCAGATCACCCATCTTATATTGAAAAAGTTATTATCGAATCATTTTGCGGTAATTCTACAGCCAATTTGGAAACCACTGCCCCCTCGCCAAAAGTACTTGGAAACCCGACCGAAGGAGCAATGCTTTTGTGGCTTCATGAGAATCATATCGACTATAAAAAATGGAGACATAATTTTGAAGTACTTCATCAGTGGACGTTTACTACAGAACGAAAGTATATGGCTACATATGGAATTTCTGCTATTAATTCAAAGAAGATCTTATTGGTTAAAGGAGCGCCTGAAATAATATTGAATCTTTGCACGAAATTTGTTGGTGAAGAGAAGGTTGAAGACTTTACCTCGCAAAAAGAAAGAATCCTTATCGAACTTCGTGAATATCAAAATCGCGCAATGCGTACTATCGCTTTTGCTATTTTAGAAAATTGTGAATATACGGATGGAGTTGAACTTGAACAGCTTGCACATGATTTGACTTGGCTCGGCTTTATTGCAATAAACGATCCAGTGCGAGAAGAAGTTCCTGATGCGGTAAAAGCTTGTCTTGATGCCGGCATTAACTTGAAGATTGTTACAGGCGATACGCCCGGAACTGCCAAGGAAATTGCGAGAAAAATTGGTTTGTGGGATAATGCCATCGATACGGATGATAAAAATTTAATGCTTGGAGAAGATTTCGGGAATCTTTCTGATGATGAAGTCTGCGAGAAAATTCTTGATGTAAAGATTCTGTCGCGTGCTCGTCCACTAGATAAACTTCGATTAGTAAAACTGCTTCAGAAAAAAGACCAGATCGTTGCTGTAACCGGTGATGGAACAAACGATGCCCCGGCGCTTAATTATGCCAACGTTGGTTTATCAATGGGCAAAACCGGCTCAGCGGTTGCCAAGCAAGCTAGCGACATTATTCTCCTTGATGACTCGTTTACAAGCATAGTTAATGCGGTTATGTGGGGAAGATCGCTCTATCTAAATATTCAAAGATTTTTGCTCTTTCAATTAACTATTAACTTAGTGGCTTTAGTAATTGTTTTACTCGGACCATTTATCGGTATTCAACTAACCTTAACCGTTCCACAGATGATTTGGGTTAATTTAATAATGGATACCTTCGCCGCTCTCGCTTTAGCAACACAGCCGCCTAGTAAGTCGGTAATGAAACATAAACCTAGAAAACCGAGTGACTTTATTATCTCTAAGGGGATGTTTAAGTCCATCCTAATTTCAGGATTTGCTTTTATTGTCGTTTTACTTTCAACTATTTTGTGGATGGAAAGTGACGGAAAAGTGACTGACTATGAACTCTCTATGTTTTTTACTTTCTTTGTCCTGCTGCAATTCTGGAATTTATTCAACGCAAAAACTTTAGGAACAAATCATTCTACTTTTCATAAATTTTTTGCGAATAAGAATTTTTTAGCTATTAGTGGATTTATAATTGTCACCCAGATCATCATTGTACAATTTGGAGGAGAACTCTTTAGAACCGTACCATTAACTCTTGCTGACTGGGTTCTCCTTATCGTAGGTTCTTCAATTGTGCTGTGGGTTGGG
Source organism: Ignavibacteriaceae bacterium (assembly GCA_041667115.1). GTDB lineage: Bacteria > Bacteroidota > Ignavibacteria > Ignavibacteriales > Ignavibacteriaceae > UBA1563. The sequence goes on along the minus strand of JBAYFO010000076.1, from coordinate 11,328 downwards.
GAATTTTTACGGCTAGTGAAGAGGATCAAAATTACTAAATTCTCATCGGTTGATGAGCAAAAATGAGAGATCTTTTAGAGGATCTCTCATTTCTAATTACATAAAATGGACTACTCAATTACTTTAATGCAGAAACTTTCAATCGGTTTAACCCTCTAGTTAAAGCTGCTTCCGCTCTCGTAACATCAATCTGAGCTTTGTTTTCTAATCTTTTCCTTGCGCGTTCAACGGCTTGCTCTGCCCTTTGTACATCAATTTCTTCTATACGCTCTAATGAAGCGACGAGAACCACTGCCTTGTTATTAAGCACTTCAATTGTTCCTCCGCTTGTTGCAAAAATAAGAGTCTCTCCTTCTTTGGGTTGAACTTTTATTTTTCCAATTTCAAGGGTACTTACAATCGCAGCGTGATTATAAAGAACCTGAAATTCTCCTAGTGTGCCCGGAACTGTAACGGAGATAACCTCAGCGCTATAAGCTAGTTTAGATGGAGTAATAATTTCTAAGGAGAATTCTTTCATATTAGCTCATCGCTTTAGCTTTTTCGAAGACTTCTTCTATGTTTCCTACATACATAAATGCTTGTTCAGGAATATCATCGCATTCACCATTGATAATTGCTGAGAAACCCTTTATTGTATCGGCAAGCTTAACATATTTCCCTTTCATTCCTGTAAATGCTTCCGCAACAAAGAAAGGTTGGCTGAAAAATCTTTGAATTCTTCTTGCTCTTTTTACAGTGATTTTATCTTCGTCTGAAAGTTCATCCATACCAAGAATGTTAATAATATCTTGTAGGTCCTTATATCCTTGAAGAATTTCTTTTGTCTGTTTCGCAACATTGTAATGTTCTTCACCAATAATTCCCGGCTGGAGAATTCTTGATGTTGAATCAAGTGGATCAACTGCGGGATAAATTCCAAGTTCCGAGATCTGTCTGCTTAATACGGTAGTTGCATCTAAGTGAGAAAATGCTGTTGCCGGTGCTGGATCGGTTAAATCATCCGCCGGAACATAAATAGCTTGTACTGAAGTAATTGAACCTTTATCCGTTGAAGTAATTCTTTCCTGCAATGCACCCATTTCGGTTGCTAAGTTTGGTTGATACCCAACTGCCGAAGGCATTCTGCCAAGCAACGCACTAACTTCAGAACCGGCTTGGGTAAAACGGAAAATGTTATCGATAAAAAGAAGAACATCTTTTCCTTCTTCATCACGGAAATATTCCGCAATTGTTAGTCCGGTTAAACCAACTCTTAATCTTGCACCGGGAGGTTCATTCATCTGTCCGAATACTAAAGCAGTTTTATTAATAACGCCTGACTCTTTCATTTCCAACCAGAGATCATTTCCTTCACGTGTTCTTTCACCTACCCCGGCAAATACGGAAAAACCACCATGCTGTTGAGCGATATTGTTAATGAGTTCCATAATAATAACGGTTTTACCAACACCGGCGCCGCCGAATAATCCTGTTTTTCCTCCTTTTGCGTATGGTTCAAGGAGATCGATAACTTTTATTCCGGTTTCAAACATTTCTGTTGTTGTTGCGAGATTTTTAAACTCCGGGGCTGGGCGATGGATAGGATATCTCTTTTCGGCTTTTATTTCACCCAGACCGTCAATTCCTTTTCCAATTACATTTATTAATCTTCCAAGCGTGGCTGGACCAACCGGAACAGAAATTGGTTCTAATGTATCAAAAGCTTCCATTCCTCTTACCAAGCCGTCGGTAACATCCATAGCAATGGTTCTCACGCGGTCTTCGCCTAAATGTTGTTGCACTTCTACAATGAGGTCTTCCGCAACACCTTCAGTATTGGTTCTTGGGATAATTACGGCATTTAATATTTTAGGTAAGTGGTTATTTTCAAAATGAATATCGACAACCGGTCCGATAACTTGAATGATTTTTCCTTTTGGGCGATTCATGGTTCTCCTGAAAATTTAAAATTATTTGTCAAAAATTAACCATTTAAACGTTCTTTTCAAATAAGTTGTTTTAATTAAATCAATTTTATTGTATAGTTCTAGGGTGAAACTGCTTTGTGCCCATAAAAATTCAATCGGGATGAACTTGTTTGTCCCCATACATAGAAGCTTGAAAAACTCTCTGTTGGCAATATTTCAATTCCGACGTGCTAATTCTTTGCCCAGGTATTTTTCTACTCTTTCAATAAGAACGGGAATAAATGTACTCATTTCCTTATCACGGATACGAATACCGCAGGCGTTTCTATGTCCGCCGCCGCCATACTCAGCGGCAATTTTCTGCACATTGATCTCCCCTTTTGAACGCAGACTAACTTTGAAGCCCTCATTCAATTCTAAAAACTTCACCGCCACTTGAACGCTATCAATTGTTAAACAAAGATTTACAAATCCGTCCGTATCGGCTTCATCAGCGCCGCTTCTTTGCATGGCATCTCTGGTTATCACCATTACTGCTATATTGTCTTTATCGCCATACAGTTTAAGCGATTGAATAGCATCACCAAGTAACTTTAACTTCCCGATGCGGCTTGTATCGTAGATTTTTGTATAGACATCATTTGGCTTTACCCCGGCATTAAGCAAGTCGGCAGCAATATAATGTATCTCCGCAGTAGTTCTATCAAATCTAAATGAACCTGTATCGGTCATAATAGCTGCATATAACGGGTCTGCAATCGGAATATTTATTTCTACAATTGATGTCGATTTGATAAAATCATAAATAATTTGCCCGGTTGCGGCAAAAGAAGTTTCAGAAATTAAATGGTCTGTAAAATTTTCCGGGTCTTCATGGTGATCGATACAAATTTTTAGTTTCTTGCTTTCTCGAAACGCTTTTTCCATGCGTACCATCCGCTGCCCGCGATTAAAATCTAAAGCAATAAGGATATCAACTTTGTTGAATAGCTCTTTATGCTTTTCTTCATCAAAATATTGAATAACATTTGCGGCATCCATAAACTCAAGATAATAGGGAGTCTTACTTGTATTTACAATATGAACCACTTTCCCGAGCTTTTTCAACAAAAAATAAAAAGCCATTTCAGACCCGATTGCATCTGCATCGGGGTTAACATGAGTGGTAAGAAGAAAAGAGTTATTCTCTTGAATGATCTTTTTTAATAATTGGTAATTCATAGGGTAACAGTCTCAAGTAAAAAGTTGAAAGTATAAAGTAAAAGGAACAAATTTGAAAATGTAGTCATTAGTCAGCCGTCATTTTTATTAATTCATTCCAAGAACTAATGACCAATGACCGTTGACTAATAACCAAAACAAAAAAGGGTTCGATGCAGCAATCGCCAACATCAAACCCTAGAATTATGTTAAAAGAATATTAAGCGACTTCCCAGGTATTTCCCATGCGGAAAAGTTTTTCTAACTTTCCTTTCCCTTTAAGTTTGGTCACTTCATCCAGTTGGGCAAACAAATCGCCATCATAAGTTGATTTCTGAACTTGTCTGAAAACTCCAATTGGAGTAGGGAAATTTTCAAGATCGGCAAAGTGCGCAAGTACAAAACTCCTTGCAGGATTTTCATCGAACTCATCATGTATCCAGAGATCCTCTGCAGAATATTTACCGGTCGTAAGATCAACAATAACCGGATTCATTCCATCCATGCGAATTCCTTTGTCGTTATTCTTTCCGAAGATCAAAGGTTTTCCATGTTCAAGTACTACAACATTATCTGCTTTCGTTTCTTTATTGGTCAAAGGTTCATACGCGCCATCATTAAAGATATTACAGTTTTGATAGATTTCGATAAATGCCAACCCATGATGAGCTGCGGCACGAAGCATCATTGTCTGCAAATGTTTTGGATCTCTATCGATTGAACGTGCTACAAAAGTAGCGCCTGACGCAACAGCCATATTCACCGGAAGAAATGGGAAGTCAATACTTCCGTAAGGAGAACTTTTTGTCTTTTTCCCTTTTTCAGATGTTGGTGAATACTGTCCTTTTGTTAAGCCGTAAATTCTATTATTAAAAAGAATTACTTTCATATCGATATTTCTTCTGCAAGCATGAATGAAGTGATTTCCACCAATACTTAACAAGTCTCCATCTCCGGCAGCAACCCAAACTGAAAGATCAGGATTTGCCAATTTAACACCGGTAGCAATAGCAGGAGCTCTGCCGTGGATACTGTGGAATCCATACGTATCCATATAATAAGGGAAACGGCTTGAACATCCAATGCCGGAAACCCAAACAAATTTTTCTCTCGGAATTCCTAAATCAGGAGAGATGCGTTGTGCTTGTGCTAATATTGAATAATCACCGCAACCCGGACACCAACGAACATCTTGATTAGTAGAAAAGTCCTTTGCTGTTAACTTTACATTTTCATTTTTTTCCATAACTTCATTAGTCGACATTCTCACCTCCAAGTATAGAGATAATTTTAGTTTCAATTTCTGATGATTTAAAAGGTGACCCCTGAACTTTATTCAATTGAATAACCTCAACTAAAAATTCAGATTTTAACATTTTAGATAACTGCCCGAGGTTTCTTTCAGGTACGAGTATTTGTTTATACTTAGTTAACACTTCTTTTGTATTCTTCGGGAAAGGATTGAGATATTTAAAATGTACCTGTGCTATTTTATGTCCCTTTCTTCTAAGATTTGCAACGGCTTCTTTAACAGAACCATATGTTCCGCCCCATGCGGCAACAAGTAAATCAGCGTCTTCATCTCCAAAAACTTCAAGATCAGGTATGTCATCTTGAATTTTCTTAACTTTTGCATCACGCATCCTGACCATTATTTCATGATTCTCGGGAACATAAGAAACCGTTCCGTAGATATGCGCTTTTTCCAATCCACCGATTCGATGCTCTAATTCAGGAGTACCGGGAATTGCCCAGGGACGGGCAAGGTTATCATTTCTTGAATAAATCTGATAAGTCTCTTTATCTTTCCAATAATGAACGGGAATTTCAGGAAGCGAATCAACATCTGGAATTTTCCACGGTTCAGAACCATTCGCTAAATATCCTTCTGAAAGAAGAAAGACAGGAGTCATATATTTTATAGCGATCCGGCATGCTTCAAAAGCCATATCAAAACAATCCGATGGAGTTGATGCAGCAAGGATCGGAACGGGAGATTCTCCATTTCGTCCATACATAGCCTGAAGTAAATCCGATTGCTCCGTTTTGGTTGGTAAACCGGTGCTTGGACCGCCGCGCTGTACATCTACAATTACAAGAGGAAGTTCTGTCATTACAGCTAAACCAACGGCTTCAGTCTTTAATGCTAAACCGGGACCGCTTGTTGTTGTAACTGCGAGATTTCCGGCAAAAGAAGCTCCGATTGCAGAAGCAATTCCGGCAATTTCATCTTCCGCCTGAAAAGTTTTTACACCGAAATTTTTATAATTGGAAAGTTCTTGAAGAATTTCCGAAGCCGGTGTTATAGGATATGAGCCAAGAAACAAAGGAATTCCCGCTTTGACAGAAGCAGAAACAAATCCAAGCGCCACAGCCTCATTTCCATTGATACTTCTGTATGAACCTTTTTCTAATTTTGCCGGAGCAACATGGTAACGGGTAGTAAATATCTCTGTATTTTCACCATAATAATATCCAGCAGTAAGCGCCTTTTTATTTGCTTCAAGATAGATTGGTTTCTTTCCAAATTTCTGTTCAAGCCAGGCAAGTGTTGGTTCTAGGGGACGGTCAAACATCCAATACATTAATCCCAGCGCAAAGAAATTTTTTGTTCGTTCAACATCCTTCACCGAGAGAGACAACCCTTCTAAAGAAGCTGCGGTTTGTTTAGAGAGTGGAACTAAAATAACCTCAAACCCTGCAAGCGAACCATCTTCTAAAGGATTTGCTTCATAGTGAGCTAATTTTAAATTCTTCGAATCAAATGCATTTTCATTAACCACAATTGTGGCGCCAGGTTTTAAATCTTTTAGATTAACTTTTAATGCCGCGGGATTCATCGCTACTAAAACATCAGGGCTATCGCCCGGTGTTTGAATTTCGAGACTACTGAAATGTAATTGAAACCCGCTTACGCCATACAGCGTTCCGGCAGGGGCGCGTATTTCGGCGGGATAATCCGGAAGTGTATTTAAATCATTTCCAAATAAAGCGGTAGTATTAGAAAACTGTGATCCTGTAAGCTGCATACCATCGCCGGAATCACCGGCAAAACGTATGGTAACATCTTCTAGAACTTGAACTTCAACATCTTTTGCCATTATTTATTGCTCGTTACTAATTATTGAATAATTTTTTGAACTTAAATTTATTAAAAACTATGCTGTTAAAAAAGGCTAGAATTAAAGATTATAAAAAAAAATCTAAATCATCCAAATATCAACCTTCGAAAAACGGAAAGAAAGAGGAAAGAATTTAGAGTAATCACTCAGGCTTTTCTGAAGGTAGCGAAAAGATAAATTTACTTCCTTGATCCAACTCGCTTTCCGCCCAAATGCTACCACCGTGTTTTTCCACAAATTCTTTGCACAATCCTAGCCCTAATCCGGTTCCCTTTTCTCCCCCGGTTCCGTTCTTTGAACGGATTACATTGATATTAAAAATATTCGCCATCGTATTATCGTCCATTCCTATTCCATTATCTCTAACAGCAATAAAGAGATTATGATTATCTTTATGCGATGACACTTCAACTTGACCGCCGGTTTTACAATATTTAATTGCGTTATTCACCAAATTACGAACGATTATTTCCAACATTGATTGATCAGCAAAAGCTGTAACACTTTTATCAATCTTGTTTACTAATTTAATGTCTTTTTTGTTTGCTTGAGAAATTGATATGTTGAATACTTTGTTGATGACTTGTGTTACCTCAATATAGCCGGGATTAAAATCAATTCTTCCGGTACGAGAAGCTGAGAGATTCAATAAATTCTCTACTAATTCATAAGTCTTTATCGCGGTATCTTCAAAACCGTTGATATACTCTAATCTTACTTCATCAGAAAGATTGTGGTAATCTTCTTTTAAAAGGGTTCCCAAATTTATTAAGGTATTAAATGGACTCCTCAGATCATGTGCAATAATGTAAAATAATTTTTCTTTAGCCTCATTTAAATCAAGCAGTTCAATATTTTTTTGATTAAGTTCTTTGCTTTGCCCTTCAATTAATAGATTTTTTTCTCTAAGGAGGATATTGATCTTTTTCCTTTTGCTATTCATTCTATAAAGAATAACCGCTGTAATTAGCAAGAAAAGGATTGCAGCGATGGTCACTACCAAATAAATTTTTTGTTTTTCGTTCTCATACTGCTGAATTTGTAAACTCCGTTGATATTTTTCATACTCAGCTTTATTCTTCAGATCCATAATTCTTTTTTGCATCCCCTCATTATCTATTTGCAACTTGTATTCATTATGTTGCTTCAATGCAGAGAGGGCTTTATCAATTTTTCCGTTCTTTTCATAAATTTCTGAGAGATATTTGTACGAATCGACAAGAATAAATTTTAAGGATGATTTCTTACCTATTACAATGCTTTGTTCAAAATAAGTTTGCGCTTGGGGGAGATTATTTTGTGCATAGTCGATTTGGCCTAAAGATTTGTACGCACGCGCAATTCTCATCGGAATATTTTCGTTAATAGCAAGAGTTAACATTTGATTATAATAGGTTTTTGCCATTGAATATTGTCCGGCATCGTAATAATAATTACCCAAACCTTGAAGGGCTAGCGTCATTCCAGCAACATCGTCACCTACCTGGTAAGAATCGAAAGATTTTGTGAGGTAATACAATGAAGAATCTTTATTAAGAGAGCTAAATGCAGAACCCAGGCAATTATAAGAATAGCCGATTGTCGTCGGAATTTTTGAAGCTAGTGCATAAGGAATGCTTTCTCTGTAATATTCAACTGCTTTGTCAATTTGAGCTGTTTCCGTATAAACTAACCCAATGTTGCAGAGACAACGCGCTATCCCGCTTGCACTACTTTGTTCTTTTTGTAATTCCAACGACCGAAGATAATGATCAAGCGCTTTGTCAAATAACGACCAATTATAATAAACTGTTCCCAGGTTATTATAAGTCGTGGCACGATTTGTCTTGTTGGGAAGGTTGTTCCTTATTTTCAAAGATTTTTCAAAGTAATATACGGCACTATCAAAATTGGAGATCCTCCAATAGGTAAATCCTATAAAATTATATGAATACCCCAAACCCGATGAATCATTTAGTTCAGAACGAATGGTTGCTGATTTTTTCAATGCAACGAGTGCTTCGTCTCTTTTCTTTAAGTTGGATAACACATCCCCTATATTATAAAAAGCATCTCCCAATTCAGCAAGCTCTTTCGATCCTTGGCTCACTTTAACGACCTCATTAAAATTTTCAAGAGCATTATCGTATTGCTTGAGTGAAGAAAAATACTTTCCTTTTAACAAAAATGATTTAGCAATTCCTTTTTTATAATCAAGCTGTTTGGAAATATTATATAGGGAATCTACAAGTTGGAGATATCCTTTGTCGCTTAAAGGAGTTTGCTCAACTTGGTTAAGAAACATCTCAGCATTGTTCTCTTGAGTAGTCTCCTTTTCTTTTTGGCAACCGAAAAAGGTAGGAATCAAAAGGAATAGTGCCAGATTTCGTAGAAACATCTTAGCAATTCGACTTATTTTCAGTCGGCTTTTAATATGGAAATAATGATCTTGATTTTGCATTGACGATTTAATTGAAATTCTATAGTTCTAAATTAATCAAAATGTTGGAAACATTTCATTTTTTTTGATAAGCAATTGTCCGATCTAGCCAATAAACTACCTGTTAAAATTGCACTCATTATTACATAATCGAAAAAAAGAAGAAACAATTGAGTATGCTTAACTTTAATTTATCTTTTGAATCAGAAACAGTACTTTACATGATTCTGAAATCTGACTGGAATGAAGTAAAAGTAAAAAATGGCTGGCACTAATTACCGGGATGGAAGATTTTTTCATATAATAAAAAAAATAGTTGTTCATTTTTCGGTTGTGCAAGCATATGGATAATCCTATTTTTGAACTAAAAAAAATCATGCTTACACACTCAACGATGTACCAGGCACTTGTTAATAAAGATGTTTCTTACGAAGGGACATTCATTGCTGCCGTTATAACAACCGGGATATTTTGTCGCCCAACATGTACCGCAAGAAAGCCAAAAGAAGAAAATGTAGAGTTTTTTAGCACCGCTAAAGAAGCCATCCTCAAAGGTTACAGACCATGCAAAATTTGTAATCCTCTTGAAAAATTTGGAGAAACACCCTTTTATATAAAAGAAATATTAAATGACCTTAATGCCGATCCTTCTCGAAAGCTGAAGGATTGGGATTTAATTCAACGACGAATTGAACCAAGTAAAGTAAGAAGATGGTTTTTGAAAAATCACGGAATTACTTTTCATGCCTATCAAAGAATGTTTCGTATCAATTCCGCATTCAAAAAAATTCAAAATGGCGAACCGGTTACCTCTGTTGCGTTTGATGCCGGGTACGAATCACTAAGCGGTTTCAATGATTCATTTAAATCTATATTCGGAGTTTCTCCTTCAAATAGCAAAGAGAAACGGGTCATCAACATTACACGGTTTGAAACACCTTTGGGAACAATGTACGCCGGCGCAGTTGAAGAAGGAATTTGTCTTTTGGAATTTACCGACCGGAAAATGTTGGAAACAGAATTGAAATCTTTATCCAGGCAATTAAATGCAAACCTCATTCAAGGTGCTAACCAACATTTTAATCTTTTGAAGGAACAACTTGATGAGTATTTTGAAGGAATGAGAAAAGAGTTTACTGTTCCTTTGTTTGCGCCCGGGTCTGAATTCCAGCAATCTGTCTGGAAAGCATTGCAAGATATTCCATACGGTTCAACGCGTTCGTACAAACAACAAGCAACCGCTTTGCATAAACCTGAAGCAGTAAGGGCAGTAGCTAATGCCAACGGGATGAATAGGATATCAATCATTATTCCATGCCACAGAGTTATTGGAGAAGATGGGAGTTTAACAGGGTACGGCGGAGGAATTTGGAGAAAAAAATGGCTGCTAGATCTTGAAAAGAAACATGTTTAGAAAATAAAGATTTAAAAAATTTTTAATAAGTAACTCACTCCATTCTGCTCTCTTATATCCCAAGATTTTTATTATTTTGCATACAAATAACTATTGTAACAAGCAAAGTAGGATAACTTGAATTATGGAAGGTATTAAACCAATCAACGATAAGATGAAAATTTGTGTGTACTGCGCTTCTAGTTCAAAAATTGATAGCTCTTTTTTTGATGCTACTGAAAAACTTGCTATCGAATTTGTAAAAGAAAATATTGAAATCGTTTATGGTGGCGGTGCAACCGGACTTATGGGTAAACTCGCCGATACAATCATCGAACATGGTGGAAAAATAAAAGGAATAATGCCAAAATTTATGCACGAGGTCGAGTGGGCTCACAAAGGTGTAACAGATTTTGAACTAACCGATACCATGCATGAACGAAAAGCTAAATTCTTGATTGACATTGATGGACTTGTAACTTTACCCGGTGGAAGCGGAACACTCGAAGAACTCTTAGAGACAATCTCTTTAAAGCGATTAGGTCTCTATACAAAACCTATCGTGATCTTAAATACCAACGGATATTATAATCCATTACGACAAATGCTTGAGAATTGCGTGTCTGAAAATTTCATGCACGAAAAGCATCTGGGAATGTGGACTTTCGTTGACGAACCAGAACAAGTAATTCAAGCACTGCGAAATTCGACTATCTGGGATAAGGAAGCAATTAATTTCGCTGTTAACAAATAATCTCTTTCAACTAAGTAATAATGGTTATAGACAACGACGATGAAAAAATATCTTACCCATAATCTTGATGTAAATAAATTAATTAACGTGTTAGACGAACTCCCACTTTGGTCGGCTCCATTTGGATTAAAATTACTTGATGCTATTGATTACAAGCCCAGCATTGTGGTTCTTGATATTGGATTCGGAACAGGATTTCCGTTAACTGAATTGGCTATGAGACTTGGCGAAAGTTCAACCATATACGGAATTGATCCATGGAAAGAAGCAATCGTAAGAGCAAAAAATAAAATTGATTCCTACGGAATTACAAACATCACTATAATTGAAGGAGTCGCTGAATCTATTCCGCTCGATAATAAGTCGATTGATTTAATTGTCAGCAATAATGGAATAAATAAAGGAAAAAATATCCATAAAGTCTTTTCCGAATGCTCCAGAGTGCTCAAACCCGGTGGCCAATTTGTGCAAACCATGAATCTCGATAAAAGTATGTTCGAGTTCTATTCACTATTAGAAAGCATATTATC
>JBAYFO010000075.1:0-13934 GCA_041667115.1 Ignavibacteriaceae bacterium | reverse complement strand
TTATAAATGTCACGTCCTAAAAAAACTTAGATTTGACTACCTAAACATATTACAATGAAAAATTTAGCTGATATCACTGTTATTAAATTCCTTAAACTGCTTTTTAAGGAATGGATTTTATGGATTATTTTATCATTAGATGTATTGTTTGTGTTTGTCCAAATAATATTCCCAAAGTTTTCACCTCCATATTTTATATATATACTCATAGCAATCATAGGAGTTGTTTGGGCGTCTTACAAAATTTATAATGGTCTCATAGAACAGATACCTCAATCAATACTTGATAAGATTCTCACTTCGAAAGTGCAAGTGAGTTTTGTTGAAGGGAACGAATATCATTATAAATTTGGAAAATGGGATGTAGAAAAAAAAAGGAACATTGATCTGACTGATACTTTATATCCTACTGATGAAAATAATAATCAAAGAGAAAGAGTCTTACCTAATACTCAATTATCCTTATTTTTAAGAATTGAAAATATTGGTGAGACTTCAGTAAATATAATTTCTGTTAATGGAAATATTCATTTCAAGCAACCATTTAATTTCATGCTTTCAGATTCATTAGATCTTGAGGATAATGAAATAGTATTTCCTGTTAAATTAGCACTTAAAAAAATAATCCAGTTTAAGTTAGTTTTTCCAATATTCCCGTTTTCTCCGATGAATGAAGCACAAATAGCTGCAAGAACAAAAAATATAATTCATGAAAAAATAAAAGTAAACGCTAATGTTAGCGTTGAATTTATAAATCCTAAAGGAGAAATTGTGAATTGTAGTGAATCAATTTCTATATCACTACTGCCTTTATGTGACCTATATCGGGGTTTCTGGACAAAAATAGAAAGAATTGACTTAGTTAATCTTGTAAATGATTGATAAATAACTAATTTACAACGCCTAACACCACATATAGTTCATTGCCGGCAAAGTGCTCTTTCGAAGGTCATCTCATTTTAGTTCCTCTTGTGTACCCGGACAGATGAGCGCTCCGAACCCGGCAACGAACTATATACGAAAACATTACCCAACATAATGAAAAAACCGCATCTATTCCGTCGTCGTTCAGCCTGTCGAATTAAAACTATGGCTGAAGGTGAGAAGCTATTCCGGATGGGAAGAGATCGACCTGAAAAAGTACTTCACCCACTGAAACTTGTAAAATATCTATAAAAACATCGTTTGTGCCAACCGGAAATGATAATAATGAATATTCTCCCGACATTTCGGGACAAACTATCTGACCTATCACATCAAAAATTATTAACATATGAAAACAACATCCGTCACCTTCCTTGTGCTCCTGCTCCTGCTCTCCTGGAGTTGCAAAGATAACCCACCACTGGTAGATTATATGCCATTGCTGCAATATTCCCTGGATACTACCTGGCAGGGTTTTACCAGTCAGGTTCCCGGTTCCCAGGGTGGGCTTGGAGTGTACATTGCTTGTCCGAAAGGGAGCTGGTTCGTGTCTTCAGGCTTGGAGCCGGGAGCAACGGCCGGGTACCACTTCCGGGCAGCGAGTATCACTAAAACGTTTACTGCTGCTGCAGTCATGCTCCTGGACCAGCAGGGGATGCTGAACATCGATGACACGGTCACCAAATTGATCCCGGGAACATCCATCCCCTATCTCCCGGATGACACAGTATACCAGATACCGTTCAAAAACAGGATCACCATCCGCCAACTGCTGGAACACCGGGCCAACGTGTTCGACCAGGTCAATACGCTCATCCCGGATACCGTCAACGCCTGGTACGCAGGACAGGTCTACTACATGGCCATTCTGATGCAGGTGGACCGGTACCATCAGTTCACCCTGGATGAGCTGGCGGCGCTAATCTCCCGGCACCAGCTCACCTACGGCGAGCCAGGCATCGAACACCATTATAGCAACGGAGGGTACACCCTGCTGGCCAAGATCATCGAACGGGTGAGTGGAAAAAGCTACCATGAATTTATCGCTGACGAATTCATAGTGAAAAATAACCTGAATGGGAGCACACTGCCTTACCTAAGCACCGACACTGCGCTGCCGGCCCCTTTCCTTCGAGGGTATGTATATATGAACAACGCCTCCATCGATTTCACCATGTTCAACATGTCGTTCGGAATCGGAGAAGGAAATGTCATTTCCAGTTTCAGTGATCTGGCCACCATTTACAGGAACCTGTTTACGGGACAATCCGGTCTCACTTCCGCTCAGGTGGTCCGAATGATGGAATGTCTGCCTTCGAACGAGTCGTACGGTCTGGGGATTGAATACACCGAAGGGCTGGGGTACGGCCATACGGGAAGCCAGTTCGGCTACCTCACGGTTGCATCCTACGACCCCGGATCCGATTGCATAATCGTCGCAGAAGCCACGTTGTATCCCCAGGATCCTCCTTTGAAACAGGCCCAGGCCAAAGCGGTGGTGGCGTTGCTGAAGTCAATGAAAAAGACACTCGGATACTGATCCGGAATCCGGCTTGCCTTTCAGTTTGCCAGCAACATCCCCTGCCCGGGAACGCCCACAGTGGAATACGAAGCACAGGTGTACAACACCATCCAGGTCTTCAGCCAGTGCTGGCTGAAGGAGAGCCTGAACATTGGGATAATGATCCCTCGAACAATGAAACAATCGAACAATGTCACAATAGAAAAATATTGCTACAACAACGAACCAGACAGTTGCACCAAATACGGCGGACTTTCCCAATGGAACGAGATGATGCAATACACCACCCAGCACGGAGATCGACTGCGGTACCGCATGGGGCAGTTCTCTTGGTTACGACAGCCCAGGAGTACGCCGGGGCAACAGCTACGAGGTAGAAGGTCTCAGTGTGCGCTGTCTCAGTGATAATTGACAATTTGGCTATTTGATTATTTGGGGTATAGGGCGAAGCCCCATCGAAAAAAAGTTAAAAATGTCTCTTTATGATGAGTTGTCAGTGTTCAAGGCCAGGTATGATCTTTTGCTGAATTTTTTTCATTTTACATCCAATTTTAAGAGGGAATACAAATATACAGTTGTAGATAAACTGAAAAATGAAATGCTTGCTTTAATCGTGTTGGTTTACCGGGCGAAAGAGGAATATGTAATAAGAAAAAATAAATAGTTACGTTGGGTAACATGCCGCTAAATCGCAACAAAACCTGCATTTACTGTACTCTTCAAAGGTTCTACCTTTGCTGCGTTAAGCGGCCGACCGTTAGCCGCGAGCATGAGTAACAGTGAATATAAATTGATACAAAATTTTAGATGAAAGATTTTTGGGATAAAATATTTGAAAAAGAAAAAACGAATTGGGGGTTTGATCCTTCAGACTCTGCTATTCTGGCAAAAGACTTCTTTCTCCAAAGAAAGATCAAAAACATCTTGATACCAGGAATCGGATATGGCAGAAATGCAAAGATTTTTTGCGATAATGGGATAAATGTGGAAGGCATCGAAATATCAAAAACTGCTATTGAACTTGCAAAGTCAGAGAATAAACTTGATATAAATATTTATCATGGTTCCGTAACTAATATGCCATATAACAACAATAGGTATGATGGAATATTTTGTTATGCCCTTATTCATTTATTAAACAAGCAAGAAAGAAAAAGATTCTTAAAAAATTGCTATAAACAGTTAATGCCCAATGGATATATGATATTCACAATGGCATCAAAAAAAGCAAATATGACGGGCAGTGTCAGGCCCCTTAGCAAGGATAGATATGAGATTCAGAAAGGGCTCAATATCTTTTTCTACGATATTGAATCCGTTAAGCATGAATTCAATGAATTTGGATTAGTTGAGGTATTTGAAATCGATGAACCAATTAAACATTTAGAAAATGAACCACCATTGAAACTTCTCTTTGTGAAATGTTGGAAAACGGATTCTATTTAATGAATTCTTTTAAATAAAAATGACCGCGGCTAACATTAGCTAAACCCAATGCTTGGGTAACTGGATCGTTAACGCGATCTATTGTGCTCCGGCACGGGTTTAGCCCACACGTTGTCCAAAATTGCTAAAAAGACTTCGCAGCCATGAAATAATTTAAAATCCATTACTATGAAAGCTTGGTCAAACATTCAAATTTCTCCTCAAGACCCAGAAATCGTTAAAATTAATAATTTAGAAAAAAAACTTGGGGAACTGCCTGATAGAGTACACAAAATTCGCGAGCTCATCACAAGATTTGAAGTATGCCATTTCAAATATCAACAACATTTAAGAAAAATCAAGAATTCAATTATTGACCTTGTTCCAAGTGTGGATACAACAAAAATAGGAATAAACCACATTCAGTATGGAGAAAATGTATTAAATAAAGATACAACAGGAAAAAGTGTTATTGGACAACAATATGTTTGGGCAATAAAGGAATGGCTGAATGAAAATCCCTCAAATGAAATTTCTGGGCATTACGACAAAAAAATTGGACAACAGATTCATAAATGGCTTGGTGATAAGAATCCTGATAAAATAAGATTGGTCAGGTTATTACTTGCCAGACTGACTTGGGATTGGAAATCTTATGAAAAATTGCAACATGGTGGAGAATTAAAGGATATTGAACTTCAAGCATGCAGAATGGACATTTGCCATTACGCTTTCCCCAAAAATCTTGATTTATTATTGCAGGGAATTGGACAAATGAAACTAGTTAAAGAAAAAGAATTTGAGGGATGTGGTTCATATGATAATAACATAAAGGCGCACCTTGAAAAAGAATTTTTAGATTTAGATGGCATGCTTAAATCTTTGATTATCATTGGAAAATCAGATAGAAATGAATTAATCAAGGCTTGGTTGATTGCATGTTTAGCTAAAACAATAAAAGAAGATGTAAATTTATCGATACCAATTACTTATATCGAAAGTTGAGTATAACAAAAAGCAACTTTGCACAATATCGCATATAGGCAATGGCGGTGGAAGTGGATATTCGAAGCTTTGTAACCCGCGCCAGCGTCCCTGTAGGTGGAAAGGAATGTAGTCCGCAAAACGCAACCGGTCTAAAGTAGAGATTCCGGGCTTATTTGGTACTGTTTTAAGAACTCTGCCGGTACACAACTGTTTTGAAAAAAGTGTCCAACTTATAGGGGGTTAAGACACCTGTTGAAAAATTGCAGGCTTTCTTTGAAGAGGATTTCCCTTACCTCTGGATTACACCAATGGACATGGTAATTCTTTACACTGTTTCTTCTCTTTCCGAACTCCCATCCAAAGTGGTGCAACCCTCATTCTGGAAAGGAAATCTGTAAAGCGAAAAGCTTGTTTTTCTTTTTTAATAGGTTTTGTATTTTGCGGATGTCCCCGATAAAAGGGGACTTTTGCTATCGTAAAAAAATGTTATTGTCACATATTTTTAATGTTTAAAACATTTAACTTAGTGGGCATGAACTTGAATCCTAAAATACGAACAATCCGAAGATCTCACATTGATCCAGGTGGACTCAATCAAAGCCTGTCGAGACAACGAATTATTTGGTTTTACAATCTTATACAAGTTTTGTACAAGGTCCAAGTATACTTAACTGGCTAATATTACTGTTCAAAATTGGCAAATAAAATCAACCTGTTGTGTTTATTGAATTATTAGGTGCAAGGGTAACGAACAATACAACAAGCATTAAACAAACCACCAGAGAATCAAAATGACAGTACAACATATAAACCTATTGGTAGACTTGTTGCCGATGCGACAAGCCAATGTTTCTATTTTATATTTTTTCACCTACTCAATTTTTTTTTATTCAATTTTATTCCAAACCAAAGAAAGTAATTATGGATATAAACAATATCTTAATACATCTTCTTAATGGACTTTTTTGGGGAAGTCTCATCGGTTTAATTGCTATGGGGCTTTCTCTTGTTTACGGGCAATTAGGAATAATTAATTTAGCACATGGTGAGCTGTATATGTTAGGTGCAGTAGTAGCTTATTATTGCATTGGTATTATAAATTCATTTTGGTTAACATTGTTAGTTAGTCCAATACTAATCATTGTTCTCGGATTATTTATTGAACGTTTTCTATTAAGACCTATTGAACGTAATACTAATGCCACATTGATTGTTACATATGCTATATCCATTTGTTTTCAATATGTAGTATTATTTTTCTTTGGTGGAGCACCACAGCGCATTTCAGAACCCATTGGAATAACATTAAATCTTTTGGGAATTGGCTATCCATTATATCGCATCTTTATCATCGTCATAACATTTTTACTATTTACTGGTTTTATTTACTTCCTTAAACATACACGTTATGGTTTATGGATACGAGGTACAGGACAGGATATTTATCTTGCTACGGTTTTGGGTATATCAACTCAAACGATTTATTTAATAACATTTGGTTTAGGAAGTGGATTTGCAGCTTTAGCAGGTGTCTTGGCATCACCAATCGTTGCAGTTGAATTTAGAATGGGTGCAGACATAATAATCTTAGCTTTTATGGCATCAATTATCGGTGGTTTTGGAAATCTAAAAGGAACTTTTATTGCTTCTATTATTATCGGAGTGCTTGATGGTGCCCTTCTAGTTTTTCTCGAGTCTACATATGCAAAAGTTTCATTATTATTGATATCATGCATATTTCTTGTTTTACGGCCACAAGGTTTGTTTACCATTCCCAAATCTTCAAGGAGAATTTAATATGGATAAATATAGAAGTATTGTCTTTATTATTCCTCTATTAATAACTTTTCTTATTGGACAATTTGCAAGTCCGTATTTCAGCTCTTTTATAATGGAAATATTTATTTGGTCACTATTTGCAATGTCTTTTAATATATTATTTGGTTATACTGGATTATTGAGTTTTGGTCAATCGCTTTTCTTTGGATTAGGTTGTTACAGCTTTTCGCTTTCAATAATTCATTGGCAATTTTCAATTTGCGGTGCTATTCTTTTATCAGTCGCAATTTCTTTTTTGGTTGCTGCAATTACTGGAGGACTTATTATACGAATAGTCAGTCATTACTTTGTAATAATATCTGTATTATTATCTTTAATTCCTTTTTATATAGCCAATCACATGTCATGGCTAACTGGAGGAGATGATGGCATCCCTGTCCAGCTTCCAACGAATTTTTTCCCTTATGTGGGATTGTCCCCATATAATGCCACCCATATGTATTGGGTTATTTGTTTGTTTGTCATTGCAATTTTATTTCTGTGCATTAAATTTCTTAATTCTCCCGTTGGCTTAATCTTTAAAGCTGTTAAGGAAAATGAATTGAGGGCGGAATTTCTTGGTTATGATCCACGAAAATATCGTTACTTATCATGGATAATTGCAGGAACCCTTGCAGGATTATCAGGAAGTTTATATGTACTCGCTTTTAAATATACAAGCAGTATGTATTTTAATTGGACACTTTCCGGAGAAGCGATAATTTGGACAATAGCAGGGGGAAGCGGTACTTTATTAGGGCCTATTCTTGGTACTGCAAGTTTATTATTAATCAAAGATGATCTAAGTACTTACGTTGCTTCATATCCAATATTAATAGGGATTTTATTAATACTTATAATTCGCTTCAAACCTTCAGGACTTGTTGGCATTATCAATTCGATTTATAATAGAATTCACCCTACATTGAAGAATGTTTCTATATCCAAACATAGCGAAACTACTTTATTATCTTTTATTAAAATTCCGCAAAATCAAAACTCAATTTTGAGTACTCAAAATTTAGGAATAACCTTTGATGGGATACAAGCATTAAAAAACATATCATTGAATTTGAGCATGGGAGAAATTAAAATAAGAATAAATATGCCTAATGGAAAGGAATGGTTTACATCCCTTAATAATCAAAATTGTTTCCCATGTTTGTCTTTTGTCGGACCAAATGGTGCAGGAAAGACAACATTATTTAATCTACTTAGTGGGGTACATAATACTGCCAATGGTTGTGCTCAGATTTTTGAAAAAGATATTTTTTCAAAAGGAAAGTTTTTATCAAAACTTAAACTTTCTAAATATTCTATTACGTGTTTAGGTTTATCGAGGACTTTTCAACAGTCTCAATTGTTTCCGGGACTTACTGTTGAAGAAAATTTTCAAATTGCAGTCCAATTTCGAATTAATCCATGGGCTATGACTACCAAAACTAAACAAATCAAATATCGTAAAAATGCCGTGGAAAATTTATTGTTACTAACCAACCTAATTGAGGAACAGAAGAAAATCGCGAAAGAACTTTCATATGGCAGACAAAAAATGTTAGAAATAGGATTAGCTATTGCATCCGGAGGTAGAATACTTTTACTTGACGAACCAACGGCAGGAGTTAGCCCTATTGAGATAATACTAATTACAGATTTAATTTTAAAATTAGCAAAGAATTACACGGTCCTTGTTATTGAACATGATCTTGAAGTAGTAAAAAAACTTAGATTTACAACCTGTATAATGGCTGATGGAGAAATTATCGCTGCTGGAGTACCAGAGCAAGTTTTAGATTTGGCACATGTCAAACAAAGGTTTTATGCTTCCTAATAAATTAATATTACGTGTTGATAATGTTTCGGCAGGATATGGCAAATTGCAAATCCTGCATGATGTTACAATTTCACTTTGCAAAGGAGAAATAGTCAGTTTAATTGGAAGAAACGGCGTTGGTAAATCTACTTTATTTAATGTCATTGTTGGGATACTCCGTCAATGGTCTGGGAAGATTTTTTTGAGTGATGTTGACCTTGCAAGGAAATCTGGGAATTACATTTATAAAAAAGGTATCTCGTTAATGCCACAAGGAAGTAGAATATTTCCTCAGTTAACTGTTTATGAGAACCTCGTTTTTAATGCTAAAGACAAGGATATTAAAAGGAAAAATATTGGATTGAAAATAGAGCGAATATTTTCTGAAAATGCTCCTATTATATGGGAACATTGTAAAAAACGAATTTTACCAAAGCTTGATCAAAATGCAGGAGGTTTAAGTGGCGGGGAACGTCAGATTTTATCTATTATCAGAATATTTATTAATGATAGTCAAGTATTATTGCTTGATGAACCAACGAATAGTTTAGCATTGCCTCTGATTTTTGAACTTAAAAATTTAATGCATGCAAGAACGCAAAACGGTTCCGGGATATTATTTATTGAACAAAAAGTAATATGGGCTTTAAACAACTGCAATCGCGTTTATGTAATGCAAAGAGGCAAGATAGTCCACGGAGGTGATCCAAAACCGTTAATAGAAAATGAGAAAATATTATCTCAATATATGGGATTAACTTCACCGGTATAATAAACTATATTTGTTAAACATGATTACATATTTCACTTATCAATAAATATTATCATTATCAACAATTATTTAAATTATTATGAAAATGAATGTTAAAAAAAACAGAGTTAGAAGACTAATATTTGGAACACCAATCATGATTAGTGTTGTAATCCTAGCCTTCTTCGTAGGTGTTTTCCTTGAAAGTTGCAATCATAAAGAAAAAGTAATCGTGGTTGGTTGCCAGGCAGAATTGACAGGAGGTTTTGCGTCATGGGGATATTGGCTTAACAAAGGAGCTAAAGCGGCGGTGGACGAAATTAATAAATCTGGAGGAGTTAATGGGATGAAATTAAAGTATGTTTTTGAAGATACAGAATCAAATCCGACAACAGGACAGAGAAAATTTCGTAAACTGGTTCTTGAAGATAAGGCAGATTTCGTTGTCGGCTCTGTGCATTCGGGGATTATGATGGCTACTGTTCCTCTTGCAAAAGAACTAAAAACAATTTATCTGCCTATAGCAATGTCTTGCGATGCAACATCGTGTTGTAAAGGTAATCGCTATATATTTAGATTAAATAGCCAAGTTTGCGAACAAGCGAAAGCAAGTACAGATTGGATGGTAAAAAACCTTGGAAAAAAATGGACCATTGTGGTTACTGATTATGCTTGGGGATGGTCTCATGAAGAAGAGTTTTCTGCTGGAATTGAGAACACTGGAGCAACGATTGTTGAAAAAATAAGAATTCCCGTTGGTACGAAAGATTTCATCCCTTATTTAACCAAAATACCGAAAGAAACCGAAGCATTGTATTTTATTTTTTTTGGAGCTGATGCAACTGGTTTTGTCCAACAGTTATATGAATTTGGTTACAGAAAAGAAAAATTTACTATGATATGCTCATTAGAAGCGATAGATGTTTCTAAGCTTGGCGCAGCCGTTGAAGGAATGTATCTTGTTGAATATTTGCCAAGACAATTGAAATATAAAGATACTCCTTTTAACCGCAAATTAAGACAACTTGTTGGCGTCGATTCAGAAGGATATGAAATAGGCAATTCTGGTAGGGTAATCGCAGGATCACATTATTGGGCTGCTTATGAGCATGTACAACTAATGGCAATGGGAATGAAGAAATGTAATTATCAATCAAAACAAGACACAAAAAAGCTGATTGAAACCTTGGAAACATTGGGTACCCTTACAGAATCAGAAGCTTTTCCACAAGGAGATGTCCTATTAAGAAAAGAGGATCATCAAGGATTTCATAAGCACTGGATGTCAAGAATAGTGAATGGTAAAATTGAAGTACAGTTTGCTATTGATCCTTCCGCTGTTCAATATAAACCGATGGTCGATTTTACGAAAGAATCGTTTTAAATAGAACTTTAATTATGGCAAAACAGAAGAAAATAAATTATTTCTATGCTCTTTTTAAATACAAAGTTTATTTATTAACCGTTTCTTTTTTAATTGGAGGAGCTATTTGCTATTTAGTTGGAATATCACTTGAGAGTAAGAAGAAATATACAGTATTATTTTCACCCGAAGAAGCTGATGGAAACAAAAAGATAGAACTTGAAGAAAATAAGGACAATGCGTATTCTTTGTCCAATTTTTTTCTGCATCTCTCTACAATCTTTGGTGCAGCATGCGTTGTTGATTTGATTTATAGGGTTGGCTTTTTTCGAGCTTCTTCTAAGAGAGATGATTCAATTAAAGAACTGTTGAGTGAAATGGAATTATCATTTAATAGTTTTACAGAGCATAGAATATTAGGTGTTTATAGTAGATTACCTTTAACTACAGATATTAGGCAATTAATAGAATCCTCTAATCATGTAGTAATTGTTCAAACATTTATTCCTGATTTAATTATGTTTAAAGAGGCGGTGATTAAGACATTTAGAACTAATCCGAATTTTCATCTCGAGATATTTCTCCTTTGTCCAACATCAATTTTAGCAAAAAGCAGATCTGAAGTAATTGCCCCTGATCCAAATACAGAGATAGATCCAAATAGTGTTACTGAAGATATAAAAGGAAATTTAAAATATTTGCATAATATAGCAAATTCCTTAAAGGCGGAACAACTCTCACGTTTTCATCTATATGTTTATGAATATGATTTATTACCCTCAGCCAGTATTTATAAGTTTGATGACATTGCTTATATAGGATTCTATATGTATGGTGACAAGGCAGTTGACACGCCTCAAATAAAGGTTGATTGTACTAAAGGAGTAGGCCTTCGATTTATGGAGCAATTGGACTATTTAAGAAAATATGAAAATGGAAAGGTGATGTTAACGGATTATTTTAATGAAGACAATACTAAATTGATTAAACCCATCAATCATTTAGAGAAACCAATTATTAATATTACAAAAGCTATTAATGGGAGAAAAAATTATGGGAAAAAAAATAGACACAAAAGAAATCACTAAATATTTGGCATATACACCAGCAGGTATGAGTCTAGAGGAACATTCCGGATGGGGTACTCTACTATTCGCAACTTCAAGAGCATGTAATTTAAGCTGTTATGGATGCTGGACATCGGTTACCAATAGAATTGTTAAAAAACAATTAAAAGAAGGGGCTGAATGGCTTTATGATAATTTTTACGATATAAATGTTCTAGATTCAATTTTGAGAAAATTTAGTAAAGAAAATGGGCAATTGGTGGCTTGTATGTCTGATGGAGAACCATTGGTTTCTGCCAATTACCATTTTACTTCTGAACTCGCAAAGAGTTGTGGTAGAAATAATTTACCACTTCTTTTATTTACTAATGGTCTCTATCTTGACAAAATAAGAATAGCTGAACTTGTTGGATATACCTTAAATAAGATTTCATTTTGTGTTAGTCTGCAAACAGGCAATAAAGAGCGATATGGTGATTTTATGTTGATTGATAAAAAAAATAATACGGGTGAAAAAGTTTTCAATAAGTTAGAAGAAAACTATGATGCATGGATGGATTTTGATAAAGATATTTTGGCTAAAACAGGAATGCATGGAATTGCAATTCATACTTATATCATACCGGGCAAGACCAAAACAGAGGATATCGAATCATTAAAGCATGTTGTTGAAATATTAGGGGACGTTCCATTTATTGTATCAACAATGGGGTTAAATACTTATGCTTCATTAAAGGGATTGTCAATAAATACCACTGGAAAAAGTATGGATTTAATCAGACAATATCTTACTGGACCAACTGCACTCCTAACAGTTGGAGAAAATGACAAAAGTAAATTGTGTAGTTATATAGCTCATGGTAATTATCCTTTAGAACAATCACCTAGAATATTCGGAATTACCTTTAATCCTTTTTATAAAGGTCAGCTTCAGACATGCCCCTATCATACTGTAATTGGTTCTTCTGATTGGCTAAATTTAAGAGACTATTTAGATGTAATGAAAGAGCAAGGAAAACGAATAACTGATGAATATATAAGCAGTTGGCTTGAAAATGCAATAAAAGTTGAAACAATGATAACAACCGCGGCTTTCGATTTTATCGGTTATGAGCATTGTTTAATGAGACATTCAAAAAAAGCAGAAATCGATTTGTTTATTTCAGGTATTAATATTGAAATGGCAAAAAACAAAAATAGCATAAAATTAAATATTAATAATGATAAATACTTTGACACCATTGTAGAAAAATTATTTGAGGCAATTGAAAATTACATACACAGTCGAAAATTCAATATTTCTAAAAACAATATCAAATTATGAGAAACTACCAATTAATTCATGCCATCGCATTTTTCAAGCACAATTAAAAACGTTACAATAAAGCTCACATACCAAGGTTTTTTAAAAGTTATTGCAAAGCCTACGCAAAAGAAAAATTGAATAAAAAAATCTAATGTTTAAAAAAACGCAACGTACAGTTGAATCAAACGCAAAACACAATGAAAGACAAACTCAATATTTGCGATGGTTGTAAACCAATGGCGACAGGAACTATAATTATAATACTCCCTAAAATTCGGACCACTGGTTAAGTTTAAAAACAACGATTAAATTTACCAGTATGACGAAAAAAAGCAGAACTAAACACAGTGCCGCCTTCAAGGCCAAAGTTGCCCTGGAGTCGATCAAAGAAGCCGAGACGCTAAGCGAGTTAGCCAGGCGCTTCAATGTCCATCCGCAGATGATTTCCAATTGGAAGCGGGAGTTCATTTCACGAGGTGCGGAGATTTTCTCGACGAAAGCTCCGGATGAAGAAGCCGCCAAGCGGGAAAAGGCCTTGTACGAGAAGATTGGCCGTCTGGAGATAGAGGTGGATTTTTGCAAACGGACCTCCGAGCAACTGAGGATCTTGAAGACCTCAAAAAAATAATCTCAGTGAGGCCCGATTTGAGCCAACGCCGGCAGTGCGAACTGTTGGGGATTAACCGTAGTAATCTGTTTTACAAGCGAGTGGAAGAGAAGTCAGAAAACCTTGAGATCATGCGTTTGATGGATGAAGAGCATCTGAGACATCCCGCTAAGGGCGTTGAACAGATGCTGGATTTTCTGTTGACGCTCAATATTTTGGTAGTGGATATTCCGGTGATGTTGGTTCTTCGTCAAATTTGGGGAAGCTATCCGGTTTGAGAGAGTATAACTTTCCGCCGCAATAACTCAAATCCTGCTCTTCCGTACATCCCCCGTTTTATGCTCTTGATCC
>JBAYFO010000074.1:0-14324 GCA_041667115.1 Ignavibacteriaceae bacterium | reverse complement strand
TTGTTTTACCATGATCTACGTGACCGATTGTTCCGACGTTTACGTGCGGTTTACTTCTGTCAAATTTTTCTTTGGCCATTTAATTCTCCTTTTTACTTACTTTCATTGATTTCAAAAAATATATTTGTTTTTTTTAATGACTTTTACCGGTTGATTTTTCAGCAATTTCTTCCGCAACTGATTTTGGAACCTCAGCATAATGTGAAAATTGCATTGAATAAATAGCTCTTCCCTGTGTCATCGATCGCAAAACAGTAGAATAGCCGAACATTTCAGCAAGAGGAACTTGAGCTTTAATTACTTGTGCATCTTTTCTAGCAGCAAAGCCTTCAATGCGTCCTCTTCTTGAATTCAAATCACCCATTACGTCTCCAAGATAATCTTCCGGAGAAATAACTTCAACAGCCATGATCGGTTCCAGGAGAATCGGGTTAGCTTTTCTAGCACCAGCTTTAAAACCCATTGAACCAGCAACCTTAAAAGATAATTCATCAGAATCTACATCATGGAATGAACCATCATATAACTTAACTTTAATATCTACCATTGGGAACCCAGCGACAACTCCGTTTTTCATTGCTTCCTGAATACCGGCAGAAACCGGGGAAATAAATTCTTTTGGAACTGCACCACCAACGATACCATTAATAAATTCATACCCTTTACCCACTTCATTTGGGCTAACTTCTAACCAAACATGTCCAAATTTTCCGCGTCCGCCAGATTGTTTAACAAATTTACCTTCTGCATTTACAGTTTGAGTAATTGTTTCTCGGTAAGCAACTTGCGGTTTACCAACATTAGCTTCAACTTTGAATTCACGTTTCATACGATCAACAAGAATTTCAAGATGAAGCTCACCCATACCGCTAATTAGCGTCTGGCTAGTTTCATCATCAACTTTAACTTTAAAAGTCGGATCTTCTTCAGAAAGTTTTGATAACGCTTCAGAAAGTTTATCTTGATCAGCTTTTGTTTTTGGTTCAATTGCAATTTGAATAACTGGTTCCGGAAAAACGATTTTTTCCATAACTACAGGATCAGTTTCACTGCATAAAGTATCACCGGTTCTTGTATACTTCAAACCGATTGCAGCAGCGATATCACCGGCACGAACACTATCAATTTCTTCACGATGGTTTGCGTGCATTTGTAATAATCTGCTAATTCTTTCTTTTTTCTGACTAACAGAATTGTAAACATAAGAACCTGCTTCAAGTTTACCTGAGTAAACTCTAAAAAATGTTAATTTTCCAACAAAAGGATCATTCATCATTTTGAAAGCTAAAGCAGTAAATTTTTCATCTTCACTAATTTTTCTCTTCACCATATCATTACTTCCAATATGATGAGCAGAAACATCAAGAGAATCAGAAGGAGCCGGGAGAAATTCAACAACCGCATCTAAAAGTCTCTGAACGCCTTTATTTTTGAACGACGACCCACAGAGAACGGGTATTATTTTTGCTTCAATTGTTGCTTTTCTTAAAACTTTAATAATTTCTTGTCCTGAAATTTCTTTTCCTGCAAGATATTTTTCCAGCAATGTGTCGTCAACATCAGAAACAGCCTCTAACATTTCAGTGCGATATTTATCAGCAACTTCCCTTAATCCTTGAGGTATTTCAATTTCATCAAAAGTACTGCCTAATGTCTCTTCATGAAACATGAGACATTTAAATGTAATCAAATCAATAATACCGGAGAACATATCGCCTTCACCAATTGGTAAAGTAACCGGGATAGCGTTTGCTCCCAATCTTTCACGAATCATTTGTAGAGCATTATAAAAATCAGCTCCAATACGATCCATTTTATTAATAAAAGCGATTCTTGGAACCGAGTATTTATCAGCTTGTCTCCATACAGTTTCAGATTGAGGTTCAACTCCGCCAACCGCACAAAACAAAGCGATAGCGCCATCTAATACTCTAAGAGATCTTTCTACTTCGGCAGTAAAATCAACGTGACCGGGAGTATCAATAATATTTATTTGATGATCGTTCCAATAACAAGTAGTTGCAGCGCTGGTAATTGTGATACCACGCTCTTTTTCCTGCTCCATCCAATCCATCGTTGCAGCACCGTCATGCACTTCACCAAGTCTGTGCAATTTGCCGGTATAGTATAAAATTCTTTCAGTCGTAGTCGTTTTTCCGGCGTCAATATGCGCCATAATACCAATATTACGAACTTTTTCTATGGGGTAAAGTTGTGCCATTCTGCTTTCTTAAATTTTCATTACCATTTAAAATGAGCAAAAGCTTTGTTTGCTTCAGCCATTTTATGAGTTTCTTCTTTTTTCTTAACTGAAGAACCTTCGTTATTTGAAGCTGCTAATAGTTCGTTTGCTAATTTAACAGACATCGATTTTTCACTTCTTTTGCGGGCATAAGTCTTAATCCATCTCATCGCCAAAGCAATTCGTCTTTCAGGACGAACTTCCATAGGAACTTGATAGGTAGCTCCGCCAACTCTCCTGCTGCGAACTTCAATAAGAGGTTGTACGTTACTCATCGCTTTTTTGAATACGTCGACACCCGGTTTTTTTGTTTTTTCTTCAAGGATATCAAATGCAGAATATACTATATCTCTAGCAACTGATTTCTTTCCTTCATACATGATGGCATTAACAAATTTTGCAACAACCATATCGTTGTATTTAGGATCGGGTTTTATATAACGCTTTTCAGCTCTTTTCTTTCTCATAATTCTTATTTCGATTTAGGTTTTTTAGCACCGTATTTAGATCTACTTTGTTTTCTATCTTCAACACCGCTTGTATCAAGTGTTCCGCGGATAATATGGTAGCGGACACCGGGAAGATCTTTAATTCTTCCGCCACGGATAAGCACAATTGAGTGCTCTTGAAGGTTATGTCCTTCACCGGGAATATAAGCCGTTACTTCCATATTATTTGTCAAACGAACTCTTGCAACTTTTCTTAATGCAGAGTTTGGTTTTTTGGGAGTAGTAGTATAAACTCTCGTACAAACTCCACGCTTTTGTGGGCATCCGTCAAGTGCCGGAGCCTTGCTGTTCGATTTAATAACCTTGCGACCTTTTCGCACTAGTTGGTTTATTGTTGGCACTAAAAACTCTCCAAAAATTCTTTAATTAAAAAAATTAGCCTTACAATATATGATTAATATTATTTTTTGTCAAGAAAACCAGGGTGTTTTTTGCTTTTTATTTTAAGCTTCTTGAGTAACAACTGGTGTTTCCTCAACTTCTGGTTCAGCTGACTTCAAAATAATATTCCTATATTTTTTCAAACCGGTTCCAGCCGGAATTAATTGCCCCATTACAACATTTTCTTTCAGACCACGTAAAGTATCATTTTTCGCTGCAATCGCCGCATTTGTTAATACTTTTGTTGTTTCCTGGAAAGAAGCAGCCGAAATAAAGCTTTCAGTTGATAAAGCCGCCTGAGTAATTCCAAGCAAAATGTGCTCGAAGGTTGCCGGCTTCGCTTCGCGAGTTTCTATTTCTTTTTTTGCTTTTCTTTTTAGATCAGCATTAACTTCGCGTAACTTGGCTTTAAGGATGGGTTGCCCCTCTTTTAATTTTGAATCACCTTTGGCAGCAACCACCACTGAATTTAACATTTTTTGATTTTCTTCGTAGAAATCATATCTATCTACAGTATCGTCTTCAAGGAATTTAGAATCACCGGAATCAACGATACGAAGTTTCTGCAACATTTGGCGTACAATAACTTCTATATGTTTATCGTTAATTTTTACACCTTGTAAACGGTAAACATCCTGAATTTCATTCAAGAGATATTCTTGAACTGCATTCGTTCCGTTGATCTTCAAAATATCGTGGGGATTTATAGGACCGTCAGTAATTTTTTCTCCTGCCGGGATCTCATCTCCTTCTTGAACCAAAATATGTTTTGATAACGGGACATTATATTTTTTCTGATCTGAATCGTCGATAGCAACAATAAGAATTTCTCTAGAACCTTTCTTTCTTGCACCGAACTTAACAATTCCTTCGATTTCCGAAACAATTGCCGGTTCTTGAGGGCTACGAGCTTCAAAAAGTTCGGTTACTCTTGGAAGACCGCCAGTAATATCTCTTGATTTTGAAGCCTGTTTAGAAATTTTTGCAAGGATTGTACCCGCAGCAATTTCTTCTCCTTCTTCCACAGATAAAAATGCCCGGATAGGCAAGTTAAATGTTTTAGATGTCCCATCGTGGGACTCAATTGAAATACTTGGAGTTAAATTTTTATCTTTTGATTCTATTACAATTTTTTGAACGTGTCCGGTTTGTTCATCAGTAATTTGTTGAATGGTATTATTATCTATCAAATCAACGAATTTTACTCTTCCCGTTATATCGGTGATGATAAGAGAGTTGTACGGATCGTGATTGTACAAAGCAGTTTTCTTTGCTACTTTTGTACCTTCTCGCACATGTAATTCCGCTCCGTAAGGAACATCATATTTCTTGATAACAACATCATTATCATCATATATTTCAACCGAACCCCGGCGACCTGTAACAACTTGGACTTTACCGAAGAATCCTTCTTTTTCAACTGAATTGATTCTGTTGAATTTAATATAACCACCTACCGCACTTTCAACTTGAGATTGACTTGCAATACGGGAAGACGTACCGCCAAGGTGGAAAGTTCTTAACGTTAACTGCGTACCTGGCTCACCAATTGATTGTGCAGCTACAACTCCAACAGCTTCACCAACTTCGACTAATTTTCCGGTAGTTAAATTTCTACCATAACATTTAGCACAAACACCATGCTTCGATTCGCATGTGAGAACCGTTCTGATATAAACAGAGTCAATATTTGCGTCTTCAACACGCTGAGCAATGGTTTCCGTAATTAATTCACCAGCACCAACGATTAATTCATCAGTTTTGGAGTCGTAAATATCTTCTTGAGAAACTCGACCCGTTATACGTTCTGCAAGTGGTTCTCTTTCTTCTTCAACATCTTTTAATGCTGTGATGTGAATTCCGAGAATCGTTCCGCAATCAATTTCTGTGATAATAACATCCTGAGAAACGTCAACTAATCTTCTTGTAAGGTAACCGGCATCAGCTGTTTTAAGAGCTGTATCAGCAAGACCTTTTCTTGCACCGTGTGTAGAAATAAAGTATTCAAGAACCGATAATCCTTCTTTGAAGTTAGCAATAATCGGGTTCTCGATAATTTCTCCCGCTTGACCGGTTAAAGATTTCTGCGGTTTCATCATCAATCCGCGCATACCGGCTAACTGACGTACTTGTTCTTGCGAACCTCTAGCGCCGGAGTCAACCATCATGTGGATTGCATTAAATCCATTCTCAGCATTCTTGAGCTTTTCCATCAAAATTTTTGCAACATCATTCGTCGTGTGAGTCCAAACGTCAATAATTTTGTTATAACGTTCAGTATCGGTAATAACACCTTGCTCGTGCTCGTTGAGAATTTGTTCTACTTTTTCATTCGCACTGGTAATATACATTTCTTTTTCCGGTGGGATGATCATATCACTAAAGCTAATTGATAATCCGCCGGCGGTTGCATAACGGAAACCGATTTCTTTTAAATCGTCAAGAAATTTTGCGGTAACTTTATTTCCAAGTTTTATAAATACTTGACCAATAAAACCACCGAACGTTTTTTTGATAAGAAGATGGTTAAAAAATCCCATTTCCTTTGGTACAATTTGATTGAAAATGACTCTACCAACGGTAGTTTCAATCATTTGACCATCGATTCTTACAATAGTTTTTGCATGTAACCCGACAACTTTATTATCATAAGCAATGATCGCTTCTTCCGCGGAACCAAACGTCATTCCTTCTCCAAAATCGCCATCTTTCTTCTTTGTTAAATAATAACAACCAAGAACGATATCCTGCGTTGGAACAACAATTGGGCTTCCGTTTTGAGGAGACAAAATATTATGCGAACTAAGCATTAGCAATGAGGCTTCTAATTGAGCTTCATAAGAAAGCGGAACGTGAACCGCCATCTGATCGCCGTCAAAATCCGCATTGAACGCCGTACAAACCATTGGGTGTAGACGGATAGCTTTTTCATCTATAAGTACCGGTTGAAAAGCCTGGATACCAAGTCTGTGCAAGGTTGGCGCACGGTTCAACAATACCGGGTGACCATCAATAATTTTTTCTAAAACTTCCCAAATAATCGGGTCTTTTCTATCAACAACTTTTTTGGCGCTTTTTACAGTTTTGTTATGTCCGCGTTCAATAAGTTTTCTGATAACGAACGGTTTGAATAATTCAACCGCCATATCTTTTGGCAAACCGCATTGATGTAATTTTAATTCCGGTCCAACTACAATTACGGAACGACCGGAATAATCAACTCTTTTTCCTAAAAGATTTTGACGGAATCTACCTTGTTTTCCTTTAAGAACATCACTTAAAGATTTTAAAGGACGATTATTATCGCTTCTAACGGCAGAACCACGGCGCGAATTATCAAATAAAGCATCAACTGCTTCTTGAAGCATTCTTTTTTCGTTACGAAGAATTACTTCCGGAGCTTTAATGTCGATTAATCTTTTTAAACGGTTATTACGGATAATTACGCGTCTGTACAAATCATTTAAATCTGAAGTTGCGAACCTTCCTCCTTCAAGAGGAACAAGTGGACGAAGTTCAGGTGGAATTACAGGAATATAACTTAATGTCATCCATTCCGGTTTATTCGGAAGTTTTCCGTCTTTTTCGCGGAAAGCTTCAATAACTTTTAATCTTTTAAGAATTTCTTCTTTTTTCTGCTGTGAAGTTTCAACTTTAACTTGTTCACGCAATGCATTAAAGAGTGATTCGGTTTCAGTCTGTTTTAACAACTCTTTAACCGCGTCTCCACCAATACGCGCATAAAATTTATTCGGATCATTTTCCGGTAACCTGTCGTTTCCGGCAGGTAAAGAATTTAAAACTTCAAAGTATTGATCTTCAGAAATTAAATCTTTTCTTTTAAGACCGGTCGGTCCGGGATTCATAACTACGTAAGATTCGTAATAAATAATTCTTTCGAGTTCTTTAGTACTAAACCCAAGCATATTTCCAATTTTTGAAGGGAGCGAACGGAAGAACCAGATATGAACAACAGGAACCGCAAGGGCTATGTGTCCCATTCTTTCTCTTCGTACACTTTTCTGAGTTACTTCAACACCGCAACGGTCGCAAACGATCCCTTTGTATCTAATTCTTTTATATTTACCGCAGTAACATTCCCAATCACGGGTTGGTCCAAATATTTTCTCGCAGAAAAGGCCATCTTTTTCGGGGCGAAACGTTCTGTAGTTGATCGTTTCCGGTTTAGTGATTTCGCCGTGAGACCGCGCTAAAATATCATCCGGGCTTGCCAGCGTGATAGTAATATTTGTAATTTCTTTAACAGTATTTTCTTGATTTCTGAAGGACATTTATAATCTCCTTATCCGCCTCAGACGGACTTTATTAAATTGTTCAGCGTTAATTAATGTGAATATCTAAGCCTAAGCCTTGAAGTTCTTTAATAAGAACGTTAAACGATTCAGGTACACTAGGTACCGGTAAATTTTCACCTTTAACAATAGCCTCATACACTTTTGAACGTCCGGCAACGTCATCGCTTTTTACAGTTAAAACTTCCTGTAAAATATTTGATGCTCCGTAACCTTCTAACGCCCAAACTTCCATTTCACCAAATCTTTGACCGCCGAATTGCGCTTTACCGCCAAGAGGCTGTTGCGTAATTAAGGAGTATGGTCCTATTGAACGAGCATGGATCTTATCGTCAACCATGTGTCCAAGTTTTAACATATAAATATACCCGCATGTAACTTTTTGATGGAATTTCTCGCCGCTTCGTCCATCATAAAGTTGGATTTTGCTTCCGGTATCTAAGCCGGCTTTTTCAAGCCAACTTTCAACATCGGATAATTTTGCTCCATCAAAAATTGGAGTTGCGAATTTTACACCGAGCAGTTTACCAACCCAGCCAAGAGCAGTTTCATATAACTGACCAAGGTTCATACGGGAAGGAACACCAAGCGGATTTAAGATAATATCAACCGGAGTACCGTCGGGCATAAAAGGCATATCTTCCACCGGAACAACTTTAGAAACAACACCCTTGTTTCCGTGACGTCCTGCCATTTTATCACCAACCGAGATTTTACGTTTCTTAGCAACGTAAACTTTTGCAAGTTGAACGATTCCCGGAGGTAACTCATCTCCAATTTGAATTTTAATTTTTTCACGCTTGAAATCTTCTTCAAAATCAGAAAGCGTATCAAAATAATTTGCGTAAAGTTTTTGAACCGTTTGGTTTACTTTTTTAGAGTCAAACCAACCCACTGTATAATCTAATTTTGTAACATCATCGAGATCAGAAAAAGTTTTTTCTTTGATCGCCGTACCACTTCTTAACACAACAGAGCCATCCAGATCGCGGATGCCGGTAGAAGTTTGTCCGTTACAGATCATTGTTAATTTTTCAATTAATTTTTTATAAAGAGCGGCAGTTTTAACTTTGTGAGCCGCTTCAACTTGTTCAAAAGATTTTTTCTCAACCTTTTTACCGTCAGCTTCTTTTTTCTTACGGCTGAATAACCTTGTTTTAATAACGGTTCCGCGAATTCCGGGAGAAGCTTTAAGAGATGCATCTTTAACATCGCCTGCTTTATCACCAAAAATTGCGCGTAATAATTTTTCTTCAGGTGTCGGATCGGTTTCTCCTTTTGGAGTAATTTTTCCGATAAGAATATCACCTTCTTTTATTTCTGCGCCAACACAAACAATACCGTTTTCATCAAGATTTTTTACAGCTTCTTCACTTACATTAGGAATTTCTCTTGTAAGTTCTTCTTCGCCTCGTTTTGTTTCTCTTACTTGTAATTCAAACTCTTCAACATGAAGAGACGTAAAAGTATCATTAGCAACAAGTCTTTCACTAAGAATGATAGCATCTTCAAAATTATAACCGCGCCAGGGCATAAATGCCACAAGAACGTTTTTCCCTAATGCAAGTTCACCTTGATCGGTAGCACAACCATCGGCAATTACATCA
Organism: Ignavibacteriaceae bacterium; assembly: GCA_041667115.1. Lineage (GTDB taxonomy): Bacteria > Bacteroidota > Ignavibacteria > Ignavibacteriales > Ignavibacteriaceae > UBA1563. Next base: position 5,272 of record JBAYFO010000074.1, on the reverse strand, counting down.
CCTTTTTTAAGGCGTTGTCCTTCTTTGACAATCGGTTTTTGATTAATGCTGGTTTCCTGGTTTGTCCCGGTGAATTTAATAAGTTGATACGTTTCTCTTCGAACTTCGTTGAAACTGGTAATAGCTTCCATCGATTTCGGGTCTAAATCATAAATAACAGTAATTTTATTTGAATCAACGTATTCAACATAACCATCATCTTCAGCAAGAATAACCGCACGGGAATCGACGGCAATTTTACCTTCGAATCCGGTTCCAACGATAGGAGCCTCGGTAATCATTAACGGAACAGCTTGACGCATCATGTTTGATCCCATCAAAGCTCTGTTAGCATCATCATGTTCAAGGAACGGAATTAACGTTGCAGCCGCACTTACAATCTGAGCAGGAGCAACATCCATATATTCTAATTGGTCATGATGAACAATCGGAAATTCACCTTTATTTCTTGATTTAATTCTATCATTAATGAATTCATTCTTCTCGTTCAACTCGGCATTTGCTTGAGCAATGGTATATAAATCTTCTTGTTCGGCAGTTAAATAAACTACTTCTTCAGTAGCTTTTTTCCCCTTAACTTTTCGGTAAGGAGTTTCGAGGAATCCGTATTTATTTACTCTTGCAAATATCGTCAACGAAGAAATAAGACCGATATTCGGACCTTCAGGAGTCTCAATCGGGCATAACCTGCCATAATGCGTATAATGAACGTCACGAACTTCAAATCCGGCACGTTCTCTTGTTAATCCGCCAGGTCCAAGGGCAGACATCCTTCTCTTGTGTGTTAACTCTGCAAGCGGATTTGTCTGATCCATAAATTGAGAAAGAGGATTTGTTCCGAAGAAAGCATTAATAACACTGCTTATTGTTCGAGCGTTTACTAATTCTTGCGGAGTAAAGTTTTCAGAATCACGAACATTCATGCGTTCTTTGATGGTTCTTGACATACGCGAGATACCAACATTGAATTGCTGCTGGATTTGTTCTCCAACAGTTCTAACTCTTCTATTTCCCAAATGATCGATATCATCGGTTGATTCCAATCCGTTTTTCATACGGATGATGTAACGCATAATTTCAATAATATCAACCGGAGTAAGAACGGTGGTTGTCTCGGGAATATCTAATTTTAATTTATCATTCATACGATGACGACCAACATCACCAAGATCATAACGCTTATCATTAAAGAAAAGTTTTTCGATAAGAGAAGCGGCAGTGTCTACGTCTGGCGCTTCACCTGTGCGAAGCTGACGATAGATAGCGAATAACGCTTCTTCTTTAGTATGCGCAGGATCTTTTCTCAAAGTATTGAGAATTAAACTTTGATCGGTGTTAACTTCTTCACTGATAAATTTGATTTCTTCAACTTCGGCATCTTTTACTCTTTCAACGTCTTCTTCAGAGAAAATGCTTTCTCTTGAAAGAAAAATTTCACCGCTTGATGTATCAAAAACATCACTTGCGATCATCCTACCGATATAATTTTCAATTTGAACTTTGTTAACGTTTACGGTTTCAACTAAGTCGAAAAGTTGTAGAATTTCTTCATCGTTCGTATAACCGAGGGCGCGCAATAATGTTGTCGAAGGAAATTTTTTCCTTCTGTCGATGTAAACATATAAGATATGATTAATATCGGTTGCAAATTCAACCCAAGAGCCTTTAAGCGGAATAATTCTTGCGGCATAAAGAGGCGTACCATTTGGGTGAACAGTTTGCGAAAAAGCAACTCCGGGAGAACGGTGAAGCTGAGTAACAACTACTCTTTCTGCGCCGTTAATTACAAAAGTTCCTTGTTCGGTCATAAAGGGTAGATTTCCAAGATATACTTCTTGTTCTACAGCATTAATAAATTCTTCGGTATCCGGATCTTTTGTAGCGAGTCTTAATTTTGCTTTTAGAGGAGCTGCAAACGTAAGTCCTTTTTCAATACATTCTTGAATTGAATAACGGGCTTTTTCGATGTTATACTCAACAAAATCCAGTCTGAAATTTTCTTTATTATCGAAAATTGGGAAATTGGAAGTAAAAACAGCTTGAAGTCCTTTATTTTCACGTTGCGCAGGAGGAATATTACGTTGCAAAAAGTCTTCAAAAGATTCTTTTTGAATATCGAGCAAATCCGGGATTGGCAATACCGGTTTAATTTTTCCAAAGGAAATTCTTTGATTAGTCAAGTGAAATCCTCCAATTAGTTTTCGAAATCATAGCTTATATCCTGTATCATCATCACAAATAATAAGAAAAAGCGATAAGACGGAGTTCTCCGCCTATCACTTTTTAAGAAAAGGGAACGATGAAATAAAAAGTTAATAATTATTTTACTTCTACTGTAGCGCCGGCTTCTTCTAATTCTTTCTTAAGTTTTTCGGCTTCATCTTTTGAAACACTTTCTTTAATAGGCTTTGGTGCGCTATCAACAAGGTCTTTTGCTTCTTTCAAACCTAATCCGGTATGTGCGCGGACAACTTTAATGACGTTGATTTTTTTCTCACCGGCAGCAACAAGATTAACATTAAATTCGGTTTGTTCTTCAACCGGAGCAGCAGCAGCGGCAACAGCAGCACCCATAACTACAGGGGCAGCAGCAGTAACACCAAACTCTTCTTCTAAAGCTTTTTTCAATTCAGAGGCTTCGACTAAGGTTAAGCTTTTTATTTTTTCTACTAATTCAGCAATTTTTTCGGACATTTTAGATCTCCTGATTATTTTCTTTATTAAAATTTAATTATGCGGCTTTTTTCTTGGCGATTTCGTCAACCACACTAACAAGCTCGCGTAGAACAGAATTGATAACACCAACAATACCCGAAGCAGGGGCATCCAAACTTCCCAGAATTCCGGCAATAATTTCCGGTTTGCTTGGAAGTGTAGCCAATTGATCGAGCAATTTGCCATCAAAGTATTGTGATTCGATATAGCAAGCTTTTAATGAAAGTTTTTGTTTTTCCGAGTAATATTTTTTGATAATTTTAGCCGGGGCAACTGAATTTTCACCAGCAAAGACTGCGCCGGTCATCCCGACTAGGCTTGCTTCGAGTTTTTCATATTTTCCAGATTCAACAAGTGCTCTTTTCAACAAAGTATTTTTGATTACTTTGTATTGAGAACCTTGTTTTCTGAATTCTCTTCGAAGATTTTTGATGTCTTCGACATTAATTCCGCTGTAGTCAGTTATATACAAAGCGGTAGATTTGTTAACCAAATCAACTACTTTTGCAACAACTTCAGCTTTTTCGTTCTTGTTCATTATTCTCCTACATCATTTTAGTTATTGACATGGAGTCGGATAGAAGCATTACGGTGCGTAATAAACTTTTAGTGTACAGCAATTTCTTCTTTTGATATTTTTAATCCTGGTCCCATTGTTGACGAAAGGAAAACACTTTTAACATATGTGCCTTTCGCGCTGGCAGGTTTCAGTTTAACGATCATATTAAGAAACGCGTTTGCATTCTCGACTAATTTGTCAGTTTCAAAATTTAATTTACCAACGGAAACGTGCACAATTCCGGTTTTATCAACACGAAATTCAATTTTTCCGGCTTTTACTTCTTTTACGGCTTTTTCTACATCCATCGTTACGGTGCCGCTTTTTGGATTCGGCATTAATCCTTTTGGACCAAGTATTTTTCCAAGTTTACCTACTTCAGCCATAACATCAGGGGTTGCAATAAGGACATCAATATCTGCCCACCCGCCTTTTATTTTCTCTAAATAATCTTCCAAGCCTGCATAATCAGCGCCTGCATCTAAAGCTTCTTTCGCTTTAGGACCTTTAGCCATTACTAAAACCCGAACCTCTTTACCGGTTCCGTTAGGAAGGGAAACTGTTCCTCTAATCATTTGATCTGCATGTCTTGGATCAACACCCAAACGAATAGCGCAATCAAGCGATTCAACAAACTTAACTTTTGTTTGGTCTTGAAGGGTTTTAATTGCTTCGGCAATTGTATAATCTTTGTTTTTATCAACCGCTTTATTAATTACTTGAACTCTTTTTGAAGTTTTCATATTGAAATCATCTCATTATTATAATTATTCGTCAACAGTAATGCCCATGCTTCTGGCGGTTCCGGAAACCATACTCATAGCATGTTCAACATCATTTGCATTAAGATCAGGCATTTTTAATTTAGCAATTTCTTCAACCTGAGATTTAGAAACTTTGCCGACCTTTATTTTATTTGATTCAGCTGATCCTTTTTCAATTTTAGCTGCTTTTTTTAAGAGAACCGCTGCAGGAGGAGTTTTCGTAATAAAGGTGAATGACTTATCTGAAAAAACTGTAATTACTACAGGAATGATTAAGCCTTCTTGACCTGAAGTTTTTGCGTTGAACTGCTTGCAAAACTCCATGATATTAACACCTTTTTGACCTAAAGCAGGACCTACCGGAGGAGAAGGATTTGCTTTTCCGGCTGGAATTTGTAATTTAATATAACCTGTGATTTTCTTAGCCATTGTAACGTTCCTTTAGCAATTACTTTTCTAACTCTGCTTGAACAAAATCAATTTCGACAGGAGTTTTTCTGCCGAAAATTGAGACCAACACTTTAATTTTCATTTTCTCTTCATTAACTTCTTCGACACTACCCGTAAAATTATTGAATGGACCATCAATTATTTTAACGAGATCGCCTGCTCTAAATATCGTTTCAATGTGCTCGTCACCGGAATCTTGAGTGATTCTCCCGACAATTCTCTTAACTTCATCCGGTTGAAGAGGGTTAGGATTGTTTTGTTGACCGAGGAATCCCATAACCGATGGAGTATTAAGGATAAAATCCTTCACTTGAGCATCAAGCTCAGCTTGTAAAAGGAGATATCCCGGAAAGAAGTTCTTTGTTTTACTTCTTTTCTTACCGTCACGTACTTCAAAAACTTTTTCAGTTGGCACAAGGACTTGCTGAATCTTAACGAGGAGTTTTTCGTTGTCCTTCAACTCTGCATCGATAAGGTTTTTTACCTTGTTTTCATGACCTGAAAACGTTCTAACTACATACCATCGAGAATCCATCAATTATACCTAAAATATTCCTTTAAAAACCAGGGTGATTCCCATATCTATAACATAGGTAAGAGAGGCAAAAATCAAACAAACGATGATAACAATCGTTGTAGATTCTTTGAGTTCATCTTTTGACGGCCAAGTAACTTTTTTCATTTCTTTGACGACATCATTAAAGAAGGCTTTTATTTTATTTATCATAGTGTTTTGAAGCTTTCTGCACGTCAGGAGGGACTCGAACCCCCAACCTGCGGTTTT
>JBAYFO010000073.1:0-15842 GCA_041667115.1 Ignavibacteriaceae bacterium | reverse complement strand
TTTTTGGAGGCATTTTCCAAGCGCAAAGAAAAATAAAGAAGGGAAATGGGAGGTTAAGGAAATCGACCAAATTCAGTATGTTATTGATGAAATAAAAAATAAACCGTACAGCCGGAGATTACTTGTAACCGCATGGGAACCGGGAAATGCGACAACCAGCAAACTACCCCCGTGCCATTACACGTTTGCTTTTAATGTCTCTGGCGACAAATTAAATTGCCATTTAACGCAACGTTCTGGTGATATTGCATTGGGTATTCCGTTTAATTTGGCGGCATACGCAATGTTAACCCATATTATTGCCCACGAAACAAATTTAAAAGTGGGGCAATTTGCTCACACGATTATCGATGCGCATATTTATGTCGGCGATAAAGGAACTGAAAATGAAAAATATGATCATCTTGAAGGATTAAAAGAGCAATTGAAACGTGAACCTTTAGCGTTACCGGTTCTAAATATTGCAAAGAAACCTTTAAAGGATTTAGTCTTTGAAGATTTTGAAATAACCGGTTATCAGAGTCATCCAAAAATTAAGTTTGAGGTTGCTGTTTGAGAATTATTATTATAGCGGCAATCGCTGAGAATGGAGTTATCGGAACAGCTAAGGGAGAAATGCCCTGGCATGTAAAGGAAGAGTTTGCTCATTTCAAAAACACCACATTTGGTTTCCCGGTGATTATGGGAAGAAAAACATTTGAGACACTCGGCAAACCGCTAAAAGGAAGATTGAATATTATCATTACACGATCACCACAATATTCTGTAAACTTTGATGAAACAATAGTAATGCATAGGTTAACTGAAGCGGTAGATTATTGCAAGAAAGAAAATCATGAAAAAATATTTATCACCGGCGGAAGAGAGATCTATTCCCAGGCAATTCCTTTCGTTGATGAGATGATCTTATCGTTCATGAAATTTCCCGCTGAAGGAGAAATTCTTTTCCCGGAGTATAATGAAAACGATTGGCAAAAAACTAATGTGGGAAACTTTGATCAATTTTCTGTTGTTAATTTTGTAAGAAAAGGAAAGCGCTGATTCATGGCAAAAATATCGATCCTCCCGGAAAATCTTGCGAATAAAATTGCTGCCGGAGAAGTTGTGCAAAGACCAGAATCGGTTGTAAAAGAATTGCTGGAAAATGCAATTGATGCCGGAGCTACCTTAATTGAAGTATTTATAAAGAAAGCGGGAAAAGTCCTCATCCAGGTGATAGATAACGGCGAAGGAATGCTGGAAGAAGATGTGATTCTTTCTATTCAGAAACATGCGACAAGTAAAATAGCCACATTAGAAGATTTGGATGCAATTAAAACTCTCGGTTTTCGTGGCGAGGCGTTAAGCGCGATCGCCTCTGTTAGTCAGCTTGAAATAAAATCTGAAACTCATATTGATGAGCTCGGAACGCTGCTTCGTGTTGAAGAAAGTCAAATCAATAAAGAAAAGGGCTCATTCTCCAAAGGAACTTCCATAGCGGTAAAGAATTTATTTTTTAATACTCCCGGAAGAAGAAATTTCTTAAAGACTGATACGACAGAGTTAAAGCATATTATAAATACATTCACTAAGTTGGCTTTGAGCAATCCGCAAATTGCCTTTAAACTATTTATTGATGACGAACTCACATTTGACCTTTCATCCGGGACACTGGCAAGACGGATTTCAGAAATCTTTGGTGAAGAAATGAGCGACGCGCTGATTCCTGTTCATGAAGAAACCGATTACATTTCACTGACGGGATTTATCGGGAAACCAAGTTTGCTCAAGAAAAATAAAGGGGAGCAATATCTCTTTCTCAACAATAGGTTCGTTCAAAGTAAACAGATCAATCACGCCGTATTTACGGGTTATGAAAATGTTTTAGAGAAAGGGGATTATCCTTTCTTCATTTTATTCTTAAGTATTGATTATAAACGTGTTGATGTGAATGTCCATCCCTCAAAATTGGAAGTCCGTTTCGATGACGAAAAAGATATTTACAATTTTGTTTTAGCGGTGATAAGAAAAAGTCTCGCTTCGTTCGATCTGGTTCCTTCGTTAAGTTTTCAGTCCCAACCTTTTTCGTCAAACGAAGAAAAGATGAGAATAAATCCTTCTCAAAAGGTTGAACGAAGAGATTTTAGTGATCGCCCGACATCAAATCAAAGTTCGTACAATCCTAAAGGATATTCTGATAACGACATTGATATGCTCTTCGGAACCCTCCGGAAAAATATTGATCCCCAATCAATTCCACCAAATGAAAAAATACCGTTTGATGAAGAACAGATAGATTCTCCGAAGCTGCATCAGCAAACAGTGATTCGACGATCCGATGAAGACGACTCGAATACAACATTTATCATTCAACTTCATAACAAATATATCTTGTCCCAGATCAAAACCGGTTTGATGATCATCGACCAGCATGTTGCGCACGAAAGAATTTTATACGAAAAAGCTTTGCAGTTGTTCGAGGCAAATTTCCCATTCAGCCAGCAGTTGATCTTTTCAAAAACGCTTGAGGTTGATCCGGCAACGTATGCTTTATTAAAGGAATTGTATCCGCATCTCTCGAACCTTGGTTTTACCTTGAAATTCTTCAGTAGAAATACTATTGTAATTGAAGGAATTCCACAAGAAGTTAAACAAGGGACTGAGGAAAAAATTCTTTTTGAAATATTGGAAGAATATCATCTTAATGAACGGGAAAAGAAAATAACAGACGCAAAGGATAATATTGCAAAATCTTATTCATGTAGAACTGCTATAAAAGCAGGTGATAAGCTTTCGGAAAAAGAAATGCGGCTACTGATTGATCAATTGTTTGCAACGTCAATGCCCTATGTTTGTCCACACGGACGACCGATAGTGGTAAAAATATCATTGGAAGAATTTGATAAAAGATTTGGAAGAACTTAATTTAAATTAGTTGAAAGTAAAAAGTTGAAAGTATCAAGTCATCCACTTTCTACTATAAACAATAAACAAAGAGGAAAGCATGCCAGTATCCGAAGAATACAAAAGACTTCGAGATGAGTACAACCAAAAAGTTGAAAGATCATCAAACAACGGCAATAAGTACACTACACTTAGCGGTGAACCGGTAGATGGATTTTATGGACCGGACAATTTAGAAAATCATGATTATTTAAACGATCTTAATTTTCCAGGTGAGTTTCCGTACACTCGAGGGATCCATGCAAATGGATACCGGGGTAAAGTATGGACGATGAGGCAATTTGCAGGATTTGGTTCACCGGAAGATACGAATGAACGATTCCATTATTTATTGAAAAATGGGCAAACGGGGTTATCCGTTGCTTTTGATCTGCCTACATTAATGGGGTGGGATGCCGATGCAGAATTGGCGCAAGGAGAAGTTGGTCTTTGCGGCGTTTCAATTTCTTCATTAAAAGATATGGAAACTCTCTTGGATAAAATTCCATTAGATAAAGTTTCAACATCCATGACGATCAACTCGCCTGCGGCGATGGTTTTCGCCTTTTATTTGGCGGTTGCAAAGAAGCAAGGTGTTCCGTTTTCAAAATTACGCGGAACATTACAAAACGATATTCTTAAAGAATATATTGCACAAAAAGAATTCATATATCCACCGCATCCTTCAATGCGTATCATCGTTGATATGATCGAGTATTGTAAAAACGAAGTTCCGCAATGGAACCCGGTTTCCGTTAGCGGATATCATATTCGCGAAGCTGGTTCTACTGCGGTGCAAGAGTTGGCGTATACTTTGGCTGACGGATTTGCTTACATCGAAGCTTGTATTGAAAGGGGAATGGACGTTGATGATTTTGCTCCAAGAATTTCTTTCTTCTTTAACGCTCATTTAGATTTTTTTGAGGAAATTGCAAAATACAGAGCTGCGCGAAGAATATTTGCCAGAAGAATGAAAGATAAATATGGTGCAAAAAATCCTCGTTCTTGGTGGTTGAGATTTCATTCTCAAACAGCAGGTTGTTCGCTAACGGCACAACAACCGGAAAACAATATCATTCGTACGGCTTTCCAGGCTTTATCTGCTGTGCTTGGCGGAACACAATCACTTCATACAAATTCAATGGATGAAACACTCGCTCTGCCTAGTGAGAAAGCTGTAAAAATTGCTTTGAGAACTCAACAGCTAATTGCCTATGAAACAGGAGTTACAAATACAGTTGATCCGCTTGGTGGGAGTTATTTCGTTGAAGCTTTAACCGATAAAATGGAAGCGCAAGCCAATAAAATATTTGAAGAAATTGATGCACTTGGAGGAGTTATCCCGGCTATTGAAGTTGGATATTTCCAAAAAAATATTTCCGATGCGGCATACCGGTATCAAAAAGAAGTTGAACGAAAAGAAAAATATATAGTCGGTGTTAATGAATTTGTTGAGGAAAACGAAAAAGTTGATATTCCTCTTTTAACTATCTCACCGGAAGTAGAACATATGCAGCGGGAACAGTTGAGCGCTTTAAAACAATCGCGAAATAAAGATGAAGTTGAAAAAGCTTTAGAAGCAATTCAACTTGCAGCAAAAGAAAATAGAAACTTAATGCCGGTTTTTCTCGACGCTGCCGAAAAATATGTTACCCTTGGTGAAATGGTTGAAGAACTTCGTAAAGTGTTTGGGGTTTACCAGGAAACGGCAGTCTTTTAGTATGAAAGAAGTAATAAAACTAATCAGAGTCCCACAATGGATAAAAAACCTCTTTGTTTTTATTCCGTTGGTTTATTCACGTAATCTTTTTCATACTGATTATTTGATTAGATCATTTACGGCTTTTTTTATTTTTTGTTTGCTTTCAAGTATTGTTTATGTGATAAATGATATTGTTGATGCGGAAGCGGATAGGCATCATCCTATAAAAAAGAACAGACCAATTGCCGCAGGTAAAATATCTAACGCGAACGGGATCACTATTGCGATTGTGCTTTTTGCGGCAGTGCTCTTTCTATCTGTTTACACGAATACGATGTTCAAAATATTTGCGTTGTTATATTTAGCGATCAATATTTTGTATACGTTTAAATTGAAACACATGGTGCTCCTTGATATCTTTAGTATTGCAGCCGGATTTATGATTCGCGTTACAGCCGGAGCGTTAATAATATCTGTGGAAATATCGAGTTGGTTAATCCTGACAACAATGTTTCTTTCACTTTTTCTCGCAGTAATGAAAAGACGTTCGGAACTTGTGGTTGCCGGTGATGAGCAATCTTCTACAAGAAAAGTACTTGAATATTATTCAACAAACTTTATAGACCAGATGGCAACAATTGCAGCAGCCGGTGTAATAATTAGTTACGCACTCTATACGGTTTCTGTACGAACAATAACGGTTTTTCAAACAGAACATTTAATCTATACCACTCCGTTCGTTGTTTTCGGGATTTTTAGATATATGTTTTTGGTTATTAACCAAAATAAAGGTGAAAACACTACCGAAATAATGGTCTCCGACATTTCGATGATCGTGAATATTCTCTTGTATGGCTTAACCACAATTGTAATTGTTTATAAATTATATTAAGATGGATAGTAGCTATATTATATTGCTTTTAGCCCTTACAGCAAGCGCTTTCTTTTCTTCAACTGAAATTGCCTTTGTCATTTCCAATAAAATTAAAATAGAAATATTAGCCCGGAAGGAAAATGTCGCTGCCGGGAATCTCCTCTTTTTTGTAAGAAATCCGGAGCGTTTTTTTTCAACGATTCTTGTTTGGAACAATATTGTGAATATTGGATTCGCATCACTTGCAGCCATTGTTTTGTATGAAAAATATCACTTTAACGATTTTCAAATTCTTATTATTTCTACTGTGATTCTTCTGTTATTCGGAGAATTACTCCCAAAATATTTTGCACGTGAGTTTGCCGACCGGTTTATTTTATGGGCTTCAATTCCCTTACGGATTTTTTCGATAATTTTAAAACCGCTTATCATAGCCATTTCAACAGTTTCATCATTTTTTACTAAGTCGAAATCTTTTAATGAGGCATCAACAAGAAGTTTGATCAGTAGAGAAGATTTTGCTTCTTTGTTAGAAGAAAGTCATGAAGCAGGGGAGGTTAATAAAAAAGAATCGAACTTGATAAAACGGGTTTTAGATTTACGCGAGCAACGTATCTACGAAGCAATGCGTCCACGCACCGAAATAATCGGAGTGGAAATCTCTTCTTCAATTGAAGAAGTAATCAAAACGTTTATTGATTCAGCATATTCAAAACTCCCGGTTTATGAAGAGAACGTTGATAACATTAAAGGGTTTGTTCTCGTCTATGATGTTTTCTCCTCTCCTTCTGATGTCAACTCTATCATGCGCGAAATGCATTTTGTACCGGAAACAAAAAAAACAGCAGAAGTATTGGAAGAATTTTTAGCTAAGAGAATATCAATAGCTGCGGTTGTAGATGAGTTTGGCGGTACGGCCGGTATCGTTACGATGGAAGATATTATCGAGGAACTTTTCGGTGAGATCAAGGATGAATATGATGTGGATGAAAATATTTGTAGAAAATTAGGAGAGCACACCTATCTTATTAGTGGTAAGGTTGAAGTTGATTTTGTAAATGAAAAATATTCACTCAATTTACCCTATGGTGATTACGAAACGGTTAGTGGATTTATCACTTCGCTTAGTGGAAAAATCCCTTCTCAAGGTGAGATCGTTAGCATCAACAATTTTGAATTTAATATTCTCCGTGCTAATCAAGTAAAAATCGACTTAGTAAAACTTACAATACAAACGAAAGGATAATTTCGGAACTATTTAAGTTTAATATTGTTTACTTAATTAAAAAAAGGAAAAAATATGTCTATTACTATAGGATCAATCGCCCCGGATTTTACTTTAAAAGATACAAACACTGAAGCAGTTTCGTTAAACTCGTTCAGAGGGAAAAATGTTGTACTTCTCTTCTTCCCATTAGCAAACAGCGGTGTGTGTACAAAAGAGCTCTGTTCAATGCGTGATAATATGGGCCGTTATTCTGAATTAAATGCTCAAGTTTTAGGAGTAAGTGTTGATAGTCATTTCGCACTAAAGTTATGGAAAGAAACAAATCAAATTGATTTCCCATTATTGAGTGATTTCAACAAAGAAGTAGCTCCCGCATACGGTGCTTTTTATGATGTTTTTGCTCCAGGAAAACTAGATTATAAAGGCGTTGCAAAGCGTTCCGCGTTTGTCATTGATCCAGACGGAGTTGTTAAATATGCAGAAGTATTAGAAAGCGCCGGTGACGAACCTAATTATGAAGCTATTCAAGAAGCTTTAAAATAATAATTGAAAGGATGCAGTAATGATTGAAGAAGGGAAAAAAGCTCCTGCTTTTAAGTTGTTAGATCAAGATGGGAAAACTCATTCATTAAAAGATTATTTAGGACAAAAAGTTGTTCTCTATTTTTATCCCAAGGATAATACTCCGGGTTGTACTACGGAAGCCTGTAGTTTCCGGGATGAGTTTTCAGCTTTCAGGAAAATCAATGCCGTGATACTTGGAGTTAGCGCAGATGCAGTGAAGTCCCATAAAAATTTTAGTGAAAAATTCAGTTTACCATTTCCGTTACTAAGTGATGAATCCAAAGAAGTGCTTGAAAAGTATGGCGTTTGGAAAGAGAAAAGTATGTACGGGAAAAAGTACTTGGGAATTGAGCGAACGACCGTAGTAATTGATGAAACAGGGAATGTGAAAAAGATATTTCCAAAAGTGAAAGTAGCCGGTCACACGGAAGAAGTATTGGAAGCGCTAAAATAAAATGATTTATGTAACCCGCAGAGAAGTTTTTAGCGCCTCGCATCGTTTGTATAATGAGGAATTAACGGCTGAAGAAAATATCTCATTATATGATAAATGTGCAAATCGTTATGGTCATGGGCACAACTTTGTTTTGGAAGTTGTGGTTAGCGGTGAAGTTGATCCGAAATCCGGATATATGCTTGATTTAAAAATTCTAAAGAAAATTATTTACGAATTCATAATAAATAAAGTTGATCATCGTCATTTGAACTACGAAGTGGATTTTATGAAAGGCATTATTCCCACATCAGAAAATATTTGCATTGCTTTTTGGAAAGAATTAAAAGACAGAATTCCGGTAGGTAAGTTATATTCGGTTAAATTATTTGAAACAGAAAATAATTATGTAGAATACAGAGGAGGATAAAATGGATTTACATAAAATTGAAACGTTAACTGAATCGCTTATTAAAGAAATTGGAGAAGATCCTAAGCGGGAAGGATTACTTCGTACTCCAAATCGTGTTGCCAAAGCATATGAGTTTTTAACATCGGGATACACCAAAGATATTGATGAAGTCTTAAACGACGCCATCTTTAATGAAAAATATGATGAGATGGTTTTAGTTAAGAACATTGATTTTTACAGTCTTTGCGAGCATCATATGCTTCCGTTTTACGGCAAGGTGCATGTGGCTTATATTCCGGATGGAAAGATTGTTGGTCTAAGTAAAATTCCCCGTATCGTTGATGTTTTTGCACGGCGGCTTCAAGTGCAGGAAAGAATGACACAGCAAATTGCAGATACAATCGATAAATATTTAGCTCCCAAAGGGGTGGCGGTTGTTTCAGAGGCTTACCATATGTGTATGATGATGCGGGGTGTGGAAAAACAAAATTCGTCGGCTACATCTAGTGCGATGCATGGTTTGTTCAAAGAAGATGCACGAACGCGAGCTGAATTTTTAAATTTAATCCGCATGGATAAGATTTGATAACCGATTTGAATGATAAAATATGGATAACAGGTGCTAGCTCCGGGATAGGGAGAAGCATGGCAATCTCTTTTGCTAATGCAGGATACAAAGTATTTGCAACTGCCCGTCGAAAAGAAAAATTAGAATTACTTTCAAATGAACTTCGTGAAGGAGCAGTAGTTAAATCTTTTCCTTTAGACATCACTGATTCAAAAGATGTTTTTTCATTTGCCGAAACTACATTTGGAGATGATGGTATTGATTGCCTTATTAATAATGCCGGAATAACTTCTTTTAGTAAAATAGAAAATAATCTTGTCGATGATATTGAAAAGATCATTCAAACAAATCTCCTTGGTTCAATCTATGCAATTAAGGCGGTACTCCCTTCGATGATAATGAGAAAGAAGGGAACTATCATAAATATTTTATCTGTTGTTACCGAAAAAATATTTCTGCAAAGCGGAGTTTATTCAGCTTCCAAAGCCGGATTAAAAGCATTTGCATTAGTTTTACGGGAAGAAGTACGGGACAAAAATATCCGGGTGATAAACATTTATCCGGGAGCCACCGAAACTGATATATGGTCGGAGAGAAGTAGAGAAAAATATGCTCACCGGATGATGAACCCGAAAGATGTCGCAGATTTCGTTCTTTCAGTATACGAACAAACGGGAAATCTTGTAACAGAAGAAATTGTTTTAAAACCGATACTGGGGGATTTATAAAAAAAAACCTTGAAGAGAAAAAATCTCTTCAAGGTTTTCATAAACTGAATTTTTGAGAACTTAACGCCCTGGCTTCATATTTGGGCAATCCATATTTCTTCTCATTCCTCTTCCCATTTTACCTGCTTTTCCCATCCCTTGTCCCATAGGGCGGCTATTCCAGATTTCTTTTTGATTAGCATCCAAGAGTTCGTACACATCCATTTGATGATTTGCTCTGGCTGTCTCGATAACATTTCTTTGTTTCATAATTTTTTCATCGAGCGCTAAAAAGGTTTTACGGTCGTAATTTCCTTTCTTTAGCATTTCTTTTTTATCAAGCTGGAGTTTTGCAATATCAGCATGAAGATCGATCATTTTTCTTTGATGCTCTGTTCGGAGCTCATCAATCTTTTTCTGTTGATCAGCGGTGAGGTTTAGCTTCTTAGCCATTAAAGCTTTTCCTCTGCCCATTCCTCCATTACCGGGTCCGGGTTGAGCTGATATTCCTGTTGCAAAAACTAACAGAAGCGCAGCGACGAGAATTTTTGTTAATGAATTCATTTTGTTATTCCTTATATTTTTTGTGAATTAATTTTTCTTTCTCTGCTTTGACAGCAGAACATACATGGAGGTTTAAATAAGAATTGAATTAAACCTTTTGGAACAAAACAATGTCTAAAAATATAAATAGATGATATGCCGGAAGAATTTTCTGATTATGATTTAGTCCGACGCTTTCTCGATGGTGATGAAGCCTCATTCAATAAACTTGTTCGTAAATACCAGACGAAGATTTATTGGCATGCAAGAAGAATGACCGGAAATCATTTAGACGCAGATGAAATTGTTCAGGAAGTTTTACTTGTTCTTTATGATAAATTGAAGAGTTTCAGTTTCCAGTCTTCTTTATTTACCTGGATTTATCGCATTACTATTACGCGCAGCCTGAACTATATTAAGAAGCAAAAGGTAAGAAGATTTATCTCGTTTGATTCACAAGAGAATTCGGGTTTATCTACAGATGAAGATCTCGTTAAGAATCTTGAAGACAAGGAAAAATTAAAAAAGTTGAATGGAGTATTGCAGAAATTGCCCGAGAAACAGAGAGAAATATTTGTTCTCAGGCATTTTGATGAATTAAGTTATGAAGAGATTGCTCAAATCACCGGAAAAAGTGTGGGTGGTTTAAAGGCAAACTATTTTCACGCATTTGAAAAAGTTAACAAACTCATGGGAAGTGAACATGAATAAGAAAATATTTGATATGTATGACGAATTATTTCCAGGGAAGGAAAATTTACTAGATAAAGGCCAGAATACGGACGAGATACGAAATGAGTTGAAAGAGCTAAATAAAGTATCGAGAGAGTTAAAATCTCTTACTTCGGTTACTATAGATGAAAATTATTTTACTACGCTTCTCCCTCGATTCCGGGAGTTGCAACAAAAGAAAAAGTATCAATTCTCCTTAAGGAAATTAGTGTTTAGTTCTTCTCTTGCTTTTTCTACGGTTATCGTACTGTTGTTTACATTTCAGTTTGTACAAACCGGGAATAGTAAAATTGAAGTATCTCCGAATCAGGTAACGGTGAATTCTACTGCTACGGTTCCGGAAGATTCATACATTGCCTCTGCCGATCAGTTTTCAGACAGTATTGTAAATGATAGAGGAGTGCAGCGGGAAATTGATAAATCGATTTACCAATCATTAGCAGTTCAAACGGAAGATAATAATTTCGTTTTAATAAAAAGCGATAATGATTACGACAAAGTCCTTTCCCAATTAGATGAAAATGAACTTGAAACAGTTTACGCGCAACTCCAGCAAACCAAAATATTATAGGTAGTATAATGAAAAAATATTTTTTATTATTGTTTTTGTTGATCCCATTTTTAACAACGGAAGTTTATTCACAGCATCATGGGATGGGGAATAGAAGAGCAAAAATAGATCAACTGGAAAAAATTAAATTAATCGAAGAACTTAATATGAGCGAGGATGTCTCTACAAAGTTTTTTGCTCGAAGAAATGATTTTCGTGAAAAGGGGAGAGTCTTGAACGGGAAAATTGACAGTCTTTCAGCAATGATAAGAGAAAAATCGTCTAATACCGAACAACAAACTTCTTCGCAGGAATGGAAGAAGATAGTTGATGAGTTTTTATCAACAGAAAGAATGATGCAAAAGAATAAAGTAGAATTTATCTCTTCGTTGCAAAATTTGTTAACACCACAGCAAATGGCGGAATTCCTGGCATTTGAGAAACGGTTTCGAGAAGAGATACAGCAAATTATTATGCGAGGAAGGCAAAAGCCTCTTTCTCAATAATATTTTCTGCAAGAAGTTTGCATTTTTAATCTTCTCGACGTAATTTTGTACTTCTCTTTGCGGAAGTGGTGAAATTGGTAGACACGCTACTTTGAGGGGGTAGTGCTCGAAAGGGCGTAGGGGTTCAAGTCCCCTCTTCCGCACAGTTTTTTTCTTCATATCTTTGATACTTCCCTTATTTTACTTGTAAATATTAGCTTAATTATAATTGTATTTCTACATTTTATCATTACTATTCTATAAATTCCCTTAACTATTCTTATTTAGCTCAATTATTATCTATAAATAATGATGTAAAGTCGATAAATACAAGATATTATTCTTGTTTTACTAATAGCTGTTCTTGTTATACTAATAATTTATCTTGAAACAAACATGATGATTCTGTAATTTACCAATATTATTAAAACAAATAAGTTTAATAACGTCATTTATCAACTAAATAATGAGGTTCTACAATGTTAAAGTACAATTTGGATAAAATTTTCAAGATGCGGGGAATTACCTATCCAGCTAAATATTTGGTCAAACTTGGTTATGGAAAAGATAATGCGTACAGAA
This sequence comes from Ignavibacteriaceae bacterium, assembly GCA_041667115.1. GTDB lineage: Bacteria > Bacteroidota > Ignavibacteria > Ignavibacteriales > Ignavibacteriaceae > UBA1563. The sequence continues at coordinate 3,540 of JBAYFO010000073.1, read as the reverse complement.
TAGTTAATGGGCTTTCGAAAAATCTCCAATTATACCAAATCGAGGATTTTTGTAAATGGTTAAATTGTACACCGAATGATTTGTTAGAATGGGTTCCGGATAAACCGGAAAATATTGCCGATTTCCCGGCTTTAGCGGAACTGATGTCGGCGAAGGTTTCTGACTTTGTACAACTAGCCCGTGATATTCCCGTTAATAAAGTGCCGGAGTTTCTGAGAAAGATTGAGGAGTTGAAAAAGGAGATGTAGGTGGTTTTATGGTAAGCAGAAGGCAAGAAAGTAGAATCGCACTTCCAATTATTTTGTTGCTTTTCACATTTAGATTAAGTATTTTTTACCTAACATTAAGTTAAGAGTAGATTTTTATGATAATAAATAGCATCTATATTGACGAAGCAAGAGGGAAAAATGAAAGAAAACATATTTAAAATCCTATCGAAAAGTATCTTACTAACTTTATTTGTTGCACAAATAAGTATCTCGCAAAACAATGTCAAAACCTGGACGCAAACCACAGCTTTAGATTTTAGTGCAAATAAACTTAGTGACTTAATTATTACTAATGTTTCCGGTGGGGAAGTACAACTTCCTCTTTGTTTGAATAAAAAAGTTGAGGATCACATTGACGATTCACTATTTCGTTTCGTAGCTAGAGATGGAGCAGGAAACTTTATCAGAACATGGACGCAAGGCAACAACATTTTTGTCAAAAAATACTCTGCGGAAGGAAAAGAACTAACAAAATCAATTCAAGTAAATGAAATAAATGGGGTTGCTGGCGAGTTTGAGGATAGTAGAGCCGCTATATTTGAAGACGGAACATATCTTGTGGTTTGGAGTAATCTTGCATCAATTATAGGAAAATATGGAGATATGTATGGACAAATCTTTCGGGACGACTCCATTAAAGTTGGGGGCAATTTTAAAATAAATGAAAAGGATAATTCAAGCGCCAACATGCCAGTAGCCTTTGCGAATGGGCTAGACAGTACTTTCTGGATTTTTTATTCTCAAGCAATCTCACAAACTGAGATTAAAATTCACATTCAGAAAAGGGACAAAAATGGGGGAAAAATTGGAGAGACTTTTCTACTAAACCAACCAAGTTTTACAAACTATGAGCTTCATCCATCTATTACCAAAGACCAAAGAGGATTTTCTGTCGTTTGGGTAGGAGCGAATAGTAACAGTAGTTCCGATGAAGACATTTTTGTAAGACGTTTTTTATTAAATGGAACACCAAGAAATTCTATGAAGAAAATTAACGATGATCAGGGTTCAACCGCCCAGTCCCAGCCATCAATTTGTTCAGACAGCAGTGATAATTTATTTATAGTGTGGAGTGATGAGAGAAATGCTGATCAATCGAGAAATATTATAATTTTTAATATTTATGGACAGTTGATTGATAGTACTAGCTCAAAAATAGGTAACAATTTAAGACTAGAGAATTCTGTTTCCGGCGATAATACTGCACCATACATTCAATGTAACGGAAATGATTTTACACTATCATGGAAATCTGTGGATAGTCCCTTGGAAGTTTATCGAACATTTTCAAACCTATGGAATTATAAACCTACGTTATATGGTGAAATGACCTCAATCATTTTCGAAACAGGAGAAAACGGAACAGTTTATCGGAAAATCGCTTGGCAGAAGATACCAGCACCAAATACACAAATTTATTTCCAATTACGATCTGGGAATAGTGTCGAAGAAATAGCTAACTCGCATTGGTACGGACCCGCAGATACATCAGATTTTTATAGTTATAACCTTGGTGAATCTATCAATACTACTCATCAAGGGGACAAGTTCATTCAATACAGAGCGATATTCACTTCCTTACAAGGTAATTCGTCAATTCTGAATTCTGTAAGTATTGAATATATCCCGATAGATACAATCGCACCAAATCCTCCAAATAATCTTACTGCAACTTCTGCACACTCAAGTGTGCTCTTAACATGGGCGCCAAATTCTGATAAAGATATCTTGCAATATGTTATTTACAGAGGGAAGAAGAGTAAAGAATACGATAGCAGATGGAAGGAGATAGTGCCTAAGAATTCAGTAAGTTTTAAAGACACTACGGCAATTAACGGAACTAGCTATTATTATGTTATAACTGCTATGGACTCAAGCCATAATGAAAGTCCTTTTTCAAATGAAGTTTCGTGTATTCCCTTCGGTACTAATGTATACGTAAGTAAGAATGGGAAAGACAATGGTGTTGGTACCGTCGAAAATCCGTTTTTAACTATAGAAGAAGGGATAAATACAGCAAAATATGGAGACACGGTAAGGGTATTGCCCGGAATCTATGATGAAGTAGTAAACATGAAGCCCGGTGTGTCATTAATTGGAACTGATGCAAAGGAATGCAAAATAACAGGCTTTGTAAATGCAGCCGACAACTGCATCTTGAAAGGGTTTACTTTTTCAAATACTATTACCTGTAATTCTGTAGCAGTAGTGATAACGGAAAATATAATTCAAGTTCCAATTATTATTCCTCCCGGTAATCCCGGTATACAATTATTAAACAAAGCCTCAGCGATAATAACGAAGAATTATATTAGTGAAAGCTATGTTGGAATTAATATATCAAATGAGTGTAATGTTACGATAAGGAACAATATTATTACAGCAATAGCAGCAGGTATTCTTATCAATTTATTTTCGAGTGCAACGATAACAAATAATACTATTCTTGTTTCCGATTATGCATGTATTCATGCAGGTTTATCGACGGTTACTGTAATCGAAAACAATATTCTTATTAGTCTTGATAGTGCAAAAGCTGCAGCAATCGTACAAGTATCTTCAAAATCCTTAAGCCTCAATTATAATGACATGTGGAATACTCATTTCACATATATTACTGGGACGGCGAATAAATTTCTTGATCCTTTATTTGTTAATGAAGATGTTCAAAACTATCGACTTTTGTCTAATTCTCCGTGTAAAGATGCCGGGAACCCTTTTGTGGGGTTTAATGATCGTGATGGAACAAGAAATGATATGGGAGCTTTTGGCGGTCCGGATCCGATTGAAGAAAGTGTAACTACTCAATTAACAAAATCCATTATGGTCTCAAAACTCTCCGCGAATCCAGGGGACACTGTCTCAGCATTTGTTAGTTTAGACAATTCAAATGGGTTAACAAAATCTGAGTTTTCATTGAAATATGACAATACAATCGTAGAATTTCTTCAGGCTGATGTTACCGAAGCTACAAAGAAGTTTTTATTACAAGTAAATCCAATCGGATCAGATGAAATTCATATCTCACTCTCATCGGATTCATCAATCAATTCAAATCAAAAAGATATCTTAGAATTGAAATTTGCAGTAAATCAGAATGCAATATCGAATGATGCTTCGCCCTTAACTATAAAAAACATTTCGTTGTACGATATGGAGATGAAAGAAATATTCTTAAGAGGCAAAACCGACGGAGTAATTATAGTAAATGCGTATGTAGATAAACCCAATTTTATTTTCGTCGATAGTAAAAATAATAATCTTGAGGACG
>JBAYFO010000072.1:0-15879 GCA_041667115.1 Ignavibacteriaceae bacterium | reverse complement strand
GAACTTGATAGCGGCGTATTCTTTTCTTGGTCCGCCCCAGATACCGATTAAGAAGTACATCGGGAGAAGCATTAATTCCCAGAAAATATAGAAAAGGAATAAATCCAACGAAACAAAAACGCCCACCATTCCGGTAACGAGTAAAAGATACATTGCGTGGTATCCTTTTAAGGAATGATCAATTTTCCAGGAGGAAATGGCTGCGATAAAAGAAATTAATGCAGTTAAGAAAAGTAGGGGAGCGCTTAGACCGTCAATTCCCATAAAGTAATCTACTTTAATGGTTCCCAACCATGAGACTGTTGCAATTTCAATCCATCTGAATTTTTCTACAAATTGGTACGTTGCCTGGTTATTAATTCCACCGAGGGAGTAATTGTACATACTCCAGATTACTCCGGCAAGAACAACTTGTATTCCTGTAATAACAATACTTACAGATTTAATAGCCTTCTCATTGCTTTTGGGTAAGAGGAGAATAAGAATCATACCAAAAAGCGGTAAGAAAGTTATCAGTGATAATAATGGAACTTGTTGCATTGTTTTTTAATCCTTTAAAAAAATTCTGAACTAAATCTATATTTTAACAAAAAAGAGTAACAGGAGAACCAGGGAGAAGACAACCAGCACAACATAAGCCTGTACTTTTCCCGTTTGAAGTTTTCTAAATGCCAACCCGATCAAACCGCTGAAAGTAGCTGTCAAATTTACCGCACCGTCAACTACATAGGAATCAAACGCACCGCTGAACCGTGAAAGCAGGCGTGTTACTGTTGCCGCCCCGTTCACAATTCCATCCACAATTGTTAGATCAAACCAGGCTAAGAATTTTGAAATTCCCAGGAGCCCCGCAACAAATGTCTTGGAATAAAGTTCGTCAAAGTACCATTTGTTTAAAGAAAAAGTATAAAGTGGTTTTATCTTTTCAGTTAAGGAATCGACATCAATCTTCTTCCATTGATAAAAAGCAAAAGCGAGGAGGATTCCAAGTCCGGCAAGAACTAACGATAATAATACCGCCGGAATATGAGCATGATGCAAAGCTTCTGTATAAACTTCGGAATGAGTAATATGTTCAGTTGTCTTTACCGCAGCTTCCTGCATTTTTTCAGGAACCATAAAAGAATAACGGGCATGTTCGGGAACAACCGACGCGGGAGTCTTGATCCACTTAGATAAAACCCATCCGCTGTCTGCGTTAAACGGATTAGCGGTATAGAAAATAAAAATTGATAAGATCGCTAAAATCACTAAGGGAGCGATCATCAAAAATGGAGATTCGTGCGCATGTTCGTATTTGTGTTCGTCTCTCGGCGTGCCGTGAAATGTTAGAATCAATATTCTGAACATATAGAATGCCGTGAGTAACGCAACAAAGAATCCGGTTATGGCAAAGAGTGAGTTTCCTGTTAATAATCCGAAAGCAAATGTTCCGGCAAGGATTCCGTCTTTGGTTAAAAATCCTGAAGTTAAAGGTACGCCGGAGATTGCGAGACAGAAAATCAAGAACGTATAGTAGGTAACAGGGAGTTTCTTTCTTAATCCACCCATTTTCATAATATCTTGTTCATGATGCATAGCGTGGATAACCGAACCGGCACCAAGGAATAATCCGGCTTTGAAGAAAGCGTGTGTTACTAAATGAAAAAATCCAAAGGCAAAAGAACCTACACCCAAAGCTATTATCATATAACCAAGCTGGCTGATAGTTGAATAGGCCAAAACTTTTTTGATATCGGTCTGGGTTAATGCAATTGTAGCAGGAATGAAAGCTGATAACGCACCGATGACAGCGACAAATAAAAGTGCGTCTCCGGTCATCATCGGGAAGATTCTTGCAACAAGGTATACTCCGGCTGCAACCATTGTAGCTGCGTGGATTAAAGCGCTAACGGGTGTTGGACCTTCCATTGCATCCGGTAACCAGACGTGAAGAGGGAATTGCGCCGACTTACCAATAGCTCCACAGAATAATAGAATACCAACTACGGTAAGCCAAGTTTCAGAGTTGAATGGCAACACACCATTACTTATTGCCAGAAAAATTTTATCAAACGTAAAGGTGTGGTAATTTACAAAGATCAGAAGAATACCGGAGAACATTCCAAGATCGCCGATTCTGTTTACGATAAATGCCTTCTTACCGGCATTTGAAGCGGAATCTTTTTCAAACCAAAATCCGATTAAAAGATAAGACGATAATCCTACCAATTCCCAGAAAATGTACATCATTAAAATGTTGTGGGTTAAAACGATGCCCATCATGGAAAAAGTAAATATGCCGAGGAAAGCGAAATAACGATTAAAGCGCTTATCGCCTTTCATATATTCAATTGAATAATAATGGACTAATGAACTGATTAGTGCAACAACAAATAACATAAGAGCAGTGATGTTGTCGATCATCATTCCTAATTCAACGGTAACTTTTCCAAGAAGGGGAACGTTTCCTAAATTAATCCATGTAAATTCCGAAACAAATTTTGTATCCGGGAAATAGAATAATTTAGTAAAAGTTAAATAAAGTGTGGTTAATAAAACCAGTGTTGAAACAGCAATTTCAATTAAATAGCTCTTTTGCATCTTCTTGCCAAAGATCAGCGTGAACCAGAACCCGACAAGCGGAGCAAAAAGAATAAAAAGAGATAAGGTGATTAAGTTAGATCCATTCATAAAAAATTATTCTTTCAGATTATCTATTTCATCAACATTTACGGTGGAGAAATTCTTGTAAATATTTAGTACAATGGCTAATGCAATAGCGGCTTCGGCAGCGGCTAAAATAATAACGAATAACGCAATCAACTGACCGTCAAATCCGAAATTGCCGTACCGTGCAAAAGCAATAAAATTAATGTTTGCCGAGTTAAGAATCAGTTCAATTCCCATCAAAACCATAACGGCGTTTTTTCTTGTTACAATTCCGAAAATTCCAAGTGAAAAAAGAATTGAACTAACGACGAGATAATGTTGTAAACCTATAGAAGTCATATTTATTAAGTTTCCAGTAATTAGTTTTCAGTTCTCAGTTTTTTTAGCAGAGAAGTTAACATTTTTTTTATTTCTTGAATGTCTACATTCATTTTATTTGCAATATCAATAGAGATATAATTTAATTCAGCACTTAATAAGATCAAATATTCCACTTCACTTGCGGAACCATAAGCAATTTGGAGAAATCTCGAAAAATCTAAATTCGAGTTTCGTCCCGATCCTTCAGCAATATTTGTCGCAATTGAAACAACAGCTCTTCTAATTTGCGACACCAAACCATACAATTCATGTTTTGGGAAACTTTCAGTCATCTTATAAATCAATAATGATAAAGCATGAGCTTTTTGCCAAACCATTAATTTTTTATAATCTTGCATTTAATTCATTAACTAAAAACTGATTACTGACGACTGAAAACTAATTTACTGTTTTCTCGCAATGCTTGCTGCGCCGACTAAAGCAACCAGCAAAAGAATTCCGAGCAATTCAAATATCAAAATGTATTCGTTCATTAAAAGGTGACCGACATCAGTTAACGTTGCAAAAGGCAATTCAGCCGGCATCGATTTCCACCTGGTGTTAATAAAGGTTGATACCAGGATTCCGCCAAAAGCTCCAACCGTAATTGAAGCGGGTATAATAAAAGATGCTTCAGTCTTAATCGGTATATTCTGGATTTTGTTTGTCAACATTACACCGAATAGGATTAGGATTAAAATACCTCCGACATAAACAATTACCTGCACAATGGCGATAAAATCGGCACCGAGAAGAACATATATTCCCGCAACTCCTAGAAATGTAAGTAAAAGGGAATAAGCCGAATAAATAATATTCTTAAACGTTACGACAAAGAATGCCGAAACAAGCGTTATTACGGCAAAAACATAAAATAAAATATCTGCTAAATTCATAATGTTTAATTCTCTGGTTTACTTTCTTCTGCTGGCGGCGGAGTCGGTTTTGCAACAGGCGCCGGTTTAGGAGCAGCAGCCTTTGCCGCAGCTTTTTCAGCTTCAAATTTTTGAAAATTATCTTTCTTTTGTTCAACTTCTTCCGGAGAGAGCGTTGCAAACTTGTACAAAAGATCTTCTCGTTCCAGTTTAGTAAATTCGTACTCGTCCGTCATGTAAATACATTCAGTTGGACAAGGGAAAACGCACAATTGGCAGTAACAGCATTTGGCAAAATCGATATCGAACTTGGTTACCCACAACGCTTTTTTCTTCCCTTGAGAAGTTTTACCAAGGTCCTCGGTTGGTAGTCCTTTTACCGTATCAATTGAGATACAGTTTACGGGACAAGCACGGGCGCATTGATCGCAGCCGATGCAATCATCCATATTCACAAATAAGCGATTCCGTACCCGCTCCACCATAGGAACTTTTACGCTTGGATATTGAATAGTTACCGACGGAGTGAACAAATGCATGAACGTAATTTTCATTCCGATGAAAACAGTAACCAATCCGTCTTTAATGTTATTTAAATATTCTCTCATTAATTATAAAACCATTATTAATGCAACAATTAAGAAATTTACAAAAGCAATTGGAATTAAATATTTCCAACACAACGTCATTAACTGATCAACACGGAGACGGGGAAGTGTCCATCTCAGCCACATTTGTACAAATACGAAAAAAGTTCCTTTTATAGTGAACCAGAAAAACTGTTCTATAGGAACAAGCCAGGAAACTCCTAGTAAATTGCCTAAATATCCGAATGGAGAATGATATCCGCCGAAAAAGAGAGCCGATGCTACAGCCGATACCGCAAACATGTTAGCATATTCCGAGAGGAAAAACATTGTGAATTTAATTCCGGAATATTCTGTATGATAACCACCGACTAACTCAGACTCAGCTTCGGGAATATCAAATGGGGTTCTGTTTGTTTCGGCGAGTGAACTAATATAGAGGATGATAAATCCAATCATCATGAAAGGAAGTAAGATAAATTTTTTAATTCCTGCAACACTTCCGCCAAAGATCATCCAATCCCAGAATCGACTTGTTTGAAACTCTGTTATTTTTGTCAAATTTAGAGAACCAATTACCACAACAACGGTTAAAATTACAATTACCGTAGGTATTTCATAACTTATAACTTGTGCGGCAGACCGAACTGCACCGTAAAGTGAATACTTGTTATTGGAAGCCCATCCAGCCATAAGAATACCGGCAACAACCAACCCGGAAACAGCAACAATGTAAAGAATTCCTAGATCGATTCCGCTTCCAATATATGCAGAAGAGAAGGGAATAGCGGCAAATGCAGCGTAACTTCCCATAAAAGTTAGGACAGGGGCAATATTAAAAAGTTTTTTATCGGTATCAGTTGCTGTAATGTCTTCTTTTTGGAGAAGTTTCAAAATATCGGCAAAAGTCTGCAGCCAGCCGTGGTAACCAACTCTCATTGGACCGAGTCTATCTTGCATGTGAGCGGAGACTTTTCTTTCAAGCCAAACGGCAAACAGAGTGAAAATCGCGATGAAAACAACCGGCAGCGCTCCAGAGATAAAGGATGCTATAACACCACTGCCAAACAAGTTTGCAAGAAATTCGTATATCATCGGTCAACCTATCCTAATACAATATCGATACTTCCGAGAATTGCAACGACGTCTGCAATGAGATGTCCCTTGCATAATTCTCCAATAACACTAAGATTAACAAATGACGGGGGACGGACTTTAACTCTAAACGGTTGCAATTGCCCTTTGCTTACAATGAAAAAGCCAAGTTCTCCTTTAGGATTTTCAACACGCGAATAAATTTGTCCTTCAACAGGTTTTATTCTTTTAGGTAATGCCGAAGTGATTTCTCCTTCGGGTAATTGGTCTAACGCTTGTTCAATAATTCTAATACTTTGTTCCATTTCTTGAACACGTAAGAAGTATCTATCCCAACAATCTCCAACTTGTCCATGTAATCCTTTTCCGACAGGGATTTCGAAATCAAATCTATCATAGATAGAATAGGGATCATCACGTCGGATATCCCATTTTAGTCCGCTTGCGCGAAGATTTGGACCGGTAATGCCGTAATTAATTGCAGATTCAATATTAAGAACTCCAACATTCGCCGTTCTTTCAATAAAGATTTTATTATAAGAAAGCAGGTTATTAATCTCAATTATCGTCTTTTTAAAATCTTTTAAGAAATCTCTTGTTTCGTTTACAAAATTGACCGGAAGATCGTGAGAAAGACCGCCAACCCAGATATAATTATAGAGTAACCGGGCGCCGCAGGTTTTTTCAAAGAGTGTAATGATCCTTTCGCGGTCACGGAAACAATAGAGGAAAGGAGTAAAAGCGCCGATATCAATTCCATAAGTTCCAACAGCCACCAGGTGGGAGGCAATTCTTTGGAGTTCCGCCATAATTACACGAATATACTCAACTCTTTCGGGAACCTTAATATCAAGGAGTCTCTCAACAGCAACCGCATACCCTAACTCATTATCCATAGACGCAAGGTAGTCCAGACGATCTACGTAAGGAATAATTTGCGGATAGGTCATTGCTTCGCAGTGCTTTTCGAAGCAACGATGCAGGTAACCAAGATGAGGAGTTACTTTTGTTATTATCTCACCTTCAAGTTCTAATTCTAATCTTAGAACTCCGTGGGTTGAGGGATGTTGCGGTCCCATATTAAGGACCATGTGTTCGGTTTTTAGCATAAATCTTTAGTTAACAGTTATCAGTAATTAGTTTTCAGTAATTAGTTCTTAGTTATCAGCAATCAGTTTTCAATTATTTTCTGATAACTGACGACTGAAAACCAACAACTTAATAAGGCACTTTCATTCCTTGATAAAATTCCGGGTTTTTGTAGTCTTTTCTCAAAGGATAACCGCCTTCCCAATCATAAGGCATCAAAATTCTGCGAAGATCGGGATGATTAAGGAATTTAATTCCAAACATGTCAAAGGCTTCACGTTCATGCCAGTCGGCGCAAGCCCAAACTTTGCTTACCGTTTCTACTTCAGGATTATCTTTACTTGTAGAAGTTCGAAGCACAAGTTTATGCCTTAATGTCATACTTTCTAAATGATAAACGACAGAAAATGTTCCCCCTTTAGTTTCTGTAGTTCCATCTTCTAATTTTACTTTTTCGGCATTGTCGTCATCTAAACCGGTAAGGAGGATCAGATTATCAAAGAGTAATTCCTCTTGATCTCTAAGGAACCAACAAATATCGGTTACTTTTAGAGGGGCAACTTCAATTACCGCTTCCTTTGGTAATTTTGTATTCAGATCAAGAACGGCGTCGCCGAACTTTTCTTTTAAGATCGCAAATATTTCTTCTGAGGATTTCATACGGCTTTTTTTACCAACGTTTCTTTTCTAATTTTATCCTGGAGAGTCAAGAGACCTTCTAATAGAGCTTCGGGTCTAGGGGGACAACCGGGGACATAAACGTCAACCGGAATAATTCTATCAATACCTTTCAAAACGTGATAGCCGTGTTCCCAATAAGGACCACCGCAGTTTGAGCAGCTTCCCATAGAAATAATATATTTAGGGTCGGGCATTTGTTCATAAATTCTTTTAATACGGATAGCCATTTTGAAGGTAACGGTACCGGAGATAATAATAATATCTGCCTGGCGTGGAGAAGGGCGGGGGATAACGCCAAACCGGTCAAAATCGTAGTGTGAAGCTGAAGTTGCCATCATTTCGATAGCGCAGCAAGCGAGTCCGAAGCTCATCTGCCAGAGGGAAGATAATCTAGCCCAATTTAAGAGGTCCTCAACTTTTGTTATAACAATGTTATCGTCGCTAAATTCTTTATCTAAAAGACCCATTCTACACTCAGTTAATTATAAAAATCATTCGTTAAACTTTATTAGAGTAGAAAGTGGAAAGCTTCAAGTAGAAAGAAATATCTTTTCACTTGTTACTTTTCACTTGTTACTTGGAAAGAAACGTCAACTTCTTGCACTGCATTTTTCATTTTAGAACTTTGAGGATACGGGCGAGCCCATTCAAGATCCCCTTTCTTCCATTCATAAGCCATTCCCAGACCTAAAAAGAATAAGAAAAAGACACCGATAAAATAACCGGCTATACCATATTGCTGGTAAACTACCGTCCAGGGGACTAACAAGACAACTTCCACATCAAAAATGAGAAAGATGAGAGCGACCACGTAAAAACGGATATTAAATTTAACCCAGGGAGTACCTTCGGGATTTTCACCGCATTCATAGATCAGCAATTTTTCTTTAGTTGGTCGGGCAGGTCTAATAAGTTTCGATACGAATATTGTTACAACTACAAAGATAATTGCAATCAACATAAAAGCGAAAATTTTTCCGAATTCTGTAAGCATGGATGTTTCTTAAAATTTTGTTTTCAAATTTAGCATTATTAAAAACAATGTCAAAAAATAATTGAGTTGAATGGAACTTTTTTTCAAAAAAAATGATTTCAGTCGATTTTTGTTTAATAAATTTATTTTTTAAATTAATTACGGAAATGGGAAGATTTTCTTTTTACGGGTTTCCTTTCCTGAATTCATTATAATAATTAATTGCGGGCATTTTATTATGAAGAAGTTTTCGGTGAAGAATCGGTTTTCGTTCTACAACAAGCTAAACATAAATTTGTTTAGTATTCCACTCCAAATAAATTCATCCTCCAATAAATATATTTAGTTAAAGGGTCAACTGCATCCTGTTGTCAAGTTTTATCTCCGGCAGTTGATCCTTCAAACAATCTCAAAAACAAATCGCGGTATCCCGCAGAAACAATAAGCAAGAGTAGGCTAATTAGTAATTAGTAAGCAAAATATTTATTCAGTAAAAGGAATAGTGAGAGCTTTAGCTGAATGATTGCGCGGCTGTATGTTTGATTAAAATAAAATAGAAAGACGAATAACTTCAATTTTAAATTATTTAACGTCTTAATCATTTTCATTTAGACATGCAGCCACTTATCATCCAACCGATGATTAGCAACTATTTGGTTCCGGATTTGCCAGATCAGGGATTAAAGGAGTATAAGAAACAGGTTGACGGAAATAAAGAAAACGGAAAGTATGTATTAATGAAATGGTATTTGAAAGAGATAACATGGCATTAAGCTTATGAACCCTGACGTTTATAGAGAAAGGAATGACATCATAATCTAGAAGTGTGGCATTTGTGGAAAACGGAATGTCACCGGAATTTTAAGTGATTACAGGTAAAAGAAAAAAAGTTACAGTGAAAAGATGAATCCTTGCAGTTGCAGGAAATGTAGTGGCAATAAAAAGATGAATCCTTACAATTGCAGGAAATGAAGTAGCAGTAACAGGAAGTAAAGTTACAGTTGCCAGAAATCACGTGACAGTAACAGGAAGTAAAGTTACAGTTGCAGGAAATCATGTGACAATAGCAGGAAGAAGTGTTACAATTGCGAGAAATCACGTGACAGTAGCAGGAAGAAGAGTTACAATTGCCAGAAATCACATGACAGTAGCAGGAAGAACTGATACAGTTTCAGGAAAGACCGGTGCAATGGGTTTTTATGAAGTGGTAGAGGAATAATGTTGAAATATAACTTAAAAATGAGGTTTGTATGATCTCGTTCGTGGTTCTCAGCCATAGGCTGACAGGTTCGTGAAAAGATTTCTTTTGTTACACGAAGAAGGAAGATATAAAAGCGAAAAAAATTAATTGAATAATCAACACTCAATAACAAAAAAAGGAGAATTAGTGTGAAGACGCGAGACAAGAACAAAAAAGAAATGCTCAACGCCGTTTCCGGTTTTTATGAAGTGGAGAAGACTTCTTTTACAGAGCTCCCCGGTGTAATTGCAGCATTTTCAGATCTCAGTATGATCAATAAGGAGATCGAACTGAATGAGAAACTCATTCAAGAAGGGACAAAGGGGAAAGTGGTTTCTAAGGACAATTCACGAGAGCAGCTTATTACAACCGCTCTTGTATTTGCAGGTGCTATATACGGCTATGCCGCAGGGAAAGATGATCTTGAACTGATGACTTTCGCCGATCTTAACAGCTCTACTTTTAACGCGATGCGGGATGCCGAAGTGCCGCTAAGATCTGAACAGTTTCTTGATAAAGCGGATGAACTTGGCGCGGCGCTTATCCCTTTCGGAGTTTCGGAAGAGAGTAGAACTACTGCAAGGGCGGGACTTAATGACTACCTGCAAAAATACGGCAGTGTTAATACGGGCAAAGGAGGGAAGAAATCGGCAGGCGAAACCAATGACATGCTTTTTACTAAAATGGATAAGAAGCTTAAAGTATTGGATAAGCTTATGTTTGGTTTTAAAGATAAAAACCCGGAACTATTTTCACGGTATAACGCGGCGCGTATTATTTATGATAAGAGAGGGAGTCATAGTGGAGGAACTGACGATACGCCTCCACCTCCGGAACCTCCGAAATAAGTAATGATCGTAAACCGGATGCACTCCCCGGTTGCGATCTATGTGGCAGCGATACCCTGAAGGGTATCGCTGTTCGAAATAATTATCTCGATTTATCGGGATTTGTTTGTGTAGCGTTCCGGTTTACCGGAATGCGGAATTGAGGAAGAACGAAAATGTTATAATCTTCCGGTGTAGTAATGGCGCTGGTATAATCTGATGGTGCAGTAATAATGCCGTTGTAATATACAGCGATACCGTAAACGGTATCGCTGTACAAAAAAATCCCGGTAAACCGGGATGGTGGAAAAAGTATAGATCGAAAAAAGTTTACATCGCACCGTACCTCACGGTCGCGATATAGTGCGGCGGTACTCTTAACTTGTGCCATAAGGGTACCGCTGATTATAAAAATCGTAGGTCGAATCTCCGATTCGACAGAGGTGTAATAGGGGAAGGTTTTTTTTTGAGAAAGTAAATTAGTCGAAACGGAGTTTCGACTTACACATTGTATTATTTTATTTTTGTGTTAATTTAAGCTACAATTATTTATATAATATTTGTTGGGATTTTAATGGCTAAGAAAGTTAATCCATCCAAGCGTCCTATTGAACAGTATGAGGGTAAAGATAAAGAGAGATCGATTAATCCTCTATTGGGGTTTGTTCCTGCGAATAAAAACAGATACAAGAATAAAAAAACTTATCAATTCAATTTCCAAATACACGCATTTAAAGAAACAATCTCACTCCCATTTGAAGCAGAAAAGTATAACCGAGTTGCGGTAAAGATAGTGGATGACAGGGGGATAGAGATAGAGGAAGGAAGTAGAAAATGACTTTAGAAGAAAATTTATCGAATCATATTATAGATATTTCTAAAACGGTTGTATTTGTTGGGGCAGGGTTCAGTATCAGTGCCGGGTTTCCAAGTTGGACGGTTGGGATGAATGAAATACTTGAAGAGTACAATAAAATAAAACAGGATGAAATTTCGTATAAATTCCTAAAACAAAGAATAGAGGAAAATGAATACTTACTGGTCATGGAAAATGTTCATAAGTTATTAGGCTCGGCCTATTATCTAAATATTTTGCAAAAAGTATTTGATAAGAAATTTGAATTGAAGGATGAACATCTTCAATTAGTACAGATACCTTTCGCGGGATTTATTACTACCAATTTTGACCAAGTAATTGAGACTGCCTATACAAAAATATTTGATCAGCAGTTATTTATACAAAGTTATGACAGAGACGGAGTTAAAAGATTACAATCGAATTCAAAAAAATATTTATTCAAATTGCACGGCGATATTAATCATATAGACCAAATTGTACTAAGAGATTATCAGTATCAGGAAATATTAGGGAGAAGTGATATTAGAGAATTGATTAGAAGTTATATGATAAATCACCAGTTTTT
This sequence comes from Ignavibacteriaceae bacterium, assembly GCA_041667115.1. GTDB lineage: Bacteria > Bacteroidota > Ignavibacteria > Ignavibacteriales > Ignavibacteriaceae > UBA1563. The sequence continues at coordinate 4,076 of JBAYFO010000072.1, read as the reverse complement.
ATTTATCGGTTATGGTTTAAGAGATCCAGATTTTGTAAACACATGGAAAATAATAAACACAGAATCAAGATTGAGTGCTCCTGGATTGATTCTGACTCAGAAAGGGAATTATAGCAGAGATGAAATTAATTCACTCAAGAATGATCAACTATTAGTTTTCCAACCTGAGCAATATGATGAATCTTATAATTTCTTAAAAACTACGATCAAGTATCTTGCTGCAAAATCAATTCCTTCAAGCACAGTAGAAATAATACAACGCGAGGAAATGCAAACGGAGAAGACTGATTTAGAAATGGGATTAATGCTTGTTGAAGTATTTGATAATGCTAGAAGGGATACTCTTAATGCATTTATCAAATCTATCTCATTGAATTACATACTAAGATCTACCGCAGAAGAAATTTCCAAATATGAACTTCTTCATACAATTGAGAAAACACTTTCATTAAAAATAGAAGAAAGTGATTTCAAAGTATTACTTAATGAGCTCGAAAAAAGTAATTATATAATATTGAGGAAAGAAAAACTAACAATTGTAAAAAAGCAAACGACAAGTTTGAATAAAAAAGTTGATGAGTTCCAAAACAGGCTTAATAAAACAATTGTGCTTGCGTTAGAACGAGCGGCTGCAAAAATTAAAATTAGTTTAACAAAAGAAGATGCAGTTACATTTAAGGAATTAGTAATTAAGGTGTTTGCTGAACTCGGGAAAGATCTTTCTCAAAAAGTTTTGTTTTATAGAAATCTTGATAGTGACATCGATCAAATTGGTAAATGCGTCAAAGAATTTGTTGAAAAAAAATCGATTGCAATGAAAGAAGATTTGTACTTTAAATCGATTATGGAGTTATTCTGTGGACGATCGACGGAAGAGGAAGAAGTAATATTTAAATTAATCCAGATGTATTTTATCACATCCTCGTATGTTCTTAATCCTAAAAGCGAAAAATTATTAAAGGAGTACGTAAGTAAATATGTAACATATTTTGATTCGAATATTATTTTGCAAGCAATGGCAGAAGGCCATTATAATTATGAAGTTTCAATTAAAGTAATTGAAAAAACAAGGGGCTTGGGAGTCCAAATTAAATTATTAAAAGAAATATTTGATGAAGTTATTTGGCATACTTCTTCTGCAATAAGACACTTTGAGGAATTAGAGGAAACAGGTCTTAACCTAATAGATGCTTTAGAAGCACATATAGAACTTGTTGGGCAGAGAAATTGTAATGTTTTCTTATATGGGTATTATAAAACTCTGCAGGGTCCAAATAAATATGCTTGGCGTGAATACATGCTTAGTTACTGTGAATCGGTTGGTAAATTAATAAATGTTTCTGAAAAGAAGATTAGAGAGTTCTTAGAGATTAATTATGATATAATTATATACAATGTGGATTACGAAAAAAATCACCAAACTAAAATATCCACATTGTTTAAGGAAGTTATATCTTTAAGGAAATTTGGCCATCGCTTTATAAATGAGAAGCTATGTTATAATGAAGCAAAGCAGTTTTATGTTATCTATCAAGAACGATTAGATGATTTAATTGACAAAGTATGGTTTATTACCAATGACACGTTTATAACAAGATTATATGAGGAATTTCGGGATACTTATATGTTGCCGAGTAGTTATTCACCCTTAAAATGGTATCAATATCTTCAACTAGTTGATTATGATTCAAGGGCGAGTAAACATTTTTCACGTCTTTTTAATTTCTCTGAGCTTGGTGCAATAGATGAAAATCTTGCTATTACTACAATTAAACTAATTGCCAAGAGGGAAGAAAATCTTATAAAAAAGGGAGTTTTTAGTGTTAGTCAATTTGCCTATGATCTTGTTCACAAGCATCACATAAAAAATGTTTATCAGGATTATCATTCGCAACAATCAAAGAACTCTATACCTGAAGCAGAGGGAAGGAACAACGTAAAAAAAATGATTGGCGAAAAAATCGAAGCAACCTTACAAGAATATGTTGCATTAAAAAAATCCGACTTTGATAAACTTGAACAAAGTAAAGATGATTTGGCTAAAACTCAGAAAAAGCTTAAGCAAGAACAGTTTAAGAAGAAGCAGATAAAAGCACAACTTTTAAAAGCGACTACGAAGAAGAGATAGCAGTATATATTATGAAGTTTGACAAACTAATTATTAACTCCCAATACAAAGAATCGGGAAAGTATAACCGTGTTGCGGTAAAAATTGTGGATGATAGGGTGATTGAGAATTTGAAAATAGTTGAGTTGTGAAAGTATGCCCCAAGCAATAAATATATATTGCGATGAAAGTTGTCACCTAGAGCATGACAATCAAAAAGTTATGGTTCTCGGTGCAGTGTGGTGTCCGTTTGATAAAAAAGATGAGATATTTGAACGGATAAGAGAGATAAAAGTTAAGCACGGTCTTAAAAGTGATCTGGAGATAAAATGGACGAAGGTATCAAAGTCAAAAGTTAAGTTTTATTTAGAACTTGTAGATTACTTTTTTGACGATGACGACCTTCACTTTCGCGGGCTTGTGGTTCCGGATAAATCAATTCTAACGCACAAAGAATTTGAGCAAGATCATGACACATGGTACTATAAAATGTATTTCAGCATGCTAAAAGTATTGATAGACCCGCACGCAAAAAACAGAATCTTCCTTGATATAAAAGATACCCGCAGTGCAGAGAAAACAAAGAGGCTGCATGATGTTTTGTGTAATGAAAAGTATGATTTCGATAAGCAGATCATCGAGAAAATTCAAACGGTAAGGTCACACGAAGTTGAATTGATTCAGTTAGCCGATTTATTAATTGGAGCTGTTTCTTATATAAACAGAGGATTAAAAGAAAACGAAGGGAAGCTTACTGTAATAGAGCGGATAAAAGAGAGAAGCCGTTACAGTTTAATCCGCACGACTTATTTGAAAGAAGACAAGTTTAACATTTTGATATGGCATCCGGGGAGGAGTTTGTAATGCCGTTGCCTAGCTGGCTTCCTTCTGTAGTATTGTTTAATGAATTTAAAGGTGATTGGAATAGGTACCTTACTTTTCTTTATGAAGTATTTAAATCCGATTTTATTAATTCTGACTGTAACTACAGAGGCATTAAGATAGCTATTAAACGACATCCGCAAATTGATAACAAGGAAGCGACATTTTGGCATTTAATAAGTGAAGGTAAGGATGAATCAGAGAGAACACCTGACCTCAGAAGGTGTGAAAGAATCAAATGGCCTAAACCGATAATTGAAAATGTTCCCGTAGATGAAATAAAAGTCTGGCAAAATAAACGCGGTTCAGAAACACGATTATGCTTGTGGTTAGAAGTAGCCGAGTATTTAGTAATTCTTGCAGAGAGGAATAACTATTTACTCTTATGGACAGCTTACCCGGTTACAGAGAATCACATGAAAAAAAAATTGCTAAAAGAATACAAAAACGCTTTAAAAAGCTGAATCCCGCTTTCGCGGGACTCGTTACTCTTTCTACACTTGGTAGATGAGCTATGACAAACATAAGGTATATAACAGAAAAATGCAAGCTTTAAAATGAATAAAATTGACAAACTAATTATAAACTCCCCATATAAAGAACCGCAAAAATATTGGAGTTACAAACGCGAGACACGCGAGTTCTTAAAAAAAGAAGGGCGAAGACCGGCGGGTTCTGTAATTGCTTCTGTAAGTTATTTGGTTGGATGAATATATTTTTTAAGGTATTCGGTTTTTACTTAACTGAGAAAAGGTATCTAGAACTTAACACCTTATTTTATGACAACTTGTTACTTAACTAGAATCCGGATTTGATCAAGACTACCGCTACTTGCCGACTCAACATTGCTTCTCATCAAAAAGAACTCTACATTTGGGTGTCAATTTTTCTGCTTTCTTCATTATAGCTACGGACTACCGACCTCCAACTCCACCGCATTAAAATTGACGGATACTCACTTACCGAGAAGATAAAATTCATAACTGATAATATTCTGTTATGAAAGAGAAATAATTATCATACGAGGTGAATCATGAAACACTTAGTTTTTCTTTTTTGTCTAGGTTGTTTTATAGGATGTTCCTCG
>JBAYFO010000071.1:0-15961 GCA_041667115.1 Ignavibacteriaceae bacterium | reverse complement strand
CGAAGCCGCCAAAATTGCATGTGAAACCGACTTTGGCATTTTTTACTTGCCGTTTTCCAGCTTCGCCGCGTAATTGTAAAACGATCTCGTGCGCTTGACCTACACCGGTAGCGCCGACCGGATGTCCTTTTGCTTTTAATCCGCCTGAAGGATTAATAGGAATTTTTCCGCCGATTTGTGTTTCGCCTCTTTCGAGTGCAAGATGTCCTTCTCCTTTTTTGAAGAAACCAACTTCTTCACTTTCAGCAATTTCAAGAATTGTAAATGCATCATGCAACTCGGCGACACTTACATCGGAAGGTTTTACTCCAGCCATTTTAAAGGATTGACGCGCAGCTTCTCTTACTGCAAGAAGTTCTGTCGGGTCTTTTCTTTCGTGAACACAATGCGTATCAGTAGCTTGACCAATACCGGCAAGGCGAATCATCGGTTTGTTAATTTTTTTCATCACCTCGGCAGTTGCAAGAATTAAACATGCACCGCCGTCGGAGACGGGACAAACATCATAAAATCTTAAAGGATCAGCAACGTAAGGATTATTTGTTGATGCTTCAGGAGAATCTAAAATTCCTTCAATTGTAATATCTTCATGAAGATGAGCGTAAAAATTATCCATCGCGTTTTTATGATTCTTCACCGCAACCATCGCAAGATGACGCGCTGTTACACCATATTTTTCCATGTAAAGTCTTGTAAACATTCCTGCAAGAGCGGGAAGCGTAACGCCGTAAATATATTCTGCTTGCGGATGAGTTAAGGTTGCAACAAAATCAGTCGCTTCAAGAGGATTAGCTTCGCGCATTCTTTCTGCGCCAATAACCATAACCACATCGTGCATGCCGGAAGCAATTGCCATATACCCTTGTTTAATTGCAGATGCGCCTGAAGCCGGTCCGTTCTCAATTGTTTCTGCACCGGCAGGTGTAAGACTCATGTGGTCAACAACTGCGCTGGCAAGTCCGGTTTGTCCGTTAATTCTTCCGCCGCCCATGTTTGCAACATAAAGATGATCAACTTTTTTTAATCCGCTATCGCGTAAAGCCATTAAACCGGGATACGCGGCAATTTCAACAAGCGGATATTCAAGACGTGAAAAACTTGTAATGCCGATTCCGGCAACATAAACTTCTCTCATTTTATTTTTCCTCCCTGTTTTCTTCTCATTTCAATAAGTGAAGTTGCTGTCGAGTCAAGCATTGAACGAGTTGCCGCTAATAAATCTTCGGGACCTTTCGGCGGATCTGAAGGAGGTAAAATTCCTGCTTTTGCTTTTTCTAGAAGATGTTCCGGAACAGGTCGTCTTCCAACCACCAACGTGGTTCTTGCTTTATCAAATAATTCTTTTGTTAACGACCACGATGGGCAACCGCCTAATTCGTGCGGGATATGAAAACGTTTTTCAAGATTATACTCGATCATCCATCTTCTAAAACCAATTCCTGATTCTGCAACAATCAAAACTTCTTTTTGTTTTAGAATATCGATGTGATATTCCATCTTTGTTGCAAAGGCGTGAGCGCCAACTCTTAATCCGCGGCGTAAAGAAAAAGTATGATACGACATCCCGACATCGGGGCTAACGCTTCTTCCGTTTACTATCGCGGCGAGTTCGCCGTCTATTTGCGCTACTAAAACGTATTCATCTTGAACACGGTAAGTATAATAAGCAAGCAGTTCGGAATATAAACGGGCGGCAACAATATTGTAGAAATCTCTTTCAACGTGTATCAGTGGTTCAACGTGGGGAAGGATATCGGGAATTTCATCTCGTTCGGCTTGGCGAACTACCATTTCTTGACCATTGGCGAGTGTCATATACTTCGCCGGAAATTTTGGAAGCGGGGTATCTACCGGTCGTAGAATTTTTTCCAAATCAACAGACATAAGATCCTCATAATTAGTTGATGAAAATACATAGTACAAAATTAGGGCTTGTAAATTACTACAATTATTGTTCACCATCTAATAAATAATCAGAAAAAGATTTATACGAGCCGACTAACGATAGTTATGTTTTGATGATTGCAAATATCTTTCGCCTCAGCGGTGAAAAGGAAATCGATTCTATTTTTGTAATACTCAATAATTTTTCCGCGCACCATTTTTAAAGTACTATTCATAAAATGATTTTGTTCCGTAAATCCTTCTCCCAATATCGCAACCGCGGAGGGAAGCCATCGCTGTGGAAATGTTCCGGCAAATTTTCCTCCATCTTTAAATTGTGCAATCTCAGATTCGATTTTTTTCAGTGCCGCAACTTGTCCTTTTTTTGTATTGAAGTTGAGACTTTGTTCTTTTAAATATCTTGTCAATGCCTCTTTGTTCGGAACCACTAACGCAACGGTGTATGGTGATTGATTGTTGTACAACATCATCTGATCGATGTAGGGGGAGATTTCCGTGATAGCTTCTTCAATGCCTTCCGGACTATATTTCTCGCCATCGTTAGCAATAAGCAAGCTTTTAAATCTGCCAAGGATATAAAGGAATCCATCTTTATCTAAATAACCCAAATCACCGGTAAACAACCATCCATCCTTCAACGATTCGGCGGTTGCTTTTTCATTCTTCCAATAACCCGCCATAACGTTTTCGCCTTTAACAACAAGCTCTCCGCTTTGACCGACAGGAAGTTTATTCCCTTTGTCATCGCAAATTTTTACTTCAAGGTTTTTAACAATCTTTCCGGATGAACCAAGTTTATGGCAAGCAGGAACGTTCGCGGAAATAACCGGCGCCGCTTCTGTCAATCCATAACCTTGGAACATCGGAATACCGATTGCATAAAAAAATCTTTGCAATTCTATATCAAGCAGTGCACCGCCGCCGATAAAAAATTCAAGCTTGCCGCCGAATCCTTCCCTTATTTTACTGAAGATCAGTTTATCGTAAAGTTTATAAAGTGGGAATTTTAATTTTTTAAAACCTTTTCCACGGTCAATGCCAAGTCCGTTGTAATCATAAGCAAGTTTCATTGCCGCGTTGAAAAGTTTTTCAACTTTCTCTCCTTTATCGCGTATTCCGCTTTCAATATTTTTTCTAAAATTTTTTGCAAGAGAAGGAACGCTTAATAAGAATGAAGGTTTTATTTCTTTGATGTTCAGTGGAACATTGCGCAACGTTTCGAGGGGAGTTTTGCCAAGTTTTATTGCCGCCATGCTTGCACCGTTTTTCATTAACGTGTAGATGCCGCACGTATGTGCAAACGCATGATCCCACGGAAGAATTAATAACGAAACGTAGCTCTCCGGAATAGGAAGCAGCGCGGTGGATTGCTCAACGTTGGAAGTATAATTACGGTGTGTTAAAATTATTCCTTTGGGGTCGGCGGTTGTTCCCGATGTGTAACAAATGTTTGCGTAATCATTCTCTTTAAGAGATTGCCATCGATAGCCAAATTCTTTTTGATGTGTCTTTAAATATTCCGTTCCGAGTTTCAGCAATTCATTTTTTGAGATTTCATCCTTGTCCAGATTTTCTGTCTCATCCAACACAATTATTTTTTCAAGTTCCGGGAGATCGTTCTTTATCGCTTGAATTTTTGCCCGGTGATTTTTTGAAACAATTACCATTTTACAACCGGAATGCGCAAGACGGAATTTAAGATCAGCGGGCTCTTCAACTTTAACGGAAATAGGAACATTTATCGCACCGGAAAAGAGGACCCCAAGTTCCGCAATCACCCAATCATTTCTCCCTTCGGAAATGAGCGCAGAACGATCTCCTTTGTTTAATCCTATCGATTGTAACCCGGCAGCAAATTGATGAACAAGTTTCTGCATCTGTGCATAAGTTGTTCCATCATATGTGTCGGAAGTTTTTTCCCACATAAGAATATTGTGTGAATATTTTTTTACGCTTTCTTCAAAGAGCTGAGGAAGGGTTCTTTCCGACATAAATACTCCATAAATAATTTAGAATGAAATTGTTCATTATCAATAAGTTAAAACTATGACCATTCTTAATCGTAATCATAATTTTTTTCTTAATCCAATTAAGAAATCTAACATGGCAAAGCCATATCTATAATTGATTTCAGAACAAGGATTAACGATTTCAGAAGTTAGAAGTTATCGAAGACATCAAAAATCAAATTTCGTTAATCGTTATTCTTAAATTCTTTTTATTTTCTTAAAAAACATTCTACCCGGTTGGCACAGAATACTTTTGCTAAAATTCTAAATTGAATTTAATGTAACAAACGCTCTCTTTGCTTCTTCCACAAATTGCTTAACTTTTACAAAATCTTTTCGTCCGTCAATTCCCTCAACACCGGTGTGCGTATCAACTCCGGCTGGTTTTACCACTATCATCGCATCATAAACATTTAAATGATTTATACCGCCGGCAAGTATAACAGGTTTTGTCGAGAGGTCTACGAGTTTCCGGCTGAGATTCCAATCGTGTGTTTTGCCTGTAGCTCCGCTCGCCCCGGTTGACGGATCAAAGGTATCCGTAATAAAAGCATCTATATATTTTTGAGTTGAAGAAACTATATTTTCAAGTTCACCTATATTCCCGGGTTTCATTACAAGACTTTTTATTATGCTCAACTCCGGAACAACAGACTTCAATTTCTGCAATTCATTGATTGAAATATCTCCGTGAAGCTGGATGATCTCAACATTTAGTTTTTTACAGAATTCAATTATTTCATCGGCTTGATTAAGATAAGTTATTGCAACAGATTTTACGCGGTCTTTTGTTTTAGCTATTATCCATGCAGCTTCTTCTTCCGTGCAGTCTTCTTTATTTACCGGAAGACGGAGAGGAAAGCCGAGAAAATTTACTCCGCAGTTGATTAACATGTCGGCTTCGGCAAGATCAATAATGCCCGCCACTTGAATAAAATTGGAGAAATCTGTCATCATTTTAGTTCTATAAATTATCTTTGAAAAAATAGTTGATGAAATTTAACGAAAAATGTGTTGCCGTAAGCGATTTTTGTAATCCATTAAACAAAAACAAATCTCAAATCTGATTAAACCATTTCTCCATGTCGCATGTCAAATAAATTCAGAAAAAGATTCTATTTTAAAGACCTAAATAATCAAGGAGAATGAAAATGTACAAAGCAATTTTATTTTTTACGGTACTTCTTTTCGTTAGTTCTTCAGTAATCTCTGCACAGGGACGCATGACACACGAGGAAAGGGTTCAACAATACAAAGAAAAATTAACCCTCACCGCCGACCAAACTAAAAAATTAGACGTTATTCTTAAAAAATCAGAACAAAAACGGGAAGAGATGCGGAATTCTGGTGACATGACCAATATGAGAGAGAAAATGATGAAAAGCATGGACGAAACAAATGAGCAGATAATGAAAATCCTTAAACCGGCTCAGAAAGAACAATTCAAGAAAATGCTTGAAGAAAGAAAAAACCGGATGCAAGGACAAAGACAGAATAGACCACAATAAATATTTTCTTAAAATAAAATCACACAGAGAATTAGAGAACAGTTATGAAAAAAAAGGCAATCATTATTTCCCTGGTCATCATTGGACTAGCATTAATCGCATACTTTTTCGTTTTTCAGGGAGACGAAAAAACAACAAATTTCTCTTTTGTTGAAATAACAAAAGGTGATCTAAACGTTATTATCAGCAGCTCAGGAACAATTCAAGCGATAAAAACCGTTGATGTTGGAACACAGGTCTCCGGGAAAATTGATCGATTGCTGGTTGACTTTAATAGTCAAGTTAAGCGGGGACAATTGCTCGCCGTGCTTGACACCGTAGTTTTGGCAGCCTCTGTGCGGGACGCTCAATCAAGTCTTGATAGAGCTAAAGCCCAATATGATCAAGCAGTTGCCGTTCACGAAAGGAACAAACAGCTCTTCGAAAAAAGTTTTATGAACGAAGTAGACTTTATCGCTTCTAAGACAAATGTTCAAGTATTACTTGCCGGCTTAAAATCGGCTCAAACTGCACTCGAAAGAGCCAAGTTAAATTTGGGATATGCTTATCTCTATTCTCCAATCTCCGGAACGATAATAAATAGAAGTGTTGAACAGGGTCAAACCGTTGCAGCAAGTTTATCTGCCCCAACTATTTTCACAATTGCCGAAGACCTTTCTTCCATGCGCATTTTAACCAATGTTGACGAGAGCGATATCGGACAAATTAAAGTAGGGCAAAAAGTTCAATTTACCGTTCAAGCATTTTCGGATAAAAAATTTGATGGGGTTGTCACTCAAATTAGGTTAGAGCCGAATGTTGTTTCAAACGTTGTGAATTATGTTGTAGTAGTAAACGCTGAAAATAAAGACAAACTTCTCTTACCTGGAATGACGGCAACAGTTGATTTCTATGTTGATTTCAGAGAAAATGTTCTGCTCCTTCCTAACATCGCTTTAAGATTTCAACCAACAGAAGAAATGACTGCGGAGTTCACAAAAAGGAGAGAAAAAGAATTAGCAAACTTACCTGATAGTGTTAAACAAAGGATGCAAGCCCAAGGTGGTGGAAGACAATTTGGTTCCGGCACGATGGGAAGAGGGGGCAACGGCGGCAGAAGAAAAGGAATGAACAGAGTCTGGTATCTTGACGAAAACAACAAATTACAAATGAGCCCCGTTTTTACCGGATTAACCGATGGCAAAAACACGGAAATAGTTAGAGGAAGAAATTTAAAAGAAGGAATGAAAATCATTTCCGGAATCATTGAGGGAAACGCTCCCACAACAACAACCAGTGCAAATCCATTTAACCCAACACCTCAAGTTGGAAACCGCGGACCGGGCGGAAGAGGATTTTAATAAGAAAGAGAATGCTTTGGAAAATATTTTAATAAAAACCGTTGATTTGACCAAGACCTATATTGTCGGTGAGATTGAAGTGCATGCGTTGAAAGCCGTAAATATAACGATTGAAAAAGGTGAGTTCGTTGCTATCATGGGCGCTTCCGGCTCCGGCAAATCTACCCTAATGAATTTGTTGGGATGTTTGGATATGCCGAGCTCAGGTGATTATTTTCTTGACGGAATAAACACAAGCAAACTCCCTCAAAATGAATACGCCCATATACGAAATCAAAAAATTGGTTTTGTCTTTCAAGGATTCAATTTACTTTCACGCACTACAGCTCTTGAGAATGTAGAACTTCCATTGATGTATGACAGACTTGAAAAAATAAAAGATCATCGAAAACAAGCGGCAGAGGCTCTGAAAAAAGTTGGACTCGGCGATCGAATGGATCATATTCCAAGTCAGCTATCCGGCGGGCAGCAGCAGAGAGTTGCACTAGCCAGAGCTTTAGTAAACGAACCGGCATTGATCTTAGCGGATGAACCTACCGGAAACCTTGATAGCGTAACTTCAGTTGAAGTATTTAATCTCTTCCAAAAATTAAATGATGAGGGAATCACCATTGTAATGGTAACTCACGAAAGAGACTTCGCCGCTTTTGCCAAACGGATTATAGAAATGCGCGATGGAAAAGTTATTAAAGATGGTCCAATTAAAGACCGCTTGAACGCTGAAGAAGAATTAAAAATAGTAACAGCTGCTGCGGAAATTGCAGAATAGAAGGAAGCAGAAAGATGAAACTTAATATTATTTTAAAAGTCGCCACTAGAAGTATTATGAAATCCCGGATGAGGAGCTTGCTTACCGCATTAGGCATTATCATCGGTGTAGCAGCGGTTATTGTAATGGTTGCTATCGGAGACGGCGCTCAGAAAAAAGTTGAAGAACAAATTGCCTCTCTCGGTTCTAACCTTATAATCATTACTCCCGGAGCTTCGAACACCGGCGGCGTTAACCGAGGTTCGGGAACTTTCAACAGATTCACTTTTGATGATGTTGAAAAAATTAAAAATGAAGCAACTTTAATAAAAGGAGTTACCCCTATTGTCGGATCCGGTGGACAGGTAATTGGTGGAGTTGGTAACTGGTTTACTAGAATTCAAGGTGTTTCACCCGATTATTTAGACATCCGCCAATGGCCGTTAGAGAGTGGAGAATTTTTTACCGAACGGGACGAAATGGCAAGAGCTAAAGTTTGCGTGTTAGGTTCAGAAATTGTAAAAAATTTATTCCCGAACAGCGATCCTGTTGGCCAACAAATAAGAATACGAAGTGTGCCATTTAGAGTTATCGGAGTTCTTAAAGAGAAAGGACAGTCCGCAGTAGGAACAAGTCAGGATGATATCATTTTGGCTCCTTCAAAAACTGTGGGCGATCGCCTATCGGGAGATCACTTGCATCTTAACTCAATTCAAGTAAGTGCATTATCGAATGATAAAATTCCGGCTACCATTGCAGAACTGAGAAGCATAATGAGAGAATCGCATAAATTAAGTCCCGGAGAAGATGATGATTTTACGATCCGCGATCAATCGGATCTATCGGAAGCCGCTACTGAAACTTCTCGCATCTTAACAATCCTTTTAGCTTCCGTTGCCGGTGTCTCTCTAGTCGTTGGCGGTATCGGAATCATGAACATCATGCTCGTTTCCGTAACTGAAAGAACAAGAGAAATTGGCATTAGGTTATCAGTCGGGGCGAGAGCTTCGGATATTTTAGTTCAATTTTTAACCGAAGCAACCGTACTTAGTTTAACCGGCGGATTAATCGGCGTTGCCTTTTCATTTTTGATGGTCTATATTCTCAATCATTACACGGACCAAACAGCATATATTAAACCACAAGTTATTATGGTTGCCTTCGGGTTTGCCGGCGCAATTGGAATCTTTTTCGGTTTTTATCCGGCCCGGAAAGCTTCTTCGTTAAATCCGATTGACGCTTTGAGATATGAATAAAATTAGGAATTACGAATTAGAAATTAAATCAATTAAAATATTTTTATGGAAAAAAGGGACGAGCTAATGAAATTGTTCAAAATATTGATTTTCGTTTTTGTTATAACCGGTGTTATTGCCATCAACGCACAAGAAAAAATAACTTTGCGGCAAGCTATTACCATAGCGCTGCATCAAAACACTTCTGTTATTAAAAGCACTAATAATTTAGAAACTTCAAACGCCGCCGTAAAAAATGCATACGGAAATTTACTCCCATCATTAAGCTTGAGCAGTGGTTGGAACTGGCAGAGAGTAAGTAACAGTAAAGGTGCAACGGTTGTAAATTATTTTGGAGAAGCGCAAACACTTGGACCTACAGAAACCGATTCCAGAAGTTACAGCGTCTCATTAGGCGGAAACGTTACTCTCTTTGACGGACTTGCAAATATCTCAACGATTAATCAATCAAAGAACAATCTCCAATCAGCACAATACGATCTTGAAAAATTACGACAGGATGTAACGCTGCAAACGGTTAATCTTTTCATCATCATCACGAATAATGAAAAGATCCTCAAGTTTCAAGAAGAAGATCTGAAGTTCAATGAAGATATGCTGAAAAAAGTAAAAGAAATGTTCGACTTAAAGATGAAAGCAAATGTTGATCTCTATTCGCAGGAATATCAAACGTCGAATTCCAAGCTTGCCTATCTTCAAGCAAAGAATAATTATGAAAAGTCTAAAATCACGTTGTTGAATTATTTGTCTAAAGATATCTTGAAGGATTATGTTTTTGAAATGGATTCTTCCTATTTACCGGAGTCGGTAAAAAATATAGATGACGTTGAAGCGTTATACAACACAGCACTCACCAACCGGAACGATTACCGGAGTTCCAAACTAAAATTGGAAAATTCCGAATATCAATTAACAATCGCTCGTGGAGGATATTTACCAAGCTTAAGCGGCAATTACGGCTTTTCTACTAGCGCTACGCAACCCGGCGATCTCTTCAGCAGAAAAGTATATAGCGCCGGACTATCTTTGAGCTTTCCTATTTTTTCCCGCTGGAGTACCGACCTTGCAACGCAAACAGCTAAAGTGCAAAACAAAAACACCGACGAAGATTTAAATGCGCTTCAACGGCAGATTAAAAGCGATTTGAAAAATGCTGTGCTCGATCTCCAAACTGCTAAAGTACAATTGGATGTTACAAAAGCAGCTTTGAAATCGGCATTGGAAACATGGCAGATTAAAAGGGATTCTTACACGCTCGGTACTGCAACTTTTATTGATCAACAACAATCATACAGAGATTATGTTCAGGCAACGAACAACTCTATTGCAAGTGAATCAAATTATATCTTAAAACAATTTGGTTTGCTCAGCGCACTCGGTCTGTTAAAAACAGAATAAGTTTTGAAGAATGGGGGTAGGTTATCTACACCCCGTTTTTCTTCTTTCTTTTTAAAACTTTCTTGACAACTTCAATAAAATTTTTCTTCCCAAGATCATCAAGAATGCTGTAAACCACCGGAACTATAAACAACGTTAAGAGTGTGGAAGTAATTAATCCTCCGATTACCGCCTGCCCCATCGGCGCTCTGAATTCAGACCCTTCGCCAAATCCGAATGCAACCGGGATCATTCCGAAGATCATTGCGAATGTTGTCATTAATATTGGGCGAAGCCGTGTTGGTCCGGCTTTTACTAACGCATCAAAACGCTCAAGCCCGCGCGACCTTAGCACGTTTGTATAATCCACAAGTAGAATTCCATTTTTCGTAACCAGTCCCATCAACATAATAATTCCGATCATTGAAATTACCGACAAAGTGCTCCCGAATAAAATGAGGAATAGCACGGCTCCAATTATGGACATCGGTAACGCAAGCATAATTGAAAACGGATGAACGAAGCTTTCAAACTGCGCGGCAAGAACGATGTAAACAAAAATAATTGCCATTGCAAGCGACAGTAACATATTTGCAAACGATTCAGCCTGCTCTTCTCCTTGCCCGACAACGCTAATTGTATAACCGGGAGGAACATTTATTTTTTGAACTTCTTTATTTACATCACCTAATATTTCGCCAAGCGTCCTGCCGTCAACATTTGCGTCAACACGCACTTCCCGCTGACGGGCATATCTCATTATTTTTGCAGGACCAATTCCTTCGCTAACCGACACAATATTTCCAAGTTGAATGAGAATATCTTTCCCGTCGAAAGTTTTTTTATTGCTCTTTACCGTCATAAAAGGAATGGTATTCGTTGAGGTTCTGTCTTTCTTCTGCAGTTGCACACGGACGTCATATTGTTCATCTGCATCCTGAAATGTCGAAGCGACATACCCGTCCACCAAAGCGCGCACCGTTGATGCGATTAAATAAGGATTAACGGCAAGATCAGACGCTTTCTCCCGGTCAATATTTAAACGGATTTCCGGTTTAGAAGTCTCTAGATTATTTGCCACATCAACGGTTCCTGGTGTAGACTTAACAATTTTTTCAACCTGGTCGGCAAGTTTACTAATCTCTTTAATATCTTCACCACGGATACTAAATGTTACCGGTTTTTCATTTCCGCCGGGACCACCCTCCAGCAGATACGCTATTTTTGCTCCGGCAATATTTTTAAATTCATTTCTCGATTCGGTAATTAGCTGCTGCACTCCTTTTTTTCTCTCTTTTTTCTTGAGAAGTTTTACAAGAATAGTTGCATCGGTAACAGGATTATTCCCCGAACCAATTGTAGTAAGCACGGTTGTTACTTCAGGTTTTTTCAGTAATGATTTTTCCATTTCGGCACAGATATTACCTGTCTGTTCAAGCGAACTTCCCGGAGCCGCTTTAACATCAATTATAAATTGCCCCTGATCGGTGAAGGGGAAAAATTCGGCTCCCAACATTCCCATCAAAATAAAACTTGAAAAAAATACGGCGATCGAAATAAAGATCACTGTTTTACGGTGTAGCAACGACCAATGTAAAGCGGTTTTGTATTTAGCACTTAAGATTTCAAAAAAGTGATTAAAGTAATAAAGAATTTTATGAAAGAAATTTCCTTCTTTTGATAATTCCTCATCATCCTTCTTTAACCATTTTGAGGAAAGCATCGGCGTTAACGTAAAAGCTACAAAAAGAGAAACAAGCACCGCCGCCGAAATCGTGATTCCGAATTGATAAAAGAATTGTCCAACAATTCCCGGCATAAATGCAACCGGAACAAATACCGCAACAATCGTAAATGTGGTTGCCATTACCGCAAGACCGATTTCTTGAGAAGCATTCTTTGCAGCCTGGATAGCGCTTTCTCCTTGCTGCATATGCCGGTAAATATTTTCGATAACTACAATCGCATCATCAATTAATAATCCTACCGCAAGCGATAAAGCCAAAAGCGACATCATATTCAATGTAAAGTTTAAAGCGTACATAACAATAAAACTTGCAATGATTGAAGCCGGCAGTGCAAGTCCGCTGATGATTGTCGCTCTGAAGTTCGCGAGGAAAAGATAAATAACGATAATTGCCAGCAAGCCGCCGTAAATAATATCGAATAGTACATCATTCACGGAGTCTTCAATATACGTGCTGTTATCTTGAGCAAGAACAAAGCTTACATCCGGTGGAAGTTCTTTTTTTAATTTTGCAAGCTGCTTATGAACTTCTTCGGCAACCTTTACGGTGTTGCTTCCGGACTGTTTTATTATTTCCAGTCCAACGGCGGAAACCCCGTTCATTCTTGTTAAACTTGTTTTTTCTTTCGTACCGTCAACTACTTTAGCTACCTCCGAAAGATAGACGTTCTTCCCCATAGGTGTTGCAACGATAACTCTGTTAAAATCTTCAACCGATTTATACTTCCCCATCGTTCTTAGTAAAAGCTGGCGTGGTCCTTGCGTTAAATTTCCTCCGGGAATTTCAACATTTGAAGCTCCAACATTTTGAATAACATCTTGAATGGAGATATTGTACGCTTTTAATTTTGAGGCATCAACTTCAATTTGTATTTCGCGTTCTGCACCGCCGACAAGGTTTATCGCTCCAACACCGGGGATATTCTCCAACCGTTTTTTAATTACATTTTTTGTGTACGTCGTTAAATCTTTTTCCGATCTATTGCCGGAAACGGAAAGCGACATGATCGGAAGACTTTGAAAATCAAATCTTTGAATAACCGGGTCTTCTATTTCGGCAGGAAGATTCGCTCGTATTGCTGCAACTTTTTCGCGCACTTCTTGAGCTGCGGCTTTTCCGTCAACTTCAAGTTTAAATGCGATTACTGCAATAGATACTCCTTCTTGCGAAGTTGATTGAATAAAGTCAACTCCTGCAATAGGGTTAACCGCTTCTTCAATTTTTTTTGTCACATCGGATTCAATTTGCTCCGGTCCCGCACCGGGAAGAACCGTTGTAACAATTACGTAAGGAATATCTACGTTCGGATATAAATCAATATTTAATTTTATGTACGAAAAAAATCCAAGCACAATTAAAGCCGCGATCATCATGGTCGCGAACACCGGGCGCTGGATGGAAACGTCAGCTAATTTCATAAAAGTCCCTTAAGCATAATTTTTAGTTTTCAGTTTTCAGTAATCAGAAAGTTTATTCAATGACTGATGACGAATGACGAATGACTACTGACAAATGACTATTCACTTCTCCATTAAAAATGAACCAAAATTCCTTCTTTAAGATTATTCATTCCAACTGTTACTACTGTTTCTCCTTCTTTCAAGCCGGATAAAACTTCCGTAAAAATATCGTTGGAAAGCCCCTGCGTTACTAATTTAAAATGCGCTCTATTGTTTTCAATGGTAAAAACTCCTGAACCTTTGTCTGTAATTGTTATTGCTCTGCTTGGAACCGCCAGCGAACCTTTTTGAGATTTCAATTCCACTTCCGCAGTACAAAACATTCCCGGTTTAAACCACTTATCGGAAGTGTTTGGAAAAATTCCTTTCACTTCAAACGTGCGGGATTCAACTTCCGCCGATCTTGCCGACTGTGAAATTCTTCCGTTCCGTATGTTCTTCGGATTAATTTTCGAATAAATTTTTACCGGTTGACCGAGAGAGAATTTCGGCAGGTCAATTTCTCCAACATTAAAAATTATTTTCATTGAGTTGATATTGGCAACCGTAACCAGCGGCATTCCAACGGCTGCCAGATCACCGATATTCGCATTTACCGCAGTAACTATTCCTGTGATGGGTGAAGTTAATTCAACCGAACTTTTTGCCGCATCATAATTTGCTTTTGCAATACTAAACCCGGTTTGTGTTCCGTCTAAAAGCTGTTGAGATACGGCGCCTTCTTTAAACAATGCTTCCATCCGGTGCAGATCTTTTTCAGCATTCTTAAATGCGGCTTCAGCCTGGAAATATTGAGAAGTTGCCCCGGCTTTATCGAGCTGTATTATCAACTGCCCCGCTTTAACGGCATCCCCTACCTTAACTTTAACTGAAACAATCCGTTCGGGAAGCTTTGCAACAATATTCGCCTGGGCTTCGCCCTCAAGCGTCCCGCTGAAAGATTTTATTAATGCTATTTCTTTCAATTCAACTTTAGCAACTTGCACCGGGATAGTGTCCAGATCGGTATTCTTTTTTGCAGCCGTATCGGCTTCTTCTTTTTTGCCGCAGCTTGATAGAAATAAAAGAACCGAAGCGACAACAATATATTTTATACTCCTGTTAGCAAATCTTTTTAACATCGCTTAAAATTTCTCCTTGATTAAAATTAATAAACTTAGTACCGGTAAAAATTCTTTTCTTTTAAGAGTGCAAAGCGTTAAGATATTATTCTCCAAGACTAACGGCATATTCCCACTCGGCTTTCGCCACTAAATAATCATAGATCGCCTGGGCATAGTTGGTATTTGCAAAGGTTAAAGCTGCTTGGGTATCAATCAATTCCAGTTGCGTACCAACACCGCTTTTAAAACGTGTCTGCGAAATTTTTAAGGCTTTATCAGCTTGCTGCAAACTCTTTTCCTGTGCGGTAATTCTTTTTTTCGCTTCATCCATTTTCATTATCGCCTGCTGCACCTGGATAGAAATACCTTCTTCTAATTTTCTTCTGGCTAAACCGACTTTATCTTTGTCAATCGTCGCTTGCTCAATTCTTGCACCGCGCCTGAATCCGTCAAACAGCGTGTAGTTAAGCTGCAAACCAACGAGCAGATTATTTGCCCAGTTATAATTTCTAAATTGAAAAGTGTTTTCTTGTGACTGCCATTGGTACTGACTGAACAGTGCCAAAGTAGGGTAATACTCCGATCTTTCAATTGTAATGTTCTTATCAAGCAGCGATTCTTGAATAGAAAGTTGTCTCACTAAAGGACTTTTAGCAACCGCGGTAAGCTCGGTCTCTTCTAAAATATTTTTTGGAATATCTTCAAAGACAAACTCTCCTTTTACTTCTACCGGTTTTTTAATGTCAATACCGAGAAGATTTTTAAGAGCATTTTTTGTTAGTTCAAGATTATTTTCCGTTTGTATTAACAGCGGTTGTGTGTTTGCCATCTGTACTTCCGCACGCAAATTATCATACTCCGAAGCGACTCCTTGCTTGTACAAAGCCGAAACGTTTTCATAATTCGCTTTTGCTACTTCATAACTTTGCCTGCTTACCTTCACCATCTGTTTCATCAAAAGAACGGTGTAAAAAGTTTTTTTTACATTTAAGCTTATTTCTTGTTTGGTTGCCTTATTCCCGGCTTTTGACATCTGGGCATATTCATCGGCAATTTTAATGGCGGTGTTTACTTTTTGACTGTAAATAACCTGCGACAAAGTTATTCCTGCGCTATAGCTGTTCTTTGAACCGATCTCAAACGTTACCGTTTGGTCGGAGGGATTGAATGCATTATTTGGTGGAATGAACATTACCGGAAGTTTAATATTCCTTGCATAACTTGCTGTAAAATCTACACGGGGATACGCATTTGAGTATGCTTCATCGATTTGTTCTTCCGCTTTGAGCATATCTTTTTCGGAAATCTTTACATCCCAGTTTTTTTCAAGGGAGATTTTAAGTGCATCGCTTAAGGTTAAAACGAGTGTGCTGTCTCTGTTTTGTGAAAAGGTTTCTTTTTGAAAAAGAAAAAGAATGAGCAGTGATAGAAAAATATTTAGAGAAATTCTATTGACCATGAATTCGATCCTCTAATAGTTAGGTTTCTTTTTAAGCAGTTGAAATAT
>JBAYFO010000070.1:0-18843 GCA_041667115.1 Ignavibacteriaceae bacterium | reverse complement strand
CGAGGGTATCGCTGTTGGAGAAGTTGTTGTAGTATCAGAAAGACTTCTCATCAACAAAAGCAATACGAACGCAATTAGGGCAACTACCAGTGATGTTATTGATGCCTTGCCGGTAAGAGGGTTAAACAATATTATTAGTTTAACACCGGGTGTTGTACTGGATAACAGAAATGTATATGTTAGAGGCGGTCGTAATGATGAAGTTGGATTTTATCTTGAAGGGACAAACATAACGAACCCGGTAAGCGGTGGTCGTGGTGTTACTATTGTTCAAGATGCAGTTGAAGAAGTGCAAGTACAGGCTGGTGGTTACACTGCTGAATTTGGTGGAGCCAACGCCGGTATTATTCGTACGCAGTTAAAATCAGGAACTGAAAACCTTAAAATTACTGCGGATTATGTTACTGACAATCTTAGCTTCAAAAGTAAAAGCAATAGATTTGACGGTAAAAAAACTTTAGGTGCTTATACTTATGGGTATAATGAATTTACAGGTACCGTAAGTGGGCCTATCTTTAGCCATGTAAAAGTTTTTGGTTTATTTAATTCTAATTGGACTTTGGATGGTAATCCATTGCCATTCCCAGGAATTGATTTGGGTACTATAACAGATCCGAATTCAACTACCCCTGATAATAATTCTATTAACCTTACTTATCCTGCTGGTCCGACATACAGAACAGACGTTCAAAGTTATACAGGAACAGGTACAGTAACATTTGATTATAATCCGTTTATTTTTAGAGCAACTGGGTCTTACACTACCTTGCATCAAGGTCTTGGCGGTGGCGGAAATATCAGTTCACTATTAGACCTTGGAAGAATTGGAGTTAACGATCAGGTTAATGCAGCTTTCTCTGGTAAAATAACTCATATTTTGAACCCGACCACTTATTACGAACTAAGCGGTGGCTACACCTTAAATACTTCTGAAAGTACAGACCCATTGTTGGGTAACAATTGGAAAGTTTATGGTGATAGCGTTGCAAATGCAAACGTTGGAGCGGTTTGGAACAGAACAGAAGCCGATGTTAAAGCAGGAAGAACGGGAAGATATAGAAGACCAACTACTTACGATATTCTCGGATTTAGTTTTTCTGCCCCTAATGATATTATTGCCGCATATGGCATCTCTAAGAGAGAAGAAATGAATTTTTCTGGTGCTTTCTCTACAGAAATAAACAAAATTCATTCTATTAAAGTTGGCGGTGAAATTTCTATGTACACTATTAGAAGTTATGCTGTTTCTGCTTCATCGTATGCAAATTCAATTTATACAAATTCTCAATTAGGGACTCCAAAATCATACAATGATGTTATGTTAACCTTAACAAACGGGTATGGATATGATTTTGATGGTAATGAACTTAATTCAACATTCAATTCAGGTGCAGGTGTAGACGATCCAGGTCTTCTGGCTCCAAAGCGTCCTGTTTTTGCCGGAGTTTATGCTCAAGACAAGATCGAATATAAAAACCTTATCTTAAATATCGGTTTGAGATTTGATTATATCGATGTCGATAACATCATGATTAAGGACCCAACGCGTCCTGAAACTGCTATCGATTTTAATACAGGTAAAATTAATCCTGCTGGATTGGAGAAAACTCCTTCCTTCAGTGCTTTAAGTCCTCGTCTTGGTTTTTCATTCCCTGTAACAGATGCGACTGTGTTTCATACACAATTTGGTAAATTTGTTCAACAAACAAAGTTACGAGATTTGTACAACGGAATGTATGGAATCGGTGGCAACTTGAGAGGTGGATATTTTATTGGTGCGCCAACAGGCTGGAATGTTAGACCTACAAGAACAACCCAGTACGAAGTTGGTTTTACCCAACAAATATCTGACTTTATTTCATTTGATGTAACCGGATATTATAAAGACGTTCAAGGTCAGGTAGAATTCGCTCTGCAACCAACCGCTGCAGGCTCAGCGTATCAGGCTTACAACGTTCTACAAAATGGTGATTTTGCTACAACAAAGGGTGTTGAACTTTCTTTTACGATGAGAAGAATTGAAAGACTACAGATTAACGGTTCACTTTCTTTCCAGAACGCACTTGGAACCGGATCTAATGCCAATTCTCATGCTGGTATAGTAGGTGCACCAATTGATGGTGTTACTATCTTCAAACCTGCTTCTGTTGAACCTCTTGATTTCAATAAAGCAATCACCGGAAATCTTAATATTGATTATCGATTCGCTAAAAATGAAGAATCTTCTATTCTTCGTCAATTAGGATTTTCAGCTTTGTTAAAATTTGATAGCGGTCATCCGTTTACCTTAGGACAAGGAAAAGGAACAACTACCGGTTCACTAGAAGGTGATGCTCGTTTTAGATCACCGATTGAAGCTTTGAACTCTTCAACTACTCCATTTACTTATCAAATCGATTTACGAATTGATAAAACATTTTCAATTATGGATAAGTTGAGTGCAAATGTTTATTTGTTTGTGATTAACGTATTAGACACAAAAAATATTCAGAATGTATTCTTAAGAACTGGTTCTGCTACTGATGATGGTTACCTAACCAATCCAACTCTTGGCGGTTCTTTGCATCCTGATCAAAGAGCGGATTATGAAGCAATGTACAAAGCTATTAATGTTGATTACTACCAGGGCTACCAAGGTGCTACTGGTAACTTTCTCTATGGTCCACCTCGTCAGATTAGATTTGGCGTTCGTTTAGAGTACTAATAATTTGATAGCAAATATTAAAAATAGGAGTTTAACAATATGAGTTCTAAATTAATTAAATACTTACTTGTCTTTCTGATGAGTATTTTAATTCTGGCGCCTGAAGTGATTCAGGCTGAAGGTAATAAGAAAGATGGAGGGAATAAGTTAAGTAAAACTAACACGCAGAAGGCTGCAACTTACCTCGATATAAACAACATTTCAAGTTACTTTTACAATAATGGTATCTCTGATATCGCTTCTTCAGGTAATTCCGGATTCTTTTATCCAAAAGGAAGCGGAAAAACCGCAGTATTCACTTCCGGGTTACTATGGGGTGCAATGGTTTCTGGTTTTACTGATCCAAGAGTAGGTGGAACAGCCTATAGAACAGGCCTTGTTCCCGGAAAGGTACTTGCTAATGGTACTGCTGATGATGCTACTTTAGATAAATACAGAATCTACAGAGTCCGTAGAGATGTTTATCCTAATGGGCCTGTTATTGATTTAACAGCAGATGCAAAAAATGAAGGAACTGATGCTGCAACTTTAAAAGCTGACTATGAAACTGACTGGACACACTGGCCGGCAGATATGGGTGCTCCTTTTGAAGACAAAAACGGAGACGGTGTTTATCAAGCGGATACAGATATTCCTGGTGTTCCTGGATCAGATCAAACCATCTGGTATGTTACTAATGATTTAAATTCAGGACAAACAACCTATCTCTATAATTCAAATCCATTAGGAATTGAATGTCAGGTAACCCTTTGGGCTTATAATCAAGCTGGGGCTCTTGGCAATACTTATTTCAGAAAATATAAATTGATTAACATTACAGATCGCACTGCTTCACCAATTACATTCAATAATATGTATGTATCAATGTTCGCTGACGTAGATCTTGGAGATGCCGGTGATGATTTTGTTGGTGTTGATACTGTGTTGAGTTTACAGTATTGTTATAATGCATCTGCTAAAGATAATGTCTATAGTCCGTTACCTCCTCCTGCAGTAGGTTTTGACTTTTTCCAAGGTCCTCTTATCAACGGAGTTGTTGGAGAAGATATAAACAAAAACGGAATTGATGATGCTTCTGATTATGGTGTTTTTAACAATGAAAGAGTTGGACCTGGTAAAATCAATTTGCCAATGACCGCAGCTTATTATTTTGCTAACGGTGATCCAAATATTGGCGATCCTCCTCAGGGAACTACTGCTCCTGCAGATGGTTACCGCCAGTTTTATAATTTCTTCCAGGGTAAATTTGGTATTTCTGGAGAACCCTTTATTGATCTTACTACAAATCAACCTACTACATACGCTCTAAACGGTGACCCGGTTAAGAGAACCGGTTGGTTAGATGGCGCTCAGTTGCCTGCAGGTGATAGACGTCAAGGAAGTGCTTCCGGTCCTTTCAATATGGCTCCGGGTGACACACAGGAAGTTGTAGTAGCTGAAATAGTTGCCGGCGCCATACCTGGTGTTGACAGACTTTCGGCAATCGAATTACTGAAATTTTATGATCAGCAAGCTCAGGGAGCTTATAATAGTTTCTTTAATCTCCCTGTTGCTCCTCCTGCCCCGGAAGTTACAGTAACTCAATTAGATAGAGAAATTGTCCTTGATTGGTCACGGAACGATGCTAAAATATTAGCCACTGAAAGATCAAATTCAAAGGGCTATGCATTTCAAGGATATAATGTTTATCAATTACCGACGGCATTTTCAGCAGTTACTGAAGGATATCGTGTGGCTACTTATGACATTATAGATGGAACCGGTAAAATCAATGATCTGGTTTTTGATCCAAATTCAGGCTCGGTTGTTACCCTTCCGGTTCAGTTTGGAAATGACAATGGAGTACAAAGATTTATTTCAATTACAAATGATCTTGTTAGAGGCGGTGTTCCATTAGTAAACGGAATAAAATATTATTTTGCTGTTACTGCATATAGCTATAATCCAAGCTTATCAGCAGTTCCTAATAATCTTGAAAACCCGATTACTGTTCTAACAGTTATTCCTCAACTTCCTGATCCTGGAGTTTCCATTAAGGACGCGGCAAATGAAACTCTGTCTCTCGAACATACTACCGGAACAGCTGGTGGTGTATTCGGAGGAACCGTTGTTGATCCAACCGTTACAACAGGACACGATTATCAAGTATTTATTAACGAACGTCAAGAAATCAGAGATGTAAATGGTGATTGGGTTGCTGGTAGTAAAGTCTCCAGGAGATATAGTGTAAATCATCCTGATACTCTTACTGGCACTTCTATTAGTGCAGCGGTAGTTTATGGACCTTCAGGTTTGCCTCAAGCAGAACTTCACTTTTTACTTGATTTGCAATCTGTAGATTATGATTATGCTGATGGTCTTACTGTGACGTTCCCTGCCGGTACAGAAATTGTTGGCGCTCCTGCATTTACAGCGGGCAATGGCTCTGTTACTCCGGTAATTAAAGGTACTACAGTTGTCTTCGGTGATACAAGCCATCCTTATACAGGAAATGGACCTTTTGCAGGCGGTGAAGAATTTACAGTTACTGTCAGTTCTTTAACACTTCCGGCAACCATTGATTGGGTTGTTTATGACGATGGATATGGTGGTGGACCGGTTGATGCTTCGGGCACAGTAACTGTTTCTACCATTGGAACAAATAAAAGAACTGCTAAATATTGGAACATTAAAGATGTTAATACCGGAGTAGTAGTTCTTCCGAATCAAGGAACTGAAGTTGATAAAAATGATGCAACCAGTTTTAAAACTATCAATAATT
Organism: Ignavibacteriaceae bacterium; assembly: GCA_041667115.1. Classification (GTDB taxonomy): domain Bacteria; phylum Bacteroidota; class Ignavibacteria; order Ignavibacteriales; family Ignavibacteriaceae; genus UBA1563. Next base: position 13,378 of record JBAYFO010000070.1, on the reverse strand, counting down.
TCCCTCCACGAGATGACATATCTGCAATGTCTACTACATCTGCGTATCCAGTAGTTGATGGATTTCAGGTTGGCCCACGCAGTGGTAGTTTTGCAGCCCCAATTAACTTTAATTCCGATTTGTTAAAGTTGCATAAAGCAGAAGGTAGCACAACTAAACTATCTTCAGGCGGTTACACCACAAGGTTGGATATTCAGAACTATACAATATTTGGTGGTGTTGTTTCAAGTTATGCGATTGATAATTTTGGTTTTGGAACGCGCGATATGGCTCAACTCCAACAAGATTATGAATTGCGATTTACCGGTGTATGGGATACGACGGTTGTCGGTACTGATACTATTGTTAAAATAAAAGATGGAACAGGGTCTTTGGCTACAATTTTCTCCGGAGTGAATGCAAACTCGATTAAGAACCATCCGCTCAATCCAAATCCGGGTTCAGCGGCTCCTTTCTTAATCCGAATACCTTTTGAGGTTTGGAACAAAGACACCAAGAAGCAAGTAAATTTAATGTTTAGAGATCGTGAACAAGCGGCAACAGCTAATCCATTCTATGCTTGGGTTCCCAATAAAAGAATGTATGCTGTAATTGTTAATTCTGATTATAATGCAACTACACCTTTAACCGGCGCTTTAAGAGATTCGGCTACATGGGTTCTTGTATTTTACGGAACAAACTATAGCGGCGTTAGTGATGTTGTAGACCTATTTTATGATAATCCTTTTGATTTCGGCGATACTTGGTCATTTAGTACAAAAGGATCCTCTTATTCTAAAGAACTTGCTCAGAACCAAGTAGGTCAAATTAATGTATTCCCAAATCCATACTATGGAGTAAACTCGGAAGAGTTAAACAAGTATAACAGATTTGTAACATTTAGTCATCTTCCTGCAAAAGCAACAATTAGAATCTTCAATCTAGCCGGTGTTTGTGTAAAGACAATTCAAAAAGTCGCCACAAGCCAATTCCAGAGATGGGATCTAGCTAATGAGTCAGGTTTGCCTGTTGCCAGCGGATTGTACATCGCGTACATCGAAATGCCGGAACTTGGAAAAACTACATTTCTAAAAATAGCTGTAATTCAAGAAAAACAAATTCTTGATAGATTCTAAATGAAACAAAGCTTAAAAGTATAGGAGAAAAAATGAAAAGTTTAGTTAGGTTATTAATAATTGTTTTTGCCCTCCAGTTTACACTTGATGTATATGCCGGAGGTGGGAACAGAACTGGTACAGGCGGAGCTACACAGCTCCAAATTCCTGTTGGGCCTCGTGGTATTGCTATGGGAGAAGCCAACATTGCAACGTCACATGGCGTGGAAGCTCTTTTCTGGAATCCGGCTGGTGTCGCTAGAATAAGCAGTTCCGCTGATGTGATGTTTTCGCACATGTCATATATTGCCGACATTGGTGTAGAGTATGGCGCGGTCGCAGCGAATTTTGAAGGCTTTGGAGTTATTGCTTTAAGCTTAAAATCGCTTGCGATTGGAGATATTCCAGTTACTACTACGCATGATCCTGACGGAACGGGTGCAACATTCGCTCCTCAAATGTTAACCGCTGGTCTTACCTATGCCCGACAGTTGACAGATAGAATCTCTGTTGGTATAACGACAAACATTGTAATGGAAACACTTGGAGAAGTCAATTCAACTGGTGTCGCTTTCAATGTTGGTGTTATGTATGAGACTCTTGGTGATATTGAAGGATTAAACCTTGGTATTGCTATGAAAAATGTTGGACCTCAGATGCAGTATGACGGATCAGGTCTTATGTCATTAGCCAGTGCTTCAGATTTACAACGTCCTCCATCGTATTTAAAAGTTGAGGCAGCATCATTTGATTTACCTTCATCCTTCGAGATGGGGCTTGGATACAAAATGAATCTAGGTGAAGTTAATGCACTTCAGTTTTCAGGTGCTTACCAAACTAATAATTACTCTGGTGATGAATACAAACTCGGCGCAGAATATGGTTATAATAAGATGTTTTTCGCCCGCGTTGGTTATCAAGGCGCTCCTCAAGTTTCAAGTGAAAACTATCTCTATGGTATAACTGCCGGAGCTGGAATTCATTATGACCTTGGCGGTATAGCAGTCACTGTTGATTATGCTTATCGTGATGCAAAATACTTTAATGGAAATCATGTTTTTGCATTATCGTTAGGTTTTTAATTCTTATTTCTTTAATCAAAAGGCTGGCTTAATGCCAGCCTTTTTTATTCTGGTACATTTATGAAGAAACTAATTATTCTCTCCTTTCTATTCCTTATCCCTTTACTATCTCAAAAAAAAATCAGTTACGAATTTGATTACGCAACATTTCGTTATGATGCATCCTCCAAATATGTCGAGGTCTATTATTCAATTATGCAGTCAAGCATGCTGCCACAAAGAAAGGATTCGCTCTATACAGTTGAAGCATTAATGAATTTAACAATTGTGGATAGCGCTTCCGGTAAAGTTGTGCAGCAAAAAGATTGGAAAGTTAAAAATGCAGTAACCGACTCGCTTGAACTTGAAAAAAATATTAATCTTATCGGAGTCGTTGGATTTGCTCTTCCTCCTTCGAAATATTTTTTAACCATATCTGTCGCTGATGTCAATACACCTGAAAGTAAAGTATCTTTAAAAGAAAAATTGAATCTTCTTCAAATAACAGCTGAAAAATTTTCTCTGAGCGATATACAAATTGCATCTAGAATAATTCAGGATAGCGAAAATAAAGAATCAATTTTTTACAAAAATACCATGGAAGTTATTCCGGCACCAAATCTTTTGTTTGGTGAAACTCAACCTGTCGTCTATTACTATACTGAATTGTACAATCTACAAACTGCCGAAGGCAACATTGATTTACATGCCTTTGTTTATAATGCCAGCGGCAAAGCGGTCTTCTCTAAAAATAAAGTATTTTCAAATAAAACTGAATCCCGGGTTGAAGTAAATACTGTCAATATTTCAAAAATGCCAACAGGCGCCTATACACTAGTTTTAGTGGCAACAGATTCTTTGGCAAATAAAAAGGCTTTTTCATCTAAGAAGTTTTTCGTGTATAATCCTGCTATCCCGGATACGGCGTTCCGGCAGCTAGGAAATTCTGATTTTATGGCGAGTCAGTTCGCAATATTATCTACCGAAGAATGTGACCAAATATTCGCAAAATCCAAATACTTAGCAAATAGAAATCAAATTAATCAGTTTGCAAAAATAACCTCAATTGAAGGGAAGCGAGAGTTCTTACACAAATTTTGGAAAGAAAAAGACGAAACGCCTGAAACACCAGAAAATGAAACTTATATGAATTACTTTTCACGTGTTGAAAAAGCAAACCAGAAATATTCGGCGATGAAGAAAGAAGGGTGGAAAACAGACAGAGGACGCGTATATCTTCTTTATGGTGAACCAAGTGAAATTGAACGGTATCCGAATCAAACGGATTCAAAACCATACGAAATATGGCAATATCATAATCTGGAAGGCGGGGTAATCTTTGTCTTTGCAGATTTAACTGGTTTTTCCGATTACCAATTGATTAATTCAACAATGCGTGGAGAATTAAGAGATGATGATTGGCAGCGAAGGGTTGCAACAAATTAGTTTACTACAGAAATTTTATGAAGCTTTTATAGTAGATGATTTTTTTGATCATCTACTATAATTATTAAGTGCAAAGTTGAAAAACAAATTAGAATATTTTCTTTTCTATTCTCTAAGCAAATTCTTTTGTCTGCTGGGTATTGATGCCGCCAGGAAATTTGCGCTCCCATTCGCATTGCTTTTTTATTACTTTATACCAATCAGGAAAGAGGTAGTTAAGAAAAACTTATCCTTAGCTTTTCCTCATTTTTCAAATACTGAAATAGCTAAAACTACTTTTGCATGCTACAAAAGCCTTGCTATAACATTAATTGAGATTCTTTGTCTTCCTATCCTTAAAAAAAGCGATGTCGAAAAATACTTTAACATGGAAAATATTTCTCTCCTTGAAAAAAAATATTCCGAAAACAAAGGAGTCATCCTCCTCATTTCACATTCTGCTAATTGGGAATATGCTGCCCTTGCTGTTTCACAGAAAATGGGATTTCCTTTTGGAGTAATTATGAAAGAGCAAAGGAATACATTAGTGAGTGAGTGGATGGTCAAAAATCGAGGCAAATGGGGAAACAGAATGATCACGCTTGGAATAACCGTGCGGAATTTTTATAAAGAATTATTAGATAAAAACATAGTTCTCCTCGCAGCAGACCAGAGAGCTCCAAAAGAAAGTCAACGTGTTTTATTCTTCGGAAGGTTATCAACATGTTTCAGCGGTCCGGCTTCGCTTGCAATTAAAACCGGTGCCCCAATAGTTTATGCATTAATGAAAAGGGAGAAAGACCTCTCCTATTCAATTAGATTTGAAGAAGTATCAATGGAGAATCTTCCACATTCAGAAGATGAAAAAGTGTTGGAAATTAGTAAACGCCATACTGCAATTTTAGAAGAAGCTATTAGAACCGCGCCGGAACAATGGTTGTGGATGCATGACCGATGGAAATTCTAAATAAAAAAAGAATAGTCGTAATCCAAACTGCTTTTCTTGGTGATGCGGTTTTAACATTACCGATGCTTCAAGTATTGGCAGAAAAAAATCCCAACGCAGAAATTGATGTTGTTACAATTCCGAAAAATTCGGAAATATTTCTTGCATCTCCCTTTGTTAGCGAAGTGCTAATCTATGACAAGAGACGCAAACATAAAGGGATCAGGGCTCTTTTTGCCTTTGCTAACGGATTAAGAAAAAACAACTATGATGTAATTGTCGCTCCTCATCGTTCGTTCCGAACTTCTTTACTCGTGCTGCTAACGGGAATTAAGGAGTCAATCGGCTTTAGCAATTCAACCTTTTCTCTTGCGTACAAATATCAGGTCCAGTACCAGTATCAATTGCACGAAACGCTAAGAAATATTTCACTAGTCGCCAACGATGCGGAAAAGCTTTATTCAAAATATTTACCCAAAGTATTATTTAACGAAGAAGTAAAAGATAAGATTGACACATTTCTCGTTTCACTTCAGAGCGAAAGAAAAATCATGGTCATTGCGCCGGGAAGTGTCTGGTTTACTAAAAGATATCCAAAAGATCATTTTATTACTTTAAGCCGTGCATTGATAAATAAAAATTATTTAATTTTACTCACCGGATCTGAAGGAGAATTTAATTTAAATGAAGAAATCCGGTTGGCACTAAATGATAATTGTATCAACCTTGCAGGTAAGTACTCTATAATAGAAACAATTTATCTCTTAACGAAATGCAGTATGTTGATTACGAATGACAGCGCTCCTACCCATTTTGGAATGGCGGCAGATATTCCGGTGTTAACAATTTATTGCTCAACCGTGCCGGAGTTTGGTTTTTCACCGTATAACGGGAAGAGCCGTTCTGTTGGATTAAATGACTTAGCTTGTAAACCATGCGGTATTCATGGATATGAGGAGTGTCCGCTTTCACATTTTAATTGCGGACAAAAGCTGCTTCCTGAAAATGTTATTGAAAAATTGGATACATTGTTATAATAAATTTATTTTTTAGAAATCAATGCAAAGAATTAAAAACCTACTTACAAAATATGGATTTTCGATTGTCGTTCTTCCCAACTCCAATCAATCGGTAGTTCCGAACAAAACTTTCAAAGGGAAAGTGCTGTTTCTGGCAATCATGATCTACACGATGATTTTGTTTTTACTGCTCTCACTATTCTATACGTTCACTCCGGCAAAATATCTTCTGCTACGTGAAAGCGATATTGTAAGAGTAAAAGGATTTGGCCAGTTCCAAACATTGAATGATAAAATTAACGTTCTTGTTCTGGAAATTGAGAAGCTTAAAAAGACAAACCAAAATTTAAAGAATGCAATTTATCTTGGCGATTCAACATTAATTAAGAAACCAACAAGTGAAAAAAAAGAAATTGGCGGTAGTATTTGGAATGTTTTTCAAGAATTATTTTTTGCCCAAAACGAACCATCAATAATTTTCCGAAAACCGATTAATGGTTTTGTGAGTCGCAGCTTTTCGGCTAATAACGGTCACTTCGGTACTGATTTTTCTGTTAAAATAGGTACTCCAATTTATAGTGCGGCTAACGGATATGTTGTTTTTTCGGATTACACGGTTAATGATGGGTATATGCTGATTATTGCACACGCAGATGATTATATTACGGTCTACAAACATTGCAGCCAACTTTTAAAATCAACGCGCGATTTTGTAACCCAAGGAGAATTGATCGCCCTTTCGGGAAATACCGGGAAACTTACTACAGGTCCGCATCTTCATTTTGAAATTTGGAAGAACGGTTTTGTGCTCGACCCGGAAAAAATCTTTGTTAATTATTAGGAGATAAAATGAAATTAGTTTCAAGTGATTCAAGTCTGGAAAATCTTAGCATTATAAATAAAAGTGCAACAGTTAACGGAAATTTTTCAACAGAAGGAAGTTTAAGGGTTGATGGAAGTATAAAAGGTGATGTTACTACTGGCGGAAATATTGTTCTTGGTGCAACAGCAGAGATTCAAGGGCAAGTGAAAGCGGCTAATATTACCATTGGTGGAAAAATATTTGGGTCTGTCTATGCTTCAGGAAAAGTCATTCTTGAAAAGAATTGTTTATTAAAGGGAGATTTGTTTGCGAATATTCTAGTTGTTGAAGAAGGAGCCCATTTTGAGGGGAAAAGTTCCATGGAAACAAATGAAAAAAATATTTAACACGGATAACGGTAGTTTAAATAAATCGTTTAAAGATGCCGGTCCTTATTTGGGGCTCGGAGTTCAATTCGCGGCAACTATTGTAATATTAATATTAGCAGGTTCCTGGCTTGATGGTAAATTTAATTGTTCTCCCTGGTTTACTGCAATTCTAGGACTTTTTGGAGGTTTTGCCGGCACTTATAATCTCATAAAAACGGCAACAGAAATAGGCAAGAAACAGGATGCTGCAAAAAAATAAGTTATTCTTTCTCGCGATATTTATCGATCTCGTTATCCTTCTCTTTTTTTTAGCTGCTTTTTTACAAAATTTTATAAAACACGATTTTTTTCTTGCGGTTTTGTTGGCACAAATAGTAGTTCTTCCTAATTTTGCAGTCGGATTTTTGGCTATAATGTGGTCATTGAATAAAAACGAGCAAATTTTTCTCTTAATTGTTCTTGGAGGGATGCTTTTTCGGATGGCTTATATCTTAGGAATGGTTTTTCTGTTGCTACATTTCTTGAAGATTAACCAAAAATATTTTATATTTGACATCTTTCTATTTTACTTTTACTTTCTTATTGCTGAAATATTCATTTTAGCGAAACAAAAGACTATAATTACTGATAAAAAAACATGAGCGAACAGCAAATAACAGCAATTACCGATACTTTGAAGCAAGATTCAACAGCTCACGCCGGCTCTAGCAGCGATTGGATTATGCATCATATTATGGATAGTAATAAATTGGATTTTGCCCCATTTGGCTCTATTCCACTGCCTCAAATCCATCTCTTTGGAATTGATTTGTCAATTACCAAACATGTTTTGTTTATGTGGATTGCAGCAGCACTTTTAGTTATTTTGATGGTGAGAGTTTCAAAATCTTATAAAAAATCTCTGGTTCCTAAGGGTGTGGGAACTCTTTTTGAAATTTTAATAGAGTTTGTTCGTGATGAAATTGCCAAACCAACTATTGGTAAAGGTTCGGAAAAATTTTTGCCATATTTACTAACGGCATTTTTCTTTATCCTTTTAAGTAATTTCCTGGGCTTGTTGCCTTACTCTGCAACGGTTACAAGTAATATAACGGTTACCTCGGTATTGGCAATTTTTTCCTTTTTTATGATTCAATTAGCAGGGATTAATAAAAATGGGTTGTTTGGATATTTTAAAGGATTGATTCCTCACGGAGTGCCGGTCTTCTTGTTGCCAATAATGCTGGTCGTAGAAATACTTGGACTTTTTACAAAACCATTTGCTTTGGCGATTCGTCTTTTTGCAAATATGACCGCCGGACATATTGTAATTTATGCTCTTATCAGTTTGATTTTTGTAATGCATTCTTATTTGGTAGCTCCGGTCTCTATAGGAATGGCGCTTTTTATTTACTTGCTTGAAATCTTAGTAGCATTGCTTCAAGCATATATTTTTACCATGCTCTCCTCATTGTTTATCGGCATGGCATATCATCAAGATCATTAATAATTTATTTAATTAAGGAGAACACAATGACAGGTAGTATTGCACTTTTAGCCGCAGGTATTGGCGCAGGAATGACAATTATCGGCGGAGCACTCGGAATAGGGAAATTAGCCGCATCAGCAATGGATGCAAGCGGAAGACAACCTGAAGCCGCCGGAAATATTAGAACTTCTATGATTATTGCAGCAGCTTTAATCGAAGGTATTTCTTTATTCGCGCTCGTTATTTGCTTTATTCTTGCTGGTAAATAATAACCGGAATATATTTGGTTTCGTTTCTTTAAGTATAAAGTTAAAGGTTTAATTATGTTTGGTTTTTCAATAATCGCTTTATCGGCATTGTTTGCTTCCGGCGAAGAAGGCGGCGGCGGTGGCTTGCTTTCCGTTAATCCGGGATTAGCCTTCTGGACGGTCTTAACATTTATTCTCTTGCTCCTAATTCTGAAAAAGTTTGCATGGAAGCCAATCCTTGCAGCTCTTGATGAAAGAGAACAAAAGATCAAAGACTCTTTGCAAATGGCTGAGAAAGCTAATGAAGATGCGAAGCAGATGATTGAAGAGAATAAAAAACAACTTCTTCTCGCTGAAGATGAAGCAAAAAAAATTGTTGAACAAAGCCGGGTTTATGCAGAGAAACTAAAGACACAATTACTTGAGGAAAGCAAAGTCCAATCACAAAAATTGATTGAGAATGCTTCCCAGGAAATTGAACGCAAAAAAAATGAAGCATTTGATCAACTTAAAAATCAAGTTGCCGATCTTTCTCTTTCAATTGCTGAAAAGATTATGAAGCAAAACGTTGATAAGAACGCAAATGCCGAGATGATTAAAAAATATATTGATGAAATTCAGAAAAACTAACCATGGCAGTTAATAAAGTTGCCGTAAAATATGCAAAAAGTCTCCTAGACTTTGCAGAAGAAAGACAAGCTTTGCAGATCTTTTCAAAGGATGCAGAGGTTGTGCTTCACGTCTTCAGTCAAACTGATGAAGTGGGGAGATTCTTCAAGAATCCAATTATCAAAACAAAAGATAAGGCTGCGGTTTTCACAACTCTTTTTAAAGAAAGCATATCAAACGATTTTTTTGAATTCGTTTCTTTAATGATACGCAAAGGGAGAGAAAACGTTCTGGAAGATGTTTTGTTATCTTTTGTTGAATTAAAAAATGAAGCGCTTGGGATTATTCCCGTTGCATTAACAACTTCGTATCCATTAAGCAGCGAAGAGCTCGAGCCGATTAAAACCGCATTTGAAAAAATTCTAAATAAAAAAGTAATTTTCTCACTCTCCGTTGATGAGCGTCTTATCGGCGGTTTTGTTGCTAAATGTGGAGACCAGATTTATGATGCCTCTCTTCAGCATCAATTAGTACTAATTAAAAATCAATTAAGAGTCGGCGGACCGTCATTAAACTAATGATTCGTCGAAGGCGAATTCTAAAGGAAGATTATTATGGTAGATTTAAAACCCGATGAAATAACAGCGATTATCCGGAAGCAAATTTCCGGCTATCAAAATGAAGTTGATGTCTATGACTTCGGAACCGTATTGCAAGTTGGTGACGGTATTGCTCGCGTTTATGGGTTATCAAAAGTTATGGCAAGCGAGCTTGTAGAATTCCCGAACGATGTTTTCGGAATGGTGCTTAACCTCGAAGAAGATAGCGTTGGCTGTGTTTTGTTTGGTGAATCTTCATTAGTAAAAGAAGGCGATCAGGTAAAACGAACCGGTAGAGTTGCTTCAATGCCCGTTGGTAACGCAATGCTCGGAAGAGTTATTACTCCATTAGGAACTCCGCTTGACGGAAAAGGTCCAATTAATACCGATCAGTTTTTACCGATGGAAAGAAAAGCGCTTGGCGTTATTCAACGTCAACCCGTTAAGGAACCGCTGCAAACCGGTATCGGTGCTATTGACGCGATGATCCCGATCGGACGTGGACAAAGAGAATTAATTATCGGTGATCGCCAAACCGGAAAAACCGCGGTTGCTGTTGATGCAATCATCAATCAAAAACATACACACACAGAAGATGCCAAAAAGTTAGGCGTCAATCCTGTATTCTGTATTTATGTCGCGATCGGACAAAAAAATTCTACCGTTGCTCAAGTTGTTGCAAAACTTCAAGAGAATGGTGCTATGGAATACACCACGGTTATTGCAGCTTCTGCATCCGATCCGGCTCCGCTTCAATTTATTGCTCCCTACGCAGGCGCTACTTTAGGAGAATTTTTTAGAGATAACGGAAAACATGCGCTTGTGGTTTATGATGATCTTTCAAAACAAGCCGTTGCATACAGAGAGCTTTCATTATTGTTGAGAAGACCTCCGGGACGTGAAGCGTATCCCGGTGATGTTTTTTATCTCCACTCACGTTTGTTAGAAAGAGCCTCAAAATTAAGTGATGAACTTGGCGGCGGAAGTTTAACCGCTTTGCCGGTTATTGAAACTCAGCAAGGTGACGTTTCAGCATACATCCCGACAAATGTAATTTCAATTACCGACGGACAAATTTATCTTGAATCAAATTTATTTAACGCAGGTGTTCGCCCCGCTATTAACGTTGGTATTTCCGTTTCGCGTGTAGGAGGTAATGCTCAAATTAAAGCGATGAAAAAAGTTGCCGGAAGTTTAAAACTTGATTTAGCTCAATACCGTGAACTTGAAGCTTTCGCTAAATTCGGTTCGGATTTGGACGCATCAACTAAAAAAATCTTAACCCGTGGTTCTAGGTTAGTTGAATTATTAAAACAAGGACAATACGCGCCTGTTCAAATTGAAAAGCAAGTTGTGAGCATTTATATCGGAACAAACGGCTACTTTGATGAAATCCCTATAGTTGATGTTAAACGATTTGAAAAAGAATTCCTTGAATTTGTTGAAGTTAAATATCAGGAAATTTTTAAATCTATCAGAGAGACGAAAGAGCTTAAAGATGATACCGTTACGTTGTTAAAAAAAGCCGGAGCAGAATTTACGCAAACGTTTAAGAAGAGCGTCTAACAGATGGCAACGCTAAGAGACATAAGGCGAAGAATTAAAGGTGTTCAAAACACCGAGCAAATTACAAAAGCCATGAAAATGGTTGCCGCAGCAAAATTGCGCCGTGCCCAGGAGAATGTTGTTAGCGCACGTCCGTACGCCAGAAAAATTGCCGGTTTAGTTGATCACTTGATGACCGATGAATTGAAAGAAACTAATCCTTTGTTGGTGGAGAGAGTCGTTAAGAAAGTCCTTGTGGTTGTTCTTACTTCTGATAGAGGTCTCTGCGGTGCTTTTAACACAAATATTTTGAAAGAAGCCGTTCGTTTAATAGATGAAGAACTTCTTCCTCAAAAAATAGAATATTCAATGTATTGTATTGGTAAAAAAGGATTCGATTTTTTTAGGAAAAGAGATTATTCAATTAAAGGAAATACTCTTGGAATTTTCGGACACTTAAAATTTACCGACGCATTAACAATTTCAAATGAAATTGTTTCAGGTTATTTAAATAGTGAATATGATAAAATTGTTGTTGTGTATAACGAATTTAAATCGGTTGTTCGTCAGGAAATAGTTCGTGAACAATATTTGCCGATAGCTTTTGGGGAAACAGGAAAAGCAAATCACCCTTCGATCGATTATATTTTTGAACCTTCACAAAAAGAAATTATCGATTCTTTGCTGCCGAAGCATTTACATTCTCAGATGTGGAGAATATTATTAGAGTCTAACGCTTCAGAATATGGTGCGCGTATGACCGCTATGGACAATGCTTCAACAAATGCAAAGGAATTGATCAGATCGTTAAAAATCACGTATAACAAAGCGCGTCAAGCGGCAATTACAAAAGAAATTCTTGAAGTTGTTTCCGGCGCAAATGCTTCGAAGTCGGCTTAACTCCTATGCTTGAAGATCTAAGTGCAAAACTTGAACTTGCTTTAAAGAAAGTTCGCGGGCAAGGAAAAATAACAGAAAAAAATGTTTCCGAGACCGTGCGTGAAATCCGGCGTGTTCTTTTAGATGCCGATGTTAATTACAAAGTAGCTAAAGAGTTCATTGAAAAAGTTTCTCAAAAAGCGATGGGACAAGAAGTCCTTACTTCAATAACCCCGGGGCAGTTAATTACAAAGATCATTTATGATGAATTGACTTCTCTTCTCGGTGCGAAGAATGCTGAACTGGAAATCAATCCGACCGGACCGACAATTATTTTACTTGTTGGTCTTCAAGGTTCAGGTAAAACAACTTTTTCCGGTAAGCTTGCCGGTAAAATGAAACAGCTAAACCGAAAACCCCTTCTGGTTGCTGCTGATATTTATCGCCCTGCTGCAATTGATCAATTGCAGCACCTGGGAAAGTCTATTTCAGTTCCTGTTTTTTCTTTAGAAGAAAAAGACGCGAGAAAAATTGCAAAAGAAGCGCTCCTTTTTGCAAAGCAAAACGGACATGATACGGTTATCATTGATACCGCGGGACGTTTGCATGTTGATGAAACACTGATGACTGAAATAGCGGATATTAAAGAACTTGTAAATCCGACCGAAATACTATTTGTTGTCGATTCAATGACCGGACAAGATGCTGTGAACTCGGCGAAAGCATTTCATGAAAAAGTTAATTTCACCGGAATTGTACTAACTAAACTTGACGGCGATGCTAAAGGCGGATGTGCTCTTTCAATTCGGGCAGTTGTCGGCGAACCAATAAAATTCATCTCAAATGGTGAAAAATTAAGCGCGATAGAATCTTTCTACCCGGAGAGACTCGCTTCACGGATTTTGGGCAAGGGCGATGTAGTTTCGTTGGTGGAAAAAGCCCAGGAAGTGTTTGATGAAAAAGATTCGGCAAGGCTGGAAGAAAAACTTCAAAATAATAAATTTGATTTTGAAGATTTTCGGAGCCAAATTAAGATGTTAAAAAAAATGGGTTCACTTTCCTCATTAATGGCGATGGTTCCGGGTATGAACCCTGCCATGATGAAAGATGCGAAAATTGATGATAAAGCTTTAGTGCGAATTGAAGCGATAATCAACTCCATGACGACGGAGGAGAGAAAAACCCCTAAAGTGCTTAACGGAAGCAGAAGAAAGAGAATTGCCAAAGGAAGCGGCACTTCCATCCAGGAAGTGAACCGATTAATCAAGCAATTTCAAGAAATGCAAACAATGAT
>JBAYFO010000069.1:0-18953 GCA_041667115.1 Ignavibacteriaceae bacterium | reverse complement strand
CAATGTTATAAAGGGACCCGGAATCATCTTTAAATATTGGTTGAGGTAGTTTCTTTACTTTTTCTAAAATGAAGAATACTTTCGTGTGATCTTCCCCAGTCATTCCCAAGGTTAGCTTTGTTTCTATAAAACCACACAAGCCATTTACAACCTGCGAACAAATGACTTGCTGCCCATTTAATATCAGCAAGAATTTCTGAAAATCCACAAACATAAAGTGAGCCGTGAGGTTTTAAAACTCTTTGAGCTTCTTGAATCCAAAGGATACTCCATTCAACATATTGTTGCTGCGACTGAAAAGTATCCCACTCCGCTTTTTTAATATTATAAGGAGGGTCAGCAAAAATTAAATCCACAGATTCATTTTCTAAACTTTTTAAGAAGTGAACAGCATCAATGTTATAAAGGGACCCGGAATCATCTTTAAATATTGGTTGAGGTAGTTTCTTTACTTTTTTTTCTACGGTGTATAATTCAAGTTGAAGTTCTTTTACAAGTTGATTAACTTTTGACGAAGGATAAACTCTATATTGGTTTATGGGATGTCGTGTCGAGCTAAATTTCCCGTTTCTATCCCATCGTCTAAGAGTTTCTTTATTAACGCCTATTATTTCTGCGGCTTCGCTTATATTGTAAAATTTTTCCATGAGGGGAGTTCCAAATTGTTAAACAACCTTATACAACCATACGCAAATACGGAGAATATTGTATAAAAGTCAAGTTAAATTTTAGAAGTTAAACTAAACTAGTTAATCCGTTAGAACCGGATAAAGAAGTAGATCAAAATGAGGAATAATGAAAAATAAAATAATAGACCTTACACAAGTACTAAACGAAATCATGCCGGTATATCCCGGCACACTGGGACCAAAATTTGAAAAAAGTTATTCGGTTGAGAAGGATGGGTTTGCGGAAATTAAAATGGAGTTGGTCTCGCATACGGGCACACACATTGACGCACCTTGCCACATCTATAAAGGGGCAAAGTCACTCGATAAGTTTCCGGTGGAAAAATTTTTAGGGAAAGCGATGGTAATTAATTGCTTAGGGAGAAGTGAAATATCCTTAAGCTACCTTAAAACATTTGAGGAAAAGATAGCACAAGTAGCTTTTATCCTTTTCTATTCCGGTTGGCAGCATAAATGGGGAACCGAAGCTTACTTTAAAGACTGTCCAACTTTAACAAGGGAGGCGGCAGCGTGGTTAACACACTTCAAGCTGGACGGTATTGGCTTTGACGCGTTCTCTGTAGATAGTGTTGTCCCGGCGGATGTAGTAAATCCCGAGACGTTACCCTACCATTTTATTTTGTTAGCGAAGGAAATACTTTTAATTGAGAATCTTACGAACCTGGATAAACTCCCGGACGATATTTTTATGTTTCACTGTCTGCCGTTAAAAATTGAAGAGGCGGACGGTTCTCCGGTAAGAGCAATAGCGATTGTTGATTAGTTAGCTAGTTAGTAAAAATATTCTGGCTTTGCCAGGGTAGGAATGCTAAAAAAAAACCGCCTCAGAAAAATGATCCGAGGCGGTGGAGGTCTTCTTATGAACTGATCGAAGAAAACATGGGTAAAATAAATAAAGGAAAAGATATTGTCAAGGAAAAAGAAATAAGAGTATGAAATAAATTACTTGTTGGATTGTTGAAGGATTAATTCGTTGAGTTTTGGAATGGTTAGGCAAAAGTAGAAAAATGAAAATCAAAAGAAGTAAAGTATGATCTAAAATATAAAACCGCCTCAGCCGAGACAACTAAGGCGGCACCAATATAACCACCTGTTTTAGGAAAGGTTAACTAAAACAGTGGGTGCAACATAATAGAATGGGAAAAGATTGTCAAGGAGAGAAATGAGTAGCATGAATTAAGAGAGATAAAAAATAAAACCACTTAGTGTGCGGGCAATGGGTGCAAGAATTATAGTTACCAAATCCGGAGAGAAGTAGAAGAAGTTCCGTGTAAATGGTTTCACTTTTAGATGAGAAATAGCTAAGTTTAGACACTTATTTTTAGGACATTTTTCACAGGTGAGACGATGGAAAAGGAAAATGATTCATCAACTAAAACCAATGCTATTGACGATTCCGCCTATTCGATGGAGACACATCTAATTTACGGGAAAAATCAATCGACCAAATGGGATTATGCGCATCATGTTGTCGCTCCTCTAACTTCATCAGTAATTTTTAGACTTGATTCCGTAGAGCGTGGTGCAGAAGGCTTTTCAGAATTTGCTCACTCCGATTTTCTAAAAGAAAACTCGCGACCTATTTATATTTATGACCGGCTTGGCGAACCGAACAAGGACCTGCTTGAAGAGAATCTTGCCTATATTGAAAAAGGAGAAATGGCTTTAACTTTTTCAACCGGGATGGGAGCTATCTCAGGCATTTTAGGAATTCTTACAAAAACCGGTGATGAAATTATTTCTCATCGAACGATGTACGGATGTACATTTTCACTTCTCAATAACTGGTATCCAAGATATCAAATAAAAAATAATCAAGTTGATCTAACTGAAGCCGAAAACATTTATAAAGTTCTCTCTGATAAGACCAGAGTAGTTTATTTTGAATCACCTGCGAATCCTAATCTTGATATTATCGATATCGGTGCGATAAGAAAAATTCTTGATGAAGTAAATGCTAAGAGAGGTGAAACCGAAAAAGTATATATTGTTGTTGATAATACATTTGCCACACCTTACTGTCAGAGACCAATTGAACTTGGAGCTGATTTTACGATTCATTCTTTAACAAAGGGAATTGGAGGATTTGGCACCGATATGGGAGGTGTAGTTATTGGAAGAAAATCTTTTTATGATGCACTGGTTCTTTACCGCAAAGATTTTGGCGCCGTTCTTAATACGAAAGCTGCCTGGACCGTACTGACTTATGGATTGCCGACGCTACCGCTAAGAATAAGTAAGCAAATTGAGAATGCTCAAAGAATTGCAGAATTTCTTTCTTCGCATCCTAAGATTGAATTAGTGAATTATCCCGGGTTACCGTCATTTAGATTTTATGAGCTGGCAAAGAAACAAATGAAAGATTTTAAAGGTAATTTTGCTCCGGGCAGCCTACTCTTTTTTGCTTTAAAAGGAAATTCAAATGAAGAGATGAGAGAGCTTGGCAGAAAATTTATGAACTATGCGGCAAAGAATGCCTACACGATGACGCTTGCAGTGAGCCTCGGACATACAAGAACATTGATTGAACATCCGGCTTCAATGACGCATTCGGCAGTTCCGGCAGACAAATTGGTTGAGTCGGGAATCCATCCGGGAGGCATTAGGCTTGCGTGCGGGCTCGAAAATGTTAATGATATTATAAAAGATCTTGAACGGTGTTTGTCCGTAATTTAGAAAGTTGAACAAAATAGTATGTATTGCGAAACTATCCGTAATGCGGTACACATTCTTGAAAATGTAAGAATAATTTATCGGCAACTAACAACCGACCACTAACTACTAACAAAAGGAGTTCTGATGGCTGTAACAATTAAGACCTATGATGTTCCGTTTATTTCATCTTTGCAGGATATGGTTATCAAATCCGCGCAAAAGTATCAACAAAAATTGGCGCTTGAAGACCTAACAAACACGCCGATTGCCAAAGTTTCCTATCAGCAATTGCTCGAAAACATTTTGAGATTCGGGACAGCGCTTCAACAGTTGGGAATTAAAGAAAGAACCCATGTGGCACTTATCGGTGAGAACCGCGTGCAATGGGGAATTGCTTACCTCACGTTAATGTCTTTCAATTACGTCGTCGTTCCGATCGATAAAAATCTTACAGCGAATGAAATATTAAATATTATCCATGAGTCTGATGCCGAAGCGATTATTTTTTCAGATTCTTATAAGCAGTTGTTATCTGAAAAAAAAGATGTATTAAAAAGATTAAAACATTTCATTACGATGGATATGCAAAAAAACAATTCGTTCCTTTCTATGTATGAAATGATCACAACTACTCAACCAATCAGCGTAAATCAACTCCCCAAAATAAATCCGGATGAATTGGGAGAAATTATTTTTACTTCCGGTTCGCTTGGAAGAGCAAAAGGAGTAATGCTCAGCCAATCAAATTTGGTAGCGAATTTAATGAGTATGACAAAGATGCTTTTTATCTATCCTGAAGATAAATTTCTTTCAGTGTTGCCGATCCATCACACATACGAATGCACATGCGGATTTTTATGTCCGGTTTTTAGCGGAGCTTCAGTTCATTTTGCCCGTTCTTTGAAGACCGTCACGGAAGATATTCAAAAAGTGCATGCCACCATGCTGCTCGGCGTTCCATTATTATTTGAAAAAATGTATCGCGCTATTTACAAAGCGATTGAAAAGGATAAAGTGAAATCGGTAATTATGAAACCCTTAATTTCGTTTACCGGCATAGCAGAGAAAGTTGGGTGGAAGGATTCAAAGAAAAAGATATTCCACGAATTGCATCAAAAATTCGGCGGATCGGTCCGTTTATTTATTGCGGGAGGAGCCGCACCTGATCCGAAAGTCTCTAAAGGATTAAGGGAATTTGGTTTCAATTTTGTACAAGGATACGGTTTAACGGAAACCTCACCAATACTGGCGTTAAATCAATTAGATAATTTTAAAGACAACGCCGCAGGTTTGCCTTTGTCTGGTATTCAAATAAAAATAAACGATCCGGATGACGAGGGAGTGGGCGAGGTCTTTGCTAAAGGACCAAGTGTTATGCTTGGTTATTATAAAAATGAAAAAATTACAAATGAAGCTTTTGAAGATGGTTGGTTTAAAACAGGTGACTTAGGTTATTTTGATGAGGACGGATTTTTGCATATCAGCGGAAGAAAGAAAAACGTGATCATTGCGAACAACGGTAAAAATATTTTCCCGGAAGAGATTGAAGATATTTTACATCGTAGTCCTTATGTTTTGGAGTCGCTGGTGTTTGGCGAGAAGGATGAAAAGCACGATGAAAAAATTGCTGCGCAAATATTTGTTGATGCCGAAGCCTTTATTGAATTTTCCGAAAAGAATAATATTCCTATCACCGAGGATTTGATCTATCAAAAAATAAGCGAAGTGGTAAAGCAGACAAACGAACAGCTCTCATCATTTAAACAAATTAAAAAGTTTTATATTCGCCAACAGGAATTTGAAAAGACTACCACACAGAAAATTAAGCGATATGCGGCAAGTAATAACGAAGGATCGTAGGGCTGAAGGAGAATTTGTTGCATTGTTTAGGGTTGAAGCTTGAGTGCGGGTAAAGTAAGTGAAATAAAATTTGTGATAATCCTCGCGGGATTATATGTTTGTATAATATAAACAGAGAAATAAAATGAGAATCGGAATTCCAAAAGAAGGTAAGTTTGAAGAAAAACGGGTTGCATTAGTACCTGCGGGAGTTGATGCGCTGATCAAAGCAGGGCACACTGTCTATTTCCAAAATGGAGCGGGAGAAGAGAGTCATTTTTCAGATGATGAATATAAAACACTCGGTGCAAAAATTGTTTATTCAACTGAAGAAGTTTTTCAACGTTCTGAGCTAGTCGTTAAAGTTGCCCGCATCACTGAAGAAGAGTCGGAATATTTGCAAGAAAATCAAATACTTTTTTCGTTCCTTCAACTTGTAGTAAGCGAGAAAAAAGTATTGGCTAATTTATTATCAAAAAAAGTTACTGCAATTGGCTATGAGTTAATAGAAAGTGAATCCGGATTGCCCGTTCTTCAATCGATGAGTGAAATTGCCGGACCCGTTTCAATTCAAGTTGCAGAAGGCTTACTAGAGAGTAAAACGAGTTTCGGTAGAGGCGTATTACTCGGTGGAATTACGGGGGTTGCCCCGGCAGCTGTAGTTATCATTGGAGCCGGAGTTGTCGGGACAAGCGCTGCGAAAGCTGCACTCGGAAGAGGAGCGCAAGTCATCGTTTTGGATAGAGATTTAAATCGTCTAAGAAAAATCGATGAATCGTTTCAACGGAAAGTAACGACGGTTATGGCAAATTCTTATACTATTTCACGCGGAGTAAAATTTGCAGACGTCCTTATCGGTGCGGTTTTGATGAAGGGAGAAAAGACTCCTCATCTTGTAACCGAAGAGATGGTAAGGACAATGAAAAAAGGGGCTGTGATTGTAGATGTTTCAATTGATCAGGGCGGTTGTGTAGAAACAAGCAGGCCTACTACTATTTCTAATCCCGTTTTCATAACGCACAATATCATTCATTATTGTGTTCCTAATATGCCTGCGCTTGTTGCCCGGACTGCTAGTTACGGTTTAACAAATGCTTCTTTAAATTATATTTTAGATATCGCTGATAAAGGTCTTTCCGAAGCGGTGATTGGAGATCCCGGATTATCTAAAGGAATTTGTACACACAGTGGGTATTGTTCTAACGAAATTATTGCCGATACTTTTAACCTGGAATTCCGGAGAATCCATTTTTTTTCAACCAATTAATATGAAGATGAAATTATGATGACCGATGCAGCTGCTAAACCAACATATGCTTCGAATATACTGAAAAATTATTCTCAAAAACTAGTTACCGCAGAGCAAGCGGTAACGGTAATTAAATCGAATGATAACGTGGTTATTCATTCCAATTGCGCAATGCCTTTTAAATTAATTGACGCGATGGTTGCCCGGAAAAGCGAATTAGAAAATGTAAAACTTTTTCATGCTCTTTCAGTTGGTAAGCTTCCTTATTTTGAACCAGGAATGGAAAAACATTTCCGGCATTATGCAACTTTTATGGGTGGCGAAGCTAGAATAGCTTTCGCGGCAGGACATGCTGACTTCATTCCGGTTTATTTACACGAAGTTCCACTTTTATTTTCAACAGGAATTATAAAACCGAATGTCGCATTAATTCATATTTCCCCTCCTGACGAACATGGTTTTTGTACGTACGGCGTTGAGGTTGGGATAACAAAATCACCCGCCGAGAAAGCGGATATTATTATTGCACAAGTAAATAAACAAATGCCGCGAGTGTTGGGTGACAGCTTTATTCATATTAGTAAGATTAAATATCTTGTAGAGATGGATGAAGCAATTCCGGAACTTCCTCAATCCGAGTTGAATCTTTCCACCGAGTGGGTGGAAATTTATGCTAAGATTGGGGAGAACATTGCCGAGTTGATTGAGGACGGTTCTACGCTACAAATGGGAATTGGAGTTATTCCTGATAACGTTCTGAAATTTTTAGATAGCAAAAAAGATTTGGGAATTCACACGGAAATGTTCGCTGACGGAATAGTTGATTTAGTTGAAAAAGGTATTATTACTAATTCCAAAAAATCTATCCATCAAGGGAAAATGATTGCCGGTTTTGTACTTGGTTCGCAGCGGCTGTATAATTTTATTCACAATAACCCTATGATTGAATTTCATCCACAGGAATATGTAAACGATCCTTTTGTTGTTGCGCAAAACTCTAAAATGGTAGCGATCAATGCCGCCATCGAAGTTGATCTTACGGGGCAGGTTTGTTCAGACTCAATCGGGACCAGAATTTATAGTGGATTTGGAGGGCAAGTTGATTTTATACGTGGTGCTTCACGTTCAATAGGAGGCAAGCCGATCATCGCGCTTCCTTCAACAACAAAAGATTTTTCTATTTCAAGAATCGCTGCTGTCCTAAAACCGGGGGCAGGGGTTGTAACCAATCGTGCTGATGTGCATTACATTGCCACTGAGTATGGTGTTGTGCAGCTTCATGGAAAATCAATTCGCGAACGTTCACTTGCTCTTATCAGTATTGCTCATCCGAAGTTCAGGGATGAATTGACAGCATTCGCAAAAAAGAATAATTACATTTAGGTATTAATGCTTGCTGTTATAGGTGATATTCATGGTTGTTATTTAACGTTACGCAAATTAATCAAAGCTATACGAAAACAATATTTTGATATTATTATTTACACAACCGGAGATTTGGTTGATCGCGGGAATAGCCCTGTAGAAGTATTGGAATTGCTCCTTGCTGAAGGGATCCAGTTTACCAAGGGGAATCACGATATCATGTTTTTATATTCGTACACACGACCGCTGCATCCTTTTGTGCATTCATGGAGATATAACGGAAATGAAAAAACAATTTCTGCATATAGCAAGCACCCGAATTATTTATACAAGCATTTAGATTATATTGATCTCGCACCGTTGTTCATAAATTTTGAAGATTGCATTATTTCTCACGCCGGGATTGCAAACGTTTATGCAAAAGAATTTAGAGGCTATAGATCTCTTGGTGATGATTTTCTGCAACAGTTTTGTTTGCGTCATTTAAATGAATCAACCGGAATTGTTTGGAACAGGAATCCTCTTATGAATTTGGGAAAATTGCAGATCGTAGGTCATACGCGCCATGCAAAAGTTATTTATAATGAAATCAGCAATGCGGTCTATGTAGACACTTCCGTTTATTCGGGAAATCGATTAAGCGCTGTTATAGTAGAAGAAGGAGAAGTAGTGGATATTATTTCCGTTGAAACTGAATTGGCGGATATTTCATGATAATTAGGAATTACGAATTAGGATTTGTTTGACTTTTCTATAAAAGTTGCGGTGCTAAAATTTTACCTTAAATTATTTTAAAAGTTTCTATTAATTTCGGATGGGAAAAAGTTTATTTTTGCTTAACCATGAATTCTTTATATTTCAAAACAAAATTGAGAGGAATTATCGCAACATTTTTTTACTCTTTAACTGAAATTTCATAGCTCAAAGGTTTTCCTATTAAACGTATTGTCGTACATCTATTTGAACTATTACTTCAAATAACCGCCGGTAGCGCGGTTATATTTTTGCTTTATCTTTTTATGGGTTCTTCCGAGACCCAATCATCAAAGGTAGATCCTTTGCTTTGGTTTGATGCCTCTTTTCAAGTTGAAAGGTCAAACTCATCGGTTGGAAAGAATAACGAGCAGAATTATCAAATTCAAGATTTGGTCCCGAAAGAAAATTTAAATCCTCAGGAAGATATTTCTCTCCCTTTTGTGAATGCCGTCATTGATTCCAATGGAAATAAACTCGCTTCAGATTCCCTTAAAGTTGATTCCCTCGGGAACTTAAAAGCCCCCGTTAAAGATAGTCTTGCTCTTAAAGTTGAACTGACCAAGCAAGATTCTATCAGGCTTGATTCACTCCGTCGCGATTCAACCGCAAGAATCGAGCAATTCAAATTTAAACCAAAAGACACTCCAACACTTTCTTTATATAACAGTAAACCTTCCAAATTATTTGCACAACCTTCTGCCGGAATCAAACGGCGCGTTGTAGAAATTGACTCAACCGGGGAGTACGTGGAGATTAAAGAGAAAGTTGGGGACCAGGTAACAAAGATCATTCTTAGAATCCCGCTACAAGAATATGTGGCACTCCGCTTAAAAACACGGCAGGAAGAGTTGTGGGATGAGCTTGCCTATAAGTATGATTTAAAGGATGCAAAACGGGGATTAGGGGATTTAATAAAAGATATCACAGATTTTGAAATCCCTCTCCCAAGTGTTGGAGTACTCAGCATTTTTGGTCCACCGAAAATTAGTTTACGTATCGGCGGTGCGGTTGATATTCACGGTGCCTGGCGAAATGAAACGACAGAAGGAATAACGGCATCGCGTTTGGGTAACACAAGAAATGAACCCGATTTTAAACAAACAGTTCAGATCAATGTGAACGGAACAATTGGTGATAAACTTGCTATCAGCGCCGATTGGAATACAGAGCGGACGTTTGAATATGAAAATCAATTAAAAATAAAATACACCGGTTACGAAGACGAAATTGTGCAAAGCGTTGAAGCGGGTAATGTTTCCCTGCAGACTTCTCCGCTTGTCGGTGGTAGTGAAGCGTTATTTGGAGTAAAGGCGACGTTTAAAATGGGACCGTTAACGCTTACAACTCTTGCCAGCCAGAAAAAGGGGGAGATAAAGGAGAAGACCGTTTCCGGTGGTACTACTACACAGGATTTTACTATCCATGCGTACGATTATTCAAATAATCATTATTTTATTGATTCAGTCTATGCTGATACAACCCATAAAGAAGAGCTAAATTTATTTAATAAATACTATGCTAATCCAAATCCAATAGTAAATCCACAATATTTGGTAACAAAAATTGAAGTGTGGAAATCGATCAATCAAACCATCAGTAACCCTACCGAAAGAAACGCAACTGCATTGATTGATCTTCCAAACAGGGCGAAAGACGAAGTTTATTCAAATGATATAAGGAATTCAGCAGTAAAAGGAGGAGAAATAGCTCAAGGTCGTTTCATTCTTTTAACAAAAGATGTTGACTATATTCTGCATGCGGAAACAGGATTTATTACATTTAAATCACAAATTCAGGATAATGATATTATAGCTGTTGCTTATCAGCGTGCGGGAGCTACAACCAGCGAAGACGATGATGTTTTTTACGGTGAATATTATGATCAGGCTGCGGGCGACACGACTCAACGACTTGTATTAAAATTAGTTAAACCCCAAAATCTTATACCCGAAAACACCAAAGCTTGGAATCTACGGTTAAAGAATATCTATCCTATTAACGGAAGAAATATTAAAAAGGATGGATTCGTCTTCGATATTAAGTATCAAGTTGAAGGACAAGATCCTCAATCCATTCTTGGAGAGACTCGCCTTATAAACGCTTTTGGACTTGATCTTGTTGGGCAGGATGGGCAAGGGCAGCCGGATGGTATCTTTGATTTCAAACCGGGACTAACAATTATCCCTGAAACCGGGGAAATTATTTTTCCAACGCTTCAGCCGTTTGGCAGAAATATACCCTCTTCAATTCCGAATGCTGACTCTTTAAATTACCTGGGTGTCTATGATGAAACGGTAACTTTCGCCAAGCAGAATAATATAAAAGATAAATTTATTATGACCGGCACCTATTCAGGTGAAGCTTCTGCGGTTTACCAACTCGGTTTTACCTTAGTTGAAAATTCCGTCAAGGTTAATCTCAACGGAAGAGATTTGACACCAGGAATTGATTATTACATGGATTACAGCATCGGACAATTGACCATAAGAAACGATGCGGCGCTTGTGCCCGGTGCAAATTTAAAAATAACTTATGAAGAAAATGATTTATTCCAACTTGCCTCCAAAACTCTTTTTGGTGTCCGCGGACAAATAGATTTTTCAAAAAGGACAAAACTAGGTTTTTCTGCACTAACCTTAACTCAACAGACGCTCAGCGACAAGGTAAGGATTGGAGAAGAGCCCTTAAGCAATTCAATTTATGGAATTGATTTCAATACTTCTGCGGATCTCCCTTTTCTTACAAAAGCGCTTGACAAAATATTTTCTACACGGGAAATGTCTTCTATAAGCTTGAGCGGTGAATTTGCATATATGAAACCCGACCCGAACACAAAGAAAAGTACAATTTCATCGGATGGGGGAAAGAGCATAGCGTATATTGATGATTTCGAAGGTTCAAAGAGAATAATTCCTGTAGGAGTTTCCTATACTTCATGGAAAGATTTAAGTATTCCCAATGAACTAAAATCCATTTCGGGTTTATCAACGGCTAGCGATTCACTTACAATGTCTTTTAAAGGAAAGAGTTTCTGGTACAATGTCTTACCTTCCAATGTTCAGGTAAAAGATATTTGGCCGGAGAAAAAAGTAGCGCGCGGGGATGAACAAGTTACCGTGCTGGATTATGTTTACATTCCCGATGTTCCGGGGACGTACAACTATTCAAGATCAATGGCAACGGTAAATAAACCCCTGGCGTGGGGCGGTATGATGAAACAACTTTCGTCTACTGCAAGTAATCTTGTTGATGAAAACATTGAGTTTTTAGAATTCTGGTTACAAGTTTCTCCAGGTTCGGAAAATTCAAAAGTTTACATTGATCTCGGAAAAATTAGTGAAGATGTTATTCCGAACGGCAATCTTGACACTGAAGATAAAAATAAAAATGATCTTATCGATGAGGGTGAAGACAATGGTTTAGATGGACTTACCGATGCTCAGGAGCAAGCAAATTTTGGGTCCACTGATGCTGATCCAAGCCATGATAATTTTAGTTATAATAGTTCCGGTACCGCACTTATGGCAAATTATTTGAACATCAATGGAACACAAGGTAATGCCGCTTTAACTGATGTTGGAAGATTTCCCGATACAGAAGATTTAAACCATAATGGATTTTTAGATCAATTAAATAGTTATTACAGGTATGAAATTCCTCTTTCCACCGATAAAGAAAAAAATCCTTATCTCGCCGGTGGTGGAACGAATAACTGGTATTTGTACCGAATTCCATTAAAGGATACTTTGCTTGCATATGGTAAACCGAGCTTTTCAGTTGTTGAATATCTCCGGTTATTTGTAACAAATGCAAGTGATACAGTTCATTTTAGAATGGCTGAGTTTAATCTTGTCGGGAATCAATGGCAGAAAAAAGATTTAAAAGACAGCATCATGGCTATTTCAGTTGTGAACATCGAAGATAATTATCCTGCATATCAAAGCCCTCCCGGTGTGCAAAGAGAAAGAGATCGCAGCCGCCCTGATGAAGAAATTTTTAGAAACGAGCAGTCGTTGAATTTAACGATTAATGATATGAAGCTTGGGCAATCACGAGAAGCAGTGAAATATTTATTCCGCCCGTTGGATGTTTTCAATTATAAGCAGATGAAATTATTTATTCATGGAGAAGATAATCCTTTAACAACTTCAGTTTCGTACATTGGTGGTGATGGACCAAATGCCGAAATTTATTTCAGATTTGGTGCAGATACCAATAACTTTTATGCCTATCGTCAACCGATTACCCCCGGTTGGAATGAAGTAAGCATTCTTTTTAGCGAATTGACCGCGTTGAAAGATGCTCGCGATACGACACAAATTACTTCTGAGTTTAGTCAAGCGGTAACTGGTTTTGCAGATCATTTCTATGTAGTAAAAGGGAATCCATCGCTTACAGCAATTAAGTTTTTGTCAGTTGTAATTGTTAACAAATCTAGTGGATCAATTTCGGGTGACGTATGGGTGAATGAATTGCGCGTAATTGGAGCCGATGATACGCCTGGCTGGGCATATAGCTTTGCCACTTCATTAAAACTGGCAGACCTGATGAATGTAAACTTTAATATGAGTCAGACCGATCCCTATTTCCACCGGTTGAATGACCGGTTCGGGTCAAGAGTGGATGCAAAAAACTGGAGTATCTCAACAGATGTTAATGTGTTAAAATTTCTCCCGTTTGATATGCCCGGTAGCAATTTAAAAGTGACTTATTCAAAAACTGAATCAATGGGAAAACCTCTTTATTTCCCGGGAACAGATATTAAAGTAGAAGAGACCGTAAAAAAATCGAAGTACAAAACCGCAGAAGAAATACGTACGGAATCTCAGACCTACTCTTCATCGGACTCATGGAATGTCTCGAACATCAAATTAAATATCCCTTCCAATTATTGGCTGATACGCGATACATGGAATGCCATAACTTTAAATTTCAATTTTAATAAATCATTCAGCAGAAATCCTTCCACGATGTCATCAAAGAATTGGATATGGAACGCGTCTGCAAATTATACGGTTCAGATTAGCAGTGATTATTATTTATATCCTTCAAACATTCCGGTCTTGGGAACGGTTCTTGGTCTGCTGAGCGACTATCGGAATGCAAAATTTTATTATACACCGCAGTCATTCGCATGGAATTTCTCCGCAAGAAGAAATAGAAACACAAATGTTACCAGACCCCAGAGCAATAGTGATTCAAAAACAATTATTTCAAGAGATTTTACCTCCTCCCGCGGTTTTAATTACGGATGGAAATTTACTGACAATGCATTTTTTAATATTTCCACAACTTATAATGTGGACGTTGCATCTACGCTTTCTTATCTGGAGACAGATGCCTATAATAATCAACGGTCAGAAAGAGATATCTGGAAAGATATTTTTGGCGGTGCTTTTTTTGGAAAAGATTACAGCTACAAACAATCATTTGACCTTAAAACCTCTCCACGTCTTCCTTCATTCTGGGAATTGAAAAATTATTTTACGCTCACAGCCGGGTACGGCGCAACGTATCAATGGGATAATGATCTGCGGCAGGAAGAACTCGGACGCCGCGCCGGTTACTCAAATAGAATTAATTTAGGATTCTCCTTAAAATTAAAGTCTCTTGCTGCCCCTTTATTTAAAGAGGAAGAGCCTAAAAATCAACAAGTAGGCGTTCCGCCAGCTCCAACGCGCAATAGAAATTTTGCTACGGAAAATCCTGAAGGAAATAAACCGGTTGCTCAGAGTTTGGTAGTGAAAGATTCAACCGCTGCAATTGATACACTGCCCCATAGATCAAATGCTTTAAATAACGCTCTTTACTTTTTGAAAACTGTTACCAAAACCGTTCTTTTTGATTACGAGACAATAAGTGTAAACTTTTCAAATGATAATACTTTTTCGTCAAACGGAATCCGTGGGAAAGGAACGGGTTTTAAAAACTTTTGGGGAATTCAAAATAATCCGGATAATGGTCCATCCCGACTTTTTATGTTAGGTTTAAAAAATGATGTTGGACCAAGGGCTGCTACCGTTAATAGTACTTTGGCGGATAACTTCAGCCAAAGGAATTCGATTGATCTAAAAACCGCCCGGCCTTTGTGGGAAGGTGCACGCATCGATTTGAATTGGAAAGTCGGTTGGTCATTGAACAAAACTACAAATTTGTCAACAGGTGCGAATGGAGTTTTAGTTAGACAAAATCCAGTTATTACGGGAACACTTGACCGTACCTTCTTTTCACTTCCTCCAGTATTTTTCTTGTCAATGTTCAAGAGTGGTATAAAACGGGTAAGCGAGTTGTATGATCCAAAAGCGGCTGACAAAAATGCAAATCTTTCTCAAGCCTTTTTGCAAGGATTTGAAACACTCCCGCTTCTTTCTAAGGTTAGCTTCTTAAAAGATTTAGTGAAGTATGTTCCTAGACCGAATTGGCGCATTACCTGGGATGGGCTTGAGAAGTTCCCGATATTTAAAAGTTTTGCAAAAAAAGTTAGTCTTGATCATGCATACGGCGCTAATTACACTGAAGGGTGGAGGAGTAACCCCGATGGTACTCAAGCAACTTCTTCACAAAAGGTCTCATACGGATTCTCTCCGTTGATTGGTCTTAATATGACATTAAATTCAATTTGGAATGGAAATTTCTCAGGGAATGTTAAATATTCAACCCGGTCTAATTATGATCTTGGAGTAACTACACAAAAAATTACGGAAACATTTACTCGTGAAATAGGAGTTTCTCTCAACTATTCTAAATCGGGATTTGAAGTTCCATTATTTGGAATAGCATTAAAGAACGATATTGAATTTAGCTTCTCTTATTCTAACGCAAAAAACTCAACGGTATTTTTTGATATGAATCAATTTACCGAAGAGGGAATTCCTCAAGATGGTACAACCAGAACCTCTCTTGAGCCGAGAGTGAAATATGTTATCAGTTCGCGTGTTACTCTTTCAGTTTTTTACACACGATCATCCATTACTCCTGAAGGGGCAGCACGGGTGTCTCCTTCAACAATAAACGAAGCCGGTCTGGATGTGAGAATTTCAATTACGCAGTAATATCTTAAATTAAATTCGGGTGAATCTTGGAACTTGTTCAAAACCTTGTAGAAATATTTTTACATCTCGATAAACACTTAGGGAATTTAACTGCCCAGTACGGAACGTTCACATACGCAATTTTATTTTTTGTGATTTTTGCGGAAACCGGGTTTGTCTTTACACCATTTTTGCCCGGTGATTCGCTTCTTTTTGCAATGGGAACACTTGCCGCTTTGGGAAGTTTGAATGTTTATTTTTGTTTTTTTCTTGTTGTGGTCGCGGCGCTTACAGGTGATAATGTAAATTATTGGGTTGGACATTTTCTCGGTGCAAAAATATTGAAGAAAAATTCCGGCAGGTTTATTAAGAAAGAATATCTTGATAAAACTCACGCTTACTTTGAAAAATATGGCGGAAAGACGATTATTATTGCGCGGTTCGTTCCCATCGTTAGAACGTTTACTCCATTTACTGCGGGACTTGGGAGAATGAATTATTTGAAATTTATTTCTTATTCTATTACCGGTGCTGTGTTGTGGAGTGGATTATTAATTTTTGTTGGATATTATTTCGGTAACCTTCCATTTATCAAACAGAATTTTAGTATAGCAATTCTCGCAGTTATTTTCATTTCAATTCTTCCTGCAATAATTGAGATTGGAAGAGCAAAGTTTTTTTCTAAATCGGTCAAATAACAATGTGGACTTGTTCAGTTGAAAGAAATCAATTAAGTTTGATTGAATTATTTATCAATTAACTGAAGAAAAATATGGAAGCAGCAAAATCAGACCGTTTAATTTCTCTTGATGTTTTTCGCGGGATTACGATTATGGGGATGATTCTTGTAAATAATCCAGGGAGTTGGGGTACTATTTATCCTGCATTAGAGCACGCAACATGGAACGGCGTAACACCAACCGATTATATTTTCCCTTTCTTTCTATTTATTGTCGGTGTTGCCATTACACTTTCACTTACTAAAAGAAAAGAAAGAGGAGACGATCAGAAAAAATTAATTCTTCAAATATTTAGAAGAGCTATTATGATTTTTCTTATCGGTATGGTGCTAGCGGGATTTCCTTATTTCAATTTATCCACAATTCGTATCCCAGGAGTTTTACAGCGAATCGCCGTGGTTTACTTTTTCGCATCGTTTATTTTTATAAAGTCTAGTTGGAAAACACAAGCATATATTGCGGCAGGTCTTCTAATATTTTATTGGATAATCATGACCTTAATCCCGGTTCCGGGTTATGGAATGCCGAACTTATATGTTCCGGTAATTTTAGATGCGAACGGGAATTCTTTCGCGCCAAATCTTGCTGGATGGTTGGATAATCTTTTATTGTCCGGTCATTTATGGAAACAGACAAAAGTCTGGGACCCTGAAGGCTTGTTAAGCACAATTCCAGCAATCTCAACTGCGTTAAGCGGTGTTCTGCTTGGCGCATGGCTTAGAACGAACAAAGATAAAACTACAAAAATAGTTTGGATGTTCATTTTTGGAAATTTGGGAATTGTACTTGCAACAATAATTGATATGTGGTTCCCGATCAACAAAAGTTTATGGACAAGTTCTTACGTTTTATTTAACTCCGGAATGGCTCTCCACTTTTTTGCCCTTTGCTATTGGTTTATTGACGTAAAAGGAATTACCTGGTGGACGAAACCGTTTGTTGTTTATGGGACTAACGCTATTGCGGTGTTCTTTTTATCTGGTATAGGTGCAAGATTGATGGGACTGATCAAAGTTACAAGTGATACCGGATCAGAAATCAGTTTGCAAGGATATTTATATCATAACCTCTTTCTCTCCTGGTTGGCACCGATTCACGCCTCACTTGCATGGGCTTTAATGTATGTAGTAGTTTGGCTTGGTTTAATGTGGATTCTCTACGCTAAAAAGATATTCATCAAAGTTTAGCGTGATATAAAGAATTGTTAAAATTAAAGCCGCAGAAAATTATTTTGCGGCTTTTTTGTTTTTAAATGATTCGGAAACAGCTTCCCAATATTTTTTTCTTATTTGCAATGAAATTTTTGCATCGGTTTTAATTTCAAGCACGGAGAAGTTTTTAGCGGATAAAGATTTCTTCATCTGTTTTTCAAAGTCACTTTGCTTTTTTATAAGCGAATAATTTCCGCCAAACTCTTTAACGAATGTTTTAAACGATAATGCATGCGGCATTGTAAAAAACTGTTCAAAAACATTTTCATATTTCGCGATCGGGAGGAATTGAAAAATCCCTCCACCATCATTATTTACTAAAATTATTATTAATGGAATCTTGTATTGCTTTGCTGTGAGCAGGGAAGTAAGGTCATAGTAAAAGGCTATATCGCCGGTTAATAATACTGTCGGATTTTTTGAAGCATAAGCGATCCCTAAAGCTGTTGATAGAATTCCGTCAATTCCGCTGGCGCCTCTGTTATGGTACACGGTAAGTTCTTTATTAAGACTTGAAGCGAAGAAATCAAAATCTCGAACGGGCAAACTATTTGACAGCATCACATTTGCTTTTTGCGGTAGATTATTTAGTACCAAATTAATAGTTGAAGGTTCGTTGGGGAAAACCGAGACTGCTAACGTTTTATTTTTTATTATTTCAGCACGTGTGTTTGCAGTCGTTACAAAATTGAACCACTGCTTTTGCTCGATAGTCCGTTTTGATAAAAATATTGATTCCAGTAACAGCTCACAAAATACAAACGGTTTAATTGCCAACGCGTTTTTAGCGCTTCCGGTCGGGTCAAACCAATCACCGAATTCGTTAATTAAATACTTCGGAGCTGATGTCTTTTCAAGAAATTGTTCAAGTCCTTTTGAGGTGATTGTTCTTCCGAAGTGAAGGATTAGGTCAGGATGAAAATCCTTTAAAAAATATTCTGAACGAAGCAGCGCGTCGTAATTTGCTACCACATTATTTTTGGCTGATTTTCCAAAGCGGAGTTGAGAAGCCCCATCCGCAAATATAGGAAAGCCGGTTTTACTTGAAACTTCATTTATCAGACGAGGAAATTTTGCATCGTAGTGATCGGGTCCAACAATGATCAGTCCTCTTTTTGCCTTGGCAATGTATTTAATTAAATGACTAACGTCTTTAGAGAATGGTCTCTTTATTTTTATTAATTCACTATTTACCGTGTACTTCAATTCCAGGGTAAGTGGAATACTGTCTGTGTAACTTTCCGGTTCAAACGGCTTCTCAAAAGGAAAATTTATATGAACAGGTCCTTGATTAGTTAAAGAAGAAATTTCAAATGATTGTACCGCTAATTTTCTTATCGATTCTAATTTATTTTTAGAAACCTCAGGCAAACCTGCATCGGCAAAAAATCGAATATGGTTTGCGTACAAATTCTTTT
>JBAYFO010000068.1:0-19161 GCA_041667115.1 Ignavibacteriaceae bacterium | reverse complement strand
CGGGTTGCTGGGTGAGATGATGGTTCACAGTTCGCAAAGCGAAAAAGAATACACCATAAAGCAACGTAACATTTAATAATGCACTTCAAACAACAAACACGTTAAGAATTTAATGCACTACGATCCGGTAAAAGATGTTTTCGCCTCGGCAATAAAACGTTTCCCTTTCACCAGGAAAATTTTTTATAAAACCCTGGACCTTATGTTCCTTCGTTCATGGTATGTTCGCCGCGAGTTGAAAAATCTTAGAAAACTTTTCGGGGAAAAGGAAATTTCAATTCTTGATGCCGGAACCGGCTACGGGCAGTATTCTTATTTTATGAAGAAAAATCTTCTGCCGAATTCAATTTTATCTGTTGACGTAAAAGAAAACTGGATTAAAGACTGCCGCCGGTTTTTCAAAGAAAATAATTTTTCTGATATTATTTTTGCAGTTGAAGACCTGACAGAAATTAAACATGAAAATAAATTTGATCTGATTGTCTGTATTGATGTTATGGAACATATCGTAGATGATGTGAAGGTTTTCTCTAACTTTTTCCGCGCGTTAAAAAAAGGCGGGTTTATGTTAATTAATACCCCGTCAATCTTTGGCGGGAGCGATGTGCACGATGATGAAGACGAAAGTTTTATCGGCGAACATGCACGTCAGGGATATTCTTACGAAGATTTGAAATCAAAATTGGAGCCGATTGGATTTTCGGTGCATCTTTCAAAATATACGTATGGATTTTGGGGAGATAAAGCATGGCGGTTGGGAATTAAATATCCAATGCAATTGCTGAATATTTCCAAATTGTTTTTTATCATCCTTCCGTTCTATTATTTGATCACATTTCCTTTCACGTTGATGATGATGTATACCGATTTTATATCGAATAATTCAGTCGGTTCGGGAATTTTATTCATAGCAAAAAAATAATTTTAAGCTGTAGGTGTTTCAATGGCAAAATCAAAAAGAATTGTTAAAAAAGAAAAACAGGAGACCGGACTCCTTGCAAATTTTCATTTGGAAAATGTACTTCCCGAAAAATATCATTTACCGGCGGTGTTGGTCGTTCTTCTTCTTTTGTTTTTAATCTTTTTAAATCCCCTTTATTTCGGGGGAAAAACTTTTCAATCGGGTGATATTCTTGCTTCGGCAAGCATGAAGTCCTATGTAGAAAAAGCGAGAGAGGGGTTTACCTTGTGGAATCCGTATATCTTCCTAGGTATGCCTGCGTATGCGCTTGGAACTGAATCTACATGGTTCAATTTGATCTATGTGATTTTTACTACCGTGCGAAATTTCTTTACAAGCTTTTTCGCCGTTGAATATACGATGTGGAGTTTTTATCTTATTATTCTTGCCTCTACATCATATATGTTGATGAAACACTTAACGAAGAATACACTTGTAAGCCTGTTTACGGCAATCGCTACTTCTTTCAGTACAGGGATAATAGTTTTGTTATATATAGGTCACGTAACAAAGCTAACTTCGCTCTGTATGGTTCCCTTAATTTTTCTTCTGCTGTTCAGGTTCCATGAAAGAATTAAGCTACTTGACTTCTTCATCCTTGTAATTGCGCTGCAACTTTTTATTCAGGGTTTTCACGTTCAGATTATTTATTACACGTTACTGGCGGTAGGTGTTTATTATATTTTTTATTTCATTCATACTTTCACGAATAAAGAAGTTGAACTCCGGAAGAAATTAGTTAAATCAGCACTTGTGTTTGGTGCTGCCGGATTAATTGCCGTTGCGATACAATCAGACAGTTTAACACAGGTATATGAGTATACTCCCTATTCTACCCGTGGGACAAAAAGCCTCGTAGAGGAATCGGCAGGCAATACTAAACAGTCCGCTTCCGACTATTATGAGTATCATACCAACTGGTCGTTTTCTCCCGGTGAAGTAATGACGTTTCTTATCCCTTCTTACTTTGGATTTGGTAATTCTGTTTATAATGGACCGCTTACGGAAAATCAACCTACAGAAGTTAATACCTATTTCGGGCAAATGCCCTTTGTTGACGTAGCAATGTATATGGGAATTCTTATCTTTTTCTTGGCGTTATTTGCTGTCTTTACACGCTGGAAAGAACCGTTGGTAAAGTTTCTTGCAGTCCTTTCACTTTTTGCTTTGTTCGTTTCCTTTGGGAAAAACTTTTCAGTTGTGTACGATATTCTTTTTAATTATCTCCCTTATTTTGATAAATTCAGGATTCCGTCGATGATCCTGGTTTTGATGCAACTTAGCTTTCCAATTCTTGCCGGTTTGGGTGTGATGAAAATTATTTCGTTGCGGGAATTTCCGAACAAAACAGCAGAACAATTTCTAAAGTATTTTGCTTATGCGGTTACAATAATTTTTGTCTTGTCACTTCTTTTTAATAAAGTGATCGGCGATTGGTTTATCAACAGAGTTAATGAATACGCAGGAAGTATCGAAGCTTCGAGAGGGCAAATGGCGCAGCAATTGCGAGCGTTAGCTGAATACACCTCTGAGATGTTTACGGGCGATATTCTGGTTGGATTTGCCTTACTTACGGTTTCGTTTTGGGCGGCAGTGTTTTATTTGAATAAAAAGATCAGTAAAGATGTTTTGACAATTTTATTTATTGCGGTTGTGTTAATCGATCTTTGGAGAATTGACGCTCGCGGTGCAAAATATATTGAAAATCCCGATGTAAAAACTCAGTTCAAAACCCCCGAATATGTGAACATTATTAAAGCACAACATGACAATGAACCATTCCGGATTTTCAACATAAAACAGGATGGTTCGCTTGGTTCATTTAATCAAAATTCAAATTTTAATGCTTATTTTCTGCTAGAAGATTTTTACGGTTACTCCGGCATTAAACCTAGAGCATATCAGGATTTGATGGATGTTGTGGGACCGGTTAACCAAACACTTTGGCGTTTAACGAATGTCAAATATATAATCACGGAACAACAAGTACAATTTCCAGGCTTGGTTTTGGTGGGTGGCTCCGGGAAGGAATTTGTCTATAGAAACGAAAACGTGTTACCTCGCTTTTTCCTTGCAAATAAAGTTGAACAAAAACCGGCACTGGAAGTTTTACGTTCTATGAAAGCAAATGCCTTTGATCCAAAAGAAATTGCATTTGTTCAAGATGGAAAAGTGGAGGTACAGTCCCCAGATTCAACTACTTCAGTTGTTATTGAAAAATATCAAGATGAACATGTTTCTTTAAAAGTAAATGCTTCGGGGAATAATTTCTTAGTCTTTAGTGACACCTATATGCCTAAAGGTTGGCATGCAACTGTTGATAAATCCGAAGTAAAAATATATCGTATTAATCATGCCTTGATGGGAATAATTGTTCCGAAGGGGACTCACGTAGTTGAATTCCGTTACGAACCTAAAAGTTTTGTCATTGCTAAAAATCTTGCTCTTTCACTTAGTTCGCTAGTGATTCTTGGCTTGTTAATTTCGGTTGTGCTCGAACTCCTTAAAAGAAGAAAAATGAAAAGCTCGGTGTAATGATGAAAAGAGTAATCCGGTAGATGCTTAAAGTAATTGAGAAATATAAAGATAATGTCCTTGTAAAAAATTATGCTAAGGTTTTTAGCGTAGATATTCTGGTCAAACTTTCAAATTTTATTTTGCTTCCGGTTTATTTAAAACTGATGACGCAAGACGCCTATGGACTCTACACTTACCTCCTTGCAATAATCTCAGTTTTCTCATTGGTAATGAATTTCGGATTGTATATTGCACAAAGCAAATTATATCAAGATTTTCAAAACGAGGATGAGCGTGGAAGTCTCCTATACACAATAAACATAATGCTCATATCTTTTCTCTCGGTATGTCTACTTATTACTTATTTCGCGGGGCTCGATTATCATGTTGTTACATTCCTTTTTAAAAATAAAATTGATTATAACAGTTATAGAAATTCGATATTTCTTGCGATTACGGTTTCAGTCTATTCATTTATGCTTTTTAATTATTTTCTAACAAGTCAAAACATTAAACATGTTCAACTCTATAACTTTCTCCGATTAATTTTTGTAAACGGAATTGTAATTTCTCTTTTGTATTTCTATAAAGCCGATTCAGTTATGGTTCGGTTGAAGTTTACGTATTTGTTGGAATTAAGTTTCTTGTTCGTTTTTGGTCCAATTTATATAAAAGCATGGCGAAGGAAGTTCAACAAAACGCTTGCGAAGAAATCACTCACATTAGCTGTTCCGGTTATGCTTTCCGCGGTATTGGGGCTTGTTCTAAATTTTAGTGATAAATTCTTCTTAGAGAAGTATGGTAACTTTAAGGATCTAGCTGTTTATAATCTTGGTTTTGCACTTGCCGGTATTATCCCGATGATGTTTATGACATTTCAGAATATTTGGCTCCCGCATTTCTTCAAAGAGAAAAATTTGCAACTCAACAAAGAAAAAACTTTTAAAATAATTATAAAGATTGCCGTTTTCTTTTTTCTTTTGTCGCTGCTTATTATCCTTGCGTTTAAGCTACTTCTTATTTTCCATATTATTGATATGAAGTATGGAAGGGTCCTATACTTGTTGCCAATTTTATTGTTGACACAAATATTTTCGGCAGTTACACCTCTGTACAGCAACTATATTGTTTTTTTTGAAAAGACATTTATTGCCCTATTTATAGGTGTTCCTCTAGCTGTGGGAAGCATATTTTTAAATTTATGGTTAATCCCTAAATACGGTTTATACGGTGCAGCCTTTTCATCTTTTTTAATTAATTTAAGTTATCTTATTGCATATTACTTTATTGTAACGCATTTAATAAAAAAGCAAACAGCATTTAAATAAATATTAGCTCAATTGATTTAATCTTCGAAAGTACATTATGGCAATTCCATTTAAAGAAAAAATAAAAACATTATCGCAATTAATAGCAGAACCCTCTGTTCTACGTCTTTTATTATCCCTAAGAAACACAGGATATTTAGTTGATATTGGATGGTTTGAAGCTTTCAAATCAGGTCGATCTATTAATAAAAACTCAAAACCGATTCCCTGGGTCACTTACGCATTTATTGATTTTATTGAGGCACGCCTAAATAAAACGATGAAAGTATTTGAATACGGATCTGGTTTTTCCACACTTTTTTACACAGAACACACGCTTAATGTTACATCAGTAGAGCATAACGCTGCATGGTTTGAGAAAATGAAAAATCTGGTTCCCCAAAATTCAGATATTATTTTCTGCGAAGACGATATTGATGGACTCTACAGTAAAGCCGTAAGCAGCAAAGGAGAACAATATGATCTCATCATTGTAGATGCAAATGATAGAGTAAATTGTACAAAGCAGGCTTTATCCGCATTAACTGATCGAGGTGTTGTTATTCTTGATGACTCTGAACGGGAAGAATATGGTGAGATATTTGATTTCATGGCACTGAATAATTTTAAGCATCTTGATTTCTCGGGAATCTCACCGGGATGTTTTATCCGCAAAGCTACCACCGTATTTTATCGCCTAAATAATTGTCTGAATATTTAAAATCTGTAATGTATAAAAAAATAAAAATAGTAATTTATAATAAACTAGTTGTTCATCTCTTATCATTTTGGACTTTTCTAAAATGGCAAGTATACAAAAAAAAACATTCTACAATAAAAATTGTTTTAGGAGCAGGACCAACCAAATATCCAGGCTGGTTTTCAACAAATATTTACTCTGTTGATGTTACTAATGAAAAAAATTTCGAAAAATATTTTTCTTATGCTAGAATAGATAAAGTTTTAGCTGAACATGTTTTGGAGCATTTAACCGAATTACAAATTCGCTTAATGATTGAAAACTTATTGAAATATTCAAACGATACGCTTACCGTGCGAATTGCTGTCCCAGATGGATTCCATGCAGATCCTGAGTATATTGAGACAGTTAAACCGGGTGGAAGCGGATATGGCTCTGATGACCATAAACACTTATTTAATTATCAGTCCCTTTCAAAAATTTTTAGTTCCTACGGATTCACTTATGATTTGATTGAGTATTGGGATGAGCAAAGGCAATTTCATCAAAACTATAAAAATGATGACAACGGCTTCGTTTCTCGCAATTTTCGTCGAGATGATAGAAACTCGGATGGGATACCACACTATACTTCTTTAATCATTGATTTCATTTCTAAAAAAAAATAATGAATGAACTAGCACCAATAGCGTTGTTCGTGTACAATCGGTTATTGCATACTCAAAAAACAGTTGCTTCATTGGCAGCAAATTCGTTAGCTCCAAAAAGTGATTTGTTCATTTTTTCAGATGGTGCTAAAAACTCTTCGCAAATAGAAAATGTTGAAAATGTGAGGAAGTACATTAAGTCAATAAAAGGATTTAAGTCGCTAACTATTTTTGAAAAAAACAGAAATTATGGACTAGCAAATTCTATAATTGATGGCGTTACTCAAGTAGTAAACAAATATGGGAGAATCATTGTACTGGAAGATGACATGGTTCTTTCTCCTTTTTTTTTAGAATACATGAACAATGCTTTAACTTTTTATGAGAATAATGAAGAGGTAATAAGTATTCACGGATACTGTTATCCGGTAAAAGACCCTTTACCGGAAACGTTCTTTTTAAAAGGAGCCGATTGCTGGGGGTGGGCAACATGGAAACATGGATGGAAATTGTTCGAAAAGGATACCCGGAAACTTTTGCAGGAGATAAAAAATCAAAATTTAGAAAATGAATTTGATTTCAATTCCTCGATTGACTACATGAAAATGTTAAAAAACCAGTTGGAAGGAAAAATCGATTCTTGGGCTATTCGCTGGTATGCATCGGCTTTTCTAAATGGAAAATTTACATTGTATCCGGGAATCTCCTTAGTCAGCAATATCGGATTTGATAGTTCCGGAACGCATTTAGGAACTACAACTGATTTTGATACAAAGATTTCTGAAAAGAAGGTAGCTATTCGTGAAATACCAATTGAAGAAAGCATTTTTGCTAAAAAAGCATTTGAGAACTATTTTAAAACGATCAAACCCAATATTTTACGGAGAACGTATACAGAAATTAAACTGCTAGCAAAAAAAATATTAAGTTAGCAGAAAACAAGAACTAACCATAAAATAAGTTCAAGAATACAAATATTAATTTTTAAGGAAAATTTAAACTTATATGCCTTTAATCGACAGCCCAAGCAACAATGATAACCGAAATTACAATTATTCTGGTTTTGAAACCGACGAGCGGAAAGAATACGAGGTAATTGCCGAGTGGATTACCCCAAATTCTTCGGTCATTGATTTAGCTTGTGGTAATGGGGCGCTTCTCGAAAAATTAAGGGAAGAAAAAAATATTTCCGGGAAGGGGGTTGAACTATCCGATTCCGGTATCGCTATTTGCAAGCAAAAAAATCTTGATATTCTTAAGAGAAGTATTGATGAACAACTCCCATTTCAAGATAATACCTTTGATTATGCCATCTGTAATGTTTCCATACACATGGTAATGTATCCTGAAAAACTTCTTTCTGAAATGAAACGCATAGCCAAATACCAAATAATTTCATTTCCGAATTTTGGGCACTTTAAAAATCGTATTGATCTTTTATTTAAAGGGAGAATGCCGAGACCAATGTTATTTGGTTATTCATGGTATTCTACAGGGCATATTCATCAACTCTCTTTCAAGGATTTTTATGGACTAATTGAAGATGTTGGTGGCTTGCAAATTCTAAATCGGTATAGAGAAGGTCACACAAATATTTTGAAGAATTTTTTACTTAAAAACTTTTTAACAAAAATTAATCCTAACCTTTTTCAAATTCTTGGAATTTTTATGTTGGGGAAAAAATGAAGAAGCTAATCGATAAAATATTAATACGTCAAGAATTTATTGATGATCCACCTGTACTTATTGATATAGGTGCCTCCGGAGCAATCGACGCAAAATGGAAAACTTTTGCAAAGTATTCAATCTGTCTTGCTTTTGATGCGGATGACCGTGAATTTGGGTATGTTACTAAAGAAAATAGCGGGTACAAAAAGTTATATGTTTATAATTGTATTGTAACGGACGTCAATTCTGATCAAACAGATTTTTATCTGACAGCATCACCATTTTGTTCGAGCGTACTTTCCCCGGACCAGAAGGCTCTCGATGACTGGTCTTTTGCAGATAAGTTCAATGTTCAAAAGAAAGTAAAACTAAAAGCCCGTAGTCTCTCTTCGGTTTTAGCGGAATTAAATATTCAGAAAGTTGATTGGTTCAAAACAGATTCGCAAGGAACAGACTTAAGATTATTTCTGAACATTGACGATGCAACGAGAGACAAATGTCTTGCTGTAGAGTTTGAACCTGGAATTATTGACGCCTATGTTGGAGAAGATAAATTATTCAAAATATTTGATGTAATGAATAATAATAATTTTTGGCTCGCTGATATGAAAGTCAAAGGAGCGCAAAGAATTTCTCCTTCTGAATTACATTCAATATCTCAAAATAATTTTATAAAAAAACTAATTGCAGAGTCAATAAAGACCTCTCCTTGTTGGGGAGAACTAATGTATTTAAATACTTTCAAGGGTGTGTTTTCAAAAAGAGAATATTTGCTCGGATGGATTTTCAGCACAATAATGGGGCAGCATGGTTTTTCTTACCACCTGGCGTTGAAGGCAAAAGAACTTTTTGAAGACCCGATCTTTGATGAATTGGTTGCTAGTTCAAAAAAGACAATCATCTTAAAAGTATTTAAACTGAAATTTGTTTCTGCAGTTATTATCAAAATAAAAAAACATTTTCGGATAGAGTAATTTCAATGTATAACTTCTGTACCCTTTTTGACACTCATTACATTTCACGTGGATTAACGCTCTATTATTCACTGGAAAAAAACTGTGAAGATTTTCACGTCTATATTTTCGCGTTTGACGATAAGTGTTTTTCTATCTTAACTCAGTTACAGCTTAAAAAAGCTACGATCATTTCTCTGAAAGAATTTGAGGACGAAGAGCTACTCAGGATAAAACCTTCCCGATCCATTGGCGAGTATTGTTGGACATCTACTTCATCCACTATATTATTCATACTCGAAAAATATAAAGTTGAAAGCTGCACCTATCTTGATGCCGATTTAAATTTTTATTCCTCTCCCAAACCTATCTTTGATGAGCTTGGGGATGGTTCAATTTTATTAACCGAGCATCGGTATTCACCGGAATTTGTTAAATCAGATTTTAAAAAAAGCGGTAAATATTGTGTTCAGTTTATTACTTTTAAAAACGACGAACGTGGCTTAACAGCGCTTCGTTGGTGGCGTGAACGTTGTCTTGAATGGTGTTTCGCTTATTATGAAGACGGTAAATTCGGCGACCAACTTTATCTGGAAGATTGGACGGAACGTTTTGAAGGTGTGCACGTAATGCAGCATCTCGGCGGTGGCTTGGCCGGGTGGAATGTTCAACAGTATGATTTTATTTCAAAGGATGGGAAATATTTTGGGATCGAAAAAACGACACAAAAAGAATTTGAAGTTATCTTTTATCATTTTCATTACTTGTTGTTTTATTCAAACGGTGATATTGAACTTGGCAGAAGATATCTTTCTCCCGAAGTTCACAATTATTTTTATAAACCGTATATTCAACAATTAGAAAAAGCAAAAGAAATTATCCGGAATATTGATGGTAGTTTTGACCCGCATGGTTCCGGCAAAAAACCGTTTTTGTGGAAAACACCGTTGCTTTATGTCTACCGTCATTTAAAAGGAACCTATAATATTTTTAATAAATTAAAATACCTCGAAAAATAATATGGCATATCTTCTTAACTTAAAAACACATTCCGATAAAAGAGGAAATCTGACCGTTATCGAAGAGCAAATTCCTTTTGACGTTAAACGGGTTTTTTACATTTACGGTGTTGATGATTCTGTTCGCGGTGGACATAGACATAAGACAACAGTCCAAGCAGCAATTTGTATTCATGGAAGTTGTATTGTTTCTAACCACGATGGAATAATGCACAAAGATTACCTTTTAGACCATCCAAGTAAATGTTTAGTTCTGGAAACTAAAGATTGGCACACAATGCATCACTTTACTCCCGATGCAGTGCTTCTTGTATTTGCCTCAACTAAATTTAATGCAGCAGATTATATCTACGAGGATTATCAATGATAGAATATGAAAACCTTGGTGAGTTGAATAAACCTTTCTTCGAAGAGTACAAAATATCGTTTGAGAAAACATTAAACTCCGGCTGGTATATTTTAGGAAAAAATGTAAAACAGTTCGAAGAAGAATTTGCTGCTTACCATCACTCAAAATATTGTATCGGTGTTACCTCAGGATTGGATGCGTTAATCCTTGCACTAAAAGCGTTCAATTATGAAAAAGACTCAGAAGTAATTGTACCATCCAATACTTACATCGCTACGATACTCTCAATTTTACACTGTGGATTAAAACCTGTTTTAGTTGAACCCGATCTTGGAACCTATAACATTGATCCGAAAAAGATAGAAGAGAAAATTACAGCCAACACTAAATCCATTATGATCGTTCATCTTTATGGCAAACCATGTAATATGTCTCCCATCTTAGCTTTAAAAGAAAAATACAAGCTATCGCTCATTGAAGATTGTGCACAATCTCATGGTGCAAAATATTTCGGAAAGCTGACCGGAACATTTGGTGAATTTGGCGCATTCAGTTTTTATCCCACAAAAAATCTAGGTGCACTTGGAGATGCCGGAGCCGTGTTAACTGATGATTCTGCGTTGGCTCAGTCAATTAAAAGATTGAGAAATTATGGTTCGGATATAAAATATTATAATGAAATTGTTGGGTACAACTCTCGCTTGCAAGAGTTACAAGCCGGGTTTTTATCCATTAAACTGAGACATCTTGACGAGATAAATGCTCACAAACGTAAGCTTGCAAAAATTTATTTTGATAATTTGAAACAAGATTACATCAAACCCGTTGTAGAAGAAAATGTTTTTGATGTCTTCCACATTTTTAATATTCGTCACCCTAAACGAGATGAACTGAAAAGTTATTTGTTGAAAAATG
Organism: Ignavibacteriaceae bacterium; assembly: GCA_041667115.1. Taxonomy (GTDB): domain Bacteria; phylum Bacteroidota; class Ignavibacteria; order Ignavibacteriales; family Ignavibacteriaceae; genus UBA1563. Next base: position 8,125 of record JBAYFO010000068.1, on the reverse strand, counting down.
AAATTAAAACGGAAATTCATTATCCCGTTCCACCACATAAACAAAAGGCGATGGAAGGAATAATCGCTGAAAAGAATTTTCCAATCTCAGAAGAAATTCATGCAACCACTTTAAGTTTGCCGATTTCATTTTACCACACCGAAGATGACATCTATAAAGTAGTTGAAGTAATGAACAAATTTTAAAGATGCCTATTTTTACGTATAAACCGTTCTATCGCTTTATTTACCGTTACGGGAATCTACTTATAACCCCGATCCTCTTGATTTACATACTTCCCGCTATTCTAACGTTTCGCTATGAAGTTGGACAATTCGCGTACATTATCGTCCTTTCAGTCATCATCATATATGTAAATAAGTTGTACTTTTGGTTGTATAAAATTCTTCCTTACCGGATTGAGATTGATGATAAGAAAATTGTCTGCAGTCAATTTTACAAAAAAGACAAAACAGTCACGATTTATTTCTCTGGGATTGAAAAACTAAAAGGAGGAATTTTTTACGGTAGATCAAAAGGATTGATGATAATTGAAGGGGAAAACAGCATGGTAGGATTCTTCCATCATCTTACCAACGCAAATATTTTTATCGCCACCTTGTTGCAAAACGTTCCTTCCGAAGTTTATAAACAGATCGAAACGAAAATAAAATCACGTTTAGATAGATAGTTTAAAAAAGAAAAGGCATACATAAGTAGTATGCCTTTTACTAACTCTCGCAAGAGGAATAGTTTATTTTTTACCTAACACAGCATCTTTAGCTTGTTTAGCAATTTTGAACTTTAATACTTTTCTTGCAGGAATTACGATAGATTCACCTGTCTGAGGGTTTCTGCCCATTCTTTTTTTCCGAGCGGCAACAACTAATTTGCCAAGGCCAGGAAGAACGAACTGTTTCTTAGCTTCTTTATATGAGAGAGCTACCAATTCATCCAAGAACTGACCGGCTAACTTTTTTGTTGTCCCGGTTTTCTTTGATAGGTGATCAAGAACTTGAGACTTTGTTAGTGATTTTGTTTCTGCCATAATACAATACCTCTTGTAATGTTAGTAAAAAGTTATTTCAATAGAAAATTAAAAAGATTTTTAATCAAATGAAACAACTATTTTTATTTTTTTTAATTTAGTTGTGAAGCCAAACCCTTATAAAATTAGGGTGAAATTAGTCTTAATGGCCTAACCACGAAGTCTATTTAGAGTATCAGCCAATATTGAAGCGGCTTTGCGCCTATCGAAACCTTTCGCATAGGTTAGATCGGTCGAAAAGGATTGAATATTCTTGAAAAATTCTTCACCACTGTTTTGATAAGTTAAGAACATTCCTGCGTTTCCATCTTTAATTAATGCTTCAACTTCCGGATTCTCATCTCCAAAACATAGAATGGGCTTCTGCGACCGCAGATATTCAAAAAGTTTTCCGGGAACGTGCCGCTTCTCAGTAGTGCAAACAAGGAGGTAATCAGCCCTACATAATTTATTGATAACCTCTTGATATGGCAAAAATCCTACAAACTCTGTAACTTTCTCCAGTCCGTTACTAATTATTGATTCTCTAATCCCGGGACTAACCGTTCCAACGAATTGTAATTTAAATTTTTCTCCATGTGAGATTCTTTCTTTCAAATTTCTCCAGAGATGTGTTGGATTTTGGTAATCAAAGATATTTCCTGCGTGTAACAAGATCTTTTCTTCCGGGGATTTTTGTTTTGAAAGAATTTCTCTGAAATTCTCTTCGTTATAGCCCCAATAAAGTACTGTTGATTTATCAACGACGAACGGATATTTATCTACAAAATTAGAGCGCATTGACTTTGTAACAAAAATTACGTGACTGGCGTTTTTCAAAACGCTCTTTTCAAAATATTTGTCGAGTGCCAAAGTCGGAGCGCTTCTTCTGAAATCCTTATAATATATGATGTCCACCCATGGGTCGATGAATATTGGAATATGCGGTAGATGGAAGAGTTTGCTTAAGCGTAAGCCGATAAGATGTGTTGAATGGGGTGGCCCAACGGTAATAATCGCATCGAACTTTTCATTGGTTAAAAGATGTTTAAGAAATTTTACCGCAAAAGGATACCAGCCGATTCGTGCGTCGGGAACAAAGAGATTCATTCTAATCAAAATCGAAATCCGGTGCGCAAGATTTTTTTTCTCTTTAGAAATTGTTTCAGAAGCGATAAGCTGCTCGGTTTCCTTCTTTCCGGTGAATTTTCTATAAAGGTTAAACGGTTCAAAACTTTTTATTTTGTGTACTATTATATCGGCAGGAATTTCAGAAAGAAGCGAATCATCGTTCTGTGTGAATGTATCTTCTGCCACAGTGGCAACTGTCGATTGCCAGCCAAATTCAATTAAGTGCTTTATTAATTGAAGTGGAAAATGTAGTGACGCTTTCCCGGAAGGAGGCCAATAATACGTTAGGAACAAGACTTTTTTCATTACTTCTTTATTCCGGCAAATCGAATAACAAAAGCTTCTCCCTTGTGTCCATCCCCTTCATCAAGTTGAAGAGTTTCTTTAGCGAAATATGTGAATTCCAAATCTTGAAAATCGGTTACCATGTTTTCTAGGGAATAAAGCACATCTATATTTTGCGGACCGCCGGTAGTTTTTCCCAATTGTTCTTTGTCAAACGCTTCCAAAATAATCATACCACCACGCTTCAATGAAGTAATTGCTTTTTTATGAAGCTGTTCGCGTCCTTCCTCCTCCAGATGAATATAAATTAAGGCAACTGCGTCGAATGAATAATGCTCAACAGGGATGTCTAAAAAATTCCCAACTTCATAACTAAAGAGAACATTGTTTTGTCTTGCTAAGGCGAGGGCTTTTTCTCTGGCTTTTTCACTCCAGTCTAAAGCAAGAACATCCCAACCTTTGGAAGCCGCATAAACAGCGTTTCTCCCTTCCCCCTCACCGAACAGTAAAAGCTTTCCGGGAGTTAGAACATCAATTTGTTGTTTAAAGAACTCATTTGGTTTCGTTCCGTAAACGAAGGTATTTTCACTATACCGTTTGTCCCACATTTCTTTCATAAACCATTTCCTTTTTAGGATAAAAATAATCTTTTTGCTTTTTAACAGAAAACTTCGTTCTTGCTTTTCATAAAAACTTCTTATTTTGTAGAAGAAATTCTCCATAGAAAAATAAGTAATACCTATGAATAAACTAACTGATTTAAGTTCAAATGAACTTTTTGGAAACCGGATTAAAAATTTTCAAAAAGTCATGCGTTTCAAAGTACGCGACATTTTACTCGTTTCAAGCTTGTACGACTTTTATTTATTTGAAGAGGACGGGCGACTTTACGATTTAATTCGCCAGGAATATCAAGTCTTTAACTTAAGTCATGCACCGGAAATTACACACGTCTCAACCGGTGAAGAAGCGATTGAGCTTGCCTCTGAAAATCATTTTGATCTAATTATTACCACGCTGCACGTTGAAGATATGCATGTAACAAAACTTGCAGAAAAGATCAGGCAAAACGGTATTGATACGCCGATTATTATTCTTGCGTACGATAATCAAGAGCGGAAAGATTTGACCACAAATTATGATACATCCGTCTTTGAAAGAATTTTCATCTGGCAGGGTGATTACCGCATCCTCATTGGCATTATTAAATATGTTGAAGACAAGATTAATGTTGTTAACGATACCGCTTTAGCCGGAGTTCAGGTTATTATTCTGGTAGAAGATAATGTAAAATTTTATTCATCCTATTTGCCTTTAATTTATGCGGAAATTTTCAAACAGTCGCAAAGGCTAATTTCTGAAGGAGTGAACTTAACGCACAAATTTTTACGGATGCGCGCACGTCCGAAAATATTACTCTGTTCTACTTACGAAGAAGCCTGGGACAATTTTGAAAAATACCGTGAATATATTTTAGGAATTATCACCGACATTAATTTCCGTTACGGCGGTGAAAAAGATCCTGAAGCAGGAATAAAATTTGCCAAAAACGTTCTGGCTTCGCAAAGTGACATTCCAATTCTTCTTCAATCGAGCAATGCGGATTATGAAAGTAGTGCAACGGCAATTGGCGCATCGTTTGTAATTAAAGGTTCGCCGCGCCTGCTTCACGAAGTGAGTGAATTTATGATGAATAATTTCGGGTTTGGTGATTTTATTTTCCGCATTCCGGAAGGCAAACAAGTCGGACGGGCAAATAATTTAATCGCTCTTGCCGAGATGCTGAAAATTGTTCCCGAAGAAAGTATAACATTCCACGCAGCAAGGAACCATTTTTCAAATTGGATGAAAGCGAGAACCGAATTCTGGCTGGCGCATCGTCTTCGTCCTAGAAAAGTTACGGATTTTGCTTCTGTTGAAGAACTGCGGCAGGACCTTATTAATTCAATTAATCTCTTTTTGGAAATTCGGCAAAAGGGAATTATCACTGATTTCACGAAAGATAATTTTGATCCCGACAATAGCTTTGCTAGAATTGGCGGCGGTTCGTTAGGGGGAAAAGCTCGTGGACTCGGATTCGTGAACATGCTGATCACTAATTATGATATTGCAAATCGGTTTGAGGATGTTCATATTTATGTCCCCTCGGCTGTTGTACTTGGTACAGATGTTTTCGATCAATTCATGGACGAGAACAAATTAACGAACATCGCTCTTAGTACGGTTGAGGATGCTGATCTGATGAAAGTATTTTTAGAGACGAAATATTTCCCGGAAGAAGTACTCAATCAATTAAAGGAATTTTTAGATATTGTTCACGATCCGCTTGCTGTTCGCTCTTCAAGCTTGTTGGAGGATTCGCAGTTTCAACCGTTCGCAGGTGTTTATCAAACCTATATGATTCCAAACAGTGCTGAAGATAATAAGCGGCGGCTCGAAGAACTTTTACAAAGTATTAAGTGCGTCTACGCTTCTACTTTTTTCAAAACGGCAAAAAATTATATGAAAGCCACGCAGTATCGTCTGGAAGAAGAAAAGATGGCGGTGGTCATTCAAAAACTAGTCGGCACTTCCCGGAACGATAAATTTTATCCTGATTTTGCCGGAGTAGCGAAGTCATATAATTTCTATCCGGTAGCTCCGCAAAAATCACAAGACGGAATTGCGATGGCTGCATTAGGTCTTGGTAAAACTGTTGTTGATGGTGGAAACTCGGTTCGGTTTTGTCCTAAGTATCCCAAACATCTTCTTCAATTTTTTTCCGCTAAAGAAACCGTGAAAAATTCTCAGCAGGATTTTTATGCGCTTGATCTTAAAGGAATAGTTGACCACACCACTGTGGAAACGCATGATACGTTGGTAAAAAAATATGATTTGAATGAATCGGAAAAAGATGGTTCGCTTGGATTTGTTGGCTCAACTTATTCTTCTGAAAATGATTCCGTGCATGATGGAATTTCACGGATTGGAAAGCGGGTGGTCACCTTCGCTCCGGTTCTAAAAAATAAAATATTTCCGTTACCGGAAATATTGGATTTACTACTTGCAACCGGTAGTTGGGGAATGGGAACTCCAATTGAAATTGAATTTGCCGTGAACATGAGCGTGCCGAAAGGAAAACCAAAAGAATTTGGTATGCTACAGATGCGCCCGCTTGTGCTTAGCCGCGAAGTTGAAGAAATCCATATTGGGAAATTTAATAATGAGGACCTTATTTGCCTTAGTGATCAAGTACTTGGTAATGGAACGATAAATGAAATATATGATGTTGTGTTGGTTGATTTTCATAAATTTGACCGCGCGAAAAGTAGAGAAACCGCAATTGAAGTTAGTCAGTTAAACACAAAATTGATAGCGCAAAAGAGACAGTACATACTAATTGGTGTTGGCAGATGGGGAACGCTTGATCCCTGGCTTGGCATTCCTGTTACGTGGGATCAAATTTCCGGCGCTGCGGTAATTGTAGAATCCGGTTTTAAAGATTTAAGTGTAACGCCTTCGCAAGGTTCACATTTTTTTCAAAATATTACTTCATTCCGCGTTGGATATTTTACCGTAAACTCTTACAAGAATACTGATTTTGTTGACTGGGATTGGCTTACCGCGCAAGAACCGGTTGAAGAATTAGAATTTACGCGCCATGTCCATTTTGAAAAACCAATCGTTGTAAAAATGAACGGGCAGCAGAACAAAGGAATTATTTTAAAACCGGAAGTTAAATAGAGGATGCTCAACTCACGTAAAGGTTACGTGAGTTGAGTACAGCGTATTTTATTTTAATTTAAACTGAATTGGAAAAATTACCGTTGCCTGAACATTTTTCCCATCTTGTTTTGCCGGTGTAAATTTTGACGCTCGTATGGTTTTTTCCGCAGCTTCTTCGCATCCGGCTCCAATCCCTTTTAGAATCTGAGTTGCTGTAACATTTCCCTTCTCATCAACGAATACTTTGAAAAGTACTTTCCCTTGAATGTTGGTTTTTTGTGCTATCTCAGGGTAAACCAACTTTTTCATAAAGGCCTCCATTCCACCAATAATACTAGGCATTTCATCGGCATTCTCGTAATAACAATCTTGCGAAACTTGTCTTTGTTTTGGCTCTTTAGACAAACTGAATTGAAAGGGAATTATCACGAAAACCGCTACTGGTTTGTCATCTTTTAATGCTGGTTCAAATTTGTAATTTTTAGCAGCTGCAATGGCAGCTTTATCAAAAATAGTATCAGTACTTTTCATTACTTGAATACTCGATGGGTTGCCGTTTGCCTCAACAAGTACTTTGAGCCAAACTTTTCCTTCAATATTTTTTTTAAGTGCTTGTGGGGGATAAATTGGTTTCGCATCTGAGAGGATTGAAGGCATTTGGTCAACAGACGTGTAATCATTGGGATCAAGTGTATCTTTTTTTGTTTCAACATTTTGTGCTATAACAGGAGTTTCCTCTTTTGCAGAATTATCAGAATCCTGACTACGTAAAGGACTAACAAAAGTTAAAAGAAAAAACATGGGCAAAAAGTAAAAAATATTTCTTTTCATAATACACCTCATTTATAAATTGTTGTTGGAAACCGGGTGAACTTCAACTGTGGGAAGACTGTTAAAGAGAAGCTCAACCGTTCTTTTTTGTTCTTTTAATTGCACGGAAGTTTGATGCAATTCATCTTTGTATTTATTAACTTCACTTAGGAGAGTGAAGCTTAGTAAAAGTACAATCGCGACTAGTGCATACGCGAAATAAGCCGGAAGTTTAACGGCAAAGAAATTTGTAAAAATAGATGCTTTTTCTTCCGGAATTTCCTCAAAAATTCTTTCATCAAGTGAAGCCGGAAAGAAATTTTTATCTTCGGCTATTACACTATTGATTGAAACCGTTGTGGTAAGATATTTCGCACAGTTTTCACATTCGCTTAAATGTGCGAACAACAATTTCTGATTTTCCTTATCTAATTCATTTTCTAAAAAATCATGAATGAGTAATTGGTAATCATCGCATTTCATTTCTTCTCTACTCCAATTTTCTTTGATACGTTTTTTATTAATTTTTGTCTTATACTAAAGAGTCTGCTTTTAACAAGGTCCTTTGAAACACCGACCAGTTGAGAAATTTCGTCGTAACTCAACCCGGAATATTCGCGTAACACAAAGATTTCGCGAAGTTCTACCGGCAACAACCCTATTTCATTCCGTACAATTTCGTTTATCTCTTTCTCTTCAATTTCGTTGTAGAGATTCGACGAGAGCAAAGTTTCTTCATTCTCTTCCAGCGTTTCTTCCTTACGGTTTTTCAATTTCCTGAAATGGCTATAAACTTCGTTTCGTGCAGTTTTAAGAAGCCAAAACCGTATACTCTCAAAATTCTTTACTGTAGCCATCTTCTCAAATAATTTCATAAAAACATTTTGCACAATATCTTCCGCCGTCATAGACGAACGGACCATTTTCAACACATAGTGATAGACGGGTTTTTTATGGCTGCTATAAATATTTGAAAAAGATATAAGTCGCTTTGTTTCCATAAATTAGTATTGTTGCTATTTAAAAGATGCACAAATGTATGAAAAGTTGGTTGAGGGATAAAAAATATTTTTTGTATTTTATCACCAAAATTAAAGGTGATATTTATGAAACTTTACGAAAAGTTGAATGTGGTAACAACCGGTGTTAAAAAACGTCGGAGTATAATATTTCTTCACGGCTTTCCAT
>JBAYFO010000067.1:0-19408 GCA_041667115.1 Ignavibacteriaceae bacterium | reverse complement strand
TACAAGACCTTCGTTAAAGAAGTATGAAATGATCGCATTACTAATTAAATCACTCGGTTATGCAAAACGATTCAGCTAAACAGATCGCAAAGAAAAGTAAAAGCAGTTTTTATTACGCTTTTAATTTGCTCCCGGCATCTCAACGGGAAGCGATGACTAATGTTTACGCATTTTGCCGCAAGACCGATGATATTGTTGACGAAGGACAGGACGATGATGAACTTAAATATCAGAAATTGGTTAGATGGCGAACTGAATTTGAAAAAGCTTTCAAAGGGAATTCGGAACTTCCATTATTAAATAAACTTGCGGGAACGATTTCCCAATTCCATATTCCGATTGAACATTTCTTTGAACTTATCAAAGGGATGGAAATGGATCTCCAAAAGAAACGATATGAAACGTTTGAAGACCTTCGCCTTTATTGTTACCGTGTTGCGTCAACGGTTGGATTAATGTGTATTGAAATTTTCGGATATAAAAACAAATCGGCTTTATCTTTTGCAGAGAACCTCGGTATTGCTTTACAACTTACAAATATTTTGCGTGATGTAAATAAGGATGCGAAAGGAAACCGCATTTATCTTCCGCAGGATGAACTAACAAAATTCCATTACAGCGAGAGTGATCTGCTGGGACAAAACTATAATTTGCATTTTATCTCTTTGATGGAATTTGAAGCAAACCGGGCGAATGAGTATTTCCAGAAAGCTACTGACAATTTAGACCTCGATGATAAAGCTTCAATGTTTGCTGCACGTGCGATGCAGCATATTTATTACAGGATGTTGGAACGGATCATTCAAGCTAAGTATGATGTGTTCAATCAAAATATTAAAGTGAGCACATTTGAAAAAGTTGGTATTTCTCTTGGGGTCTGGGCAAAATATAATTTAGTTTATAAATGAAAAAATGTCTTGTTGTCGGAGGTGGTTTAGCCGGACTCTCTGCTGCTGTTTCCCTTACCAAACAAAATATTCATGTTCAACTGTTGGAAGCTTCTCCGAAATTTGGAGGTAGGACTTATTCCTTCCTCGATGAAAAAAGCGGCAATGTCATCGATAACGGGCAGCATTTGTTGCTTGGCTGTTATTATGAAACCATTGAATTCATAAAACTCATAAGGGCTACGGATTCCTTTCATTTTCAAAAGCAATTGGAAATAAACGTTGTTGCAATAAATAAAATTAACTATCAGCTTAAAGCTACAGAGCTTCCTTATCCGCTGGGATTACTTTTCGGGTTGTTGAATTACGATGTTTTATCCATTCTCGACAAGATCAAAATAATTCTTCTCATCACTCAACTTCCGTTTTTGCAAAGTGAAAAATATTTAAACCTTTCGGTAGAAGATTGGTTACAAGAACAAAATCAAAGCCGGAATTGTATAAAATCATTTTGGGAGATAATTGCGGTTGGGGCTTTGAACAGTCAACTGAAAGATGCTTCAGCGAAAATATTTATTGATATTCTGAAAGTGATTTTCTTAAAGGGAAGCGACGCTTCGGCAATGATCATTCCGAAAGTTGGTTTATCAAAAGCATTTATTGATCCGGCGATCAGTCTGCTTCAAAGGAATAACAGTGAATTAGTCCTTTCTGAAAAACTGTTAGAAGTCTCCGTTACTGATAAAAAAGCAATTTCGGTTATCACTGACAAAGGAACTATAAATAATTTTGACGCCGTGATTTTAGCAATTCCATCTTACGCGTTAAATAAGATCAATGCAAATAATTTAATTATAGAAAATGGTAAAACAGATTTAAGTACTTCTTCAATAGTAACGTTGCATTTATGGTTGAAACAAAACAAGTTGAAGAAACCATTCTACGCTTTCATCGATTCGCCATTGCACTGGGTTTTTAATCACGGGGCGTATATAACTACGGTAACAAGCAGTGCGGATGAGATGATTGAAAAAACACAAGAAGAGTTGTTGAGCGTAGTTTCTGCTGAACTGCATGCCTATTTGGGGATTACTACAGAAGACATTTCGAGCTATAAAGTTATCAAAGAGAAACGGGCTACTTTCATTCCGAATAAAGAAAATCTGGAGAATCGCCCTTCCGCCAAAACAAAAGTTGAAAATGTTTTTCTTGCGGGGGATTGGACAGACACCGGGTTACCTGCCACAATCGAAGGGGCAATTAAAAGCGGAAATACTGCCGCTTTAGAAGTAAAAAAATATTTCTCCTCTTTCTAAAAACTGAAGACTGATAACTGAATACTCTTGTGATCTAGTGTGCTTCAATCCAGTTATCTCCTATTCCGGTTTCAACTAAAATCGGAACGTTCAACGGAAGAGAATTTTCCATCAACTCTTTTACTAACGGAACAACTTCTGTTGTCTCGCTTTTTAACGCATCGAAAACCAATTCATCATGTACCTGCAAAATCATTTTGGTATCGTATTTTCTTTTTGCAAGTTCATTGTGAATATTGATCATCGCAAGTTTTATCATGTCGGCGGCAGTGCCTTGAATAGGCATGTTTATAGCGACACGTTCTTCAAAATTGCGGAGTGAGAAATTTTTGCTGTTAATATTTTTTAAGAAGCGCCGTCTGCCAAGTAATGTTTCTGCGTAACCTTTTTCTCTTGCGGATTGAATAGAAGCATCCATAAATGCTTTAACATTCTTAAAAGTACTGAAATAAGTATCGATAATTTCTTTTGCATGCTGTTGCGAGATTTGCAATCTGGTCTTTAAACCAAACGTTCCGATGCCATATAAAATTCCGAAATTAACTTCCTTAGCTTTTCTGCGCATATCGGGAGTAACTTCTTCCTGCGGAATTTGGAAAACAAGTGCGGCGGTTCTTCTATGAATATCTTCACCTTGCTTGAATGCCTCTAACAATCGTTCATCGTTAGACATGCTTGCCATAATGCGCAATTCTATCTGGCTATAGTCGCAGCTGATAATGCAATGGTCCTTATCGCGCGGAACAAATGCTTTACGAATTTCTCTGCCAAGTTCCGTGCGGATGGGAATGTTCTGCAAATTGGGGTCGTTGCTGGAAAGTCTGCCCGTAGACGCAATTGTTTGATTGAACGATGTATGCACTCTTCCGGTTTTGGGATGAATTAAGTTGGGAAGTGAGTCGGCGTAAGTGGATTTTAATTTAGCAACCTGTCTGAATTCCAAAATGCTGTCTATGATTTCATGTTCACCACGTAATGATTCAAGCGTTTGTGCGTCGGTGGAGAATCCGGTTTTTGTTTTTCTTGATGATTGGAGCTGCAGTTTTTCAAATAATATTTTCTGCATTTGCTTAGGCGAATTGATATTAAACGTTTCTCCCGCAAGACGGAATATTTTATCAGAATATTCATTCATGGAAACTTCAAGTTTTTTGCTTAACACCGCAAGCATTTTACGGTCGATGTTTACGCCCGAACGTTCCATCTCTTCCAGCACTTCGGCGAGAGGGAATTCAACTTCGTATGCCAGTTTATGGAGATTGTTCTTTTCAATTTCTTCCTTTAAGACTTCGTAAAGCTGGAAGGTGATATCGGCATCTTCGCATGAATAATCGCTAAGCATTTTTAAGTCTACATCAAATATTTGTTTCGCGTCTTTCTTCGTCCCGATAAGATCGGAAAGGGGAATAGGTTTGTACTGCAAATATTTTTCCGCCAAATCATCCATTCCATGTTTTTGATCGGGATCGAGGAGGAAGCTTGCGAGCATCGTATCAAAATAAAAACCATTTACGCGTATGCCGAGAGTGCGGAGGATTGCAATATCAAATTTTCCGTTCTGGCAAACCTTCTTGATCTTTTCATTTTCGAAAAGGGGCTGAAAGATCGAAATAAAATCATGCACGGAAAGTCTATCGTTTAAATTTCTCTCAAATAACGTTTCCGATTGAACAAAAGGATTAAGTGCAACAAAAAAGGCTTTTCCTTTTTCAATACAAAATGATACTCCGGCTACACTTGCATCAAAGTAATCTAACCCGTCGGTTTCGGTATCAAATACAAATAAGGAATGTTTGGCAAGTTCATTCGCTAAAGCCCTGGCTTCTTTTATGGAAGTGATAAGCGCATAAGCAGTATTGGTTTTAGAAAATACTTTATTCACCGGTTCAGTCGGAGTTTCAATTTGCAGCACCTCAACTTCTTCTTCACCAAAGAATTTTCTTAAACGGATGTAAAGATTTTTAAACTCAAGCTCTTCAAAAATGGATTTTATTTTTTCAATATCCGGTTTGCCGATTACCGTTTTCCGAAAATCAATTTCTATTGGGACATCAGTCATAATAGTTGCAAGTTCTTTTGAAAGGAACGCATTTTCTTTTCCGGCAATGAGTTTGTTTTGAACGGAAACCGGTTCAACTTTATCAATATGCTCGTAAAGGTCTTCGAGAGAAGAATATTGTTGGAGCAATAACGGCGCGGCTTTTGGTCCAATGCCCTTAACGCCGGGAATATTATCGCTTGAGTCACCGATAAGTGATAAGTAATCGATCATTCTATCCGGCGGAAAACCTAATGTCTCAAGAACTTTTTCTTTTGTAAGGATATCAATCTCTTCTGCTGATTTACCGGGCTTAACAAGTTTTATATTATCGGTAATAAGTTGAATGTAATCTTTATCGGGAGTTATCATAAAAGAATCGTACCCGAGTGCTTCGGCTTTCTTTACAGCGGTTCCGATAATGTCATCGGCTTCGTAACCCGGCAAAATAAAAACGGGAAGATTCAAGGCTTCAATAATTTCCTTTATTCTGTGGATCTGCGGGATCATATCTTCCGGCATGGCAGAGCGGGTAGCTTTGTACGCTTCAAACTTATCATGACGAAAAGTCTTTTCCTTTGAATCGAATCCGACAAACATATATGCCGGTTTTACATCTTCAAGGATTTTTATTATTTGCGTAAGAAATCCAAAGACGGCGGAAGTTGGTTCACCTTTTTTTGTAACCAACGGTCTGCTGATAAAAGCGAAATAAGCCTTGTACGCTAAAGCCATCGCATCAATAAAAATTATTTTGTTATTCATACTTACTTTTTCTGAAATCGGTGATGAAAATATTTATTGTACACATACACAGGCAATCCAAGCAGGATGAGGATGAGTCCCATTGCCGCGTTTTGCGTATTCGACACTACGGAATTAACTAAAAACAGAAATGAAAAGATGACGAAAATTGCCGGAGTGTAAGGATAACCCCAGACTTTATAAGGTCTTTTCGCATCGGGCATTTTTTTACGGAGAACGAAGACACCAAAAGCGCCAAGCATATAGAACAACCAGGCGGCAAAGATAACATAATCGGAAATAGTATCGAACGAACCGGATAAAACAAGTACCGCAGACCAAAGTCCTTGCACAACAAGTGAAACATGCGGCGTAGCGAACTTAGGATGAACTTTTCCTAAAGAAACAAAAAACAATTTCGTACGCGCCATTGCAAACTGAACGCGGGCAGTAGAAAGAATAGAACCATTCAACGCGCCGAAAGTAGAAACAACAACCGCGATAGCAATTATTGAAGCCCCCATACCGCCGAAGATTTTTTCAGCAGCAGCGGAAGCAACCAAAGGATAATTCTTCATCTCCTCAACCGGTAAAACATAAAGATAAGCGATATTGACCAGCACATAAACTGCCATCACTATCAACGTTCCGTATAACAATGCTTTGGGAACGTTGCGCTGCGGTTCTTTAATTTCTCCCGCTACAAAGGTAACATTATTCCATCCGTCGTAAGCCCAAAAGGCGCCTGAGAGGGCAAGCCCGATCATAGCGATAAGATTAACACTCGTTTCTGCAGGAATATGAAAGTTATGAAAGAAGTTAGCTGTAGAGCCGTTTCCGAATGCTAAAAGAACAAATGAAAGTAAAATGATAGAAGCGATTTTAATAAAAGTAATTATTGTTTGCACAAGTCCGCCGAAGACTACACCGATGTAATTAACACCGGTAAGAAACAAAATGCAGAGAATAGCAACGGCTTTGGTACCGAACTCGGCAAAGGGGTGGATGGGTCCCACAAAAGGCATAAAGAGAGAAAAGTCCTGTAAATATTTTGACGCTTCCGGAAATTTGAAAAAGTAGCCGAGATACTCTGCAAACACATAAGCAATAGCCGCCTGGCTTCCTGTTTGAATTACCGCTAAGATAGACCAACCGTAAAGATAAGCGGTAAAGTCTCCATACATCGCTTTGAAGTACATAAACTGTCCGCCGGTAGCGTCGATCATTCCGGCAATTTCAGCATTAACTAAAGCTCCGATAAAGGTAATCAATCCGGCAACAATCCAAATGATGATCAGTAACTCAGGTGAGTGGAGTTGTCCCGCCATAGTTGCGGGCTTTCTAAAGATACCTGAACCTATCATTGAACCGGCAACTAACATAGTGGCGGCGGTTAGTGAGAGTCCCCGAACTAAGCTTGTTTTTTTTGTTGTTTCCATAGCGCCTTGAGAATTAGGAATTAAAAATTAGATAGTTAGTAATCCGCCAGAGGCGGACTGCGCAGAATGCTAAGAATATTAAAAATTTAAGAATAACGATTAACGATATTTGATTTATGATGTAACAAAATCTTCTAACCATGGCAAGCCTTGGCATGCTTCTAAAATCGTTAATCCTTGTTCATAAATCAATTTTGATTCTGCCTCAACCAGATTATGAATTAAAAGTTTGATAAAAAATTACGGAGGGGAGAGGGAAATAGCAAATTAATTTGAAAGGAAAAAGTTGAAAGTTGAAAGTAAAAAGTAAAAGTAGAAAGTTGGAAGAGTGCAGCTGCACGAATTTCATTGTCATCCATCTTTGTGGAGAATTATCACGAAGCATAAATATATCTCACGGGGTAATGTTACTTCTTCAAGGTAGTTTCAACAGAACCTCGTAGATGTTTATTTAGAGAATAAAAAATAGATAGTAAATATCCTTGCAGAAGATGAATAAGAGCTATGAAGTTTTTTTAAGTAATCAAAAATATTGCTTGCATAAATAATATTTCATGTTTATGTTAAGCACAGCAAATGTTAAGAGTCCCGTAAAAGCGGGATTGTTCTTTGAATAGTTGAATCTTTCCCGGTTGTTTTTTTGTAGATGGAATTTGTAGCATAATTTTCTGAAGTACCTTTGAGCAAAGTCTTAAGGTTCGGAAAAAGCTAGGGTCGTATTTCTCGCATAACACTCCTGAGGCGCCAAGCTTTAATATTGTAATATTTTTATTTTGCTTAAAGGGAAGATTCTTTCTATCTGGTTGATGTATAATGTTTGACGGATGATGTAACGGTACTAAGGTTACTCATTTCGGAAAGACAAAAACATCACTTGCTAACGTTGAATGTTTGATTAGCCGAATGGTTTTATCAAAACATTTCATCTTTTACTTCTTCAAAAAATCACTTCTTAATTTCATCATTTTAAAAATACCCTTGAAAACTCGTTACAAAACTCTGAGTGTTACTTTGTAATAAAAGTCAGTAGTCAATGGTCAAAAGTCAGAATTTTTTTAATGATGACAAAAGTCATTGGCAAATTTCTAAAATAATACCACAAGTAAACGTGTCATCGATTTTGTGTAGTCCGCTATGGCTGAGTTTTGCAAACAATCTTATTCACTCTCTGTAGAAAAGTTAGGGCACTTAGTCATTTCCCCGGCACTCTTAGTTGAAAAGTTAAGACTCTTAGTCATTTTCCCAACGCTCTAAAGTAAAAAGTTAGCGCTCTTAGTCATTTTTTCAACGCTCTGAAGTGAAAAGTTAAGACTCTTAGTCATTTCCCCAACGCTCTGAAGTGAAAAGTTAAGGCTCTTAGTCAATTTGCCAGGGCTCTGAAGTGAAAAGTTAAGGCTCTTAGTCAATTTGCCAGGGCTCTAAAGTGAAAAGTTAAGGCTCTTAGTACGTTTCCAGAGGCTCTTTTTACGAAAAAAATGGCTTTTAGTAGGTTTTTGAAGACTCCCGGGAGGAGAAAAAGACTATTTAATGAACAAAATAGTGCTAAAATGATTAATAAACGAACTTTATTCGGTTTTAACCTAAGTATCTTTATTGATGGGTTAGTGAAACTGCAATTAAAGGAGGTTCGGTAAGGTGACTACGTAAGTAAAAAGTTTCCGCCAGTGGCGGATCAGCCTTTGGCTGAGAAAGTAGAAAGTATAAAGTCATTGGTCAAGAGTCATTTGTCATTGATCATGAGTTAGAAGTAAAAACATAAAAACTGATCTCTTAGACTGACTGAAAACTAAAAACCGATAACTGATAACTGTAAAAATGATTCAATAAATAACAAAAAATAAACTAAAGATGAGGTGTGTTATGGCTGAAAAATTTAATGGTATCCCGGTTTCGAGAACTAAGCTGTTTACGATTGCAACTACGGCTTATAAAACTAAAAAGGGACTTGAAAAACTTGCCGCCGCCGGTTTAACGGCGGAGTATTTTGAGGAGTTTGCCGCTAATATTGAAATTGCTAAAAATTTTAAGACGGCAGATCAGGTTTTAAAAGAGAACGCTGAAAAGCTTGCGCAGGTAAAGAAAAAGTGTGAGGAGTGTTTTAATTGGCTGAAGAAAGTTCAGGTTGCTTTAAAGAGGACTTTTGGCGCTGATTCCCCGCAGTTGAAGGAGTTCCCTTCAAATTTAAGTTTGGCAAAGGAAGACGCGGCAAAAATGATAAACCTGCTTCCGGCGGCTTTTGCAATTATTGATAAGTATAATACCGAGCTTATTGCTAAAAGAATGCCTGCTACTCTTAAACAAAAAGGGGAGACTTTAAAAGCTGAACTTGAAACCATCTCCGCAGAATATAATTTAATGGATGGAAGCAGTGAATCATATACAGTTAATAGACTACTTGCACACAAAAAACTGCAAGACACAATAAACGAAATAAATGAAACGGGAAGGGAAGAGTATAAGGATGATCCTGTCACCTTGAAGTTGTTTGATTCACCCTGGCCACAGAGTAAAGGGAAGGAGAAAGAGCCTCCATCGGAGCAGCCGCCTTCGGCAAGTTGAAAGTAGAAAGTTGAGTGACGCGTCTATATCTTTTATTTGATGCGTCACGAAACCACGCAAGGCGTGGTGGAAATCAGTTCGCTGCGGCGAATTGAGGACTATTCAAGGATGGTAGATGAGCTGTGGTTTGTTTATCATCCTTGGATAAATTAACTAAAATAATTTAAGACTATTTGAATGACGGAGTCGACATTAACAAGGCATGCCTTCAAAGAATATCTTTTATACTATTTACGTAAATAAATGAAAAACGAAAAACAACAAATACCTTATCACCTTTTCAAAGGGATGTTACGATTAGTCACAACTGACTTAGAGAGACGCTTTTTTCAATTCAACAGTGAATATAAAATATTTTCTGATTCTGGCTGGTCAACAGAAGCTAAAAGCAGAGGTTTATTTGTTGACTTATCTCGGGTCAGATGGGTAGAACTTGGAGCGGCTGCACAACTAGTTTTACTAATTGAAAGTGCTAAGAAAGAAGGATTAAAAATTTTAATTGCCTTACCACTCAACAAATTGAGTAAGGGTGAAAGTGAGTTTTTAGCAAGGATAAAACAATCTTCCGAATCCGAGTATTATGAAAAAGTTGCAATCTTTGAAGGAATGAAATTAGCGAGGGAATACGCAAAAAACTATTTAACCAATATTCAATTTCAAAGAGTTGTTGTTTGCCCACACATAATGGTCGGCGAAGTTTTCTTTTCTGAAGAATATCATTTCGAATCTGATAATTCGAATGATACAGAAGTAGAGATTGGCAAAAATTCAACAGTAGAAATCCTTAACAAAATAAAAAGGCCAGAAGAGATTGGATACAAATTTCTTATCCCACTTATATGGATTAATGCAAAACACCATAATTCCAGTCTTGATTTTATTGAAGAGAAATTTACTGAGGTTTTAAGCCAACCTGAAAGAGGGCTCGACTCAATAGATGCACAAGCTATTAAGAATGTTATTATTAACGAATTACTGAAAAATGTCAGAGAACATTCAAAATGTGATGTTGCACTACTTGGAGTAGCTCTACAACCCAGCAGAATTCTTTCGCCGAAAGACTACCTTTTATGTGAAAGAAATTTCATAGAATGGACAACCAAAGCAAACACAAATTATATATCAATATATTTTGGAGATACAGGAGAGGGTCTTTGCAAAATATTAAAATCAGCTTTTATCGCTTCTAATTTAAATAGTAAGTTGACCGAATACAACATTATCAAATGGTCTTTTGATAAATGGTCTACTAGTAAAACTGATGAGATTTTGAGAGGAACAAAGGGACTTTATAGAATTTTGAGGATTATAAATAAGTATAATGGATTAATAACTGTTAGAACCGGGAATGAGAATGCAGGATTTCAAAAAGGGGGGCAAGAAAGTTCTAAATTCATTCATCAAATAGTTGAAAATAAAAAAGACCAGAATATTGGTTTGCTTCCGGGGACATTTTTAAAAATGCAATTTTCACCTTTTAAAGAATTAACAAAATTCAATATCACTCCTTATGTTTCCGAGTATGAACAAGAAGAAGATTATAAGTGGATTACTAAAACGATTAAATTAGATTCAACAGAACCCAAAGACATATATAAAGGAGATTTAACAACTAGAAATATTTTTAGAGAACAAAGAACAAATGTTCTCATTTTAGTAGATTCCAAAAACTCTAAACTTGAAAAGCCTGAAGATATTGAAGAAGCAATTAAAAATCATCTTTTGCATTTGAGTGAAGCAAGACATCCTAACGGAGTGGTAGTTTATGGCTTTCCTACAGGTTGGGAAAATATCGAATCAATAGTAAATTCTGTAAATTCTCTAATTCAAGAAAAACGACTTAAACCAGACATCGATTCAGAAGCAGTTCATCCTGACAAAGAAGACATTTATGACCCTGTTCTTGTTTTAGGTGAGAACCGTCAATTTTGTTGGGTCGGAGATGATTCAAATATAATTTCATGTCTGAATGAATTATATCGAAGTGAACAACCCAAGGGAAAAATAACTGAACTTGATTCTTTTAATAGCCTAGAACAAAAAGCACAAACTCGGGTATTACAATATTTTATGAGTGATGATGCCTTAGTATCTTTAGAGTATGATCAAGCTTTACGTTTCAACTTTAGTAACCTTAAAACACATTTTTCAGAAAAATTAACTCAAAGATTAGACGAGTTAATGAATAAGCAAAAAGATGAAGGTAAATATTATATTACGCACAACCTTCGTAATGTAAAGCACTGGATAAATATTGACAATCTGATTAAGAACGATTTAAAAGGTTACGCTTTTGCATTAAGTGCATCTCTTAAAGAAATTGATAAAACACTACCTGATAATTTAAATGCCTATAAAATCCTGATTGATAACCAAGACTCCTTTCAATTAGCAGTTGAGTTTGCAGGTTGGCTTGGCATCCCAACTAAAAATATCATAAATTTTAATGATGAGGTCGACGGAAGGCTACCGAGACGAAATCCTATTTTTGAAGAAAAAGATGATGTAATAATACTTACAACCATAATTTCCACTAAGGAGACAGCACAAAGGTCATTGAAGGCGGTGCTAAGAGATTTAGCTAATCCAATTGCCGTTTTAGGAATCATTAACCAAAGTAATGACGAACCTATTTCTGTATGGGGCAAAGTAATGTCTACAATTTCATTAGTCAATAAGGTTAACTATGAAGTTTCTCAGAAAGAAATTTCTCAATTAAAACTTAAACCAATTTATAAAAGTCCATTTGGATACAATGACGAAATAATTGAAACGAATTCAAATCGTATCGATTCAAAAGAAGTTGAGAATATCTACGAACTCATCGCTGAGCAAAAAGCTCTACACTTTAGTCATTTAGGGAAAACAAATAGTCGACATTTTACATTTTATTTAAGTCCAACACGGTTATTGAATGATGAAGAAAAATCTGAAAAACTGATTTATAAAAAATTTTATAAAAAAATTAAAGAATGGTTAACTGATATTAATAAAAACACATTTGACGTTTGGCGACCAACGCCTGATTTCAAACTTTCGAATCCAGTAAACAAAATCACAAATAATATTTCCAAGCATTTTACCAATGAAAAGAATCATCATACATGTAATAGCATTTCTGAAATCAAGAGGGCATCATATTTTGGTGAATGGAATTTAATAAAGCCTCCAGAATATCTTAAAAATCCAAGCCCTAATGTGGTAATTGTGGATTGGGGAAGCCTCACTGGCAACACAACTCAACAGATGATAAATCTTGCAGCTAATGAAGGTAAGGAAAATATTCTTGTATGTATTCTCTTTTCTCAACTCCAACCTAAAGAAGAAGAATTTTTAACAAATATTAAGATGATAAAGGGACGCATGAAAAAAGAAACAACTGGTTTGTTTTCCATACCTGAAACATGTGAAATAGATTCTGTTGTTTCAGTTAATTTCTTCTACCGGTTTCCACTTAGGAATTATGAATCTGCAAATTGTCCAATTTGTGAACACATTCATGCTCTAAGAGAATTTGAAATTAAAGGTGAACATATGACTGATTTCTACTTGAAGCGCAGGGAGAGGTTAAAAATAAAAGATAAAGATAAGGCAGATTTGCCACCTCAAGACTTCTATGCTAACGATAATATTTTCTTAGATTCTGAAACAATACTTTCTATGTTCAAGTTTCGAGTTTTATTACAGGAGGCTTTATTATCTACATACAAAAGAAAGGAGATTGAGATTTATCTTAGTAAAATATTGGAGAATATTGATGTAGAGAAAAAAAATCCTAAATCAGAAGTTTATTCAGTCCTATATTTTTTATCAACAGAAATAATGTGGATGCAAAAACCTCCTTTAGTATTTCTTAGTGTAAGAAATATATTATCACAAATTGCAAAAACTATTGCAACATGGCAATTAGAAATGGCAAAAGAATTCTTTTTTGATGAACCCAGTATTATTAGATATAAATTTGCCGCAATTAGCGTTCTTCGTTCATCAGATAAAAATGAATTCATTCAATCAATACACTTAATTTTTATCAGCTCTAAACGTGGGACTTCATATTCTCATTCAATTACTCAAAATCTTTTTTATCATACTTATTCATATTTAAAAAGACAATACCATACTTCAAGCGAATACTTTGATGTTGTCCTAAAAAATCTTGACTTATTACTGGCAGAAGATAATTTGAGTAGTAAGCTCAAAAATGTAATTATTTTTCTGAGGTTTTTTGCCGAAAAAAGAAAGTTTGAAATTGCTATACCTTCAGATTCTATAATGTCTGTTTTCGCTAGCTATAAAAAGCAAATCAAAGATAATTATGGATTAGCATATAAGCACAACAATGTAAGTGATGACTTTGTAGAAGTTAAACCTATCGATTATCAAGAAATGTTAAAGAAATTTCATGCAAATAAAGAACCTACTGAAAACATTAAGAGCATAATTGAAAACCCAGGGTTTATTAATTGGCTCAATATTGTTCCCAAAAGATGGTCAGATGTTGCGGGTTACCTTAATAATGTAGTCATAAATCACTTGGGTAAACTTGATAACATTATCAATTCAAAATTATTTTCTTCAAGCGATACATTGTTTGCGACATTTATTAAGCAAATGCTTTCAGAGAAAAAACTTTTTGGTGTGCATGATGACCTGACATTACAGATAAATGAAATTATTTTTAATCCTGCGATTCTTTCTAATAAAAGATTTTTCCATAATTTTGTTAATACTTGGACATTTTACTATCATAGTTTTATTTACATTAATCAGAACTCACCATTTCTTTCTTGTCCTCTTGTAAAGATTGCTGAACAAACACCTTGCAAACTAATTGAAGCAATTGATAAGGCAATTGAAGAATCTAAAAGAAGAGCAGATTCTTTGGGAATAAAAATTGACTTTGAAAAAAACACAATTAGTGAAAAAAATGTATTCTTTCCTACTAATCAGCTTAAGCACTTTCTAGATCAAGTATTTTTATACAATTTGTTTACTCATCATGTAAAAGGACAACCGATAAAAGTTGGTATTAATTTTAATTTAGTAGGAACTGAAAGCTTAGCTTTAAGGATAATTAGTAAAGGTACCAAACCAAAAGAAAGGAACAGCGGTGGTTTAAATAAATTTGTTACTGAATTTGCATTTTATGGAGGGTATTTAAATTATGAATACAACATATCCCAAAAGCAGTTTGAAATCGAAATTAAATTATTAATATGGAGAGATGAACAATGAAAAAATTTAAAATTATCCATTGGGATGATGATAGACTATTGGAAGGCTTCATGGCAGGGACAATAAAAAGTATTCTCATTGAGTTTGAGTGTGAGATTGACAAAAGTGAATTTTGTGTTTCTCACTTAGATTTTATTACAAAAATCAAAGCAGAGAAATTTGATTTAATTATTTTAGATATAGAAAATGAACCAACCAAAACTGATATTGGGTTTGAACTACTTAATGAAATTATTACACTTTATAAAAACTCAATTCCATTGTTAATTTTCTCTCGATTTCCTCGAGTTCTTGAAAAAATTGAAGAATTTAGGAGAGAATATAAATTAAATATTGAATTTATAAACAAAGGACAACGGAGTGAGCCAACATATCATCAAAGAGTAAAAGAAAAATTAAAATCATTATTAAACCTTGGATTGTCGGATATTATATTGGTACCATTCAATGATTTTAATACAAAGTCAGCTATCGAGATATTAGGGCTTCACAATTTACAAAGTATTATCTCTAACTATTTAAGTTACAAACCGTTTATCAAAAAAGATGATGTAAACATAAAAGCTATAGCACCAGGTTATTCAGGTGCATTTGTTTTAGAAATGATATTTGGTTCAATTTCTAAATTGTTAAAAATATCTCATGATAAATCTGCTATCCTAAAAGAGTATGAAAATCTAAATCTTTATTCGACTTTATTACCTTCAACAATTAAAACGGACTATGAAAGAAATGAACCTACACAATATTCCGCCGAGGGCTGGTATCCTATAATCTATGAATTCGTTTCCTATTCTTCTACTTTGTTTATGTTCATTTCAGATTATCAAGATAAGCAAAAA
Source organism: Ignavibacteriaceae bacterium (assembly GCA_041667115.1). Taxonomy (GTDB): domain Bacteria; phylum Bacteroidota; class Ignavibacteria; order Ignavibacteriales; family Ignavibacteriaceae; genus UBA1563. The sequence continues at coordinate 4,348 of JBAYFO010000067.1, read as the reverse complement.
ATTGAAGGTGTTTTAAACAATTTGTTTTCAAATGAAAGGCTTTTAAAGTTGTATTCTCAAAAACAAAAATGCACAATCCCAATAAATGAAAATGTTTTGGAGGATATTGATAGTGTGAGAGCTTCATACATAATGAATTCAATAAATATTCTTGAGCCAATTTTGCAAAAATACCCTGCTTATTTTGACCAAGATATTATTGATAGTATTACTGAACATCATTCTTACAAAAGTATTTCGAAGGTAAAAATAGTCAACCCGAATTCTGTACAAATCTTATCCCATGGCGATTTGCATTCAGACAACATTTTAGTTGACTCACTTGGTTTTCCTATAGTTATAGATCCGGGAAGTATTAGCTACAAGCATTGGTCATATGACATTAACCGACTTTTAGTTGATTTATTTATTAAAGGTTTTGGATATAATACTATTTTATATTTCGATATTGAAAGTATTGAAAATGATTTTTCAATTTCCAAGAAAATAATAGATAGGAAGAAAATTAATTTAGATACAACGAATCAATCCAATAACGGCTTTATTATAGCCATTAATTGGATTACACAAAATGTAAGTCGACTTTACGAGGAAAATTTTTCTGAATGGGAATTTCAATTGGGGTTAGGTTTGGAATTTCTAAAGGCATCCTATAAAAGTATTTCATTACCACCCAACAAAAGAGTCTTAGCTTTATTAGCGGCTTGTGAAGCAATCAGAAAAGCAAATGGAACATTAGAAGCATTAAAATAGTAAACGCACAAAAATAAACACTATTGCAAGTTACACTTTTCCCTCAGTTGTCTATAGCTACCTCTTGCCAGAAAAATTGTTAAAGCAATTATTGGACTATTAGATGGTTGAGGGGGGATGGAGGATGTGTCCTGTCCCACTGGAACAATGTTGTTCTATTACTAAAAGACGAACTTGAATTTTAAGTCAATGATACGTATTTTATCATAAAAATATTTACGTATTATTTGGCAGGAATGATATGAACACTAAACTAACATTAAAACTTAATAAAAGAGCCATAGACCGGGCGAAAAAATATGCCCGGAAAAATAAACAGAGTCTTTCGGTGATGGTTGAAAAGTATTTCAATCTAATAGCAGATAAAGAGAGTATTTCGGAAATTGAAATATCACCAAATGTTCTTGAGTTAGCCGGGATAGTTAAGTTATCTGAAAATATTAATGTCAGAGAAATTTATAGAAAGCATATAGAGGAGAAATACTCCAGGTGATTAAACTTTTTGTTGATTCGGACATCATCTTAGATTTACTAGCCCAAAGAGAGCCGCACTATATTCACGCGGCAAAATTATTTACCTTAATAGATAAAGAAAAAGTTATTGCTTATACATCACCGCTTATATTTGCAAATCTCCACTATCTTCTAAGGAAACAGACTTCAAATGTATCGGCATTAAAAAGTTTAAGAAAACTCAAGACACTCGTAAATATTTTACCGATAGATGAAAGAGTAATAGACCAATCACTTAATTCGGAATTCAATGACTTTGAAGATGCTATTCAATATTTCACAGCGGTTAATAACGGTATTGCACTCATAATCACAAGAAATAAAACTGATTATAAACGAAGTAAAATAGATGTTTTAACTGCGGAAGAATTCCTTAAAAGTTTTATGACTAAAGTAGATTAATAAATCACCTTAATAAGATGTTACGGGGGAATAAAGAAATAATGCAGGCTTTCCAAGAGGCAAATGAATAGCAAAGTACCACAGACTACTAATCTGTGGTACAAAGTAAATTACTTAAAACCCGAAAAGTGTGAGAGAGTTTTTCGCCCAATCAATAAGAGGCGTAAAATAAATACCAAAGAAGATTATTGCGGCTGCAAGAACCGAAGCGTAAATGTTCTCAGCCAAAGGGAATTTTACAAGTGCAACTTCGCCCTTTGGTTTATTCAGGAACATGTGTTTCAAAACGCGGACGTAATAGTAAAGTGAAACAACACTGTTCAAAACCATGATAACCGAAAGGACTATCATTTTAGCATCGAGCAAAGCTAAAAAGAGATAAAGCTTTCCGATGAATCCTGCTGTAGGCGGTAAACCTGTAAGTGAAATAAGAAAAACACCTAAGCTAACTCCCATAAGAGGCATTGAGTAACCAAGTCCATCGTAATCGGATAATTCTTCACTATTAATTTTATTGCGGATAATGATAACAACCAAAAAGGCTCCGAGATTCATTATCATGTAAACTGCAAAGTAAATAAGAATAGCTATTAACCCTTGATCCGATAAAACCGCTAGAGCCGCTAAAAGATAACCGGCATGTGCAATACTTGAGTAAGCAAGCATACGTTTAACATTACTCTGCCAGAGAGCCGCAAAATTACCCAACGTCATTGTTAAGATTGCAATAAGAACGAGGAAATCCTGCCAATAGAACGAAGGAAGAATTACCCAGGCGCCAAGCGTTGAAGTTTGAAGGAAGAATCCGGTTTTTATTAAGCGGATAAGCAATGCAAAACCGGCGGCTTTACTTGCAACAGATAAATAAGCCGTAATTGTTGTTGGTGCGCCTTCATAAACATCGGGAGTCCAGAAGTGAAAGGGAACAGAGGAAATTTTATATCCAATTCCCGCGAACATTAAGATCACTGAAAGATTAAGTAAAAATTTACTTCCGGCAGTAACTTGAAATAAATAATTAATTTCGTAAAGATTCGTACTTCCGGTTAACCCGTAAACAATTGAAATACCAAAGAGCATTATTCCCGTTGAAGTAGCGCCAAAGATTAAATATTTTAAAGACGCTTCAGCGCTTCTTGTAGAAGTTTTAATAAATCCGGCTAACACATAAGAGGAAAGGGAGACCAATTCGATCGAAAGATAGAGCAAAATTAAATTGGTTGCCGAAACCATAAAAAACATACCGAGGATCATCCCGAAGATCAGTGTGTAATATTCACCGATCCGGTCCATCGAACTATGTAATTCTTTTGAGATGATCGAAAAGAGAATCACCAAAAATGAGCTTATGAGAATTATCATTTTGAAGAATGAGCCGAAAGAATCAACCGCAACCATTCCTTTCCCGGTATCATTAAGGAACGCCATCGCGTTAGCATTGTAATTATCCAACACGAAATAAAAAGCTACGGCTAAACCAACCAACGAGATGTAGGGAAGAATTTTCTCAACTTTGCTTGTAATTAAATCGGCTAAGACAATTACAGCAATGAGAAGGGAAATGACAATTTCCGGGTAAAGCAACGGTATACTATTGAAAAAATATGTTAACTGCATAAATTAAAACTCTAAGCTATTCAATTAAAATTGTATCGATGAAAAAATTGTCTGCGACTTTGCCATAAACGTAACCATACTGTTTACCGAGGAATTCATCAAGTCCAACATAAACGAAGGATAAATTCCGAGAATGAGAATAATTACAGCAAGAGGAACCAACATTGCATATTCTCTAAAATCAAGATCAGGGAGCTTGTTCCATTTTTCATTTAACTTTCCAAGATAAATGCGCTGTAAAGTCCAAAGCATATAGCCAGCACCTAACAAAATTCCTGAGGTGGAGATAACCGTTAAAACCCGGATTTGTACATTACTAAAAGCGCCGAGAAAGACGAAGACTTCAGAAACAAATCCACTCAAGCCGGGCAGTCCGATAGCTGCAAAGAAAGCAAAACTTACGAAGCCGGTATAAATCGGCATTTGAACAGCCAACCCGCCAAAGTCATTAATTCCGCGTGTATGAGCTCTATCATAAATTACTCCCACAATAAGGAAGAGCATTGCAGTAATAGTTCCGTGATTGAACATCTGGAATACCGCACCGGAAATACCGGCAGTATTTAATGAAGCCATTCCAAGGATTACAAATCCCATGTGCGAAATTGAGGAGTAAGCGATGAGTTTCTTAAAATCTGTTTGTGCCATGGCGCAGAGAGCGCCGTAAACAATGTTGATAGCTCCAAATAGAGCGATCCACCAAACTAATTGGTGTGTAATTTCAGGAAAGATTGGATAATTAACTCTTAAAATTCCATAGGTACCCATCTTTAAAAGAACACCGGCAAGAATAACACTTATGGCAGTCGGTGCTTCAACGTGCGCATCGGGAAGCCAGGTGTGGAAAGGGAACATCGGAATCTTGATAGCAAATCCGATGAACAACGCGATGTATGCTACAAATCGTAAGTTATTCGGATTTAACGGAGAGAGAATTCCGGTTTGTGTGTAATTCTGAGGATCCATTAACGCGATCATGTTAAAGGTGAAAACTTTTGTCCCGTTTGCTAATGTTTCGGTAGCGCTTAAGTACAACCCGATCATTACTAAAAGGATAAAGACC
>JBAYFO010000066.1:0-19691 GCA_041667115.1 Ignavibacteriaceae bacterium | reverse complement strand
ATCTCCTGTAACTTCAACTTGAGTTTGTGCACTCAACCTGACTACAGATGTAAATACGAAGATCAATAACAGAAATATTTTTCTCATAACATTTTCCTTTTTATTAATTAATTATATACTGATACAAAAACAGAATCACTTTTTTACTTTTTAGTTCAATTGATACGAAACCCCCAAAGAAATAATTCGTCCCCGCTTAATGTCGTCCGCAACTTTATCCCCGTTGAGAGTTCTTTGAATAGTCACATCGTGTTGAGCCAACAAATCTTTTACAGCGAACTTCAGAGTGAAATTATTAAATATTTTTTGTGAGATGTTAAAATCGATCTGGTCTCTCGGTCTGCTCAAAATGTCACCGGTTTGGTCAACACCTACTTCGACAATTTTTTGTCCCACTTTATTATAAACAAGGTTTGCGGTTAATCCGGATTCATAGTTGTCGTAGTAAAGCCCAATGTTTAACACATAATCCGCCTGCCCTTGTAGAGGCCGTTTTTGTACGGTTCCCGCTTGCCCCAAACTTGCAGTTCCAAGATCAACTTCCGACTTAATAAGACTGATATTGCTAATAAGTGATAATGGTCTAAAACCATCCCAAACAAATCCAAGATTTTTACGCGCTTCCAGTTCGATACCGTAACTCACTGCATTATCAGCATTTTTCCAGGACCGTGATTTAGAGCTTGTGTTTATTCCAATTACTTCAATAGGCTTATTAAAATGTTTGTAGAAAAGATTTGCGGCGAATAACTCTGTCGGATTAGGATAAAATTCAAACCGCAGATCATAGTTATCAATAATGGTTCTAACCAATTCGGGATTTCCAAAAACATAATCATCAGTTAAAAAGTCATAATACCCTGAAACAGCTAACTCTCTCAATTCAGGGCGTGCAACCGTTTTACCGTATGCTCCGCGTAGATTTATGTTTTCGCTCAGTTTATACGTAAGGTTTAAAGAAGGAAGAAGATCATTGTAACTGTGTTCTACCGTTAACGTTTTTGAGTAACTCTGCGGATCGATATAGGACAATCTCACTTTTGAAAATTCATATCTGAAACCACCGGTTAGTTTGAGATCGGTGAATAACGTTGCATTGAACATTGCGTAGGTACTTTGAATTTTTTCCGTTGCGTCGTATTTATCGGATGGATTTGATACTTCAACTACATAAATAAAATTAGGATTAATATTTTCCGGTCGGAATATATCCTCAACCGGAAGGCTAAAAATACTGTCTCTTAAACTTATTGGAGTTTTTCTCTGGTTGAAATCAAACCCGAACACTCTCGGTGTATAATCTCGATCCTTCTTGTTTTGCAGGTACCCCACTTTAAAATTCGGCATAAAAGGATCTTCAAAGGGCTTTATCAAAAAGTCGCCGCTAAATCCAATGCTTTTATCTTTTAGATCAGAAAAAAAACGTGTTGCAGTAGCTTGATTCATTGAAAAACGTAAATCACTTGCGGGAGCGTCTAATTCTTTGCTATACCAATATTTTCTGGTATCCGGCTCTTTTCTTTTTGAGTCGGCATAATTGATATTCCAATTGAACATGCTGTTATTTAAGAAATTAAGAACATGTTCGCCGATCACCTGAGTTGAATAAAGAGACCGTTGGGTAAATTGAAGAGAAGTTGCCTCTCTGTATTCGGGAACGTAGTAATGACTTCCCTTTGTTGTAACAACATTATTATCGGTATTCTGATTATAGATATTTTTAAAACTTATCTTATTATTTCCGCCAAACTTATAACTAACGTTAAATAACGCTCCCCAAAGAATGTTATTTAAATAATCTGTACCGGTATAGTCGTACCAGATACCGCTATAATTATAATATTTTCTTTCATACTTTCTTAATTCGTTATTCGCTGAATATGAGAGCGACCCGATAAAACCGAGCATCCCCTCTTCACCGATTACGTAAGAATCTCCGATTGATAACTTAAAATTCGAGTTAAACGGTATCTTCCCGCTTTTTGTATTCCAATCATTTTTGAATGACCTCCCGATCTCTTGAATTGTTTTGCTGCCAAGAGAAGTGTTAACGTGACTCGCCGGCACGATTGAAGGCAAATCGCGGGATCCGTCATCGATGCCGAGGAAATCATATTTACCGGAAGCATACGTAAGTCTATCTCTGTTTGTTGATAACGTACTGTATGCACTCCCCATGCTAAATTCAATTAAAGAATTTGAAGGAAATTCAACGGTATTAATTTGGACTAATCCGCCCGAAAAATCTGCCGGTTTATCGGGAGTCGACGTCTTACTTGTGATAATATTTTCAATTAAAGATGATGGAAATAAATCGTAGGAAACGCTTTTCTTTTCCGGGTCGGTGCTGGGTAAATTTGCCCCGTTAAGCATAGTTGAATTATAACGGTCGCTTACTCCCCTGATGTAAGCATATTTTCCTTCTGAAATAGTAACGCCGGTCATTCTTTTTAGAATATCGGTTCCGTCTGAACTATTATTTTTCTTTATTAGCTCTGCACTAACACCATCTACAATGCCCATAGATTTTTTTTGGATGTTTAGCATAGCCGCTTCGGTTGCTTTTAAGACATCTGCAGAAACTACTACCTCATTCATTTCTTTTGTTTCGGGTTCAAGTTGAACATTGATTCTTGTCTCTTTACCCTCCTCTACAACAACATTTTCAACAAGTGATGATTGGTAAGAAATGTAGGAGAACTTCAACGAATATTTCCCTGGCTTTAGAGCCCTTAAGGTATATGTTCCATCAAGATCCGAGGTGGCTCCCATTGACGTCCCGACAATTAACACCGATGCACTGATCAATTCTTCGTTGTTGGATTTATCTGTTATTTTCCCGCCTATCGAACCTTTATTCTGACCGGATAATGAACCTAATCCAAAGATGAATATAAAAAAAATGGTGAGTGACCGCATAATAAATTGTTTGTTCCATTCGTGGTTGTAATACAAATACATTCTCTCTCTCTCTATTAAATAGTAATTGTATTGCAAAGTTAATGTCGCCATATTATGTAATTGTTAAGCCAGTGTTAAGAAATTGTTAAGTCATGGTTTCGGAACTGTTATTAGACAGCTTCCCTAAAAAAATAGTCTGGAGCTTCTTCGCCAAAGTTCATATTACTGTAAATGTATTTTTCTTTTTTTGAGTATTTTATCAAGTCGATATCGAGTAACATAAAACCGTCGATGCAGTTTTGGAAATCGGGATCGACGCCGAAGGAAAGGAATTGCACCCCACCCGGTTCGCACAAAGCTGTATATTGTTTATATAATGGAGGAATAGACATTCCGTAAAAATTTAAATTCTGTTTAAGCAATTTGAATTCTACTCTATAGTTATTTGAAGTAAAGATTGCATCAAATCGCTTTTTCAGAAGTTCACTTACCTGATACATGTTTTTTGCGCTGACCATACCTGAAGTATTCCCATACCACTTTTCATAAAAGAAGACTATCATTGCTTTTGCATCATCAAGCAGTCCGTTTGATAATGAAACGGGTCCAAAAAGGAATTGTACTTTCGGATTCAAAGCAAGAAAGGCTCCTATCCCCATCCATAAATAATCCAGTGCGTTTGTTTTCCAATATTTGGCCTGGATAAAACTTCTCCCTAATTCTACCGAGTAAGGAAGATGGTATTGAAAATCTTCCGAAAAATTGAACAACGTTGACGAATAGAAACCGGTTGAACCATATTTTTCAAGAATCTCGCTTCCCACGCCAATCCGGTATGCACCCATGATCTCCAGATTTTCTTCATCCCATAAAACGATATGATGATAATAGGCATCGTACACATCTGTGTCTAATTTTTCCCCTGTCCCTTCGCCAACTTTTCTAAAGGTTATTTCTCGCAGTCGTGCAAGTTCTTTTAGGACATCGGGAAACAATTTATTGTTTGAGAGTAAGTAAACTTTTTTCTTCTCTTCAAGATTTACCAGAACTTTAGCATTAAGCAATTCTTTTTTTATTTTCTTTGGATCAACGGGATGAATAACATTTCGTTCCGTTAAAAAAATTCCTTTTTTGTTTTTCCCGATCTGATAAACGTGCCGGTGCAAATATTTTATTAAAACTTTTTCTTTTAGAAGACCCGCAAACAACGTCTTTGCGGAGATCAGGTACCCAACTTTAACGGTAATCGTCTTCCCGTTTTGTTTAAATAATTCGCGCGGTAAAAGAAACGTTGAAAAGGCTTTCGACACCGCCGAAACGAGGTAAAAGCTTGCTGAATTTTTTCCATCAATAAATACAGGAAGGATTGGAGCGTTTGATTTTTTAGCAAAATATAAAGCTCCCTGAGACCATGCCGTATCTTGCAAACCATGGAACGTTAGTCTTGAGACCTCTCCGGCGGGGAAAAAAATAACAGCGTTTTCCTCTTTCAGAGCTTTATCAATACCTGCAACATTTTCTTTTTGAATGCCGCTTCCAAATAAATTGTACGGGAGGAAATATTCTTTCAGGTTTTCGATGTGCAATAAAATATCATTAACAACTATCTTTACGTCGGGACGAATTTCTGAAACTAGTTTTACCAGCGCTAAACCATCTAAGCCTCCCAGCGGATGATTGGAAACGATCACTACTTTCCCTTCACTGGGAATTTTCTCTTTGTCCTTCTTTGAAACCGAATAAGAAAAATCCAGTTCTTCAAAGAGATTATCTATAAAAGCAGCACCTTCCGTTGTTTCGTATTTGGACAAAAAATCATTTATCTTTTTTATATGCATAACTTTTGACAAGATAGTTTCTACGGCTTTACCGGCGAAAACATTTTTATTACCGACGAAAGCATGCAGTTTATTTTGAAGCAGTTTATGCAAATCAATCTGGAACATTTAATTCTCGAATTGTCTTGATAAATCTTTGCTGTCGTGATGTCTGGCGAAAATGAACCCTAAACTGTAAATAAGAATTGCAAATCCTAATGAAATAATTCCGAAGAAATATTCGCTCCGCACAAGCGATAAAACAAATGCCGCAAGAAATGCGACTGTAATGAATAGCAAGTTGGTTGATGATTTTTGATACATGTTCTTCTCTAAATTTTAATTAATCTATTTTTCACAGGTAAACTTACAGTGGCAGTATTACCGTATCGTTAAGAAAGTGTTATGGAATTGTTAAAAATTGGAAGATGCGGTAGACAAAGAGCAGATTGAGCATTCCCCTTTGAATCAGACGAACAAGCTTTCACGATGAGCAAACGAAGCTTCCCTATGCCTTAGATTGAGAGGTCTTTTTAAGTTTGAAACTTGATAAGGAGTTGAAAGTTGTTCAATGCGAGCTAACGTCTTCCCGTTTATCCATTCGAGGATATTATATTTCAGAAAGGGGATCGGATCATCACAAATAGCACCGGCGCCGTTAATAAACCGGAGATTCTTTTTTTCATATAATTCATTCTGGTGCACATGACCATGTAAAACATAAGCGACATTAAGCTTCTTAAACATTTTTATTATGCTTTTTCGTTTTTTCATCTTCATGGTTTTCTGTTCTATTTTCTTCCACAATTTATTTTGAACGGTCTCATCATTCAAATCATGGAAATGATGGTGCATTGCAACCAGCAAGGTATCTCCAAGAGAGATAGTCGATTCAATAACAGCCTTAAGCGAGGCAACTTGTTCATCGCTCAAACTTCCGTTACTGCCAAGCGGATTATTCCATAATGACCAGGGAGGAATTGAATTTAAACCAAGAATTGAAAAAGGACCGGTCTGTTTAACGAAAGGAAAGAGTGCATCATTCACCAATGTTGTAACGCCGTCAAAAGTTTCCGCAAAGGCATCACAAAATAATTTCAAATGCTTATCATAATCTATATTGCTAATTTGTTGTGGAAAACCAAGCACATCCACAGCGCGATGTGGTCCCCCGAAAATATCGTGATTACCCGGAACTACGGTTAACTTTTGTGAATCAAGCAGACCAAATCTTGCAAAAATTTCACGAGCGAGATAAAAATCATCCGGGTCCGCCGTACTAATTATGTCGCCGGTTATTAAAATATGATCGGCGCCTGCCTTTAACGCAGTCTCTAAAAGAATTTTAAATGCTTTTATGTGTTCCCGGTAATATTGCCTGCTTAAATGGGGATCGGAAATATGAATAAGTTTATACCCACGAGAATCGGATACTAAATGATCGGAAGTAAGTAAAGTGTTCAAGTTGACCGCCCAAAACAACTAGTAACTAAAACCGTTGAAACGGTTACAAATAAAATTTTTAATTCATTAACACCTCGATTAATCGAGGTGTTAATAAAAAACAATGATTCGTCTTTCAACCGCTTTAGCGGTTTATCTAAAAACTCGGTCAACTTAAGTATTTTACTATACCCAATTGATAAAAGCGCCGCGCTATGCTGCATCATGTGAAGACCGGTGTTGCCTATAGATATTAAGGAGTTCTCTATAACTTGAAAATAGTTGTTCGAAGATATTTTCCCAATGAAAAGCAGAAGATCTTGCATGAGCATTTTTTGACATAACTTTTCTCTGCCCGGGATTATCAATGAGAAAAGCAATTTTCTCAGCCATTTCCTTCCCGCTCTCTGCCGAAGAAAAGAATCCCGATTTCCCTTCTTCAATTATATCAACCGCACCTCCAACATTCACTGCAACGGGAACAAGCCCCGAAGCCATTGCTTCAAGCGTTACAAGTCCAAACGTTTCTGTTGTGGAAGGAAATGCAAAGATATCCGCCGAGGCAAAAATTTCCGCAAGTGTTTCTCCCGATTGATACCCCAGGAAATGTGCCCCCAACATCATTGCTTGAAATTCTTTTCGCGCAGGTCCATCACCAACAACAATCATCTCAAAGTCGTTTTGCTTTGGATGCAATATTTTGTACGCTTCGGCAAGCACGTGGAGATCTTTCTCCCAGACAAGCCTGCTTACAAAAAGCACAATTGGTTTCTCTCCGTTTCCAAATCGCTTTCTCCATGCAGAAGAACGGCGGTTGGGATTAAACAAAACACCGTCGACACCATTCGGTAAATATTCAAGTTCTTGAAAATTGTGCCGGACAAGTTCGTCAAGAATCGGACGCGTTGGAACAAACGTACGATCAATATTATTATATAATGAACGAGAGAGTTTCCACGTCCATTCCTCTAACGCCGTTAAGTGATAGTAAGGAAGATATTTTGGAAAATGTGTATGATACGTTGCAACAACCGGGATGTTAAAAAATTGTCCGTATTTCATGGCGCTGTAACCAAGTGGACATGGACTATTAATGTGTAAAATATCAGGGTTAAATTTTTCAAGCACTTTTGCAAATGCATGATACCCCGGAAGTGCAAGACGGTAATTTTTTTGAAGCGGCATTACTACAGACGGAACCTGGTACATCGGAATTATTTGCTCTTCTTGTTCCGGAAGAACAGAAGTAATACCTATTACTTCGTGATTTCTTTCCAAAGCTCCCTGAATCATTTTGTAAAGGACACGTGTAACCCCGTCTTGCCCCACCTTAAACGACGCGTTGAAATATGCTATCTTGATACAACATTCCTTATAAATTTCTTTTCGCAAGTAAACTTACTACTACACTGTTACCGCAGTGTTAAGGAAGTGTTATGGAATTGTTAAAAGATGGTGGTCGGTGGTCAATCGTTATTTGTCATTGGGAAATTAAAACCAAATTTTGAGTCATTAGAAATGTTTTGTAAGTTTCTTCCATAAAAACAGAAGTTGTTACTTTCAAAAGGTGATATTATGAAAATTCATTTTGTGTTTCTTCATATCTGTTTGTTATTGTTTTCCGTTACATATATTTATTCCCAACCGAAAGAGATAAAAGAATTTGAAGGAGTAAAAAGAATTAATGGTACGGAGATTTTTTGTAAAGTTGTCGGAAAAGGTAAACCCATAATTATAGTTCATGGCGGACCTGGGCTTGCTCACGATTATCTGTTCGAACCGTTTAAGCAATTAGCAAACAGCTATACGCTTATCTTTTTTGACCAGCGAGGTTGTGGAAGATCTGCTGAGTTTTATGATGCTGATACTATTAAAATGTCCGATTTAGTTGAAGATTTAGAAGGCGTAAGGAATATTTTCAACATTGATAAAATGATTTTGGCAGGACAATCGTGGGGAGCTTTAGTTAGTATTGAATATGCCTCGAAGTATCCCGGCAACGTATCAAAACTTTTACTTCTCGAACCGGCGCCGGGAAGCACAAAATACCTTGGTGAATTTCAGAACACAATTATGCAGCGGCTTTCTAAAGCAGATAAAGAAAAGATTTCTCAATTAGCTCAAAACCCGGAATTAAAATTCAACCCTATCTTATTCAAAGAATTCATGACCACAAGGTTTAAAGGATATTCAACAGATACAATGTTTTTAGCTCAAATGCACATGGACTATTTCGACAGTTTAAGAGTAAAGAAATTCTTTGCAAGTTCGGCTGAATTCGGTTCTTACTTATTGAACTTTGACTTGTATGATAAAATGAAAAGTATCGATACACCTACGCTTATTATTCACGGGCAGAATGACCCCATACCAGCTTCTTCGATCGAAAAAATGTCGGGAGCGATCAACTCTTCCGAACTGCATATAATAAATGGGTGCGGTCATTTTGTTCACATTGAAAAACCTGATGAATATTTTAGTCTGATCCGTTATTTTTTAAGTAAAGAATAAATTGCTGAAACATCCATGGTCTTAAAATGTAGTATAAATACCACTGAAGTTTTAAAACCCCGGTGGTTTTCCATCGAAAGGTAAAACATGTGGCAATACATTATTAAAGTCGCTCTCTCAGCTGTATTAATTGTAGCGATTTCCGAGGCGTCAAAAAAAAGTCCTTTCATCGGAGGTATTCTCGCATCTGTTCCCCTTGTTTCCGTTCTGGCAATGATCTGGTTATATATCGAAACCAAAGACATTCAGAAAATATCTCAATTATCTACCAGTGTTTTTTGGTTGGTTATCCCTTCTCTTTCGCTCTTAATTGTATTACCGTTACTTTTAAAATGGAAGGCAGCATTCTATCCGGCGCTTCTAATCTCGGTGGTAATTATGATCCTCTTTTACTACTTAATGATTTATCTCTTAAGGAAATTTGGGATACATTTTTAAGCTAGAAATTCATCCCTATCCTTTCCGCCAAAGACGGACAGGATTAAGGCGAGGGAGACAGGTAGAGGTTAATTCTAAAATGTTTTCTTAATTTTAAGCGTCAACAAAAATATAATTGAAAAGGAAATGAGGATGAATCATCTTAAAATATTTGCTTTGGCTTTACTTGTATTAACTCCCCTTTCTGCACAGCAAAATAGTGAAGATGTAACGTTGTTAATACGCTGTGATGATTCGGGCATGTCAAACGCGACAAATTTAGCATTAAGTAAAATGATCGAAAGCGGAATACCTTTTTCAACATCAGTTATGTTTGTTTGTCCATGGTATCAGCAAGCAGTTGAATTGCTTAAAAACAATCCACAAGTTTCTGTCGGTATTCACTTAACCTTAAATGCCGAATGGAAGAACTACCGGTGGGGACCGGTTCTGGGAAAAGAAGTCTCATCATTAACCGATGAAGCGGGCTATTTTTTCCCCTCACGGAAAACATTTCACGAACATAAACCGAAACTTGAAGAAGTAGAAAAAGAATTAAGAGCGCAAGTTGCACGGGCAATAAGCAGTGGTCTAAAGATTGACTACATAGATTATCATATGGGAACTGCAATGGATAAACCGGAATACCGGGACATTGTTGAAAAACTTGCGAAAGAAAATCATCTCGGAATTTCACGTTACTTCGAAGAATTTTACACGGATAATATGTATCCCGCTCCAATTGAATCGAAGAAAGACAGCCTCATAAATATTCTTCAAAATAAATTGGAGAAAGGGAAAGTTAATCTTATGGTTTGCCATTGCGGTGTTGATACCGACGAACTTCGTGCGATGATTGATATGAATCCTTTTGGCCCACCTCAAATGAGCCTCAACAGACAGGCGGAATTATCTGCACTTCTCTCACCGGAATTTTTAGCGGAAGTTAAAAAGGACAAAATCAAACTGATCACCTACCGCGAATTGATCGAGAGTGTCGGGAAAGATAATATGAAAAGACCGGCAGAGTTTGAGTATTGATTATGAAAGATACGGCTTAAGGAAAGAGTTTAACCGTAACAAAAACCTCAAAGGTCTTGAAATCCTTTGAGGTTTACACAAGTTAAAGATGCTGTTAAAATAAAACATCACCTCATTTAATATTCACGACCTCTTTTGAAACACCAGCTCCGAATTCAAAAGGAATTTTTGCACAATCCGTTTTCGTGTTAATGAGCGAAATGTTTTTCGTCTTTTCACCGCTCAATTTCATAAAGAGACCAATATCATTACCTGAAGAAAAATTATCAAAAGTAAAGTCAGATGAGTTGTTCAGCGTAATAAGTGGAGAGGTAAGAGATTTTACAATTACATTCTTAAACGTGATACTACTTGCCTCTGAAGTCTCAATTCCTTTATCAGCAATGAATGCCGAATTACTTAGCTCAATATCAGAAACACATTCCGGAGTTAAACTTTTAATAAGAAATGCCTGAGTAGCTCCGTCACAATTGATATTATTCATCCTAAAATTTTTAAAAGTAGGAATTCTGGTCGCATCTTTTAAGTCTTTTGTTTTTGCGGCTCCTCCATCAACATAAAAGAGATCAAAAGAAATTGCCTCATCGGCTATGTCTTTCATATAAATATCCTGGATATAAACATCTTCAACCAAGCCGCCTTTATCGTTGCCGCTTTTGAATCTCAACCCGACATCGGTAAAATTGAAAGTACAATTCTGCACGAAAATATTTTTCATGCCTCCCCAGGTATTGCTGCCAAGAACAAATCCACCGTGAGCGTGGAAAATCACACAATCACGGATAACAATATTCTTTAACGCCGGTTCATTACTTTTTTTATCAATTTTGCTAGACTTCATGCAAATACCATCGTCGCCGGTATTTACAGTGCATTTATAGATCAACGCATTTTGGGAAGCGCTTAAATCTATCCCGTCGGCATTCTGAGCCCACCATTCATTAAATATTTTTACGTCACGAACGATAATGTTTCTTGATTTGTGAATGTAGATGTTCATGTTTGCAGAATTTTCGAATGTAGGACCATCAAGCAAAATATTTTTACAGTTGACAAAGAGTGCAAGATGCGGGCGGAAGAAATCTTTTATCGTTCCATAATCTTCTATCGTTAATTCCTTCACCGATTTGTTAGCAAGGAAATCTTCAGCATCGGCAGCTTGTTTTGAAGGCCACCACATATCTTTATTTTTATTTAGCGCTCCTCCTTTGCTTAATAATTTCTTCCACTGCGATGGATTCATTTTATTTTTCTTCACCGGTCTCCACGTTTGACCATTCCCGTTGATCAATCCATCTCCGGTGATTGCAACATTCTCCAGTTTATTTGCAAGTATCGGGAATTGATTAACGTAACCGCTTTTTGAAGGGTTTTTAATTAACGGGTAATCATTATGGTCTGCGCTAAAAACAATCAACGCTCCTTTTTCAAGATGAAGATTAACATTGCTTCTTAATTCAATAGGTCCGGTTGTCCAGAGCCCCGAAGGCACCATTACATATCCGCCGCCGGTATTAGAGCATTCGTCAATAGCAGCTTGAATTGCTTTGGTGTTCTTTGTTACTCCGTTACCTACAGCGCCGTACTTAGTAATATCAAAATATTTTTGAGGAAAGGATGGGATCGGGATCGGCTCCATTTGAAAAGGCAATCCTTTCATATAAGTATCAACTTCTTCTCTCAACGAAGTTTGTGCATTAAGTTTACCTGAGAGTGAGGTTATTCCAAATAAAATCAGTGCATAGGATATCAAAGAAAATGTGTGTGAAATCTTCATCTGGTTTATTCCTTTTTTATTAAAACATCAGCCGTAGAATTTAGATAAAAATTTTTATTCGATTTTAACTGACGACTGATCACTGAAAACTTACAACTTTTATATTACAAACGTAACAGCTATCCAATACACTAATCCGGAAATTAATCCGGAAAGTGGAATGGTTAATACCCAAGCCCACAAAATATTTCTGGCAACACCCCAACGAACTGCCGAAAATCCTTTGATTGCCCCAACACCGGTTATTGCACCGGTAATAGTATGCGTAGTACTAACAGGAATTCCGAAAAGCGTAGCGATAACAATGGTAATTCCGGCAGAGGTTTCAGCGCTAAATCCACCAAACGGACTTAGTTTTGTCATGCGCATTCCCAATGTTTTAATTACTTTCCATCCACCAATCATAGTGCCAAGCGCAATAACCGAGTGACTCATTATCACTACCCAGAAGGGCACATTAAATGATTTTCCAACCAACGCCGGATTTCCCCCGACAGCCATAAGGACCAAAACCATCGTAATAATTCCCATAGTCTTTTGCGCGTCATTTGCTCCATGACTTAGACTAAAAAGAGCGGCAGAAATCAATTGTAATTTTCTAAAATATTTATCAACGATTCTTGGTGATCTGTTCCTAACAAGCCATAAGATAACGATAGAAAAAAAATAAGAAATGACGTAGCCCATAATCGGAGCAATGAAAATAAAAACTAATACTTTGATAAAACCTGAAAAAATAATGCTGGCGGGACCAACTTTTATTAGCGCTGCTCCTACGAGTCCACCGATAATTGCATGTGATACACTTATGGGAAGTCCGAAATGAGTACAAACGGAAGAAAGGACAACAGCTCCAATTAATGCAGAGAAAATAACTTGATAATCGATTATCGATGATTCCACTAACCCGGCACCGATAGTTTTAGCTACAGCTGTACCAAAAACGAAAGCGGCGATAAAATTGAAAAACGCTGCCCAGAGTACTGCACGAAAAGGAGTTAATACTCTGGTTGATACAACAGTTGCAATTGAATTAGCGGCATCATTCATCCCGTTATAAAAATCAAAAAGAAGCGCCAAAAGAATAATTGTTATTGGAAAGACCATATGCGTTACGAGTTTTTAATTAAGATTGAAATTATAACATTTGCCGTTGACTGGCATTTGTCGGATGCTTTTTCCAACATCTCAAGAATTTCCTTTTTCTTTATTAGATTGATCGCATCTTTTTCTTCAAGGAAAAGTTTTTTTAAGGAAGCGCGGTAAATATTGTCGGCTTCGGACTCTAAATCCCTAACCGCTTTGCATTCGTTTATTTGTTTTTCCTTTGATTTTAATCCATTGATAACCGTCTCCAATTCCTTAGTCTGTTGAAGAACAATCGCGGCAATTTTGTCTGCCCCTACAATTTTTTCGGTTAAGCTGTAGGTATCTACGCGTGCAACCGTACCCAATAAAATATCACCAATGTTGTCAATTTTTTTTATCAAACTAAAAATGTCTTCTCTATCAAACGGAGTGATAAAAGTATTGTTCAACCTTTTAATTACTCTCGAGCTTACTTCATCACAACGTTTCTCGAGCGGCTTTATTTTCAGAAAAATTTCTTTGTCATAGTCTTCGGCAGAAAAGAAGACATGAGTTGCCTTTGCCATCGCTTGAACATGTGTAATGATTTCTTTGAAATCATCAAAATATTTTTCTTCTTTTGGGAGTAGTCCTTTAAACATTTTCATTCCTTTCAAATCAATAATTTCTTATATGTAAAATAACAAATAATGAAAAACTCTCGATGGGTTTCGAGCTTTTAGCAAACAACAATTAGATTATTTCTTCCGCTTGTTGAACAACATGTTTCCGGTATAACGTTAGAACAGCCGATTTTGAAACAAACCCGGCATATTTTCCATTTTTAACCACCGGTAAATTCCACGTATTAGTTTGTTCAAACTTGTCAATTACCGAGTGCATTGATTCGTCAACATCAACGGTGCAGCCATCACTCCTCATTATTTCATAAACCAATAAGATATCGTAGAGTTCCTTATCCAACATCACCTCTCTAATATCGTCAAGATAAATTAATCCAAGGTAGGTGTTCACCTCATCAACAACGGGAAAAACATTTCTTTTGGAGTGGGTCATCACCTCGAGAAATTGCGCAAGTGTTGCGTTAGGATTAACAGGAGAAAAATCCTTCTCAATCAATTCACCAATTGAAATTTTACTTAGTAAAGCGGCATCTTTGTTGGTTACGTCGTCGAAACCTTTTTCAAATAAAACTTTGGTATAAACGGAGTTCTTTTCAAAATATTTTGAAATAAAATATGAGGTGGAAACAACAATCATTAGCGGAACAAAAAGAATATAGCCGCCGGTAATTTCTGCAATAAGAAAAATTCCCGTTAACGGAGCGCGGATAACGCCGGAAAGAATTCCCGCCATTCCAACCGCAATAAAGTTGGCAGTATTTAATTCAATGATCCCGAGGGTTCTAAATAATTGTGCCAGGAAAAAGCCTGACATTGCCCCCATGAAAAGAGAAGGAGCAATAATTCCGCCATCACCTCCTGCACCAATTGTTAGCCCTGAAGCTACCGGTTTTAAGAGGATCAAAAGAAAAACGAAAAGAAGTAAAAACCAATCAAACGGAAGCGGGATTGAAAAAATACTGTTTTGTATCAATGAATAATATTCTGTGTGGAGGACTTGTTTAACCGAAAGATAACCTTCACCGAACAACGGAAGAAAAAGGAAAACGAGAAACGATACTCCCAAGCCTCCGATTACAGCCCGCGAAAATTTATTTTTAATTGAACGGAAGTAATTTTCAATAAAAAAAGTTGAGCGGATAGTATAAGCGGAAATTAATCCACAAAAAACTCCAAGCAGAATATAAAAAGGAATTGCCGTTAACTTCCAACCCTGCGTAACTAAAATAAAAAGTTGTCCGCTATGCATAAAATTGGAAAATACCGCTGCGGTTGCCGAGGAAATTAGCACCGGAATTAAGAATGGAACCGAAATTTCCGAAACAAGAACTTCGAAAGCAAAAATTACTCCGGCAAGGGGGCTATTAAAAATAGCTGAAATACCGGCAGCCGTTCCACATGCAATAAATAATGTTTTGAATTTATAATTCAGCTTTAAACTTTTTCCAATGTTGGCACCGATAGCTGCGCCGGTTGCGGCAATAGGGGCTTCAAGCCCAAGACTTCCTCCCAATCCCACGGTTAACGTACTTGCAATAATATGGGAGTACGTTCTTTGAAAAGGAATGTCAATTTTGCCTTTTGCAATAGAATGAATAATGTCGCTCAATCCTTTTGTATGAACTCCTTTGAAAAAGAATTGTACAAAAAGAACCGTTAACAATATTCCAATTAAGGGCAGCAGAAAAACAATTTTAATTGAATACCGCTGCATGATGGATAATGCCAGTTCATGCGAAAAACTTACGCTTGACTTTAATACTACGGCAATAATTCCGGCAATTGCACCAATTATTATACTAAGAATAATTACGGATGTTTTATTAGAGGGATCATGGAAAATAAACGGAAGTAGTTTCTTAAAAACCATTAAAAATTTAGCGCTACTTTTGTTTTTCATCGAAGATTCAAACCGGTTTTATCATTTAAAGAAGTTTCTATTTTTAAAATAAGAATTTCTTTCCTTTTTTTTACTACTCTCTCCGGTTGCATTTTAGAATTCTACGAATACAAAAAGAATACTGCATGTTTTTTGAACGATCTTCTAAAAGCTATTTCTGATCTCTGGAGAAGTATTAGGGTGTTTTACTTTACTCAAAATTATTGTTTACTTACATCAATAGTGCAAAACAGCCCGTGACCACAGCCTAATCCCTCCGGGAGACCGAACTCCAGGTTGCGTAGTACACAGGCAACTTGTGGACCCATAATGCTAGCCCAAAAATCAACAACAGGGAAACGGGAAGAATTTCCATCAAGCCACTGAAGCATATGTAATTCTTCTTTTAATTCATCGGGCGCGCGCTCAAGTATTTCCGCTGCAGGTGTTTTTTTCTTATTCATCAGGGCATCAAGAAAACTGATTGTAGTATTCCACAAATTATCATAATATGAAATGCGCCGGTATTCGAGTGGATGTGATTCTTTTAAAAAGTCCAGATATGAAATATCCGCTTGTAAATGTCCAACTGCACCACGGTAGTCACGGTCAAAGAACTTGTTTACTTCGAACCGCAAGTTTTGAGGATGCTGATTATAAAAGCCTGTTTCCATATGTCTGCCAACAAGAATCGAGCGGTCAATACATTTAACAGTTGCCTGGCGATTATTTTTGAGAGCTATTTCCGCGATCAAATCTCTAATTTCTTCGGCGCCCCAAAAACGGACAGAATAGTTTTCCGGCTTCGTCTCTTCGTGCGTATCCGTTGGATACAACCAAGACATGTTATATGGCAGTAAATCTACATTTTTTTGATTCCAATACTGCGGCCATTCGGGAGAAAATTTTCCAAACAGATCAAGCGCCAACATAAATGAGTCTGTATTCGATTTAAAAATACTTTCGATAAGGTCTCTTATTTCTGTATCTGTAAAATGAGAAGGGGAAGAATAACTTGAGAAATAAATATCAAATGGACCCTTATTTAAGAAACTATGATCGGCAGCTAAATTCCCTTCAAGAAACTGAACGTTATCTTTCCCTTTATAATTGTCTTTACCTTGTTTAATCATCGAAGGAGAAATATCCACACCAAGGTATACCTGAATATCAGAATCGGTCAACAGAAAATCACGTTGAATTGTTGTTTTGTTTACCGGCGGTATGTGTGTTAATAATTCGTATCCTTCGCCGCTCCCACACCCCAGATCAACAATGCGCAATTTTTCTTTGTGATTCCGTAAATCCAGAATAGATTTCCTAATTGCCGTTTTTATAGAGATATCCTCCCAGTATTTGCGTACATTATCTTTTTTTCCAGTCAATCCCCCTTTGTCAACTCCATAAAATCCTTGTAGAACAGCTGTTTCAAAAAATTCTGTTTTTTCCATTTTGCATCCTTTTAATGTTAAATTTACTTTCACATTCCAGCGCAAGAGGATTTAAACCTCCGGCCTATCATACTAGACAGACCGGATGCATTTAACCAATTTCGCGGAGCATGTGTTAGCATTTGTGAAGCAAACAGTTCACCGTTAAGAATTGATAAACTTTTGAATGATACCGATCAATTAAAAATATCTTTAATAAACTCCAGCAATCTTAAGTAGGATTACTATTGTACCTAACACGATAGTAACAACTAAAAAAGCTGCAAAAGCCGGGGAATTATCTTTTTTATCTTCAGAACTCATGATGCTAAACTCCTTTTCTCGAAATTCAATAATGAAATAATTCAACAAACGTTTTCTCTTATCCATACCGAAGAGAACACGCAAGCGTTGATTTTTAGTTTTTTATTACGAAAGAGAACTTAAGATTTTGGAGGAGCCTTGTTGCTGGGTTTGGTTAAAGAAGGATTGACGTGATAACATATTTCTTTATTTCTAATAATTTCAATTAACTCATAATCACTGCGGCTGTCTTCAATAATGGGATGTGCGTTTGTATCGGTACTTGATTGTGCAGATGAAACAATGTGTTTTGGTAATCTGGAGGTATAAATAAAAGACTGTACGGGGGACGAGGTTTTTGTGGAAATACTGTTTTGACATAATAAAAAAGTTTTCTCCTGACTAGCAAGGTGCAACATTCCGGAAAGAATATATGCACAGATCAGAAGAATATAGTTATAACGTTTCAATTAGTCACCGGTTGTTCAACTTTTGATGCAAGTTATATTATTTTTCAGTTAGTTGCAATGGAAATGGACAAGTCTAAAAGATGTTAATGAAAAAAAATATTTGCAGAAGAACGATTATTAAAACAGATAGAGAATTTCTCCGGATTATTTTATTAAAGGGAAAAAAGTACTGCTAGAAATAAATGAGCTTTGTTTTTCCCTTCATTTAAAGGTAAATTTCTCGTGATGATTTTCAACAAAATATTCAACAAGAGGAATGTGGGCAGACTTTCTGCCCCGTTCGCTCTTTATTTTTTCTTTGGAGTTTTCATCTTCCCGTTCTATTCAAAGGGAAGTGAAGATAAAAACCCTTACGAAAAAAATCATCCCATACATTCTCCGGCTCTAACGAGTGCAGACTTTTGGCTTACTACCGATATCGTTGTAAGAATTAGTGAAAAGCCGGTGTCCGGTGCAAAGGTTTTTCAAAATCAAGATTCTAATTATTTAATTAGATATTCAGATTATAATTCTACTTTCTCTTCGGTTTATTATCAGGTTACTCCACTCACCCAAAAAAACTCTACAGAAACTTTTTCACAAGCAGGTCCTAGAAGTCCTCCGGTATTTTTATAATATTACCAATTTAACAATATCAATCCTTACTAAGGATTGATCCATCAATCTAATTATTATTATAAAAATTGAAACAAGGAATAGTTATGTCAACGGAAGTTAAAAAAAAATTTGAGTTGTCGGATCTGCCATTATATTTTTTAGTCGGATCTGTCGCTCTAACGTTTATTGCAGGAATCATTTATTTGCTTTATAGTTTTATCTTTTCTTAATCCCCTGAAAAGGTATTAAAAAGAGAATCATAGAATGTAGTGAACGGGAGAAATAATTAAATTTGAGAATTATTCAAATATATCGAATCAAAATTATTTGTAACTCTTTCACTACGTTCTTAACTTAGGAGGGACACTTATAAAATTTAGAATTATTAAATTGGAAAATCCATGATTGACTTTTTTAACACCTGGCTTCCCTACATTTATTTATATGTCGGCGGCGGAATTTTCTTCCTCGCCGGAATGATCCTTATTAGAAAAACAAAAGCACTAGATATGCGTTTAAAGCGGGATCGTTTCTGGTGGAAAGTCCTCATCTTCGGCTATTTCTATTTTGCCATTATGCACGCTTTTTTAATCATCGCCGCACTTTATTTATAGGAACTTTATGCACCCAATACACCAAATAGGCACAGAGTTAGACTGGATCGTTCTGGTTATTTACATGATCGCAATGTTGCTCTTCGGCACCTACTTTGCCAAATACAATAAAGATACAAATGATTTCTTTTTCGGCGGAAGAAGATTTACCTGGTGGATTATCGCCATGTCTATTGTTGCTACCGGAATCAGCAGCCATAGCTTTGTTAAATATTCTGCTATGGGTTTTAAATACGGCTTTTCTTCTTCAATGTCGTATATCAATGATTGGTTTTTTGTCCCCTTCTTTCTCTTCGGATGGTTACCGATCATAATTTATTCTCGCGTTCGTTCAATCCCCGAATATTTTGAAAGAAGATTCTCCCCTTCAGCAAGATTTTTGGTTACCATTTTACAGCTCCTCTATTTGATTGGCTATGTCGGTATCGGATTTCTCACCATGGGAAAAGCCATCATGCCCCTTATGCCTGAATTTCTTACAATCTTTGGAGTGCAATTTCATATCACCCTAATGGGTTTGATATGGGTGACCGCATTTGTAACCGGCGTTTACATTACCTTCGGAGGACAAACGGCTGTTATTTTTACCGATCTTGTGCAAGGAATAATGCTTCTCACCGCCGGTTTTTTAGTGTTCTTTCTCGGCATTGCTTATGTCGGTGGATGGCATTCATTTTGGGGTTTACTCCCAACAGCCTGGAAACTTCCTCTGGCACATTTTAATTCCCCGGCAGAATTTAATTCTGTAGGAACGTTTTGGGAAGATGGAATAGCCGGTT
>JBAYFO010000065.1:0-20155 GCA_041667115.1 Ignavibacteriaceae bacterium | reverse complement strand
TAGGGAGAACTTCAGTATATATAATCTAATGCTGTATCTCGCTTTCCGGAGGTTGTATCTTATATCTTCTTTGAGAAACCAGATAATACTAATTTACAAGTTAATGGTCTGGTGTTCGAATTTATTTATCGTCAATTCTTCAAAAAGTATTTTGATAAAATGTTTCCCGTATTTATTTGCAAAGTAAAAATAATTCAGCTCACGTTCTTGCAAAATTGCATTGGGAAATACCGCTAAAGAAGTTTTGGCAATTTGCCTTAGAGCAGTTTCATATTTTCGTTTCTGGGCTTCGTTCGCCTTTCCCTTAAACTCGTTAAGTGTATTAAGTATTTTTTGTTTGTAACGATCTGCTGAATCCCCAATTGTTTTATCGAGAACCATTAATTTACCTTGTAACACGTCAATGGTTTTTTCCAACTCTTCTTGAGCTTTTGAGAAATCAACTTCAGTATCAAAATCCGATAAAGTGTTGATCACTTTTCCTGCAATCTGGTCTGCGTTCAGAAAAAAATCATTTAATGTTAGTTGATACTTATCAAAAACCGTCTGAACTCCCTTTTCAATTAAAGTAGCAGACGAGCGGGGATAGATAATAGGTTGTGGAATCTGGAAATCTTCATACAGAGGAAGCACTTGCGCGAAGTAACTCACTTCGCTTGGTCCGCCAACGTAGAAAGCAGTTTGGAATAAATAGTCCTGACATATTGGGCGTAAAATAACATTTGGCGAAAAGAGTTCCGGTGAATCGGAAATAAATTTTAATAAATCTTCCTGGGTAAATTTTACCCGTTTATGTTTTAGTCTGAAATAATCATCAACCGGTTCAATAGCATAGCGTCCTTTCTCATAATTCATAAATAAATTTATCGGACGGACTTTCACCTGCGCGTGGTATGTTTCTTCAAGTTCGGCGCTGCGTAAAATTAATTTTTCGGAATGCAGCCTGTAATTCAGCAGTTCTTCATGGAATATCGGCTTCAATAATTTTTTTATTTCATTTTGTTGGGGATCGAAAATGATCAATCCATATTGATCAAAATAATTAAACATTAACTGGCGGAATGCTTCTTTAAATGTTTTACCTTCTTGATAAATCTCTCTTAATTCAGTAATCAACTCATCTGTAAATTCAGTTTTACGCAAATTTTTCTGGAGTTCATCAAGAACGGTAGTGATTCCCGAATTGAACACAAGTTCACCCACACTACCCCGTAATTCATCTTCAGGTAATGAATCCTCGTAAGTGAGTGTTGTTAGATTGTTTTCGCCATTAATAATAGTTATTGAATTTACTTCAGCAAAATCGTGGTCGTCACCCTCAAGCCAAAAAACAGGAACAAAGTTAAACTCATCAAATCGTTCATTGAGATACTGCGCTAGCTTTATTGTGGTGATCGTTTTGTATATTGTATACAACGGACCGCCAAAAACACCTAACTGCTGTCCTGTAAAAACAGCCATCGTTTTAGGTTCTTTTAAGAGTGCAATATTTTTTTGTGTCTTTACCGAGGGTTGAGAAGTTGCATACTGGTTTAACAATAATTCCGGAAGTTTAAAGAGAAGGGGATTCTGCTCTTTTGTTCTAGCCCGGAAGTGATCTGTGTAAGCATCTTTATTTCTGAAATCGGTGAAGTAAAAATTTTTTACGTGTTGAAATTCGTAGACATAATCTAAAAACAGATTGTGATGTCCCGGAATGTCTGAAAAGTTAATAAACATTTTTTACCTAATTTTTGAAAGTAGTTGATACAAGATAAAGAATTACGGCAAAATTTTAAATGTAAAATGAATAGCTTAAATTGTAACGGTAAAAAAAGAAATTAATGGTTAGCTTAAAAAACATAACCTTTTGGGCAATAAAGACAAGTATCATTTTTATAGAAAGTTGAATCACTGAATGATCTTCTCCCTTTCAAGAAAAGAGAAATGGCTGCTATTCGGAAAGCTCATAGTTGCAGGCGCAATTATGATTTACCTTTTTCAAAGG
The DNA here is from genome assembly GCA_041667115.1 of Ignavibacteriaceae bacterium. GTDB lineage: Bacteria > Bacteroidota > Ignavibacteria > Ignavibacteriales > Ignavibacteriaceae > UBA1563. The sequence goes on along the minus strand of JBAYFO010000065.1, from coordinate 18,168 downwards.
TTTCAATCTTTTGATTATAGTAAAATATTTACCATGCCTAAACTGCAGGTGATGGGATTTGTCTGCTTATTAACATTTGTTAATCTATTAATACAACTGAGCAAGTGGAAAGCAGTCTTTGGGGAAATGCTTGGGAAGCTGTCAAATAAAAAATTATTTTCTTCTTTTTTTGTCGGCGTTGCAACAGGTTCTTTTACGCCGGCGAGTCTTGGGGAATACTTCGGAAGAAGTTTTATGATTAGCGAATTCCCGGCAAGTGAAGTTGTATCGGCTAGTGTAGTAGACAAACTTGCCAACATGTTCATTCTCATATTTGCCGGACTGTTTTCAACGGTGTGGTTTTTGTCTTTCACCTCGTCGTATTCGTTAAAAGTACTTTATTATTTTTCTTTTCTCTTGGTTTGTCTTCTATCCGTATTTATTTATTTTATATTTCAAAAAACGATAGCTGCAACTTTTTATAAACGGGTAGAAAAAATTAAATTCTTGAAAAAGTTGTTTTTCAATCTCCAGGTGTTGAAAAGAGTTAACAAAAGAACTGTTTTTGTTCAGCTTGCTTATTCCTTCTCTATGTATTTAATTATTGCTTTGCAGTATGGAATCCTTATTGCAGCATTTGCAAATAAACCATTAGAAATCGCCTTTCTACTTTGCGGAATTTTGACTCTCTTTGCTAAATCTTTTATTCCAGCAATTTCTTTCGGCGATTTGGGAATCCGAGAAAGTGCTTCAATATTTTTTGTTTCGGCAATTGGTTTGCCTGCGGAAGTGGGATTTCTTTCTGCAATCTCAATATTTCTTTTTAATATTTTAGTCCCATCAATCCTGGGTTTAATCATTTTAGTAACTGCGAAACGATGATGTACATTTTATTCTTAATAATTCTCATCCCGGTAATTTTCTATTTCGGCTTTTTAGCTCAAATATATTTTGGGCTTAGGAGTTTAGGAAGAAAGAAACTTAGAACCAATAAAAAATATTTTATCTCGATAATTGTTCCTTTTAGAAATGAATATGATGTAATTGTAGATTGTCTTAGAAGCCTTGAATCTCAGGCATATCCAAAAGATCATTATGAAATTATCTTTGTTGATGATTTTTCAAATGATGATTCTGCGAAAAAAATAAATTCGGAGAAAGCACTCCCAAACACTCAGGTGATTTCGGTTCCGGATGACTACAAAAAAATGTCACCGAAAAAGAGAGGAATTAAATATGGGATCGATCATGCTAAAGGCGAAATAATTGTAACTACAGACGCGGATTGCATCCATCCGAAAGTGTGGTTGGATATGATGGTTTCTGCATTTACTGACAGTACAGGTTTTGTTTCGGGACCGGTTAGATTTTCTGATTCGGATTTACTTTTTAATAGAATTCAACAACTAGAATTCGGTGGCTTAGTTCTAACCGGTGCAGGACTAATTGGTGCTCATAAACCAACTATCTGTAATGCAGCGAACATTGCATTCAGAAAAGAGGCATTCGATTATGTTAATGGATATGAGGATAATCAACATCTTTCTTCAGGAGACGATGAATTTTTAATGCAGAAGATCGCGAAGTCTAAAAAATATGAAGTTCAATTCATGTTATCCGAACACGCGGTTGTGGAAACACAGGCAAACAGAACCATCGACGGTTTTATTCAACAACGAAAACGATGGGCAAGTAAAGGCTTGTTTTATAATGATAAAACCTTGATATTGAAACTTATAATGATCTATCTCTTCTTTGTTAGTTTACCACTGCAATTACTTCTTGGTATCACTTTCAAACTGATATTCCTTTATTCATTCAGCTCGTTTGTGTTACTAAAGGGAATCATAGAATATTTCATTATGAGAAAAGGGATTCCGCTACTATTTAAAAATATTAACTATAAAGTGTTTATTATATCCGAAATTCTTCATATCCCTTATATTATTTACGCCGGAATTTCTGGAGCTTTTGGGAATTTTGAGTGGAAGGGGAGGAACTTGAAGAGATGAAAATTCTTTATCAACCTCCAGTTTATATTAGAAAGTTATTTCATGAATTTATCTGGGAATCAGCTGTAGATAAAATACTTGTTACCTTTGATGATGGACCTAATCCTGCAACGACAGAAAAAATTCTTGAAACCTTAAACGAAGAAAATATTCAAGCGTTATTTTTTTGTGTGGGGAATAATGTTAGCCGTTATCCACAATTAACAAAAGCAATCGCAGAAGAAAAACATTTAATTGGTAATCATACGTTTGACCATAAAAAAATTACAAAATTGAGTGAAGAAGAGTTAGCAAAAGAAATAATTTCAACTAACCAAACAATTGAAGAGTTGAGCGGAGTTCTCCCAAAATATTTTCGGCCACCTCACGGACGATTTACATTCCGGCTAGCCAATACACTAAAAAAATATAACATGAGGAATGTTATGTGGACTTTATTGCCGTATGATTATAAAAACGACATAAAAGTTGTTAAATTTGCACTCAAAAATTATCTTGTAAAAAATGCAATTGTGGTTTTGCATGACAGTGATAAATCGGCACCGATAATTTGTGATACAATTAAATATTTAGTGGATGAAGTGCGAAGTAATAATTTTAAATTTGGAACCCCTGAAGAATGTTTGAACTAATTTTCCTTTTGGCAATGAGCGGCTATTTTTTGCAGACGGTCTGGTTTATTATGGGGTTGCAAAAAAAATTCCCCAAAAAGTCTTTTGAAGAACTTCCGACGGCTACGGTTATAGTCGCAGCGAGGAATGAAGAGAGTAATATTGGCGCATGTTTGGAAGCTTTAAACAATTTGGAATATCCCGAAGGGAAGCTTGAAATTATACTGGTTGATGATAAATCAACTGACAAAACCGGTGAGATTATCAGCTCATTTATTAATGATAAACCGAAATTCAAAAAAATTGTAACAAAAAAAGAAATCGGTCACCTTAAAGGAAAAACAAATGCAATTGCCAACGCTATCAAACAAGCCCGGGGTGAAATTATTTTAACGACTGATGCCGATTGTATCGTTTCGCCAACATGGGCTAAAACGTTAGCATCTTATTATGAAGAGGATGTTGCGATTGTAAACGGATTCACTGTCCAGAATGCGCATACTCAATTTGCCGGTATGCAGCATTTAGATTTTGTATTTCTTTTGTCGGTTGCTTCAGGAACAATCAATTTTGATAAGCCTTTAAGCTGTATCGGGAATAATATGTCATTCCGTAAATCTGCTTATAATGAAGTCGGTGGTTATGAAAATTTACCGTTCAGTGTTACGGAAGATTTTAATTTGTTGTTCGCGATCCATAAACTAAAAAAATATAAAATTATTTATCCGCTGGATATTAACGGCTTAGTGACAACGCTTCCTTGTCCTGATCTCAAAACTTTATACCGACAAAAAAAGCGGTGGGGTGTAGGGGGAATGAAAGCTCCACTTCGCGGTTTTCTTATTATGTCACTCGGGTGGGTCGCGCATCTTTCAATCATTTTGTTGCCGTTCTTTTATACTTCGGCAGGATTATCGCTCCTCTTTTTTAAATTAATTATTGATTTTCTCTTTCTGTTTTTTGTTTTAAATGAATTAAAACTGACATCAACATTAAAATATTTTTTCGCATTCGAAATCTATTATATACTTTATGTTGTGTTGCTTCCGTTTGCGGTTTTGCCAAGCCGCAAAGTTTTGTGGAAAGGAAGAGAATATTAGTGCTGTTGCTCTGTAATTATTATGTAACGTACCGTTGCAACGCTTACTGCAATTTTTGTCACTTCGGTGAACATGAAAAATTTAAGAAAACGCCTTTTGCCGATTTAGAAGAGTATAAAAATAATGTTCGACAAATCGCTAAATTAGGGGTAAAGTTTCTTGATCTGACCGGTGGTGAACCGCTCCTTCATCCACAAATAGCTGAGATGGTTAAATTTGCAAATTCACTAAAGATTCAGACAAGCATTACAACGAACGGGTTGCTTTATCATAAACATGCTGAAGCCTTAGCGGGAATTGTGAATCTCCTTCATTTTTCTCTTGACTCACCTGATGAAGATGAGCATAATAAAATCCGAGGAATTAATTGCTTCCATTCTGTCTTAAAAGGCTTGGACCTTGCAAAAAGTTTGGGTGAATATCCCGATATTCTTTTCACGGTAACGAATGAAACCTATGCCAAGCTTCCGCAAATGCATGAAATCGCACAGAAGAAAAACTTAGTGTTGATTGTTAATCCGGTGTTTTCCTATTTCGGGAATCCCGGACTAAATGAGAGATCGATAGAATTTATCGAAGAGTATGTTGCCGGGAAACACGATATTTATCTTAATGATGCGTATCTCAGATTAAGAAAGAATGGCGGGAATAATATTAAAAAACCGTTGTGTAAAGCAGTCTCTCGCGTAATAGTTATTTCACCAAACAACGAAATAATTTTACCATGCTATCATTTTGCAAACGATAAAATGAAAATTGATCGTCCGATAAAAGAGATCAGAAAATCAGAAAAAATTTCTTACTATAAAAAAATGGAGGGAAGATTTGACTTCTGCCAGGGTTGCACGGTGAACTGTTATTTTGAACCGTCGTTTGCGTTCCCAACAAATATGTACGGCATTGTCAGTCTTTCTTCAAAGATTAAATACGGGTATCACAAATTGATTAAACAAAAATTATTAGCTAAGGCATCATCACTTCTATGATAAGAATAAAAAATATTTCACTTTACATATTACTGTTGGGTACTACACTTTTCCCTCAGCAAAGTTTAACACTTTTTCCATCAGATCTAAACATCAAGCCGTTTATCGCAAATATTCTTGAACCAAGGGTGGGAGTCATGTTTATGTCCGGCAAAAATAATTTGCGTCTCGATATTGGAAATTCAAAAGATTTTTTTCACTACACTAAAGATGAAATAGCTTATTCAGTTGGTGGTGATTTCTTTACTTACACGAAATTACGGGGAGAGAAGGATTTTCATTTTCCTGTTGATGCGGTTGATTATCTGTTCGGTCTGAACGGCGGGATAAAAATAAAAGATGCAAATACTGAATACGGAATGCGAGTGAGATTGAGTCACATCTCAGCTCATTTTGTTGATGGGCATTTCGATACTTTTTCAAATGGATGGCGTAATGGAAGAACTCCTCGTGTGTATAGCAGAGAATTCGTGGAGCTAACTCCATTCTACTCAACGCATGATTTCCGGTTCTATGTCGGTTACGATTATTTATTCCATGTTGTACCAAAAGAGATCGGGAACCATACTTTTCAAGTTGGAGGAGAAAAGTTTTTTATTGTGTCTTTTACGGATTGTTTGTTCCCATTTATCGCGTACGATTTGCGATTAACAAAAATAGGAAAATACACCGGAACGAATGCTCTTTCTCTTGGTGTAAAGGTTGGCAACAAAAATAATGGTGGAATCAGTTTTATGATAGATTATTTTTCCGGTAATAATATTCATGGCGAGTATTTCGATTACAAAGAAAAGTATTTTGCTTTTGGAATGAATATAGATTTATAGTATGAAAAATATTTTTGAACGAGACCTGAACGATCAGCAAGATTATTTTGTGAAAGATAAACAAAGATATTGGTTGCACTTACTGCTGCTACTTATCACATTTGCAACTACTACCATTGCAGGACATGAATGGGTGCGCGGTTTTGCCAATAAGACCGAATTCTCCGAATTGATTTTAGGATTACCTTACTCATTATCCATCTTATTTGTTCTCGGTACGCATGAATTCGGTCATTACTTTGCCGCGAAGATTCATAAAGTTAAAGCGACACTTCCTTTTTTTATCCCATTTCCACCAATCCTAGGCTTTCTTAATTTTGGAACATTTGGGGCAGTGATCAAAATAAAATCTCCTATCCCAACAAAGAAAGCCTTGTTCGATATTGGTGTTGCCGGTCCCCTCGCGGGATTTATCGCTTCAACTATTTTGATTATTTATGGATTTACTCACTTACCCGGGAAAGAATATTTACTTTGGATTCATCCTGATTATGATCTGCCGACGTATGGCAAAGATGGGTTGGCATTAGTTTTCGGTGATTCCCTGTTGTTTTCATTTTTACGTGAAGTATTTACTTCTTCGAAAGATTTTATTCCGCCGATGTCTGAAATATATCACTATCCTTATCTTTGTGTCGGATGGTTCGGGTTTTTTGTCACCGCGATGAATTTGATTCCGGTGGGGCAACTTGATGGCGGGCATATTATTTATGCTTTGTTTGGTGAAAAGAAACAATATGCTATTAGTTCAGTCGCATTAATTTTTTTGGTTGTCTTTGGTGTGCTTGGTTTAATAATTTCCTATTTTTCTATTCCGCTAAACATTGGTTGGACAGGCTGGTTATTCTGGGCGGTAATTTTATTTTTTGTCATTAAAGTTAAACATCCTCCTGTTTTTGACGATACTCCGCTTGATCGGGGGAGAATGATAATTGGGTATTTGACAATCCTTATTTTCATTGTGTGCTTTATCCCGGCACCATTTTTAATTTTCTAAAGGACATTTTTTTTTACCTTTAATTCTCAACACAGCTATAAGATATTTCAATATGAAAAAATTACTGTTTTTAATTCTCCTGATTATAACATTTTATGGGTGTGAAAAGAAATTTGATTCGCCACTGGAGTCAGATCAAGCCGTTTATCAAATAGCACAGGTTTCTGTTTTTGATTCCTTTACACGCACATTAACTGATTCAATCATCAACCCTTCCATTAAGTTTACCTCCACTTCAGATATTAGAAAAGTGTGGATTGAAATTATCTCACCTGACAATGAGACTCTTTCTCCCGGACAGATCAGTTTATATGATAATGGAAGCCCGAATACCGGCGATGCCGTCAAAGGGGATAAGATTTATTCAAATCTAGTAGTCATGAAGAGAGAATACATTAATGGTATGTATTCGATTAATTATTTTGTTGAGGATAAAGCCGGAACAACAAAAAAAGTAGCTTCACAATCTTTTCACTTTGATAGAGGAGAAATAAATATTTCTCCAATTATCGTGTCAGTATCTCTTCCCGACACAATTGAAGTAAAAAATGTTCCTCTTAGCTTTATAATAACAGCGACTGTAGCTGATTCAAATGGAATAAATGATATCAATGAAGTTTATTTTATTACCTATAAACCTGATCAATCATCAAACGGTGCAAAAACTTCTCTCTATGATGATGGGAATTCTTCAGCCGATGGAGATGTCACTGCTGGGGATGGAATCTTTTCAAGGGCAATTATTATTTCTCCCGAGAATCAAAAGGGAAAATATCGTTTTGACTTTCAGGCGAAAGATAGAGGCGGGTTAGTTAGTCAAGTTGTACAAAAATATATTGTGGTTAAATAATGAAAATTAAAATTGCTGCGTTCATCTTTCTGTTGGCGTTACAAAATATTTTTGCTCAATCATTTCTTAAAACTTTCGAGCTGGGAAAAATAAGTAAGGAGACGGCTTTAGGGAGTCAAAACCCTGCAAGCAATAGCATCAACGATATTCTTGTTGTAGGCGACACTATTTGGCTTGGGACATCAAAGGGATTAAGCCAATCTACCGATAATGGAGTTACCTGGAAAAATTATCTAAATACTACTGAATTTGGTACCGAAAGTGTCACGGCTTTACTTTATGCCAAAGGAGTAATCTTCGCATCTACGGCACATTCAATTGAAAAAGACGGAAGCTCGTTTGAAGAGGGAAGTGGATTACGGTTTTCTTCGGATAATGGAGTTTCATGGCAGACAGTATCACAACCGATAGATGAACCGGGTGATTCATCTGTAGTATATGGAAAAAATATTTTAAGAGCTTTGCCCGTTACCGTTGCAGTGCAAAATCTTATTTATGATTTTGCTTTCGCGGGAAATAAAATTTGGATCGCTACATTTGCGGGAGGTTTACGCTCCATAGCATTCGATACTTTGATGAAAAATCCAAATGCAAAATGGAGTAGAATAATCCTTCCCCCGGATTTTCTTTCTTCGATTAAACCATCTGATACGTTATCATTTACAATTCAACCGGTTGCCGGAAAATTCGGTAAGGAAGAATATTTGAACTACCGCCTTTTTTCTTTAGTTGCTGCTAACGATTCAACTCTTTATGCCGGAACGGCGGATGGAATTAATAAAACCACGAATGCTTTTCTTCCTCCAGATTCTATGAGTTGGGAAAAATTTGACCATCAGAATCAAGACAATCCTATAAGCGGAAATTTTATTGTTGCATTGGGGTATAATAAATTTATGAAGGCGGTATTTGCTGCGTCCTGGAAGGCTAATGATCAAAATGAGTTTTATGCTGTCAGTTATTCTAAGGATGGAGGAGCAAATTGGAGTACAACCTTGCGTGAAGAAAAAGCCCATAACTTTGCTGCCTACTCAAACAGTGTTGTTGTCTCGACGGATAACGGTATCTTTTTAAACGCAATAAGTTCTCTTAATAGTTGGTTGAATGCAGGTTCCATTATTGATAAAAAAACTGGTTTAGCGTTACAGACAACAATTTTTTATTCCGCTGATTTTGCCAACAATGGAACTACGATTTGGGTTGGTTCTGATGACGGTTTGTTGAAGAATGAGATGCCCAATTATAACTGGTCCGATGATTGGACAATTTTTTACGCTTCTCAACCTTTGCAAAAAAAAGAGGACAGTTATGCCTTCCCAAATCCTTTTTCTCCTAAGATGGAACGAGTAAAAATTAAGTACAACACCAGTGGTTTGTCAAAAAAAGTTACAATTAGAATATTCGATTTCGGAATGAATTATGTGAGAACTTTAGTTCAGAATGTTGATAGAGGAAATCCGGATCATGTTATTAACACCTCTACTACTGATGGAATTAATGGAGTAATAGATTATTGGGATGGTAGAGATGATTCCGGTAGTATTGTTCCAAATGGCGTTTATTTCTATCGTATCGAGATCGAAGGTCAAGATCTGCAATTCGGAAAAATTATGGTAATCCAATAAAGGTTAATTTTGAAACAAATATTTTTATTCCTCACCCTGTTTTTCTCAATGGTACTATTGAACGCTCAACCAAAATTGAGCAAAGTTAATTCTGCAGCCGGAGCCTTTAGCCGCATTGGTTTTGGCCCGCGTGGAATTGCCATGGGTAATTCTATTTCCGCCGTCAAAGATGGAGATTTACTCTCTTATTACAATCCTGCGGTGTCAGTCTTTCAAAATGATAACTCGTTTCAGAGTGGATATTCATTTCTTTCACTTGACAGAAAACTTAATTTTGTTTCTTTTACTCGCCGGTTCGATTTTTATTCGATACGGGATTCCGCCGTCGAAAATAGAAAACCAAGATCTTCCGCAGGAATTAGCGTTGGATTAATAAACTCCGGAGTAACAAATATTGACGAACGTGATAATCAAGGAATAAAGAAAGGAATGCTATCAACTTCGGAAAATCAATATTATCTTTCTCTTGCAGTAAAATTTTCTGAAAAAGTTGCAGTCGGATTTTCAGCTAAATTTTATTATTACAAGTTGTACCAGGATATAACTTCGACCGGGCTTGGTTTTGATGTTGGTCTTCTTTACTCATATTCAAAAAACATGACTTTCTCTTTTGTCCTTTCCGATCTGAATAGTAAGTACAAATGGGATTCCTCTCCGCTTTATAATATTGAAGGCTCTTTGACGGAAAATAAATTCCCAACCGGGAAGAAAGTTGGACTGAGTTATAAATTCGATGAGTATGAAATGTTGACTACCGCGGAATTTTATTTTGATAATTTTGGAACTAAAACGCTTCGTATCGGTGCAGAGTATAATCCTATTGACGATTTATTTCTTCGTGCCGGTCTTGATAATTTTCAACTCAATAACGGTGACGAATCTGTTAAACCATCTTTCGGAATTGGATATGCGAAAAAATTTGCGAACGTTGTAATCGGGTTTGACTATGCATTTATGTACGAACCCTATTCTGCACAAGACAGACATATAATTGGCATTCACATTAATTTCTAATTCTTTTAGTATTTTTAACTATGAAAAAAATAAATAAAATAAAAAATATACTGCTCTTCGTCATTGTGTCCTCTTTTTTTAGTTATGCGCAAAGTGGGGGAAGCGATGGATTATCCTTTCTGAAGATTGGTTCCGGCGCAAGAAATATAGCGCTTGGCGATAATGGTGCAGTCTTTGCTAATGATATTTCTGCCATTTTTTATAACCCTGCTCAACTGAAAGCCGGTTCACCGGAAATTATATTTACACACAATGCATGGATACAGGATGCTGCAACTGAATTGCTTGGAGTAAAATTCTCACTTTTCAATTTACCCATCGGTGTTGGGATTAATTCAACTTCGATTAAAGATATTGAAGTGAGAACAAAACCTGGACCCGCAGAATCAACCTTCAATTCACACTATTTTTTCGGGTCGCTTTCAACAGCATTTTTAGTAGCAGATAATCTTTCAACCGGTATAACGGTAAAATATCTTTATGAAGATATTTTTTATGATAATGCCGAAGGCATTGGTTTTGATCTTGGACTTCATTACAAAACTCCGGTCGAAAATCTTTTTATCTCCGCGGTTGTTAAAAATATCGGAACGATGAACCAGCTTCAAAAAGAGGCTACAAAATTACCGGCGGAAGTTAGGATTGGTCCCGGTTACACTTATGATTTACCCGATTATAATCTCACCATTCAAGCCGGTGGAGAATTTCAAAAATATCTTGCGCAAAATGATATGCACATAAACTTTGGTGCTGAGTTTGTTTACAGCAAAATGCTAGCGGTTAGAGTTGGCTATCAAACTAACTATGAATCTAAAAACATCTCCGGTGGACTAGGGCTTTATTGGAATCAATTTGCTTTCGATTATGCAATGACTCCTTTTTCTTACGGACTCGGACAAGCTCAAACAATATCTTTAAAATATACTTTTTAATTTATGACTGAATATATTCCTTTTGCAGATTCAAAAATTTCAAATGAAGAGTGGGATGCATTCGTTAACTCTTCCGATAACGGTACAATGTTTCATCAGCGTCTTTTTTTATCGTATCATCCAAAAGATAAATTCAAAGATGCTTCTTTAGTTGTAAAGAAAAACAATAAGATACTCTCACTCTTTCCTGCAGTGGTTATTAACCGCGATGGAAAAAAAATATTATCGTCACACTCGGGCGCATCGTACGGCGGATTTGTTTACAACTCAAATCTGAATTTTCAAGAGGCATTTGAACTTGTGGATATTTTACAGAAGTACGCCAAAGAATTAAAGTGCGATGCAATTCAACTAACACTTCCTCCCATTATTTACTTAACGAAATATTCAAACTATATTGATTTTGCATTGATCAAAAACGGTTTTACCTATCTGAAAAGGGAAGTATCAAGTGTGGTTCAACTTGATGTTCCAAAGGAAGATTTACTCTCAACCTATCGTTCAGAGGCACGAACGGCGGCAAAAAAAGCTGTAAAGCAAGGTGTTGAAATTGTTGAGTGCGACCAGTATGCAGAGTATTACGAGATTCTGAAAAAGAATTTAAAGATGCGGCACAATGTTAATCCTACCCACACTTTAGATGAACTGTTAAAAATAAAAAAGTTATATCCTTCAAAAGTCCGGCTTTGGGGGGCTTTTGTCAAAGGGAAAATCATTGCCGGCGTTTGTAATTTTTCGGCAAATGATAAAGTTGTACTTGCATTCTACATCAGCCATGACGAAGAATACCAGGAATACCGTGCAGTTAATTTACTCTTCTATGAAATAATGAAACGTTCGCACGATGAAGGGTTTAAATTTTTAGACTTCGGGATTTTCACTGTAAACATGGATCCCAATTGGGGTTTGGGCAGATTCAAAGAGAATTTCGGTGCGAGAGGAATTTTTAGGGACTCTTTTTATAAAGAGATTTAATGCTTAAAATACTTCATATAGCACCGCAAAATTATGCCGGTGTTCCGTATGATTTCTATCAAATGCACAACGCCAGTGGAGATTATTCCCGCCTTATAACGTTTCATAAAAATCCTTTAAACTTTCCAGAAGATATTTGTTTGGAACTTCCTTTGCCGAATATTTCTTTTGCAAAACGTTGGCGAAGAAAAAAAATGCAAATGAGAGAAGCCGATAATCCCAAACAAGCTCCAAAATTTCAACCGGCAAATCTTTTTGAACGTTCATATTTTATCTTCAATGATTTTATGAAAAAGAATCTAATTGATGAGACTATTGATAAATATCATCTGAATGAGTATGATATTATTCACTTCGACTCGGGTTTGGATTTTTACCGGAATGCAAAACAAGCGAACAAATGGAAGAATATGGGGAAGAAGATCATTTGTTGTTATTACGGTAGCGATTTACGCATACGAGGATTAATTGAAGAACTTGATATAATTTCAGATCTGAATATTACTTCGGAATACGATCATCTCTCTTTAAAAAGTGATCTGGAATATCTTTTTTATCCTTACGACACAAATGAATTACCGGCACGTAAAAAGCATGAATCAAAAAGCATTAAAATTGTTCACTCTCCAACGAATAGAAAATATAAAGGGACTGAATTAATTTTATCGGTTATCGATAAAATTAAAAAAGAAAGAGAGATTGAATTTATCCTCTTAGAAAATATGAGTCGTGACAAAGTGCTTGCAATTAAAAGCGAATGTGACATTGCAATCGATCAAGTTGGAGGAACGATGGGGGGAACCGGTTACGGAAAAGCTGGTATTGAAACTCTGGCGATGGGGATTCCAACAATTACAAATATGACTAAAGAATATGAGACCTGGCTACCTGAGAATCCTTTCGTGGTTGCGAATAATGGCGATGAATTGTATGAAAAACTTTCTTCACTCATTTTTGATGAAAATATTAGAAATGATTTTGGTTTTAGAGGGAAAAATTGGGTAGAAAAATATCACAGCTATAAAAATGTAAATAAAAAATTGTATGAATTGTACAACAAATATAATATTGTATGACAGCAAATAAGCCCGGAATAATAAAATCGACCGGTTTATATTCGCTTGGAATGATTTTCCTCCGCGCATCTAGCTTTTTGCTCCTTCCTTTTTATTCGCAAGTTTTTACAACTACAGATTTCGGTAATTATACTTTAATCCTAGCACTCTATACGATTCTCGCGGTGGTTGTACAGGCAGGCTTCCAGACATCACTTACAAAATATTATGTAGAAACAGAATCTCCCACTGAAAAGAAACTAATATTCTCAACTACGGTGAATACGCTTAGCATCCTCGCGGTTATACTCAGCATGTTCTTGATCTTTTTCTCCAATCAAACGTCGCTTCTCTTAGGAACAACCCAGGCATCGAGTTCAATTACTATTGCGGCTGCCTTTTTGTTAATCATTGAAACAGTATCTTTTTATAATCTTCATTTATTAAGGGCACGGGAAGAATCAAAAAAGTATGTTTTTATTGTAACGATTTCAGCAATTGTGAATCTTTTTTTTAATTTTGTTTTTATTGCTTCATTCAAATTGGGAATTCTTGGAATATTTCTTGCGCAGATTGTTTCATCAATTATTTCACTCCTGCTTTCATATCAATATGTGAAAAATGATTATTCGTTTGAGATTGATTATCGATTACTAAAAAAATTATTTATCTTCTCGATGCCGCTTTTAGCTGCAGGAATTCTTTCTACATTTATTGATTTGGCTGATAGATTCCTAATTAATCATTATATGAGTGCTAAAGAAGTGGGGAGCTATAGCTTTGCCTACCGAATAGCAATGGTGATGAACATCGTTGTTATATCATTCGGGGCTGCCTGGAGTCCACGTTCTCTTGATGATATCAAAAAGAAGATAATTTCTATGACGTTGCCTGCCGTCTTCACCAGATTGTTCTTTATGCTTACCTTTGTTTTTTTAGCGGTTGCTCTCTTAATAGATGATCTGTTCAAAGTTCAATTCTTTGGAAAAACTTTATTTGCTAAAGAATTTTATTCTGGGATATTTATCATCCCATTTATCCTAGTAAGTTACTTGTTCAGAGGACTTTCATCTTTCTATTCGATTTATCCTTTAACCACAGGGAAAAGCTATCATTACCTAGTCGGAGATTTAATTGGCTTTTTAACAAATATCTTGCTCAACGTTTTGTTGATTCCCAGTTACGGGTTGTTAGGTGCGGCAGTGGCAACACTGGTTAGTTATTTTTTTATCGCTCTTTATTCTTATGTCATCTCATATAAAGCGCTTGATTTTATTTATGAGAAATGGCGGATCATTCTAATGATAACAGTTACGACTACGTTCTATCTGATATCGTCAAATATGCATTATTTTGTTGTTGATGTAATTATGGTGACGGGGTATTTGTTTGTTGGTCCACGGATTTTTCTAGGACGTAAGTTTACGTTTAATCTGTTCAAGGAAATGAAGTAATTTAGTTTCGCAGTACTTCCACTGATATTTTTCTTCAACTAACTTTCTGCCGAGTAGACCTTGCCGTTCTCGTTCATCAGGGTGGAAAAGATAAAATTCAATCGCAGAAATAATTTCATCCTCTTTTGCCGGATTAACTAAGTTCCCAAACGAAATATTTCCGAAAAAATTTTTAATTGAAACAGCATTCGAATAAATCACCGGTTTTCCTAGTGCCATATATTCAAAAATCTTTATTGGTAGAGAATTATTAAAAACAAAATTCAATTCTCTCAAATCAAGAAATAGATCAACCTGGGAAAGTTTTAATTGCAACTGATCATACGAAAGCCATGATGAAAAATCAATATTAATTATGGAGTTAGATGATCGCCATTTCGAGAATTTCGTGTCATCCGAATTTGTTAAAAATTTACCAACAAGTGTCAGCTTCCATTTTATTCGAGGGTGTTTTTTTACTAGTTCTTGCATAAGAGAAAGAATTTTATTCAACCCGCGAGATTCATTTAAAATGCCAGTAAATCCTAGGTTGAATTCATCCTTCTGCGAGGTGCGATTTGATAATGGAAAATATTCTAATCTTGGATAGTAGGAAACGATCTCTTTCTTTTTAAAAGGAGCAATAAGATTGTATCTCTTTTTCTTTCCTTCTTCACCAATTATCAAAGCATCAGCCAAATTAGTAGTATAGATATTGAAGAGATAAAGGCGTAAATACAAAAACCATTTATTCAATCCTTGGTATTTGTAGGCAACATTTTCCGGATACCATTCTGTAATATCAGAAATAATGGTGCATGATGATTTTATTTTCTTTCTAAACTGATTAGCTGCTAAAATCGGCAGTGGTTCGGAACATACAATAATATCTGGCAAATGTGAGGATAAAAGAGAAAAGAACTTGTTAATCTTTTCTCTTTTCGTTAGTTTTTCAGCGTCGAAACAATCGAAAAGAATAGATTTATCAATGGTGCGAAGTTCTTCGGTGGAAGTACAAATAACAACAGAATACCCGTTGGTACTTAATGAAAACCCTATTTTAGAAAATATCCTTTCGTCTTTGGGCGGATGCCCGGAAGACAGGAGTACAACTTTATTCTTCATGTTTAAAATTAACGAAATTCCCTTAATTTGAAATGACTAACTCTCAATTACGAATACTTATTTTGCGCCCCGACCGGCTTGGTGATGTAGTTCTTTCTACACCGCTGCCACGTGAAATTAAAAAAAAAAATCCAAATGCTTTTGTTACAGTTCTCGTTCGCAACTACACAAAAGATATCTACATGAACAATCCTTTTGTGGATGAACTTTTAGTTGAAGAAGAACTTGGGAATTCATTTTGGAAGAAAGTAATTAGAGTTAGAAAATCCAACTTCACACATGCAATTTCGCTATTCCCAACAGAAAAAAATAATTGGCTGCTGTTTTTTAGTGGAATAAAAATCAGAATAGGAGTGGGACATAAGTTCTATCAATTTCTTTCAAATGCAAAAAGTATTTACCGGAGAAAATATATTCCATTAAGAAATGAGGCGGATTATTGCCTGGATGCTTTGCGGAAAATTGGAATAGAAAATCCCGATACTTCTGTTTCCATTTATCTTTCTGATGAAGAGAAAAAAAGAGCTTTGGAAATGAGGAAATCATTTCCCCTGGATAAGAAAATATTTGTAGGTATTCATGCAACAAGTGGAAAATCTTCTCCCAATATACCATTGATTGAATACCGTAAACTTGCCGAATTATTAGTTAGACGGAAGGATATCCAAATATTTATTACGGTAAATGAGATTCCCGATGAATTGAAAAATATTGCAGGAGTCATCTATCCATGTGAGAATTATTCCTTAAGAGATTCGATAATTGTGTTTTCTGCTTTGGATATTTTAATATCCGCAAGCACCGGTCCAATGCATATAGCAGCCGCCTTGAAAGTAAAGACACTATCACTCTTTTGCCCGCTTCCCGCATGCGAACCAAAACTCTGGGGACCGCAGGGAAATGAAGCATATTTCGTGATGCCGGAAGAAAATTATTGCGGTAAAGTTTGCACCGGGGATCCACATACTTGCACATTTGAGGGGAATGGTGGGATAAATGCAGAAAAAATTGTGGAACAATTCACTAAGATTTATCCGTTAGATGCGAAAAATTAAATTATTAATTGCGCCGAATAGTTTTAAAGAATGTGCGGATGCGGTTGATATTGCTTCGAACATTACAGAGTATTTTACTGATGATGAATTTAGAGTAACAAGTATTCCCATCTCCGATGGAGGTGATGGTTTTTTGAAAATTTGTGTAGATAGCTTCAAGTTAGAAATAGTTACGAAAGAAACTTCATCATTTTATGATGAAAGTCAAATGCTAATTCCGGTTGGAATTTCTAGAGACCGCACACAAATATTCATTGAATCTGCTGAAGTTATCGGCATGAAGAGGACTCCACCCTGGAAAAGAAATCCATCAATATTAAATTCCAACAATTTCGGATCTCTTTTACTCAAATTAGAAAAAGAATATCCGAACGCAACAAAAATATTGGTTGGGCTTGGCGGCACTGCAACGAACGATCTAGGGCTAGGTCTTTGCGTCCCTTTCGGTTTAAAACTATTCAATAAAGAAGGGAATGAACTGCCGGTTGAGCCGAACCAATTTGTTGATGTAAATTCTATTACGTTACCCGGGAAAAGATTTTCAATTCCTATAGAAGTGGTAACCGACGTGAAAGTTCCTCTTTATGGCAGCGGAGGGACATCAAAAACTTTTGCAAAACAAAAAGGTGCAACCGCAAAAGAAATTGAAATCCTTGAACAAGGAGTTATCAATTTAATTTCAGTTCTAAAAAATGAACACGGAATTGATTTATCCCAAAAGCTGTTTGGAGCCGGAGGGGGCTTATTGTTGGGTTTATCACTTGTGGCAAATCAAAATGTTTGTTTCGCCGAAAAATATTTGTTGGACAGCCTTCATCTTGAAAGGGAAGTAAGCGAAAATGATTTTATTATCACCGGCGAAGGCTCTTTCGATGAACAGAGTCTGATGAATAAAGGGACAGGAATTCTCATCGGGTTAGCCCAAAGACATCAGAAAAAACTATTTTTGATCTGCGGGAACCTCAATCCTGCCGACTATTTTCAAAATAGTTCAGAGATTAAAGCCTATCCGATTCAAAAATATTTCATCACGAAGCAAAACTCCATCGACAACTACAAAGCCGGAATTAAAAAAGCCTGCATGGAAATAAAGTCTTACATTTTATCCCACTAGTAAATTTGTTAAATTTGAATGAGCAAACTTGGACACTACATTTTAATTATGGAGCACAATGAAAGAATATCTTGATTTAGTTCGATTAGTGATGGAAGAAGGTGTTAGAAAAAAATCGAGAACCGGTGTTGACACTATTTCTTATTTCTCGGCTTTTTATAAAGTAGATCTCTCAAAAGGATTTCCTCTCTTAACTACAAAAAAGATGGAATGGAAATCTATTATACGTGAATTACTTTGGTATTTATCGGGTGAAGACCACATACGTAACTTGCGCAAACATACAAAGATATGGGATGCGTGGGCTGACGAAGATGGAAACCTGGAGACAGCGTATGGCCATTTTTGGAGGCATTTCCCAAGCGCGAAAAAAAATAAAGAAGGCAATTGGGAGGTTAAGGAAATCGACCAAATTCAGTATGTTATTGATGAAATAAAAAATAAACCGTACAGCCGGAGATTACTTGTAACCGCATGG
>JBAYFO010000064.1:0-21463 GCA_041667115.1 Ignavibacteriaceae bacterium | reverse complement strand
TAATTATGTGGAACAAGGTCTAATCAAATATCAACAAACTTATGAAGAACATTTAAGACAACGATTAGAAAAACAAGCTAAAAAACTAGGGTTGTCGTTAGTGCCAAGTGTGGTTCATTAGCACTTAATAAAGCAAAACCTTCGACATCTTAGAAAATTAAAGTTATTGGATGTAGGCGGTTTCCGTTTTACGTTATCGTGTTTTTAGCTCAAAATCATCGTCTTTTAATGTTTTTATGCCATTACTGCAAAAACTGGTGTGTTTACTGGCTCGAACTGTCTCATTACTGAACTGAACTGTCTCATTACTGGCTTTATCGATGTGTTTACTGGAAATTTTGTGTGATTACTACACATTCCGATGCGATTACTGGAGATACCGGATCGATTACTGAAAAGTTCGGTGAGATTACTGGAAATTCTGAGTCATTACTAGAAAGTTCGATGAGATTACTGGATAGTTCAATCTCATTACTGAACAGGTACTACCTCGAAAGCGCAAAAATCCTATCAAAACATTTTGATCTCAGAATAAGGATTAACGATTTTTAATTTTAGAAGTTTTAAAAAATCAGAAATCGTCCCGCTTCGGCGGGATTAATCTTTGTTCTTAAATCATGTCCCAAAAACAAGATTTTGATTAAGAGAATGCATTGTCTGAAATCTTTGATTTCTCCTTTCCCCTTTCCACTTGTTACTTTCTACTTTTTACTTGCTACTTCCCTATCCACTTCACCTCCCTGTACCAGTTTACGGTTCTCTTAATTCCTTCTTCCAGAGAAATTTCTTGCCTATATCCGAAATGATCGAAAGCTTTTTGCGAAGAACAGATCCAATCTTTTTGAGTGATGTCCCGCGCTTTTTCCAAATTAAGTGTTGCGGCTTTGCTTGAGAAAATGGAAAAGAATTGTGCTACCGCGGCTATTCCGTATACTAAAAAGTGAGGAACAATAATATGGAGCGCGTGACGGTTTAATGCTTTTTCTGTCACCTTTCCTATTTCATCCCACGTATAAATTTTTTCCGAAGTGATAAAATAGATTTCTCCTTTTGCTTTTTCGGAAAGTGCGGCAAGATAAAATCCGCGTACTAAATCCATAACATGGATTAAATTAATATGTTTTATGTCCAATCCGATCGTTGTAAAAATTCCAGTGTGGTATGTTTTAAAGAAGATTAAAATTTCTGTATCGCGTTCGCCGTAAACAGCCGGGGCGCGACAAATAGTTATCGGCAATTCATTATAAAATTCCGCAGCAACTTTCTCTTCTTCCAATTTACTTCTTCCGTAAGTGGTAATCGGATGAGGTTCCATAGCCTCGGTAACCAATTCGCCATCAAGTGAAGGACCTCCTGCTGTTTGACTGCTTACGATCAAAATCTTTTTAAATGAATTTTTGAACTCAAGGGCAGTTTCTAATAAAGTTCTTGTAGTTTCAACATTTCCCTTAAAATATCCTTGCGGCTTTTTTGATTTGACAACCCCTGCAACGTGAAATAAATATGAAGCCCCAGTAAACGCTTTACGCAAACCTTCTTTATCAAATAATCCGGAATTAAGAATTTCAACTTCTTTATCTTTCAACCATTTAAGGTCACTGCTTTTACGGGTAATGCATCGAACGGTAAAATTTCGTTCAAGAAGGTAATCTACGAGATGGCTTCCCACAAAACCATTTCCGCCTGTAACAACTGCAATTTCTTTCATTTTTTTTCCGTAATTTGATTTTGAAATTATTTAATTATAGATTTTATAGTAAAAATTACAAAAATAAGTTCGTAAAAATAAACTTTTTAATAATTAACCTATTACGGAGGATCTATTGGATCTCTTTAACAAATGTTTTGAATTTACCCGTGCCGATGAAGTTAAAAAACTTGGCTTATATCCATATTTTAGACCCATCGAAGCAAATGAAGGACCTGTTGTTCAGATTGAAGGCAGAAAAATTGTAATGGCGGGTTCTAATAATTATTTGGGGTTAACTGCTCATCCGGCTGTAAAAGAAGCCGCAATAAAAGCTATTGAAAAATATGGAACGGGCTGTTCAGGATCTCGCTACTTAACCGGAACGCTGGATCTTCATATTGAATTAGAAGAAAGATTGGCAAAATTCTTAGAAGTAGAAGCCGTCTTATTATTTTCTACCGGTTACCAAACTGCTCAGGGAATTATTCCTACCTTAGTAAACCGGGGCGAATATGTTGTGTCCGACAGAGACAACCATGCATGTATCGTTGCCGGAAATTTAATGGCGAAAGGAGTAACTGCTGATGTCGTTCGTTATAAGCACAACGACATGGCTGATCTGGAAAGAGTTATCTCAAAATTACCGGAATCTGCCGGAAAACTTGTAGTCAGTGATGGTGTTTTTTCAACCGGCGGTGAAATTGTCGACCTCCCCGAACTAAATAGAATTGCAAAAAAATACGGCGCAAGAATTTTAATTGATGATGCCCATTCCGTAGGTGTAATAGGTAAAGGTGGAAAAGGAACCGCAAGCGAATTTAATCTTGGAAAAGAAATTGACCTAACGATGGGAACGTTTAGTAAAACGTTTGCATCCCTCGGCGGTTTTGTTGCCGGTGCTGAAAGAGTTATCAATTATTTGAAACATAATGCTGCGGCATTAATATTTTCTGCTTCCCCTACTCCGGCATCTGCTGCCTCGGCATTAGCTGCTCTTACTATTTTAGAAAAAGAACCCGAACGAGTAACTAAAGTTGTAAGCAATGCCGCAAAAGTAAGAACTGCATTAATTGAAGCAGGTTTTAAAGTTGAACCGGGAAGAACTGCTATTGTACCGGTTATTGTTGGTTCTGATGAAGTAGCTTTTGTTATGTGGAAAGCTCTTTTCGAAGCCGGTGTTTTTGTGAACGTTTTTATCTCCCCAGGCGTTCCTCAAGGAAGACAAATGATGAGAACTAGTTATATGTCAACCCACGAAGACGAACATCTTGATTTTATTATTGATACTTTTAAGAAAGTCGGTAAAGAATTAGGATTAATTTAGTCATTTGTCAATGGTCATTTTGTTTTACTAATGACTATTGACCAATTTACCTTTTAGATTACTATCGTATAGAGAATTTATTGTCAGGAGTTAGTATGAGTGTTTCTGTAGAAATTTCTTTGGTGCAGACTAAATCGGAGTTGATGGAGTTTATTAAATGCCAATGGCTGTTTTATAAAAATGATCCGTACTGGGTTCCGCCATTAATTATGGATAGAAAAAAAATCTTAAATAAAGAAAAGAATCCATTCTTCAAACATGCTGAAGCTGATTACTTTCTTGCTAAAAGAGATGGCAAAATTGTTGGACGTATCGCTGCTATTAAAAATGATTTGCACAATAAATACCACAATGATAAAGTCGGGTTCTTCGGTTTTTTCGAATCTATTAATGATCAAGCGGTTGCTAATGCCCTATTCGATACTGTAAAAGAATGGCTTGGCAAAAGAGGATTAACGCACATGCGCGGTCCGGCAAATCCTTCTTCCAACGATGAATATGGAATGCTGATCGAAGGTTTCGATGATTCCCCTCGATTATTAATGACGCACAATCCCAAATATTATTTAGCGCTTTGTGACAATTACGGCTTCTACAAAGCAAAAGATCTCCTTGCTTATAAACTTGAAAACAAAAAAGTAATCACTTCAGAAAAACTTATTCGCGTCGCAGAGATCGCTAAAAAAAGATCCGGGATGACGATCACTTCCCTGAATATGAAAAATTTCAAATCTGAGTTAGATAAAGTAAAAATGATTTACAATAAAGCCTGGGCGCCTAACTGGGGATTTATTCCCATGACTGACGATGAAATTGACGCAATGGCGAAAGATTTAAAACCATTGGTTGAACCTTCATTAGTTTTATTCGGCGAAATTAATGGTGAAGTTATTGGCTTCGCACTTGTCATGCTTGATTATAACCAGTTATTTAAAGAGATGAATGGACATCTTTTCCCTTTCAATTTCATAAAGTTAATGACAAAGAAAAAAGAAATTAAATGGGCGAGGGTAATTACACTAGGCATTATTCCCGAATATCAAAAACGTGGTCTGGATGCGGTATTCTATATGGAATGCCTGAATAGAGCACATGCTCTCGGCGTTGATTTGGGTGAAGCAAGCTGGATTTTAGAAGATAACGAAATGATGAACCGCGGAGCAGAAGTAATGTCTGGTGTAGCTTATAAAAAATATAGAATTTATGAGATTGCAGTTTAGATTCTTCGGCTTATTATTTTTTCTTTTTTATACAGCTTCATCATATAGCCAATATAACCAATGTGATGAAGCTTTAGTAAAAACCACTTTTACCAGAACTTTTGACAAAAAAATTATCGCAGCTTATCTCACTTCACATGATGAAAGAGAAGTAGTTGCGGCTCTCCTTTCGATAAGTCATTCGGAAGACTCTTCCTTCGTCCCTCAAATTTGCACCTTGGATTTTCAAAAGTACTACGAAACGATTTGTTTTGCTCTTGCACAATTTGGAGAAAACAAAAAATCAACTGAATATCTTTGGCAAATGTTTGAAAAATATCCGGACGTTGAAGGACAAAAACTTATTCTTGATGCACTCGGACAAACCGGCGACAAAAACGACTTGACCAAACTTCTTTTGTTAGTTAAGGAAAATAAAATTTTAAGCCATGCTGGATTTGCTTTAGCCGTTTACAATTTTTCTCTCCGCAAGATTTCTGAACCGGAAAGCATTGCAGTACTGCAAAGTGTTTTAACCCGGGGAGATGAAGGAATTGAGGAAACTCTTTTCACAATCTACCGGATGGGAAAAACAGATTCTCTTACGCTTTCTTTAGTTGAAAAAATTATTCGAACGGAAATTAAAAAAGAAACTCCATCGGAATTTATTATCCAAAATGCGCTGGGAATTTTCCGCAAAGCAAAATTTTTCCCTAATGATATTGAACTGCTTTACAGGTTGAGTGTTAACGTTAATCCCATTATCAGAATTGAGACGGCAAAAACAGGTATTTACTTCCCTTTTGTACGAAAAGAAAATGCAGATTTTCTTTTCCAATTACTTTTTGATAAAAATCCAAATGTGGCAAGACAAATAGCGCTATCCTTCCGTGATATGCAGTTAAATGATACTCTCAAAGCAAGTGTTCTCCAATTTATCAGAACTCATATTAAGGATAAAAATCTTACCTTAATAACCCGCGGGGAATTGTTCGTTTCCTTCATTAAACTGCTTCAAACAATTGATCTAAATTTAATCAACGAATATGAGCCCTTTATCAATAAAAGTTTTATCTATCAAGCTTGTGGCGAACTAAACTACATGCCGCAAGATATTTATGATTATTTGATGACCCAATTTCCCGTTGAGAAAAAAGAGCATAAACTTTTTATTCTTGCTTCTTTGTTGAAACATCAGAAAAATCTTAGCGAAAAGAAACCCTTTAGTGATTTTGTTTTTAAAGTGCTTGCGGAAAAAGATATTTCTCTTTCCACTTCTCTTTTGGATGAGCTGTCCGATGATTTCGTTAAGAAGAATAAGGATAAAATCATCGGAATCATTTTAGCTGATGCTACCCGGAATATAAACAATTTGAATTTTGCGGGTAGTCTTGAGAGTTATTATAAAGTGATTGAAAAGATTGACAAA
The DNA here is from genome assembly GCA_041667115.1 of Ignavibacteriaceae bacterium. Classification (GTDB taxonomy): domain Bacteria; phylum Bacteroidota; class Ignavibacteria; order Ignavibacteriales; family Ignavibacteriaceae; genus UBA1563. The sequence goes on along the minus strand of JBAYFO010000064.1, from coordinate 15,821 downwards.
AATTCTGCCTACAAATTTTGTAAAACATTAACTCCCTCATCCGTTTATTCAATTGTAAAATTTGCTGCGGCAAAACTTGGTAAGAAAACTCCCCAGCAAAACAATGTCAAATATTTTGGGGCACTTTGGAATGAAGCCTTCAAATATGCTGCGGCAAATGTAAAAACCAGCAAAGGAAATTTCGTAATTCAATTTCAACCGGAAGCGGCTCCTATTTCTGTTGGGAATTTTTGTCTGCTAGCAGAAAAAAACTTTTTTAACGAATTGAAGTTTCATCGCGTTGTTCCGGCTTTTGTAATTCAGGGTGGTGATCCCGATAATACCGGCTGGGGAGGCTCAGATATTCCGATCATTTCCGAGTTTTCTCCGTATCAATTTCAAAAAGGAATTGTTGGAATGGCGAGCAGCGGAAAAGATACCGAAAGCTCACAATGGTTTGTTATGCAAGCGTATCATCCTCATTTAAACGGAAGATACACCGTTTTTGGAAATGTTATAGAAGGATTAGAAACGGTTTTGCAGATAGATCAAAATGATGAAATTCTATCGATTGAATTACTTCACTGATAAATTATTTCATCGTACTTACCTGCATGTGGCGGATCGATCTCTTTTAAAGTTTTGAAAATAGATTTATCGGGGTAATCTTTCAAGTATTCAATAATTTCCTGGTATTTCGCGTCAAAAAATACTTTAATAAAAATGCTACGCAAATCAAGTTTCGATTTCAATGACTGCAAGACATTTATCAGCGCAACAATTTTCTTTTGCCCACTGCTTTTATTCACTTCATAAAGATCAATCCCGTAATGATACCCGGAGATGGCTTCACGGAAAGGTCTAAAGCGTTCATTTAAAATATCCTCAACTAAGTCGCGCCGGTTATAAGTCCCCGCGCTTTTATCCCATCCTTTGCTGTATTTACTGCTTAATGCGAGGTGAACAATATCCAGCGCTTTAGAAAAATAAGGAGTCCCGCTCATTTGTTCCCACGAATCGTTATCCATTCCTAAAATCAGATAAGCATAATAATCTAAAAAACTTGTTATTGAATTGTTGACCATAGGATTAAAATAGAGCGCCTGATTTTTTTCGTAACTGAAATTCCAATTATTATCAAGGATGGTAAGCATCGGGGAATTTTTTGTAGAATTGTAAACGGGACGTTGACTGCCAACAAAAACCTGTGCGGTATAAGAAATTTCATCCGCAGCAGACAAGAAAAATATCGTGAACGTACATTGTATTTTAGGATTGTTCCAAACTGCCCCCGTAAATCTATTATTATTTAAATAATCTTGAATCGTTTGAGCAAAATTTACGAGGCTTTCTTTATTAAGAACGGGGAGATTTTCGTATTGGACCGTAACCGTTGCTTGTAGTTCTTGCGCTTTCATAGAAAAAGTTAAGAGTACAAGTAAACCAAGAATAAACTTCATAATCAATCCTCAAAATCAGTTTTACAGAGCAGAAATTTTTTACGATGAAATCTTACTAAAAATATCGGTAAAAAGAAAGGGTGAAATTGAAAATATTCATCTCCCAGGCTATTTGCCTTTGATTAGCATTCGTAAAATGAATATATCATAAACATTTTCACCTATTTGTTATGGCTTAAAGTCCTCAATCATTTTATCCATCATCAGGTCAACTTCAGCATTTACAATTTGGTTTTCTTTTTCAGAATACCAATCGATCACTTCTTTTACTCCTTCATGATATGGAATGGTTGCCTTGAAATCAGGAACGACGCTTCTGATTTTAGAATTATCAAAAGTCGTATCGTATCCTTTATCGCCGGTTATGTTTCTTCCCCATTCTGCATCATACTTTGAAATAAATTCAGCCGACATGTGTGTAATTTTCAATTCTAAACCGGCAGCTGCTGCAATGGTCTCAGCAATTTGATTCCATGTTAATACCTCGTCCGAAGTAATATGATACGATTCACCAATAGTTTTGGGATTTCCGATCAATCCAATAAATCCCTTTGCAAAATCTTTTGCATTAGTAAGCGTCCATAATGTTTTCCCATCACCATGAATAATAATATTTTTATTTAGCTTCATTCTATTAAATGCCGTGAAGTTTCCATAGAGAGGAAATCTAGTTTTATCATACGTGTGCGAAGGTCTGCAAATTGTAGCCGGGAATTTTTGCTCATGAAACTTTTGCATCAAATAATTTTCACAATTGATTTTGTTCTGCGAATATTCCCAGAATGGATTGTGAAGAGGCGTGTCTTCGGTAAGAGGTGCCTTGATGGGCGGCTTATGATACGTAGATGCAGAACTTATAAAAATATATTGATCTGTTCTGTCGTTGAATAGTTCAAAATCATTCTTCACATGTTCTTCGGAATAAGCAATCCAGTCAACCACAACATCAAATTTTTCTTTTGAAAGCTTTTCCTTCACAGTGTCGACATCCCTGATATCCGCAAGAATGACCTTTGCATCCGGGTGAGGCTTTTTAACCGATTGATTCCTGTTTAGCAAAAAGAGATCAAATCCTCTTTCTATGCATAACTCCGAACATGCAGAACTTATTACTCCAGTTCCACCGATAAATAATATTTTCATCTTATTCTAATAATTGTTTTCCATTGATCTGATTTTGCTCTGATAAAAAAACTCTGATCTATCTTCTTCTGCTTGGACCTCTATAAGGTTTTTTATTAAACGGTTTTTGCGGAGGTCTTTTATGTTCAATGGTCTTATGCTTCTCCGGAATTGCAACAAGAAGCTCCTCCTCGGGGAACTTAAATTCAATTTTCTTCCCGAGGAATTCTTCTAACTTCTTAATTTCATGCGAATCGTCTTCATCAGCAAAACTTATTGAGATGCCTGAAGCCCCCGCTCGGCCCGTTCTACCAATACGATGTACATATTCTTCAACATCCTGCGGCATATTATAATTTATCACATGCGAAATCGCTTCAACATGAATACCGCGTGAAGCGACATCAGTAGCAACAAGAACACGTATCTTCCCTTCTCTAAATCTTTCCAATCTCTTAATTCGCTGGTTTTGTTCAATGTCTCCCGAAAGCAGTGCGCAGCTAATTCCATAGATATCAAATTTTTCTTTAAGCCGTTTGGCGTCATCTTTTCTATTTACAAAAACCAGTACCCGTTCCAATTTTTTTTGCATGATGATATTGTAAAGAAGCGTTGGTTTTTCATCAATGGTAGTTATGTAGGTTATTTGCTCAATACTTTGGACGGCTACATCATCGGGTTTAATAATTATTTCACTGGCATGCCTAGTCCATGATTCCGCAAGACGCTTTACATCGCCGGTGAGCGTTGCGCTAAAAAACATTGTCTGGCGGTTGGCTTTTGCCGGGGTATGTCCAACAATCCTTTTAACATCGGGAATGAATCCCATGTCAAGCATTCTATCGGCTTCATCGATAATAAGAATTTCGACTTTTCCCAAATTCACTAAGTTCTTCTGCATAAAATCAATTAGTCTGCCCGGCGTGCATATCAATACATCACATGGTTCATTCCGCAAGGTGCTTTGCTGCTTTCGATAATCCATTCCACCCAATAGAGAAAGAATAGAAAGTGGAATATACCTGCCCAGCCCTCGCGCGTCTTTTTCAATTTGAAGGACCAGTTCACGTGTAGGAGCAAGGATAAGCGCACGCGGGGTTCCCGGATCGCGTTTTTCTTTTATCGGGTGTTTTAGCACGTGATTAAAAATTGTAATAAGAAATGCTGCCGTCTTCCCTGTTCCGGTCTGCGCTTGTGCGGTAATATCTTCACCGGCCATAGCTTTAGGAAGGACTTCTGCCTGAACTTGAGAACAATATTGAAATCCCAAATCGTAAACAGCGTGAAGAATTTCTTTTGCTACCCCTAGATCATGAAACCGGGTTTTACCTTCAATTGCATCAACTTTATAAACAGTGTCGTCCCACTCTTCAGTTGGAATTGCAACTGCTGTTTTAGCAACCTCGGGTTGGTTCTTCAACAGTTTTTCATGACGCAGCCGGTATTCTTCACGAGTTTCTTTTTTGTATGGCTTACGCGGTGGATGAGTAACGACCGGTTTTTCAGCGTGGTGCGCTTTGGTTTGAGGTGGCGATATTGTTTTACTTTTGGCAGAGTCAACGGGGGTAACTTTAGCAACTTTGGATTTACTTCCAAGAAATTTTTTCAGCTTTGCAGCGATCTTTTTAATCAATGTGTACAACTTTTTAAATGAAAGAAAACAATTAGTGTACAAATATACTGTAAAAAAGCGTAGAATGTGAATAAGAACAAGGTAAAGCGTATTGGCAAGGATTTGTTTTATTCAAGGTTCAAAGAATAATGTTATTTACAGGGAAAATTTAACTCCGAAAACCCTAATCGTTTTAAACCATTCTGAACAAGTTCATCCTTCATAAGATATTTCCAAACAAAACCGCTTTTATAGTTCTCGATCATTAAAAGCATTGGTCCTTGATCTATCCCAAGCACATCACGATCAAACCAGTTAACCGTAAGATTAAAAGAATCAACAAAGCCATACTTTCTCCACAACCCTTTATTCGCATACCTTTGGTACATCGAATATAAGGTAGGGATGCAAATTTCCGGTGCAAAAGGAATGGACGAAGCGGAAGCATACGGAGCAATTGTACCGTCGTCAAAAGTTGAATCGGGACCGGAAGTACCGCGAGCGGAATAACCAAAAAATTCCTTCCCATCAAAATTATACCTTCCATCAGGTCCATCACACGCTGATAAACCCCAGGTTAAAGAATCATATCCAATCCAGCCGTTTGGATTATCAATTGCATATTTTCTTTGCACATACGTTGCACGTCTTGAATTTTCGAAGTAATCAATCTTCTTTGCAGCCATGTAGGAATCATAGATGTTTCTAAAATCAATCCACAATAAAGAAAACTGATGAACAAATAAAGCAGGGAAAACAACATGACCGGAACCTTTGCCATAAGGTTCCCGCCATTGATAAAAATTTAACCACGCTGAATACCCTTTATCTACATTTGGCATTTCTGCTCCTGCAGACAAAACATAAAGGAACAGCGCTTCGGTATATCCCCACCATCCTAAAGAATTAAAACCGTTTTTTTTGTCCCAACCGAGTGAGATTGTGTGTTTATATGGTCCATTGGTTTTAATTTCAAAAAACGACCAGTTGATACGTTTTGTTAAAGCGTCAGCTAAATATCTTATCTCTATCTCTTTTGTGTTTTTTAATGTGTAGAATTGTTTCGCAAAACGGATTCCGGCTAAAAGCAGACCGGTATCGATGGAAGAGAGTTCGCAATTCCAAATTCTTTTTCCGGTTTTCATATCAAGAAAATGATAATAAAATCCTTGATACCCGGTTGCGCTGTCATCAGTGCTCTGTTCCGAATTTAGAAGAAACCGGAAAAGGTTAAGAGTAATTTGAACGGCTGAATCTCTACTCATCCACCCTTTCTCTGAACCGAGCGCCCAAATCGGAATTGCAAATCCCGTAGCAGCAATACTTGCGGGTGATGCTTCAGCGCTTCTATCCTTCATCAAACCGTTCTTAAAATTTACTTCGTTGATAAAAAATTGAAATGAGTAATATTGAACTGAATCCAGGAAAGCACATTCCTCTTTTGATGGAGTATAATTAATTTTTTGTTCTCCGGTTACTTGTCCATTTGTAAGAACCATCGGAACAAAATTGAGTAGTATAAAAAAAGAAAGAACCCATCTTTTCATAAATACTTCCATTAGTTGAATCCTATCCCAAGTGTAAATCGATGCGTTTGATTTAATCTTCCGTAGTCACTCCAACCGTAGTCAAAGCGGATGTTAAGACCGGGAGAGAATTCATATGCTGCACCACAACCAAGCATTAATCCTCCTTCAGAGTCCTGCAAAAATAAATCACGGTAACCGCCGCGCACTGTAAATGTATTCAAGAAATTCCATTCTGCCCCAAGGTTTAATCTTTCGTAGCTATCATTCGGATGCGTAGCATCAATAGCAAAAAGGACTTTGTTCGATTCGTTAATTGTGAGCGGGTAAGCAATTCCCACCCGGAAGAGCGTTGGAAGAGAATAGGAATCAGTCCGAAGTTCGGCAGGAAGTTTATCGTTATCACCATATTTTTTCGGATCAAAATCATAGTTGATGTAAAGGTCTCTTCCGTCATATTTTGCACGGGGACCAAAATTAGCAACGCTTGCTCCAAACATTAATCCATCTTTTTCAACCTGGTATTGTACCCCGAAATTAAATGATACATCAGTAAGCGCACTGTGCCAAATTGATTCTTGTAGATAGTTCACTTGCATACCGATTGAAACGCGATCTGTAAGCATTAATCCGTAACCGAGACCGATGGCAAAATTATTAACAGTATATTTTTCACCTGTTCCAAGAGGTTGTTCAACTGTCCTAACATCAATTTCACCGGAGTTGAGAGAAGTGACCTGCAAAGAAAATATTCCGATGTTTTCTATCTTCACAGCGGCAATAGCGTAGTTGTAAACGATGTCTGCAAGCCAGCTATTGTAGGTGAACTGAAAATCAGAATGTTCTAATCTTCCCAAACTAGCCGGGTTATAGTAGGAAGCAACAGCTTCGCCATAAAGTGCTGTGCCTGAATTTCCAATAGCGGCAGCTCTTGCACTCGGCTCAATTTTCAAGAATTGCCCGATTGTCGTTCCGGTTTTACTTTGCGCAAAGACTATTTGTGTTGCGAGTAAAAATGTAATGAGCAAAGCTAAAGTGTTTTTTTTCATCTTAATCACCGCCGTTATTTAATTATTGCAAATTTGCCGATGTAATCAGCAAGTTGTGGTGAAGTGACATGGAAAATGTAAAGCCCGGGAGCTACTTCCAAATTATCTTTTGAACGTAAATCCCATGAAACAATTCCCTTTGTAATATTTCCGTCGTGCTGTAGCGTTTGTACAAGTTCACCATTTACCGTAAAAATACGGATGGTAGCAAGGTCCGGCAGATTACGAAATTCAATCTTCCTTTCTCCCCTTCCCGAAACTGCAAACCTCTGCGGTTCAAAACTAGCAGCTCCAACGTAAGGATTTGGAACGACGTACGGTTTTTTGTTATAATCATTTTCGGCTTTCGAATTATCGACTTTTTGTCCGGAAGTTTTGAAAACAAAAACATCCTTTGGAGAAAATGGAATCTTCAACACCATCTCGTAGACATCTCCTTTTTTCGGTGGAGTTGAAATAGTCGGTTGAGAATTATCAACATCAAAACGCCAGGTGTCCCGTGGAGTTGTAGGTTTATCAAAAGTTGAGGTCATAACATTTATGTATTCACCAACCGAATCTATTGTTCCCGATTTATTAAGATCTCTGAACGTGAATTTCATCTTCACATCACCGGAATCTGTCTTTGCCACGACCTTAAATTTTGTCGCTACAGCCGGTAAGCCAACTTGCGCCCTTGAAGTATCAATCGGGGCATCATCAAAAATAATTTCTAAGTTTTCCGGGAAAGAAATTCTTCTTTGCCTAATCGAAACACTGCTTCCATATTTATAAGTCAGTTTTAGATCAGTTTGACTTGAAGAAGTAAACCCGGTTTTTGCAGAATCATATTGTATTTCATCCACTGTTGAAAAAACCGGTAAAATACCATTGCTAACTAATCCGATTCCTTCTCCATCAAAATCATTCCCGTTTGTAAATAACGTATCGCTTGTGGTTGCATCAATTAAAGAGTAATATTGCGCTTTAACGCTATCTGCAGCACCCGAAAAAATAATTTTAAATGAATGTCCGTCGGGAACTTGTTCGGAATTTTTTATTTGAATTGCAGCTGTTCCAAAACCTGTACCTTGATCGTGAATTACATCAAATGCCGAAGCCGGTGTATAACCCGCAACCGGTGGGTTAGGATAAACTTCAACAACATTTTTAGCAAGAATGGTACCACCACGTAAAGTCTGACTAACGGTGATTGAATTCTCGGAAGGATAAATATCAATTGAATCAACACCGCGATCATAAGACGTTAACCCGTAAAAATATCTCTGCCCATTTATAACAGTTGAATCTGTATAAGTATGAGTAAGCCCGGTATTTTCTCCTAGAAAAAACGCGACACCATCAATCGTATTTTTTGAGTATCCTTCGTACTCGTTTTTTAAATCAAATTGTTTTAACCATTTACCTTTCCCCATCGGACCGCTGCCGGTTCCGGTATAAATAACTTGAGGGTCGAGAAAAGCCGGATCAGTACTTCGGTAAATCCGGTAGCCTTCAAAATCATTATTCAGAGTTATTGGATCAAACGCTTTTTCAGAAGCATTATCCCAGGTTAGCGTAACAAAATGATCTCCGGCATAAGCGCTAAGTGTAGGTGTTGGAGGAGGTATCGCAAATTGATAATTCGCTTTATAAATTTGTTGAACCACTTTAGTTGTGTTTCTTAATTCACGCAGGTTGGCACCAAAACCAAGCGCAAGGCTGAATCTCTCGGTATTTCCAGCTTTTAGCTTAAAAGGACCGGAAGCAAATAGAAAACCGATATTATAATTTAAAACCATTAAGTTTTTATCAAATGAACTATCGGGATTTGAAAAAATATTGTACAACCTCTTAGGCCATTCTTTACCGTCATCGAAGAAAACAATATTATCAACCTCTTTATTCGGGTTATCGTTTCCGGCTTTGATTCTATTCATTTTAAAACCAGTCAATCCAATTTGGTCCGATTCATCGATATCGGTTTTATCAAAATTCGTTTCTCCTTTAGTCGGGATACCATCTTTTTCTCCCGGGTCATTGGTTCCGAAAATTCCGTCTTCACCGGTATCATGAAATTCTGCAACCCAATCCATATCTTCATCACCGGTAAACCAAACACCAGCCTGATATGCCGGCATCGTTTCAATTTTATTGTAATAGATTTCAAATTTTGCGACATCATAATGAGCTTTAACATAATCCATTATAGCTTGTTGCCCAACAATTTTTTGTCCCGGTCCACTAGTTCTTGATTCATCCGTAATTCCATCGTCATCATTATCAATACCATCAAATTCATTACCAGGAGTTTCCATATAAGAATAGCCTAAATAGCCGGTAGGGCCAACCATACCGTTCCCGTTCTTATCCCATGTGTAAACTAAATTCAAACCGATTGTTTTATCGAAGTAAGCATTGTCATCATCCGATTCGGGAACGCCATCTTTTCCAGTACCTGAACCACCAACACCGGAGTCCATGTACAAACCAAAAATGATATTGTCATCATAGTTGGTTGTTCCTTCATTCGCAATATCATAATGAAAGAAGATAACATTCCCGGCTTGCGGATTTGCCCATTGAAAACCGCGCTGTTCAACACGCAGCCCAAGCCCTCGCCTTGTTTCATCACGGCTGTCTGGATAATAATTCCAGGCATCATAATATTGATCATCATAAACAACAAAACTTTCCTGATCGGCGACATCTGATCTTTTCCCAAAATAGCCGTTCCACGAACCACTCCAGCCGGGATCGAACCCATCTGTAAGTTTATCAATCCATTGATCCGGCCATGTTCGAGGGTCATTGCTCATTGCAACCGATCTTCCTTTATTGATGTTTGGATCGGGTTGAAAGTAGCCCGGTCGCGGTTCAAACCGCATCACTCTGTTGTGTGCCGGACTTGTCCCCTGCCGTTCTCTGTAACCGGTTTCCATTATGTAGGCAGTTGATCCGGAACGTTGAGTAATTTTTGAGAGAACAAATGGGGTCGTTCCATCACTATAGTTTTCACCGGAGCCTTTTGGTACTTCAACAGAATGGAAAATACTCAAATCAACCCGCAGCGGATCGGCAGGATAATCGCCTACCATTCCATAATTATAAAAAAGTGTACGGATATTATTTGCATCATGCGTTCCCTGGCGTTCGGCATCTGCTCTCCCTCGCAACGAATCGGAGACAATCGGTTGGAGTGTTTGCCCTTGCAAGGAACCATTTATAATTAAGAAAATTAAAAGTAAGGAGTAAACGCTGTTTGCAATTTTCATACGCGGGAAAAAAGTTTTTTGTGATATTGTTTTCATTATTATTTACTCCTCAAAGAAATACCAAATTCAATACGGCGTGGTTCTTGAAACCGCGATGGATTTAGTAGTTGGGTAATATTTTGTGAGGGATTCAACGCATAGTCCGGGCTTCCGGTAGAAGCAAAGACAAATCCGTTAGCAGAATTCGCGTTTAATAGATTGAATACTCTTGCGAACAAACTCATCTCAACGTCAAAGAGTGTGAAATACTTTTCCGCACGAATATCAACTAACACAAAGCTGGATTTTCTGCCTGAGTTTGTTTCGAGATCAGCTCCGAAACCGGTTCCGATTTCCGGTGTATATGGCTGCCCGCTTCCAAATTTTATAATTGCTCCAATTGAATAGTCTTCCGGTACAAACCAGATCGCCGTTGCATTCAACGTATGCCTTTGATCCCATCCAAATGGAATATCACGTGGACGTGAATCTTTACCGGATGCTGCGCGATTAGCAGTCTCACTCGGATCACTCGAATTTCCTTGTGCAAATTGAAGAGTGTAATCTAGCGTTGTACTTAAGTATCCTATTTCCCGCTGAGAAAGAGAGATGGTTAAACCGGAGACACTACCAAAATCTACATTTGTAAATTTTGAATATTTTGCTGCGGCATACGTCTCAATGAATTGAACACCGAGTAAATCACGAATATCTTTGTAGAAAAAAGTCATCTCTAATCCAAATGCATTTCCGATCGCTTGCTTAAAACCGAATTCATACTGAATGGTTTTTTCGGGATTCAAATCAGGGTTTCCCATTACGTCGTATCGATCTAACCCTGCTTGAAGTTCATCAAGAATGGAATAATCCGCATTGTTGTACAGCAGACCTAAGCCAGGCATCTGGTAAAAATGACCGTACGAAAAATAGATGGAGGAAACGTCGGTTAGCGGAAAACTAAAACCAAGGCGCGGTGCTATCGCATATTTTTTTGTTGTTTTTTGTGGTACTGATTTCGGTGCGCCGGAAATTGCATTTGCAGGATTTTGAAAATCACTAGGTACGTACGTGTCGGCATCAAAATATTCAAAACGGAAACCTGCGCGCAGAACCAGATCACCCCACTCAACTTTATCTTGTGCATAAGACGCAAATTGTTTTGGGAAATAATTTTGCACTCCGGGTGTTCTTAATAAATTTTCTCTTGGCTGTAAAATCTGCTTTCCGGATACTGAATCAAAAGTTGAAACAATAAATCCGGGAGGACCAAACTGGATGTTTGAAGTTTGTCCTTCTACGCCAAGTTCGATCATGTTTGCACGCGAAACTTGCCAGGTATAATCACCTTTTAAAATTAGCGCGTTTGTTTTTTGAATAAATCTTCCAAGATCTACACCTTGCACGGCTGCACCGTTTTCATAATTTGCGTCCCCTTTCGGTTCACCGGCTTGATAATAGCGGGGATCGTAAAGACTTTCATACTTCATATCTTTGTAGTCAAAAATATTTTGCCGGAGATTCAATTTATAAAACATATTATCCGATAACGTTTGTGTTAAACCGAATCCATGGGTTAACGAATAAGTGGTGTTTGTTTTTATCCCTTCAGGATTAAGAATGTAAAACGTATTATAGTTTGTTCTTTCAATTTTATTAAGATTTGCTTGATACGCAATTTGAAAACCGGAGAACGATTGATTAGAAAGTTTTATTTGTCCGCTCCACTCTTTGTACGTTTGCATTGGAATAAGTTTTCCATCTCCTGTTGGATGAAACGTACGGGTTTCAAAATTGCTTGAATCTGTTGGAACAAATCTCCTCTCGCCAAAAAGATAGCCGCTATTTAAGAATCTTCTCCCGCTGATAAAAAAAGTTGTCTGCGGCAAATAAGTTGGACCACTTAGTGTTATCTGATAATTTTGAATGGTAGTTGGAGTGAAAGAATTGTTATGCGGATATCGATTCTTATCTGTAGTAAAATAATCACCTCCGTAAAGTTCTGTCGACCACTCAAACTTGTCGCTTCCACTTTTAAGAATCGCATTTACAACACCGGACATCGCCTGTCCATATTTTGCATCGAAAGTTCCGCTGATTACCTGCACTTCCTGTAGCACCGAACGGTCTAAAGAAAGCGTTGATGAATTATCATAAGGGTTGTTTACCGTTACACCGTCTACCTGGTACTGGACTTCACCAATTCTTCCACCGCGGAAATGTCCATCAACAACTCCCGCTTGCAGGTTAACAATTTCACTTAATCCTTGAACCGGAAGATTTGCCATTTCATCCTTATTTATAGTAGAAATGGCGCTTGTTTGATTAACCTCAACAATAGGTTTCTTTGCAACTACAACAACTTCTTCCGTTTGCACTGCTTGAGATTGGAGTGTTGCATTGAGTTTGGTTGTCTGGTCGGCATTGATTTTAACATTTTCTACAACTTGAGATTGGTACCCAACATATCGGAAATGAACTTTGTACGTACCGGTACGGATATTTAAGATAGCATAATAGCCGTCTAAATCAGTTGATGCGCCTTGAGTGGTTCCATCCAACACAACATTCGCTCCAATCAACGCATTCCCTTCTCCATCAATTACCCGTCCGGATAACTTTCCCGGAGTTTGAGAAAATAAAAATGATGAAAAGAGAAAAAACAGTACAGCAAAAATGTTCTTGAAAGGAGTGAACAGACATTTATTTCTCATACCTACTCCAATGTTAAAAATCCACTAGTTATTCTTTATTGATATCTTCTAAATGAAAGAGTGGCACAAAGCCACTCTTCTCACTCATTTTTATTTTAATAATATCAATTTCCCAACTTGACTTCCAAATCGGTCATTTAATTTAATTTGGTAGAAATAAACACCGGTCGATAACCCGGCGGCATCAAAGGATATTTCATGCTTTCCTGCAGATTGTCCGTTAAAATTCAAACGGGTAACTTCTTGTCCCAAATTATTGTAAACAACAATTGCTACGTTTCCATTTTGTGGAATTGCATAGCTAATCTTTGTTGATGGATTAAAAGGATTCGGGTAATTGCCATATAACTCAATTGAAGTAGGAACAAATGTCTGCGCTTGATCTTTTACACTAACTAATGTATTGGGATCTAAAACAGCCCACGGCGTGGCAGGGCCGCCACCATTTTCTCTAAACCACCAGGTTCTTGTTCCATAATTTGCAGTCTGATCATCAAATGAATCACCATCCGAAAGCATAGCCCCCATGAAAATTAGATGGTCATCCAGAGAAGTTGAATATCCCAATTTTGTTAAATCAATTTTCATTTCTATTGTATAACCTTCATCCACATCTGTGTTCTCATTAACAGTGGTGGCTCCCTTTAACTTTGTTGCGATTTCAGTTCCTCCCGAATCAATTAATGTAGTTAAATATTCAAATGGTTTCGCGGCACCAGTTGAATCAAAATTAACTCGCAAAGTTCTAAATTCCATAACTTCTTCTCCATTCTTAGCTTTTCTATCACCTATCAGTAATGAAAAACCATCTAGCGCATCATACGACGAAACACCTTGAACAAGTTGATCATTAACGTCAGCGGCTACATACAGAAAGTTGTCCTTAAAGAACATCTTCACTTTTGCATAAGAAGGATCAAGTATCGGAGGTAAGCTGCCAACAACTAGTTCAGGTTGATATTGTCCGCTTTGGAATGGACCTACTCCCGGATAGGTGTTCCTAATTGTTGCATCATTCCATGCGATATCAAAAGTGTAAGCGCCTTGCCAAACACTTTCATCCAATACCCCATCAATCGTTGGTGATGCAAGAGTTCCAGCGTTTGGAATTACAACATCAGGCGGAATAATTGGAAGGGTTGGAGAATCGACTGTGATGGATGGCTTAATATGAACCCGCCCAACGTTGTTCCCGTTCGCATTTCCCCATGGACTCTGCCAGTGCGTTCTCGTAACACTATATCGTGAAGCATCTCCACTCCATAAAAAATCTGCATCCCAAATACTAAAATTCAACATTACAATATCGCCATCCGAATTAGTAACATCATATCCCAATTTTGTAATATCTATTTTCATTTCAAAAACCCAGGAAGTATCGGTTCCACTATCACAGGAATTCCCATGAATTACACTGGCAGCATCCCAAACTGCTCTTTGTGAATCGGTTCGGACAGTATCAACCCAATTTCCATAAATCCCAACAAAACGTGGTGGACAACCAGGTTTGAGGTAGGCAGGTACAGATTCGTACCACCATGAGTAAAAAAATTCTATTGCTCCCGCTGGCCGATAGTCACCTGATTTATCTTTAATAGACATTAAAAACCCGTCCCAGGCAGCCCATGCAGGTTTTCCACCAATGGAGGAATCGGGAATAGAAACTCCCAAATATAAATAGTTACCTGAGATTAGAAATTTTACTGTCGCGTGTGTCGGATCAGTAACAGCGTCTGGTTGAAGTTCTGCACGCCAACCGCTTGTAGGTAAACCTGCACTTTTTCCATATTCAATTTTTAATGAATCAGCTTTTGCCCAATCAGGTTCATTAAGTACTCCGTCCAAAGTTATAGGGTTATTCGTGGACCTAGCCCAGATAACATCCTCTCTAGTTTGATTTTGAGCATAACTGATCCTTGGGAAAAATGCCAGTAAACCAAAAAGAAAAAGCAAAAATAGAATGTTTTTTTTCATACGAACCTCTTCTGATTTTTATTAATATAAAATTTCAAAGCCAATTTGTAAACGTTTACATTTGTGATGGTAATTTCTCTATTTTTCTGGTAATTGTCAATTATTTTTTTTACCAGTTTAAGATTTTTATTCCTTCACTCCCCCGATCATAATCCCTTTTATATAATATTTTTGCAGCGCTAGAAATACTATGACCACAGGAATGATTGTAACAACCGATCCAGCCATCATAAGTTCGGGGTCTTTTGTATGCTCTCCCATTAAGTTTGCAAGTGCTACCGGAAGCGTATACATTGAATTATCGGTAAGGACTATCAATGGCCAAAGGAAATCATTCCACGTCCCCAAAAAAGTAAATAGTGCAAGCGTTACCAAAATAGGTTTGCACAAGGGAAGAATAATTTTCCAATATATTTGAAAATCGGTTGCCCCATCGATCCTTGCTGATTCGAGAAGACTATCCGGGATTGAAACTGCGTATTGCCGTATCATAAATATCCCAAAAATATTTGCCAAACCCGGAATGATAATAGCCATATAAGTGTTGATAAATCCCATATATTTTAACATCAAAAAGAGTGGAAGCATTGTAACTTGCGCGGGAATAATCATCGAGCTCAAAAGTATAGTGAACAATTTATCCTTGCCATGAAACCTGAATTTAGCAAATGCATATCCCGCCATGGAATTAAACAAAAGCGATACTGCAGTAACTAAGACCGAAAGAATTAGACTATTTATAAAATTTGAAAGTGCATTTAAGCGGGTAAACAAAGTCTGATATTGAATCAATGTTGATACGTCGGGAAAAAATCTTGGTGGATAAACACTTGCATGTCCATCTGCCATCAACGAAGCGGAGATCATCCACACAAATGGAGCGATTGTTAAAATCCCCGAGATACTTAGAAAAAGATAGAGAAAAACTTTTTTCATATCAAGTGTGTTTCAATTTCTTTTGAATGAGAGTTTGTATTATTGAGCCTAGAAAAATGATAAAGAATAAGACGAATGCAATCGCCGCAGAGTACCCCATATTCCACCAACGAAATCCTTCCTGGTACATATACTGGACAATACTCAATGTTTTATTTAATGGGCCACCTTGCGTCATGATATAAGGTTCAGCAAATAATTGAAAATACCCGATCATCG
>JBAYFO010000063.1:0-21558 GCA_041667115.1 Ignavibacteriaceae bacterium | reverse complement strand
CTTTTTTCGAGTTCAATAGTATAGGAGCCTTCGAGTGATGTCTTATTAAAAATCATTTTATATCCTAATAACTACTGATTCTATTTAATCTCTTTTTTAAAGTTCTCAATCTAACAAATTTATCACCCTCAAAATCTTCAGTTGAAAATTTGTGTTCTATATATTTTTGGAATAATTCATCCATTCCTTTATTCAAATTATATTCAAGCTTAAAATCCGGGAATAAGTTATATAGCAAATCAAAATTAACTCTGTAATTTCTTGGATCAGCACCCACCTCTCCGGTAAAAACTATTTTTGCGTTAGGCAATAATTTTTGAACTTTATCGGCGATGTCTTTTACTTGATAGTTCTCAGAATTTGCACCAATATTTACTGCTTTATTATGAATTTTATCATTCGGTGCTTCCGCAAAAGCACAAAATGCATTTGCTATGTCTTTGCAATGTATTAACGGTCGCCAAGGTGTTCCATCACTCATTATTCTGATTTCTCCTTTACTATAAGCACATCCCAAGAGATTATTAACAACAAGGTCTATCCTTAACATGGGAGAATATCCATAAGCGGTAGAATTACGCAGAAAAGCAGGAGAAAAATTGTCATCAGCAAATTTACTTATTTCTTTTTCGGCTTCAATTTTTGATGTTGCATAAGCAGATATTGGATTTAATTTAGCAGTTTCATCAAGATCAAGAGACTCGCCTTTGCCATAAATTGAACAACTGCTTGCGAACAAAAATTTAGACACACCTGCTGCTTTTGCGTTTTTTGCTAAATTAATTGATCCATTTTGATTGATGCTATATGTCAAATTTTCATTAATATCCCCCATTGGATCATTAGAAATCGCAGCTAAGTGCATAATACAATCGAATCCGTCCAAATCTCTCTCATTCAATTCTCTGATATCCTTAAAAAGTTCTCTATCCGGTTTAACCACTGATTCCCATTCGCACCCTTCAAATAAGTTAATATCACAACCTGTTACTTGATGGTTTTTTGTTTTTAACAAAGAAACAAGATTCGCTCCAATATATCCTTTATGACCCGTCACAAGTATTTTCAATACAACCTCATAATTCTACTAATTATAAAAACATTAAATTTTCCATGGAGCATTGCCCGATTTCCAAAGATTTGTTAATAATTCCCTATCTCTTTGTGTATCCATACAACCCCAAAAGCCTTTGTGTTTATAGAGATTGAGTTGCCCGTCTTTCGCTAACTTGACCAAAGGGTCTTTTTCCAAAACACATTCTTCATTTTTAGATAAATAATTTAAAAATTTCTTATTAAAGAAAAAAAAACCACCATTTATCCAACTTTCTTTAAACTCAGGTTTTTCATCAAATTCGACGACTTCGTTTTCTTTAAGTTTTATTTCTCCAAACCTTGAAGGTGGATTTACGCCCAATACTGTTCCAAATTTTTTATGGGATAAATGATAATTATATTCTTCTGATAAGTCTGCATTAGTCAAACCGTCACCATAAGTAACAGCAAAGTTTTCGGCATCACCTAAATATTTATCGGCGGCAATAGCAATTCTTGCTCCGGTCATAGAACTGTCCCCAGTAAAAGCTAATGTAACTTCCCAATCTTGATGATGGTCAATTGAATGTATTTTAACGTCATTTGTTTTAAGATCAACAGTGAAATCACTATTCATTTGCGAATAATTAAAGAAATAGGACTTTATTACTTCTGACTTAAACCCAAGACATAACACAAATTTTTTAAAACCAAAGTTACTGTAGTAATTCATGATATGCCATAAAATAGGTTTATCACCAATTGGAACCATTGGTTTTGGTCTGAATTCAGTTTCTTCTTTTATCCTAGTACCAAATCCTCCGCATAAAATGAAAACGGGTGTTTTAAAATTATTCATATTAAACTATTTCCTCTTAAGGTTCCAGTAATAGGACTATTTATCATAATAATTGAAATATTCAAAACAACTATAAATTTACGAAAAAAAATTCCATAAAATTATTCATTAATAAAAAGCTTACCTTTATATTTCCTCGCTAGCAAGAAAATGATTTTGATGCGAATTCTGTTTAGATCTATTCCAATATTTTTCTGTAACAGGTATAAGCAAAAGAATAAATAAAAAGCTCATCATAAAAAATGCAGTTCTTGTAAGCATGTCAAAAACAGCGAAGGCATTCATAGTAAATAAATAAACCAAACAGGTAAACGAGATCATGTCCCCTTTTTCATAAAAACGATACCAATAAAACGCAGATAAAAGAGACATTAAATAAGGGATAAGGAATAAACCAACATCACCAAAATCTGCATGAATTTCTTTTAAGTAAGTTGCAGCATTTGACCAACTTGGAATATTATACCCTTTGGGATAATAATTGGGCTTTTTAACAATATCAAATTTTGCGATTAAATTATAAAAAGGAAGAAATGTATTTTCACCAATCATTGTATTTTCATCTTGTAGCTCATAATATTTACTAAAGACCCCCATGTTGGAACTAAAATAAAAATACATGGAGGCATTCATCAAAGGAATTCCTTCTACTTGATTAAAAACATTTGTCTTGCCTTTAAACGCTTCATATCTACCCCGGAATTCCAGAACCAATACTAAACAAGTAACTACTATAGTGATCAGCATTACACTCCCCAATACTAACTTTTTTGTACTTGAAACCACTTCAGCAATTGGATTTTTTGATACAGCGTGTCGAAACAAAAAAAAACTCGTACCTAACATTACCATGGCCACAAAAACCCCGCCTCTTCCGGCCGTTGCAGAATCTTTAATTATTATTGCCGTTATTGGAAGAAAAGTATAAAAAGTGATTTTGTTTTTAGCGGCAGTATATATCCCACTAAAAACAACGCCTGCGTATGGAAGTATCGAAATATAAGGAATTCCGAGTTCTAGCTCACCAGCAACTCGCATTCTATAAATAAGATTTGCTCGTAGAATGATTGTTGTAATATTGCCAAATTTTTCAAGTAAGAGAGTCCAAGTCTGATAAGCACTAAAGAAACCAACTAGTGAGGTAAAAACAATTACTGCTTTAAGTATTATAAAATCATCATTGAATAAAACAGAATGCATCCTTAAGCCATTCATGTCAGTCTTATTCTCTTTAAAAACATTTCTGGCAAAATACACAGTTAACGCTCCCGAAATCATACCAACTTGAGTTATAAAAAAAATGTAAAATGCTTCGTTTGAAATTTCAATATACCTAATAAACTTGAGTTCGTAAAGGACCAAAAAAACAGTCCAAGCTAAAGTGTATATCAGCAAATGGTTGAACCATTTTTTAAACAAATATTTGCTTAGCACTAAAGTACTAATTGAAAATACAAGAACAATTAAAATACTCATCTCAACTAAATCTTTATTCTATAAAGCTGTGTGATAAAATTATAGTACCTAAATTCTTTTTCTTCTATCGGATTCTTAAGCAATGGTTTATGAATTATTGATTCCATTCTATACACTAAGGGAATGGAGATAAAAAAACAAAGGAATAAAAATGAAAGCACTATCATCGATCTTTGAGGTCTATATTTTAGTTGTGGGGGAGTTGCTTTATCTATTACAATAACAGTGGGAATATTTTTAACTTCTTCAACTTTTGCTTGTTCATACATTGGAAGAATAACTTCTAAAATTTTACTTTGGATTTCTACATCTCTGTATGCCCGCAAGTAATTAATTGCAATATCAGGAAACTGTTTAAAAGGGAGTAGAACATTAGAATTCTTGGAAATATTTTGAGAATTTTTAAGTTCACTAACTTTATTTTGAAGAATTTGTAACTCGCTTAACGCAATTTTATATTGTGGGGAATTTTTTCCGTATTGTTGAAGTACTATGTCGATCAAAATTTGTTTTTGAAATAATTGTGATTCAATTTCGGCTGCTGCTTTGTAGGATAATTCTAATTGCTCCGGGATAGCAACAATTCCAAATTTTTTTTGAAATTTATAAAGGACATCTTCAGCGTTTTTTAGATCGTCAATATTTCTTAAATATCTTTTTTCAATAAAAGTTCGGTTGTTCTTGGCAGCTTCCGAATTAATTTTTGTATTCAAACTATCTAATAAGAACACAAAATAATTTGCTATTTCCGCCGATTTTATAGGATTTTTATTTACGACATTTATTTCAAAAAAATTGTTTGTCGTTAGATCAAATGAGATATCACTAACAAAAGCTTTTACAGCTTTATCGTAATTCTTATCTTCAATTTCATAATAATCCATCAGACGAAATTTATTAATGGTGTTCACAATTGCAGAGCGGCTATTAAGAATTCCCATAATCATATCTTCTGAAGCACTTGAACCCCCTAACAATTTGCTGCCGAATGATGCTCCACTTGATTTTCCACTAAGTAATCCGGTCAAACTACCAAGACCAAGTGAAGATTCAGGTGGAATTGTTACAACTGCACTTGCTTTATACGTATTAGGAATTAATAGACTAATTCCAGCAATTATAATTCCTATGACGATTAAATTAATTAAGATAAAGTTTTTCCATTTAAATAAGATAAAAAGGTAATCAGACAAAGATGGATTGGATGTTGGATTCTTCATAGCTAAAGTTGTGCCCTGATTTCTTTCAAAGATTAATTTATAATTTGTGTACCTAAATATCTATAAAATAAATAAATATTTTAAAACAATTTAATACATTTGTACAGATTTGACAATTCATGTGCGTCTGTGGTAAAAGTTGTGATTCCTTAGAAAGGAGTTAATTAAATTTACCGAATCTGTTTTTTCTGCAGTGCCTGTACCCTAAAAGAACCATATAATATTTGTTTAACTTTTCTTTTTCGAACAATAATATTTTGACTAATTCCTTTAAGAAATTCCGTTTATCTTGTTTAATAAATTCGGGGAACAATTCCTTATAACGCTTATAAACCCAAAATCTATTTCTTGTTCTATAATATATTCGCACGGGCGGATGGTTAGTTGGAAAAAATATTTTAAATAGAAATTTTCTTTTTTTTATGTCGCCTAATTTGTGATAAATGGAAGTATTGTTAAGCTGAAAAATCTTGTATCCGCGCGAAAGCATTCTCAAAGAATAGTCAATATCAACATAATCGATAAATAACTTTTCATCAAACCCACCAATTTCTTTATACATAGATAATCTAATTGTACAACCACTTGTGATCGCAACTGTTATACTTTCTAATTCTTGTGTCGGTGGTCTAAGCGGATTATTCTTGTGTATTACGAATGGAGATAGTATTCCAATTTTATCATTTCTTTCAAATTGTTTTATCATTTCCTCTACTAAATTTTCCGAAACTCGACTGTCTTGGTCCATTGTTAAAAGAATATCGTAATTATCTTCAATTGCCTGGTTTGCCGCTTTGTTGAGTGCTGCCGCAATTCCTATATTTCCAAAATTATCAACAAATTTAATTTTGGAATAGTCTTTTAACTTGTTAGGTATTAATCCTATTGTTTCTGAATTATCAACAATATATAACAATTCTATTTGGTCGAGATAAGTAAGAATATTAGTTATTACTTCTTCATTTGGGTTATATAATATTGTAGCACCGGCAGTTCTTAACATTGCATTTGTTTGGTCTATCTTGTAATGGTTCTAAATCAAGTTATAGTATAATGATGCTCTACGTGTTCGTTAAGTAAAAACAGGCGGCATCTCCTTTTTTGCTTTTATTTAATTCTTTTGCACGTTTATTGAAATTGCTAATCTCTTTATCAGTAAATATTGAACCCGCAGGGTTTATGAGGTGAGACTTTGGGTCCATAAGAGCTATTTGTTTTTTATATTGCTCACTTCCCCAAAATTGCATACCAATAGAATCATAAACTATTTTATCGATTTTAAAACCAAATTTATCAGCTAAAAATTTTATGCTCTTTACGGTATGAAGAAAATAATGCCGCGGTGGATCAAGTTGTACCCAATTAGTTTTATAAAATTCCCATGCATAACTATCAATTAATGGGATCCGAATCAAAACAGTACCTTTTTTCCTCACCACCTTCTTTAACAACTCAAAAGTTTCTACTGGGTTTTTTAGATGCTCGAATGAATGGTGAAACATAACATAGTCAAAGTTATTTTCATCAATTTGTGCTAAATCCTTTTTAATAATTTTGTATTTATTGTTAAAGATAATATCTTTTTCAATAAACGGATCTATACCAAGTAGATTATTAAAACCAGCATCGCTTAGCTTTACAAGTAATTCTCCCCGACCGCAACCTACTTCCAAGATATAATCATCCTTCTTTAAGTCAGTCTCTGAAAACCAATACAAGTTAGAATCATATCCGAATAGCTGTGTTAATATTTTACCGATTACCCCTCTTCGTCGGAATAAATATTGTTCTCTTTTTTTTAGTAAATATTTTTTTAAACCGGATTTCCGAAATTCCGGCATACTTAGATAATTGGCAGGATAATACTTTTCAATATTTTCGGGAAATTGCTTGATCTGAAGACAACCGCAGTTAGTACATTTGAAATAATCAAACTCGTGATGTGTGCCAAACATCATTTCTTGCAGTTTATATTCTTCTGTATTATCCGTATTTCTACATATTTTACAAATATTATCCATGGTCTGATCCTAATTCTTTTAAAATATTACAGATGAAAAAATAGATTTTCTGCCGCAAGTTCAGAATTTTCAATTAACTTTCCGCTTGAATAAACTCTGAATTTTCGAGACCATAAGAAACCTTTCATCTTCAACTAAAAAATATTTCCAAGCGATAAAACTAAAAACCAGCAGAAAAACTCCACTAAAAATTATTTTAACTAAAATACTGGTTAAAATAAATGGAACAATTAAAATCAGTAGAGGAATGATTATAAATATTTTGCTGTTTTTCTGAATATTCAATGAAAATATTTTGACTGCCAGAAAATTCATTGCAACGGAATCTACCACAGCCATCAATAAATATGTTATAGCAGCGCCTGTAATTCCCCATTTAGTAATGGAAAACCACATGATTGGTAAATAAAATGGTAATTCAGATAAATTTATGAGAGTAGGGATTTTGGGTTTGCCGGTTCCCTGAAAGAAAATATTTGGAACTAAAGAAAGACAATTCATTAAAATCCCAATTGATAAAATCTGCAAAATATGAGCGCTATGAATAGCAAAGTCTATCCCCAACCATAAATCCATCCCTTCTTTTGCAAATGTGTTAATTAGTAGAACAGTAGGATAAATTATTAAAAAAATGTACTTAATCCCTCGGAGTAATAATTTTTTTGATAGTTCCGGATTGGTTAAAAAATTTGTAGAAAATACTGGAAACAGAACAGTAACTAGTGCACTTGGAATTATAAGTAACTTCGTGATCATCTCATAAGGAGTGGCATAATATGTTATTGCAACGGCAGAAACTTTCATTCCGATGATAAATCGATCTGAATATAAAGTTAGCGGTCCAATAATATTTGCCAAACTTATCCACAAACTAAATTTTAATAATGGCTTTATGCTTATAAAACTAAATTTTATCTCGTGTAGTATGCTTGTATTTGCCCGAAGATTTAATATCAAATAGACAAACCAAATAATAAGTCGGATGGAAATCAACGAAATCACAATCCAGAACAAACTGTTAGTCAACCTCAAAACAATTAAAGGGATTAAAAATGTCGAGACACCAAGAATTATTCTTATATAACTAACTTTGTTGAATTGTTGATAAGCTTCAAGGACTCCTCTTAAACCCGCCGAAGTTGTGATTAATGGAATTGATAAAGATACAGCAAAAAATATTTTGTAAGTCTCGGGTTTCAAGACTTCAGATATTTTTAAATATTGATTAAGCAAGGAAGGGACAAAAAAAACAGAAATCACCGAGACTAACACGCTTATTGAAAACATTAGAAGTAATGCTGACCAGAAAATTATGGGAATTTGTTCGGTTTTTTTGAGACCAATTTTTTCAGCTATAACCTTTGTTAGGCTCCTCCCAATGCCTAAATCCAAAAAACTAAAATAGCCAATTACCATCCAAACTAAGCTTAGAATGCCAAATCTTTCTTTTCCTAATCCATGTATTAGGGGAGGCATTAACGCCAAGGCAAATATTATGGGAATTCCATAGCCTAACAAATTATATATTGTGTTTTTGGCAATTATTTTCCCACTCGAAGATGATGCTATAGTCTCAAAGACTTCCATTAACTTGACCTAATGCTCTTCTCTATAAAAAATACTTTTTCAGTACTTAGTCTTATTTAATCATACATATTTAAAAAATAAAATTGATTTGGTATACAAGTTCGAATCAATATGTAATATATTAACTATCTGAAAAATCTTTCCGCTAGAAGGGTGAAATTCACCTTAAAACTCTTCTAACGAACAAAAATCCCCAGTATTAACAAATTCGTTGGAGTTAATCATAGGGTTTATTATTGAAACAAATAAAGTTGTCCTCGAAGTGCTTAAAACGACATAAATCGAACTGTTTTTACTTCTTAAATTGTATTACCAACAACAATACCGTTGCCAGTGCTGAAATGATACTGCTTATTGCCATCACTCTATCTAAATAATAGCTAAAGGTTCTTACCGGTTCTTTCGGCAGCCAAATATAATCGCCCGGCTCAATTGTATAGGAGACATCTTTATCGACTTTTGTCCAACTCCGGCTTTTTCCTTTAATTAGATAGATATCATCTTTTGCGTTTTGCCCTTTTCCACCGGCTTTGGTAATGTAATAATCAACTCCTTTATCCGCAATAAAAGCGATAT
Organism: Ignavibacteriaceae bacterium; assembly: GCA_041667115.1. Classification (GTDB taxonomy): domain Bacteria; phylum Bacteroidota; class Ignavibacteria; order Ignavibacteriales; family Ignavibacteriaceae; genus UBA1563. Next base: position 12,784 of record JBAYFO010000063.1, on the reverse strand, counting down.
ACCCCGGGTTGTACACTTGTCCAAATACATAAACTAAATTTAGTTTTTCGGGCACATGAATATAATCTCCATTTCGTACTGAAAATTTACTTGCAGCTGAAGATGTATCACTTATTCTCGTAAAATCAATAACCCCATTACCTCTTATAAAACGGAGTTTATTATCAATAATTAAGGAAAGAGAATCTTCCGGATTTATCTCAGCCATTCGATTCATTAAAAATTGATCGAGTTCTTCTGAAAAAAGTGTGGATTTAAATACATTCGTTCCGCGAATTAATTCAGCTCTGGACAAATCTGCCGAAGGTAAAAAACCACCCGCTTTTTCAATGACCTCCTTTAAAGTCGATGAGCCTTTCGAAATAGTAATCGTTCCTGGTCGATTAACTTCACCGTCAACCGTAACTGTATAATCTCTTCTAAACGTTTCATCGCCAAGAATTGTAATTCTATCACCTCTTTTTAAGAGGGGATTATCACTTATATTGACAATAAACTTGTTCTCTTTTTCTCCGGTAGCGTCAAGTCTGCTAATTTCAGCCGAAGTAATTTTCTCAAATCCTTTATCGAGCCCGCCAGCGAAAAGGATAGCGTCTTCCAGCCTGTCACCGTCAACAAATTGAAATTTAACAGTTTGTGCATTCCCCCGTGAGGAAGTATTTCTATTAATAGCACCTGTAACAAAAACAAAATTTCTTTCCCGATCATTAAAGGGGAAAAGAATCACGTCGTCATTTTGAAGATATGGATTTTGTAAATAATCTCCGGTAAACCGAAATTTTTCAAGGTCTATGGTAATTGTCTGCCCGTTTACTCTTTTTATCCGAATATCTCTTTTGGTAAAATCTGCAAGTTGTTTAAAAACCACTTCCTTCTGCTCGGCGCTGGCAGTTGTTCCTACTCTTTCACTTTTTGCAGCATTAAATATTCTTGTAACAAACTGATCAACCCTTTCCCCAATGACTGCCGGAAAGGTTCCGTTTGCAATGAAATCCCCACCAATAGTAACACTAATCGTATTTTGCCTGGGCGTAGTATCAAAACTAAAATCACTCTTGCTTTGGGACTGGGAAAAAATTTGAAAAATTATTACAACCGCAAAGATGGTTATTTTCACTATTATTTTTTTCTGCATAGAATAAACTAATTATTATTAATGTGTTCAAAGTTAATGATAAATTTCAAAATATTTACTGATAATTTTCCCCCTAAATAATTTATTGGTTTTTCAGGGCAAACTATTCCAGATTGATGTAACCACTCTCTTCTCTAATTATAAAAAATAAATTAAATAACTATTGACTTTCTTTCCAAAAAAGACAAAATTACTTCCGAAGTTTTTCTAATTCTTAAACTTCTGCATGCAGTTATGCATCTATTGTACTAATTGAGGAATTTTTCAGCAAAAAATTTTGTTAATTAAAAAAAGGACAATTATAGACTATTTTATACCTTGAGTAATGTTCAATAAAAAAACAAACAAAAGGTGAAAGCTATGCTAACTGTAAAATCAAAAATGGATAATCCGTTATCTGATCTAATCAGTGACGATATTTACCAACTGTTGAACGATCATGGGCTGATTGATGAGAAATCGGTTCGTGATTATAAAATCCGGAAACAATTCAGAACACTTCGTACAAGCAAGATTAGTGCGGGAGACGCTATTGATGCTATTAGAGAAGAATATCCTTACCTGCAATTTGATACCATACGAAAAATAGTTTATCAGCTAAGCAAGTAAATTTGACAATGTGATTTTGATGTTCTATATTTTCAATGTCTTTCTTGCAGATTTCTCCCCTGGTCTGCAAGATTATACAGACAACCCAGTGTATTCCCCGACACTGGGTTTTTATTTTTTTAATTATGAAAGACTATCATGGCAAAATCAGTTAAAAAAAGAGGAAGCACTAAGGTATCAAAAGTCTTAGCATCTCCTTTTACTATTTATTGGACAAAAACAAATTATCTAGTTCTGGCTTTAAGCATTTTTCTTTCAGTTCTCGGCTATTATTTCCTTTCCGTTAAACCCTGGAACAGTACAACTTCGCTTTATGTGGCTCCCATTCTTCTTGTCCTCGTCTATATAGTTTTTTTCCCTCTATCAATTTTGATTAAGAAAAAAGAGACGACAGAACAGGAATCAAAATAACGTGGTGCTGGCTAAAGTTAAAGGGAATGTGGTTTCAACTCATAAGAACGAACACCTAACGGGAAACAAATTGATGATCGTTCATCAAATTGATCTTAAAGGAAATTTTATTGGAAAACAAGATGTTGTAGCCATTGATTTCATTGATTCAGGAATAGGTGATACCGTTCTCCTTGTTCAAGAAGGTGATGCCGTACAACAGATTGTAGGCAACAAAAAAGCTCCGGTGCATTCAATAATCGTTGCAATTGTAGACAAAATAGATTACTTAAACTCAGAAGAATAATTTTGGTGGGAACAACTTTTAAAGAATTTGCCCAACTCCGGCTGCTTCTTTCTATCGAAGGAATCGGTCCGGTAAAAATGAGAAACTTACTTTCTGCTTTTCATTCGCTAGAAAATGTTTTAGAGGCTGACTTTGCTTCCCTATCAAATGTCGAAGGGATTGGGAAATTCCTCTCAAAAAAATTATCAGAAGTGAACCTTAACTGTCCCTCCTCTTTCTCAAAATTTGAAAAAGAATATGCAAAACTCCATGCACTTAATATTAAAGTAGTTACTTTTTTTGATGATGCCTATCCAAGTCTCCTGAAAAGAATTTATGACCCTCCAATGATTTTATACATTAAAGGTGATTTTGTCGAAAAGGATAATTTCCCGATTGCAATTGTTGGAACAAGAGAGCCGACCACTTACGGAAAGATGCAAGCAGAAAAATTTTCTTCAGCATTAGCTTCTCAGGGGATAACTATTGTCAGCGGATTAGCCAGAGGAATTGATTCTGTTGCACATCATGCTGCATTAAAATCCAATGGTAGAACTATCGCCGTTCTAGGTTGTGGTATAAATGTTGTTTATCCACCTGAGAATAAAAAATTGTATGAAGAAATTCCAAACCATGGATTACTTGTTAGCGAATTCCCTTTAGGAACAAAACCTGACGCTCAGAATTTTCCATCCAGGAATAGAATAATTTCTGGATTAAGTCTCGGCTGCGTAGTTGTTGAATCAGGTGTTCAAGGTGGAGCCTTGCAGACAGCCGCATTCGCATTAGATCAAGGAAGGGAAGTTTTTGCAATCCCGGGAAATTTAGGAATTAAACAAAGCGATGGGACAAATACCCTAATACAAAAAGGAGAAGCTAAACTTGTACGTACCCCGGAAGATATCCTTGTGGAGCTTGAATTAAAATTGAAACCGGTTGTGGGAAAAACGATTCCAAAACCACAAATTCATTTAAATCTTTTTGAACAAAAAATTCTTTCAGTTCTCGAAAACAAAGAAATGCAGATCGATGCTATTGCGTCTGAAACCGGACTCTCCACTTCAGATTGCTTAATTAACTTACTTACACTTGAGTTTAACGGGATGGTAAAGCAACTACCCGGTAAAATCTTTGTTCTTATTTAACTATTGCTTAAGTAAGAAAAATCCGGCTTGATCACCCCTCATGTTTTCATTCAACCTTTTTGTTTCCTTTTCAAATTCTTCCAATTGCAATTGGGTGAAAATTGAATTTTCCGGATTGACAAAGTAAGATCGTTCATCCATCAACGGAATATCTTGTCTATACTGTTCGCTCCCATACAATTGAATACTGCGGGAATCATAGATTGTTTTTTTTATAACAAATCCATACTGCTCTGCCAGATAGTGCAAACTTTTAAGCGAATGATTAAAAAAATGCCTCGGTGCTTCCAACGCAAACCAATTTTCTTTGTAATACTCCCATGCATAAGAAGTACAGATAGGAATACGAATAAATAAGTATTTCCCGGGATAAAGCATAGTTGCCAGTTTCTTAAATACCGCGTGCTGGTCTTCCATATGTTCCAACGAGTGATGCATCATTATCAAATCAAATTTTTCATTTGTTTCAGAAAGACTTTTCTTTAGAATTTGTACCCCGTTAGAGTACTGAATATCTTTTTCAATAAATGCATCGATGCCTGTCAAATTCTGAAAACCGGCATTTCCCATTCTATAAAGAAGTTTTCCAATGCCGCTGCCAACATCAAGAATGCGGCTTGATAATGTAACGTTCATTTCGTTCAACCAGGTGATATATGTTGGAGTGCCATATTTAGAGAATACTATTTTCCCAACGAAAGAAGGAATTCCAAAGGAGTAGCGATCTCTATAAATATTTAATTTTTTCTTAATATAATTTTCTTTGGGAAGTTGAAATGAAAAATATTGAGCGGGATAATAAGTGGAAAGGTTGGCAGGTGGATTTGTTAATTGTAAACAACTGCAAGATGAGCACTGGCAATAGATAAATGTATCGCGTGTTCCAAATTGCATTTCGCGAACATTATAAAATTGGTTTCCCTTTTCGTTTCCACAAATTTTACAGGAATACTCCATTTAATATTTCTTTTTATCTTTCCAGAGAAACTTTAACCATTCGAATATTTTTTTCTCTTGCCCGATCTCTTTGGGGAAATAATATTGAGTCCCTTTCATCTCTTCGGGGAAATAATTCTCCTCAACAAAATGGTGCTTAAACTCATGTGCGTATTTATATTCTTTACCGTAACCAAGTTTTTTCATTAGTGCCGTAGGCGCATTACGCAAATGAAGCGGGACCTTATAGAAAGGTTTTTGTTCAACGTCTTGCAACGCTTTTTCTATTGCCAGATAAGAGGCGTTACTCTTAACTGAAGAAGCCAAATACGTTACACACTGTGCGAGAATTATTCTTGCTTCCGGCATTCCAATTTTTGAAACTGCGGAAAAGCAAGCTTCCGCCAGCAGTAATGCGTTTGGTGATGCATTCCCGATATCCTCCGAAGCAAGCACGATCATTCTTCTCGCAATAAATAATGGGTCTTCGCCTCCCGCTAACATTCTCGCCACCCAATAGAGTGCCGCGTCGGGATCGCTGCCGCGTATACTTTTGATGAATGCCGAAATTAAATTGAAATGTTCTTCACCATCCTTATCGTACAAAATATTTTTTTGTTGAACAACATTTTCAAAAACTTCTTTTGTTAAATCAATTTTTTCTTTTCCTTTTTCTTGCAGCACTGCCGCTTCAAGGATGTTCAACATTGTCCGTGCGTCGCCACCGGAGAGATAAAGGAGAAAGTCTTTGTCGGAAATAGTGATAGAATAAGAAGAGAGTGTTTCATCTTTGTGCAGCGCCGAATCAATAATTTTTTCGAGATCTTCTTTTTCTAATTCTTTTAAAGTGAAGATCCGCATGCGCGATCGCAAAGCCGAGATAACTTCAAACGAAGGATTTTCCGTAGTCGCACCGATCAGGGTTAGCAAACCGGATTCAACCGCACTTAGTAATGCATCTTGCTGCGCTTTGTTGAAGCGGTGAATTTCATCAATGAACAAAATTGTCTTTTTATGAAACTGCCGATTCTTGGTTGCAGAAACAATTATTTCTCTAATGTCCTTTACTCCGGAAGAAACCGCGTTAATTTGAAAAAAATCCGATTTGGTACTCAGCGCAATTAATTTTGCGATCGTCGTTTTGCCGGTACCGGGAGGTCCCCATAAAATGAAGGAGGAAAGAGCGTCCGATTCAATCATCAACCGGATCGGTTTCCCTTTCCCTAAAAGATGTTGCTGCCCGAAGAACAAATCGAGACTGATTGGTCTAACGCGTTCAGCTAAGGGGATATTTAAATTTGTTTGATTTGTATTCAATTTGTTTTAGGGGAATTCAATTATTGTTTGTCGATTTTTATGATAATCTCATTTTTCTTACTCATCGAATATTTTTCGCGTGCGACACGCTCGATCTTCGCCGGGATTTTTTTCAAAAGAGAGTCATTTTGCGCCGAAATTATTTTATTCGCTTCTTCCAAATTTTTCAGAACCGCTTTTAGCGAATCAACTTCGCTTTTCACTTTAACGTACTTAACAATTCCGGTTTCATTAAAAGCGAGATATGAAAATCCTACCACAACAATTGTAAAAAAGATTACAAGAAGAATTTTTTGATTTGAGAAAGGGAGTTTCATGTAAGTGCGAGGTTCACTATTTTTTCAACCAATTGTGTAAATGAAATACCGACGGCTTTCGCAGCCTTAGGAAGCAAACTTGTAGCCGTCATTCCAGGTAATGAGTTCACTTCAAGACAGAAGAATTTTCCTGCATCATTTAATCGGAAATCTGCACGGGCATAACCGCGGCATCCAAGAGAAACAAATGCACGACGCGTTTGCTCTTGTATTTGCAAGGCTAGCTCTACAGGCAAGTCCGCCGGTACAATATATTCACTCATTCCTTTTGTGTATTTGCATTCGTAATCATACAAAGTATGTTTTGGACGAATTTCCAAAACAGGAAGAACTTCATCAGCTAAAATTCCAACCGTTAGTTCCCGTCCCGGAATAAATTCTTCAATTAAAGTTTTATCCGAATATTGAAAGGAAAGCAGTAATGCGTCAAGAATATCTTCCTCTTTTTCGCAGACGGTTAATCCAAAAGTTGAACCCTGGTCGTTCGGTTTTATAATTAGCGGAAAGGTGAAATCCTTTTTGATTTTTTCGAGAACTGTTTCGTAGGAATAATTTTTCTCAACTAAAAAACCATTCGGAACAGAAATGCTATGATCTCGCATAACAATTTTGGACATCATTTTATCCATAGTTAACGAGCTCGCCAAAACATCCGAACCGGTATATTTTATATTTCTTAATTCAAGAAGAGATTGAATTATTCCATCTTCTCCCCACTCACCGTGCAATCCGAGAAAGGCGACATCAATGGTATCGAATAAAGATGAATTTACAGCCTCAAGATAATTGCGTGATGAAATCGGGAATAAATCTTTTTCAGAAAAAAAATCTTCCGCTCGATCCGGTTGCTTTACGCCATACGCAGGATCAATCAATGTTACCGCATACCCAAGTTCCAAAAGAGAATTGTAAATTGATTGGCTCGAATGTTTTGATACTTCTCTTTCGGCAGAAGCTCCCCCCAGAAGCAGTGCAACATGCAATTTCTTTTCATTCATAATGTTTTATAAAAATAATTTTGAATTCGTTAATTACGATTCTGATTTTAAAATTTATTCTTTTCGTCTAACTTTATTCCGTAATTTTTTTCGGCGACAGAATAAAGTGCATCTAATTTATATCTTGGTATTTCTTTAACTCCGCCAAGTTTATTCGCAATAAAGATCGTCTTTGCCGTATGCTCTAATTTTTCCATTCTAAAATAAGCTTGCCGCAAATTGGTACCGAGTGAAACAGCTCCATGGTTTTCTAATAAAAACACATTTGCATAGCCAACATGTTTTTTTAAACTGTCCGGCAATTCATCAGTTGAAGGAGTGGCATATCTGCAAAGCGGAATGCGCCCAAGTGTTAAAACAACTTCCGGAAAAATCGGACGATCTAAAGAATCTCTTGAAGAGGCAAATGCTGTTGAATAGACCGGATGAGCGTGTACAATTGCGTTTACGTCTTTTCGATTTTCATAAATAAATAAGTGAAGTTTGTTTTCCGTTGAAATTTTCCCGGTGCCGTTAATAATCACGCCACTCATAGTTATTTCTAAAATATCTTGATCGGTTACATCCCCTTTGCATACGGCTGACCGGGTAATAAGGACAGTTCCGTTTGATGTTCTTGTAGATAGGTTGCCGTCGAACGCGGAAACAAAATCCTTTTCATAGACTTTATGACAATACTTAACTAACTCTTCCCGTTGCTGCATCTATTTTCAAATTCTTCCATTAATCTCATATTCACCAATCCGTCTTCACCTGTAACAAGCGGTTCTTCATTTTTTAAGATAGATTTTGTTACCGATTTCAATAACCGATAAAGTTTATTCGCTCTTTTTCTGAAAACTTTTTTTCCTTCTCCTTCAAGAAGAATACTTAATTTTGCAGAGCCATATCGTGCGCTGATAAGACCATCAAGGCTGATAGCGCCTTTCGTACCGATTATCTCCATTCTATTAAAAGATTTCGGCACGCAATATGCAACTTGAAAGTGTCCAAATCCGCCGCGCTCAAATTTTACGATACCCGCGGCAAAATCCTCAACTTCGGATTGATAAAAAAGACTTTCGTTCACGCCGTTAAGTTCAACAATTTCTCCACAAAGAAAACGCATTAAATCAAGCAGGTGTGTTCCGAGATCCCTAACGGCTCCGCCGCCAGCCGCCTCTTTGCTATAGCGGAAGTTATCCCGCGGAAGTAAATTAACATTAAACTCTGCATTGATATATAATATTTTCCCAAGCAATGAAGATTCGATAATCGCTTTCGCTTTTTCTACAAGCGGGTGAAAGCGGTATACAAAATCAACTGCAAAGTGTACACCGTTTTCTTTGCAAACACGGACCATCTCTTCTGCCTGGGCGGTTGTAATCGAAAGAGGTTTTTCACAAAGAATATGTTTTTTTGCTTTTGCCGCTTTTAATACCTGCTCATAATGATGAGCGTTGGCGCTTGCTATATAAACCACATCAATGTCGGATTTAAGAAACTCATCAAAATTATCAAATGCCTTTGGGATGAGAAATTTTTCCGATAATGTTTTTGCACGCTTCGCGTCGTTACTAAAGATCGCATTGATCTTTGCCCTTGGAATTAAATTAAAGGTTGGCAGAATTGCGGTTTCCGTAAACTTTCCGCAACCGGCAATTCCCCATTTTAATTTTTTTGAAATCCGTTTAGTTATTCCTAACATATTATTTTTTTACAACCAATTTTTTTAAATGGAGGTCTAATTTTTTCATTAAGAGATTAATCGGTTTTGAGTTCTGCATAATATAAAAATGAATACTCGGCACGTTACGATTAAAAAGCTCTTCTACTTGTTTAACCGCCCAATTTACACCAATCTCCAACACATGTTCGGGTTTGGCTGCCATAACTTCTTCGGCTAGCGCTTCAGGAATATTAATATAAAAATTCCTGGGAATATTTGTTAAATGAGATTTGAGTGAAAGAATTTTTAATCCTGGAATAATCGGAGCGTCAATTCCTTCTTCTTTGCACGCATTCACATAATCGAAATAAACTTTGTTATCAAAAAACATTTGGGTTACAATATAGTCAGCGCCTGCTTCAATTTTTTGTTTGGTATATTTGATGTCGAGATTTAGATTAGGCGCTTCAAAATGCTTTTCGGGATACCCGCTTACGCCAACGCAAAAATCAGTCGCTTTTGCGTCAAGCAGATTTTCTTCCAAATATTTTCCATTGTTCATTGCGTTTACCTGCGAAACCAGATCAACGGCATATTCGTTAGCGGTTCTGCCGTGCGGGACAGGTTTTACAAATCCGTTATCATCACCGCGGATTGCCAGAACGTTTTCAATACCCAGGTAATTTAATTCAATCAGAAAGTCTTCCGTCTCTTCTCTTGTAAAATTTTTACAGAGAATATGCGGTACCGCCTCGATGTTGTATTTATTCTGTATCAAAGCACAAATACCGAGCGTCCCGGGGCGTTTCCGGATGATTTTCTTCTTGATACCAGAAGCTGTTTCTTCATAAACAATTTCGGCTCCATGGCTGGTAATATCAATAAATGGAGGATTATACTTCGCGATATCATCAATTACGGTTAAGAGACTTTTAATGTCTCCCCCGCGTTTCGGCGGAATAATTTCAAAACTGATTAACGGTTCTTTTGCTTTTAGAAGATGTTCAATTACTTTCATAGTCTTTTATTTTTTGTAATGCTAATTTAATATTTATTTGTTTAAAAGTTATCAGTTGTAAGTATACGGTTTTTAGCGGTCAGTTATCAAAAGGAAGAAGTTTCTTAATAAATTTAATTTGGGGAGAAAGAATAGAGATCATCGGTTAGAAGTTAATGGTCATTGAATTTAATTGATACTAACAGCGTTAATTGCTCAGCGGTATAAAGTTCTCTACCAATTTTCTTCTTAAATTTACCATAACAAAAATTAGAATTATGAAAATAGCAGTATTGGTTTCCGGCGGCGTCGATAGCTCCGTTGCTCTTCAATTATTAAAGAACGAAGGACACGATGTTACCGCTTTCTATTTGAAGATTTGGCTCCAGGATGAATTTTCCTTCCTCGGTAATTGTCCGTGGGAAGAAGACCTAGAATTCGTACGAAAAGTCTGTGAGCAAACAAATGTTCCCCTCGAAGTAATTTCCCTGCAAAATGAATATTGGGATAAAGTGGTCTCCTACACCATCAGCGAAATAAAAGAAGGACGCACACCAAATCCCGATATGTTCTGCAACCGGCTTATTAAGTTCGGAGATTTTTACGATAAGATCGATACAAGTTTTGAGAAAGTCGCTTCCGGACATTATGGACAAATTGCTTACGAAAACGAAAAGTATTATTTAAAGAGATCCCCCGATCCGATTAAAGACCAAACTTACTTCCTTGCATATTTAACGCAACAGCAATTAGCGCGGGCACTCTTCCCTATTGGAAAATATATGAAGAAAGAAATCCGGAAGATCGCTGCCGATTACGATCTGGCAAATCAGGCGAGAAAGGACAGTCAGGGAATCTGTTTTCTTGGACAAATAAAATTTTCTGATTTCATCAAATATCATCTTGGTGAACTTCCGGGAGAAATTATTGAAATCGAAACCGGGAAAATTCTAGGCAAACATCCGGGATATTATTATTTTACAATCGGACAGCGAAGCGGCATAGGGTTGAGCGGCGGACCCTGGTTTGTGGTTGAGAAAAATATTAAAGAAAATAAAATTCTTATCTCAAAAGATGTGGCATTAATCGAAAAAGAAAAAAATCATTTCTCCGTAACAAATTTTAATTGGATAAATGAACCTCCCGCAAAAGAGAATCTTCAAGTAAAGATAAGACATGGCGAGCATTTTTTTAATTGCTCACTCAAATTTCAAAATGATAATCTTGCTGAAGTGACAATAGACAGACCTGACAGAGGAATTGCGGCGGGACAGTTTGCCGTGTTTTATGATGGTGATTATTGCCTCGGCGGCGGAGTGATCTGTTAGACGTTGATCGAAATTTACAATCAGCGCACAATTGTTTTGCATCCGATTGCTACCTCACCAAAGTAATTTTATTCTTCAAACTGCCGATTGATACCGGGTCAGTTTTTATTTTTACATATTTCCCACGCAGCCACAATTGTGTTTGATCTTTATAATGCTTGCTCAGCGGATGACCTGACTCCCCTGTTGGCAGCACTAAATAAAATTCATCGGGATTAGCGAAATCATAAATAAACCGCATTGATGGTCCAAGATGATTCTCATAATCCTTATGCTGAAACATTCGTTCGTTTCCTTCATAATGATTTAAGAGATACTCCGTATTAAATACTGTTGTTCCGTCACCTCCAATACCGAACGGACCAATATTTACAATCCCGTCGATAAACTTATTCTCTCCACTGAAAAAATGTTTGAACGTTAGCGTATGTAGTTTTCCCCAATGCCACTCGTTAATGTTAGTTCCCATTTTTATTTCAAGATCGGTTAGCGCATCACTCAAACTTTTTCTTATCATATCATCGCGCGTTTCAATTTTTGATGTCTTTTTATCATCAAAGATTGAAGAGATATTTTCTTCCAAAATCCGTTGCACAACTCTGTAGGGAACATTGGGAACAAAAAGAAATTCGTTAAAAAGATTGTACCCAAGATCATCTTCAAAAGTATTTTTTAAGAAGTGGGTTAGAAACACCGCATAAACAGCCGGCGCTTGATAAAAAGCGTCGAACTTGCCGTCCCATTCTTTGAAAAGCGTAAGTACTTTGTTTAAATTTTTATCTTTGACTTTGATATCTGCAAATGCATGAAGAATATATTTTGTAATATTTTTAGCGTAGGGAGAAACGAAATCCGTTTGATACTGTTGAAAATCATCCGGCGAATGTTTTTCTTTTGCAGTTAACAATTCGGTTATTCTTTCGATGCGCGATGAAGGTTCCCACAAATTTGAAATATGATATGGGAAATTCTTCACCGTTTTATTATTTGCCGAAGCAATAAAATTTTGCGGCGGATTGAAGAGCATCGGCATCTCATCAAATGGTACAAAGCCTTTCCAGTCATGTTCGGAAGTCGTGCCGTCAAAAACAAACGTGGGAGAGTTTGACGAACGAACCGGGAGTTTTGCCGCGCAAAGATACCCAATGTTTCCTTTTCCATCTGCATAAACAAAATTTTGCCCGGGCACAGAAAAATTTGATACTGCCGTTTTGAAACTGTTCCAGTCGGCTGCTTTATTTACAGAATAAAAAGCAAAATATTCGTCGCTCACATCATTGCCTGTCCACCGCATACTAATATTTAGATTCTTATCAATTGAATTTGGATACATCAAATTAAACGCATGAATATTGGAGATGATTGGCCCCCGCTGCGTTTCTATTATTTCAAGGGAAACATCAGGTTCGTCTTTAACTTTTATTTTTTCTTCTCTTATCTGTAATGCCCGCCATTCATTGTCACAAAAATATTTCTTCCCCATCGGATCAAGTTTTTCAAAATAGAAATCGGCATCATCCGCCATTACATTGGTAAGTACCCATGAAATATTTTTATTCTTTCCGATCACTACCGCAGGAACGCCGGGAAGCGTAACGCCTTCAACTTGATAATCCCCGGCACGAATAATCGCCGCATACCATTTGCCGGGAGCGGTAAATGACAAATGCGGATCGTT
>JBAYFO010000062.1:0-21781 GCA_041667115.1 Ignavibacteriaceae bacterium | reverse complement strand
TGAATGCACTTACGTTTCCAGCTTGCCCTGCCATAAATCCCGCTAACAACGCAGTAACTCCTAGTCCAACAAGACCGGAAGGATAATAACGAGCGATGAGTAACGGAAGAGCCGAATCATAATTTACATGACCACCGTCGTGCAGCAAGGTGAATCCACTTTTAGGGTCTATTGAGAGAGCTATTGCAATCAAGCCAGCAACGATGACTATGAAAGGAAGAGCCATTTTAAAAAATGATGCAAGTATCGGTGTCATTCTAGCTGAGCGAAGATCTTTTGCCGAGAAGGCTCGCTGAATGACCAGGAAGTCGGTTGTCCAGTATCCAAATGAAAGGACAAAACCCAACCCAAGAACAATACCTCCCCAGTGAATGAACATCCCATTCTGCATTGGATTTGATGAGGTGGACCAGAGTGTTGTAAAAGACGTCTGGGCGCTGTATTGATTTATCCGTGCAATAATTTCACTAAGACTCCCGATCTCAATTATTCCAAGAATAGAAATGAGAAACAAACCAAACCAGATAAGAAAGAACTGGATTATTTCTGTAAATATAGCCGACATTAATCCGCTTAATCCAACATACACTGCTACAGTAATTGCAGATGCCCACATACTAACATCCCAATTCCATCCTAAAAATGTATGAAGAACCAGCGCCATTGCGTAGAGATTAATTCCAGAGACAAGCAGCGTCATTAAAGCGAAAGCAATTCCATTCAATACACGGGTCTTTTCGTCAAAGCGGAGTTTCAGATATCCCGGTACGGAATTGATTTTACTGCTATAATAAAAGGGCATCATATAGATACCAAGAAAAAGCATCGCGGGAATTGCCCCGATCCAATAAAAATGGGCAACATACATTCCATACTTAAACGTATTCCCGGTCATCCCAAGAAGTTCAAGCGCACCAAGATTTGCGGATAAAAAAGCTAGACCAGCTACCCAAGCGGAATTTTTTCTTCCGGCAAGAAAAAAATCTTCCTGACTTGTGGTAAATCGCCTCAGGTACCATCCTATCCCTATAACAAACGCAAAGTAGACTAAAATTATAATCCAATCAATAAATGAGAGCCCGATTGCCTGCATCTTTTCCTCACGAAAGGTTAGTTATTATTTCTGCTATTATTTATCGTACATGTAAAAAAGTTTTTATGCTAACAAATTCCGTTTATTCGCCGGAAACCAATCACTATATATTCATGCAAACCTTGCCGCAAACGTTTGCGGACTTGCCGAAAAATTTTTTCCGATCCTCTAAGTTGAACTTCTTACTATTAACTTAGCATCCAGCACTACTGTTTTCACCTTCAAAGGCGGACTTTCACTTTCAATCATTTCAACCAGGATTTCCGCCGCTCTTTTCCCCATCTCGAACGAAGGTTGATCAACAGTAGTTATAGGAGGATCAACAAGAGCGGTGATCTTGTTATTTGAAAAGCCTACAATTCCAATATCGGAAGGGATTTTTAAACCGGCTTCTTTAATTCTTTGAAAAGCTCCTACGGCAACCGGGTCATTTACAGCAAAGATGGCATCGGGAATAATGTTCTTGTTCAATAAATTATCCATGGAATTGTAACCGTCGGTCTCGTGAAGTCCACCGTAGCAAATAAGTTCTTCCTGATAAGGGATATTCGCCTTTGTTAAAGCCTCTGAATATCCTTTCAACCGTAATTTACATATTTCAAGTTCTTTCGGACCGGCAAAATGCGCTATCTTTTTGTATCCTTTTTCCGTTAAATGTGAGACTGCATCAAATGCGCTTTTTGCATCATCAATTATAACTTTACTTACCTCAATGTCGCTACAGGCGCGGTCAAAAAATACAAGCGGGATCCCTCTATCGAGCACACCCTGGAAATGATCGCTGTTTTTAGTGTTCTGGGAGATGGATGCTACAATTCCGGCAACTCTTTGCTGAATAAGGACGTTCGTATTAATCACTTCCCTCTCAAAATTTTCATTTGACTGACAGACAATAATAGTATAGCCGGAATGATACGCTACTTCCTCAATTCCGCTAATTGCCGAAGAAAAAAAGTCATGCTGAATCTCCGGAACAATAACACCGATAATAGTTGTCCGGTTGTTTTTCAGGCTTTGCGCAATTGAATTTGGTTTGTAGTAGTATTCTTTTGCTAATTTTTTTACGAGCTTCTTAGTCTCTGCTTTAATATCGGGGTGGTCGCTCAGAGCGCGGGAAACCGTGGAAGCGGAGATTCCTAATTTTTTTGCGATATCTGTTAATGTTGTATGTTTCATTTATTTCCGCAAACGTTTGCGATAACGTTTGCAAAATAAAAAATCGAAAGGAACTTGTCAAGAAGTTTTTTAAGTAATTTCTATAAGTGAATGAACCTCAGCAAACTTAAAAGGATTCTAATATGGGGGGGAAAAAATCGAAAAAATCCATTGCCACAGATATAATTTCACTCCCTCTTTTATGAAAAATGGGCGCTTCACATTATTCCCCCTTATTACAGAAATTTATTTTAGAAGGGTCATCTCTTTTACCTGGTTGATGATTCCATTTGCAATTGATATAAGTAAACACCCTGTGAATATTTTATGGTCATGAATTTATAATTATCTCCCCCCAAAATTGGAGTCAACTTATTTAGTGAGGATGGAATTTTTACTTTACTAGCTATTTCCAAAAAATTTACTTTTTTCGTTTATGACCTTGAATCAAGATTCAGTTAATTTTTTTAGTAATTCACTGAGATTTACTTTTGCAATGCTGCTTGCATGATCGGACATAGCGTATGGAATTATAAGATCATCTCCATGTATTGCTCCACCGCAGCTATAAACCACATTAGGGACATAGCCTTCTCTTTCATTTTCATTAGGGGTCAATAGTGGTTCTTCTAAACGGCCGATAACTTTTGATGGATCATCTTTATCTAGCAAAAATGCTCCGATCGAGTATTCACGCATAGCTCCAACGCCATGGCTTAATACCAACCAACCCGCCTCTGTCTCAATTGGTGAACCGCAATTACCAAGCTGCACAAATTCCCAGGGATACGTCGGTTTTAGAATTAATTGTTTTGTGTACCAGAAATGAAGATGCTCGGAATACATTAAAAAAATGTTTTCGTTATCCTGCCTGGAGATCATAGCATAGAGTCCATTAATTTTTCT
Organism: Ignavibacteriaceae bacterium; assembly: GCA_041667115.1. GTDB lineage: Bacteria > Bacteroidota > Ignavibacteria > Ignavibacteriales > Ignavibacteriaceae > UBA1563. Next base: position 18,627 of record JBAYFO010000062.1, on the reverse strand, counting down.
TGGGAAAAGCGCCATCCCTTTATTCTCAACTTCAGGCCCATTTAAGGTGCTTATTTTAAAATGCAGAAAGTCTTTGGTTTCAAGAAGCTGTGGAAATATTACTTTACCATCGTATGCTGTATAAGTAGCATAATAAGTCCGTTCTCCGTTTTCGTCGGTAAAATCAACGAAACGGGCATCTTCAATTCCATTCATTTCCGAAGGGGAATGCGGAAAAATTATTCTCTCCGAAAGTCTTTGATCTGGTGAATATTGAATTTCATAATTTGAAAGTGCGAGCGATAAAATTCCATTTGCAGTTAACTCATTTTCTCCACCTTTCTTTCTGAAAGGACGCATCAATATTTTTATGCAATCTTCAAGATCAGCAAAGGTAAAATTATCTTCGAGACCGTTTAATACTGTTTTAGTAAAATCACTCAACAAATCAAGTTCCATGAGCTTCCGCTCAAAAAGTTTCTTTTCATAAACAGGATTTGTAATATCTTCTGAAGTTGTCACATAGCGCGTTGGAGTACTAATAGTAATTCCGTTATCCTTATCAATTACTCCTGATCTGAAAGTAATAGATGAAAGATGCCCCTCACCTGTAGCCCGCAAGCTTAAAATAAAACGGTGGCTTCCTTCGGGCAGATCTGATTGATCAGGATGCCACACCATCGAAGGATTAAAGAGAGCGGCTGATTCCATCGAATATTCTTGCGTAAAATAAGCTCCGATTAATAATTTTCTCTCCTCACTTAACTCTTGATCCGTTAATAGATGCGTTTTCATTTGTTCAAATCGGTTGAGAAAAAAATTACGCAGCCTTTGATGCCGTACTTCAAATTCTGTAATCACCTGCCTAAGTTCTTTTTTAACTTCCTTTTCAGAAAGACTTAGAATTCTCCCAAGGATCTTTATAATTCTTTCTTCAGACATAATTGTAAAGGGTCTGTATACAACTCTTTTGTAATCGGGTTTAATAACTATTCTTGTTCTAATTGCTTTCATTTTTTTCAATTAATTGTTTTTCAATCATTTAAGATACTATCTTTTTATCCTTTTATTTCTGTTAATCTTCAAATTGTTTTTCAATTATGTCACGAAAATGTTGTGGATAATAATAGGGATTTAATAGTGTGGGCTAAGAAAGACTTGAACCGCCGACCCGCTGATTATGAGGGGACACCCCGGTATTATTTTGAAAAACACACGCTCATAATTCATTGAATAATAAAGAGTTACGAGATCGCATATTTTGTTTTTAAGACGGAAGTAGTTTTTGAAGTAGTTGAGCTGCCTCCAAAACATTTTTTACAAAAAAAAATCCCCCATTACTGGGGGATTTTTTCTGTCTACTGAAAACTGATTACTGAAAACTATTTCAAGATTACCATCTTCTTCGTTTGTATAAACGCTCCCGATTGTAAGCGATAGAAATAAGTTCCGCTCGAAAGGTTTGCTGACGAGAACTCGACTGTATATGTACCGGGTTCTTTCTTCTCATTCACCAATACTGCCACTTCCTTACCAATTACATTAAATACTTTTAACGTAACATTCTGTGAACCGGTAACTGAATACTGAATACTTGTACTTGGATTAAACGGGTTAGGATAATTCTGTGCTAAACTAAAGTCGAGCGGAGCCGAGACTCCAACTTCTACTTCTTTGCTGTATTTGTATTGCCCGTCGTTGTCTAATTGTTTTAGGCGATAGAGATACTTACCTGCAATTGCAGACTTATCAGTAAAGCTATATTCTTTAGGTGAGTTGCTATTACCTGCACCATTAACAAAACCTACTTTCAACCATTCTGTATTCTTACTTCTGGCTTCTGACTTCTGAATTTCAAAACCGTAATTATTTACCTCTGTTGCTGTCTGCCAGGTAAGGCTAACGGTTTTATTTTGTGCTGATGCTGAAAATGAAGTTAGCTCGACAGGAAGAGGTAAGGCTGATGAAACGGAGGTTGAAGAACTATAGTTATACGCTTTGTCATAAGTATAAATTACGTAATAATATGTATTACCGATCATTAATGATGCATCAGTAAAAGAAGTAGCTGTTCCAATATATGCAACGGTTCCATCTCCAATTATATTAGTAACAGCATAAATGCCATTAACATTTGGTGTACTGGTTGGAGCAGCCCCATCTCTTCTTAAAACTAAATAGCCTCCATTGTCAGTACCTGTACCTGGTGCAGTCCAGGATACATTTATTTCTCCATCCGCGCTTCCTGAAGCAACTAATGGATTAGTCGCTGGATCAGGGGCAAGATTATCAACAGCACCAGCATAAATACACATATCGTCGATAAACAAATCCCCCCCTATTCCAATTTGTTTGTGCATAATAACCCCAGCAATATCAGTAAAAGTCCTCGAATTCGGATTATAAGTTTGTTTTTCCCAAGTATTTGCAATTGGTGTATCATAGGTTCCTTGTAAATCCTCAATTCCAGATCTATTAACTCCTTCTTGGTTACTTTGTGAATTTGCGGCATCGGCAACACGCCTATAGTATTGAATTGTGACATTGGTAGTCTGAGAACTAACACTAATCAGTGGGGAAAAAACACGTCGCCCCGTAGTCGTTGTATTATTTACCTTGAGTGAATGTGCTCCACTCCTTACAGTAACGGTCTCGTCGGCAATTGATTGATTTGCACTGTATTTACTCCATTTATTAGCTTGTGCAGTAGTTTGTGTATTTGTGTTATCAATAGTAGCACTACCTTCAAAACCACCATCAAGACCTAGGTAAGATTGCCCCCACCCCACCCGGCCAAAAACAATAAGCACAAAGAATCCAAAGAAAAGTAGTTGATTTTTCACAATGAACCTCATATAGTTTTTATGTAATAAAGATATTTATTCCCAAAACAACAGCAGAGTTAAAAGCTCAAAACTAATTCATTGCAAAACTACTAAAAAAATTATTCACCACAAACAATGTTGCGTTAAGAAAAGGTTAAATCAGTTATCAATTTTCAGTTGGCAGTTTTCAGATGAACGCTGACCATTTCATAAGCCGTTCTGCGGGAATTTCTAATTCCTAATTCTCGCTGCGTTCGCCTCAGGCGAAATTCCTAATTCTTTACAGCCCATACTGCACCGAAACACCAAACGCATGATTCACTCCAAGCTGCCAGGCAGGCGTTCTTGTAATATCTTCCTCGGTAACGTAAGAATATTGATAATAGATTTTACCAAACAGATCATGCAAGTATTCATAACTAACTTCTAATCCGATGTTCGTTTCATTTCGCCTTAAGCCGTAGAGAAAAGCCTCGCCGGGTAATTCATATTGATTAGCGATGGCGCTCATCCCACCGCGACGGATATGTTCACCCCAGAATTTAGTTTCCAATCCTCTTCTAAACCGGTAATCCAATTGCAAATAAATCTGGTCTGCATTCTGCCCGATATAATGTCCGAGTAAATAATTTGCGTTTTCGTAAGTTTGAGTCGGTATCCAATTTGAATAGACCCACGGAAGTATCTTTGTATATTCCAATCTTGTCATCAAACCGGGTAAGCCTAAATTGTACATTGCACCGCCAATAGTATACCCGAATTGATTTCTATCTGCTTCCCCTTTTAGAAATCTGGTTAAAGAAAATTCATCTAGAAAAGCAGAACCGTAAAGTTTAAATCCTAACGGATGATAATAATTCCAGTCAATAAAAATGGAACCATTATTCCCGCTTTCCGCACCGCCATAAGTAATAGCATGATCTACCGAACGGTAAAATAAAAACGGGATGAAGTACCCTAAATAAGGAGACTTATCGCTGTACATCATCGTCTCTCCAACCGTGAAAGAAAAATTTTCAACCGGTTTAATTTGAAGCGCATGCATTACAAAATATTTTTCCCGCTCTATCGTTCTGGGATTATCATTGAAATTTGTTCTATAAGTAGCAAGACTATCAGTTACTCTCGAGAGCAGCCATCCATGCATAAAATAATAAGTAAACCACTTCGCGGGAGTTAATCTAAAATATAGCGAAGGAAATGAAGGAGCTTTTGCTGATAAAACTAATTGGGAGCGGTAACCGCTTCCTAAAGTAAAAAATTCTTTTGTTAAACCTGTTGTAATCCAGCTATTTCCATAGAGAATAGAGCCTGTAGTTTCGCTGAATTCAATACTGTTGTTCTCACTCTGACTTAAAACAGCGCCGGTTTCATTCGTTAATTGTTTTTTAACATCTACGGTTTTTCCTTTTTCGAGATTCTCTAAAAAGCCGAGACTGAAACCAAAATTTTTATTGATCTCCCCATACATCTTAAATCCCCACGAACGTTTAAAATAACTTTCACCGGCTTTGCTCCCCGATGTAACAAGTAGCGATGGAGAAAAGGAATAGGTAAACAATGTATCCCGGTAATAAAAAGGTCTTACTCTTCTTTCAATTGATGAGTTTATTAACCCGTCTTTCAAATCGCTTACATAATTTTCATTCACCGGATTCATTTCATCATAATATTCTTTTTTATACCACTCCAACTCCTCCTTTTCCAGCTCCGTCAAATTCTTACCACTGCCAACTGCTAACTGCCGGCTGTCAACTGCCGACTGCCGACTGCTCTCTGCCGACTGCCGACTGCTCTCTGCCGACTGCCCACTGCTCTCTACCGACTGCCCACTGCCGACTGCCGACTGCCCACTGACTTCTGACTTCTGACTTCTGACTACTTCCTCCAGATACTCCCCAATCTCCTTCCTAGTCAACGGCTTTTGAAATTCATTGCTAGTAATTATTCTCTTCAGACTCATCCTCTCAAGGAATTCATAAACTCCATCCGATGTTCCCGGTTCAAAAACAGCTTGCCCAAACGATGGAACTTGCAATAGAAAAATAACAAGCGCTAAGATTACATTTTTTTTCATATCATTTTTTCTTTTTTTTTATGAAGCAAATATAGTATTAAGTCACCTTATGCAAAAAGATGGAACCGTAAGGCGATTCTCTGAATCGCCTACGTGTTTTATGTTATTTCGTTCATTTATCTGTCGAAACAGAGTTTCGACCTACGAATTTGCGTAACGTGAGTTATTAAAATAGTATCCAAAGATTAAAACCAAATTACAATAAACAAAAAATCCCACTTTCGTGGGAAATCTATTTTTCTTCATTCCTAATTCCACATTCCTAATTCGTAATTATTTTAGTAGGCATTCTCATCCCCTTTAATCATATTCCAGATAGTTAATGTGATAATCTGAAGATCCAATAAGAACGACCAATGCTCTATGTACCAAAGGTCATGCTCAACTCTCTTTTGCATTTTCCAATGTTCCTTGGTTTCACCTCTATATCCATTAATTTGTGCCCAACCCGTAACACCCGGCTTTACCAAATGCCTAAGCTGGTAGTAGCGTATCTTATCTTTTGACTCAAGATTTAATGGAGTAGGGTGCGGTCTGGGACCAACAACCGACATATCACTCATAAGAACATTCCAGAACTGGGGTAGTTCGTCAAAATTTGTTTTTCTTAAAAAGGCGCCAAATTTAGTTATTCTCTCGTCGTTCTTCGTAGCTTGTTTATATTTTCCTGTTGCATCAACTTCTTCGCTCTCCATCACCATCGACCTGAATTTATAGGTGATAAACCGCCTGTTATTTCTTCCCCATCTTTCATGCTTAAAGAAAATAGGACCTTTAGAAGTCAGTTTTATCCCAATTGCGATTAAGGGAAACAACCATGAGAAGATTAAAACAAACAAATAAAAAGCAAAAACAAAATCAAAACCACGCTTCAACATTCTCCAGCTAAATTCATTTATCTTATCGGTTCTAACAGTTATAAGAGGAAATTTATCAAAAATTGTAACTTCAAAACGTTCCGATAAATACTTAAAATAATCGGGAATGATCCTCACCTTCGCAGTACTGTTCTCACAAACCGAAATAACCCAATCCAATTTCTCGGTGGCGTAATTTGGCAGCGCTATTATTACATCATTTACAGGTTTTGTATTTAAGACGTGCTCAAGCTGATCTATCTTGCCAAGGTATTTGCCGTTTAATAAAACTTTAATGTTATCATCCAAAAAACCGACTAACTTATATCCGAAATGGGGATTTGTGCGGATTGAATTGTAGAAATTTTGTCCTACTTCGCCGGCACCTACAATTAAAATGGTCCTAAGATTTCTTCCTTTTCTTCTTAAATAGTTAAAGTATTTTCTGACTATGAATTTATTTAGGGATAAGGTAAACATTAATAAAAACGCGTAATAAAAAACAAAACTCCTTTTTATATAAATTTCTTTAATTACAAATAAAAGAACTATTGAAATAATTAATTGTACTAAAGTTGATTTTATAATGGTTATTAATTCATAACTAAAATTCCTTGACCGGAATTCATCGTAGACCCCCAATGAATTGGCAGTTACAAACCACGTCCCCAGAAGTAAAAAGAACAGAAAGTTTTCATTAAGAGTAAAGGAGGGTTCTTCAACAATTTGTGAAAAGTACAAACTGATAAAAAAAGAAATCGTTACACAGAAAAAATCAGTTGTATATCTTAAAAACCGTATTGAATTTCGTTGTATTTGCATTATTTGTTTTTGTATACGTCACTTTTAATAGATAAAATCTCTTTCGATTTCCCGAAATAATTTCCCTTGCATATCTTTTAAGGAAACAATTGGTGAATTAACATTCCATGAAATATTCAAATCCGGATCATTATACCGAATTGAACGTTCACTTGGCTTATGATAAGGAGAGCTACATTTATAAGAAAAAAGCGCAGTGTCTGATAACACTGCAAATCCGTGAGCAAACCCCGGTGGTATCCACAATTGTGCATGGTTTTCTTCAGAAAGTTCTATTGCGACATATTTACCAAATGAAGAATACCCAAAGCGAATATCTACCGCAACATCTAATACTTTTCCATGGGGTACCTGACAAAGCTTTCCTTGGGCAAACTCTCCAACTTGATAATGTAGCCCGCGGACTGTTCCTTTTTCTGAAAAAGAAATATTATCTTGAAAAAATGAAACTTCACCCAATATCTCTTTATATTTTTCGGCTTGAAACGATTCAAAGAAATAGCCTCTCTCATCGTTATACACATTAGGATAAAGTATTTTCACTTCCTCAATTGAGGTTTTTTCAATTTTCATTTTTCTAAATTATTACTGTATATTATTTGTCATTTGGTACAATTACATTTCAATATTGTAACACAATTTTTCCCCAAGCTTGATTTTCTAAGATCCGCTGTCCGGTTTTATTATCCAACTCCTTTCTATTGCTTTAATAATTTGTCTGGACTATCGGTCATAGCTTTTCATTCACCATATTATCATTATTCTTGTTGCTGATTCTATAAGGACTATACATATACAATTAGGTGTGTCCACTCTTAAAAAATAAATAGCCCGAGTGTTTAATAAAAAATCTTAGAATACTTTTAATATGATGCATTTTTAAAACAGAAAATAGTTTCTTTGCACTTTCACGTTTATATTTATGAGTTATAGAGATAGTGGGAACATATAGAGTTTTATAACCATTTTTCAATAAACGTAAACACAAATCTGCATCTTCATAGTACATAAAATATTTTTCATCGAAATAATTAAATTTCATCAACAAATCTTTTTTTATCAAAATAAAAGCGCCAATCACCCAATCGACTTCTCGCACGTGATTCTCATTACTATCCAAAAGTAAAAATTTTTTATAAAATTTATATTTGACAAAGTATTTTTCAAGGTTAAACCCTCTAATAATTATTCCCAATGGACTTGGAAAATTTCTTGCTGATTCTTGTGTCAACCCATTTTCATAAATCAATTTTGGGGCGGCAATTGCTGCATTTACATTTCTGTCTAACTTATTTATTAAAATATTTAGATCGGTTTTTATTTTAAATATTATATCTGGATTTAATATGAGTATATAATTCCCATGGCATTTTTTAAAAGCAATATTATTAGCTTTTGCAAATCCTACATTGTGTTTATTTTTTATTATTGTAATTAGAGTATTCTTAAAATTGGCTAATAACTCTAATGTATTATCACTGGAATTATTATCAACTATTATAATTTCGTATTCTATATTAACTAAATTATTTATTATAGAACGAAGAGTCTCTGCAATTATATCAGCTGAATTATAAGTTACGATTACTATTGATAATTCCATTTTAGTATACAATAAATTTTAAGAATTTATAAATTTATGAAAATTAAAAAGGACTAAATCTCAATTCAAAATCGAATAATCCACAGCATCTTTAAAAGCTTTTATCATTTGAGATGAATTACATCTATTTTGAGCCGTCTCAAATGCTGCGTTCGACATTTCCATTAATTGACTTTTATTAATAATTAATTTTCCAACCTCGTAAGCAAAATTATCAATTGTTGGATGGTTTACTAAAATCCCATTATATCCATTCATCAGATATTCAATTTCTGGACCATGGTTTGTTGCTTTACCTGTTATAAAAGGAATATTCGCAATAAATGAATGCACTATTGCAAGTCCTACATGCTGTGGTAGGAACATTAAATGAGCTAACTTTAAGTAACAAGCTAATTCCAATCCACTTTTTTCACCAACAATATGTATATCTGTTATGTTATTGTCATTAGTGTATTTTTTACACCATGTTATTAGCGGCCCATCACCAATAATAATTCCGCTCACTGAATAATTATTTTGTAATTTTTTAATAACATCGATAAATAGTTTTATATTTTTTTGAGGAGTTAATCGTCCTAAAAAGCAAATAACAAATTTATCCTCTATGTCCAAAGCTTTAGTGAGTTTTTCTGTATCCGTATTGCTTACATTCCTCAGCTCTGTTACCAATAATTCGGTATCTAAAGTATTTGAAGCAGTGAAAATCTTCTCTTGGCATATTTTTTTTTGTCCTACCAAATAATCGTTCACTTTTGATGTATAAGCAATAATTGCCGTACTTTTTCTTAAAAAGAAACTTCTTAGCAGTTCCGTAACTTTTGAAACAATCCCCTTCTGCGATGTAAACTCCCCATTATTTAGACCATGTGTATAGTAAATTATTTTAAAGTCAAGGAAAAAAGATAATATATAGATGAATACATTACTTATAATCTTAATGTTATCAAGAATAACAATAATATCCGGCTTTAATCTATATATTTGGCCCATATTCATTTGAAAACAGATTGGAATTCCTTTCAAATTTAGATAATAATTTTTAACTATGATATTATTAAAAGACGTTATATGCCCAACATCTTTAGGGAAAGTTTGATTCATTTCCCTACCATGAATTGCTATAAAGTCCCAACTAGGAATTAAATTTAATTTTTTATATAACCAAACTCTGTATGAAGGAATTATAGGGGTAATAAATAAAATCTTTTTCAATTATCTACTAGCATTTTTATCAAAATTAAAACTTCCCATTATCCACTCAATTGGATATCCAAAAATTCTACGTGATAACCCAATGATCAAAAATTGTATTAAAAATTTTTTAGGACAGTTTTTAAAAGCATAGATAATAAATCTCTTGATGTTTCCACTGCCTTTAATAGCAAACAAATGAGTCAAATAATTCTTAAGGTTCTTATTTTGCCGAAGTATAACAGAGGCGCTTTCTTCAGAGTACATTTTTAATTTCGCAGAATAATTGCAGTAGATTTTGAATCCATACCTGGCAGCTCTTAAAGTAAAGTCGTAATCTGCAATCGCTTGTGGAAAATTCACTTCATCAAAGAAACCTATCTTTGAAAAGACCTCTGAAGGGATTAGTAAACCTCTGCCTGGAAAGTGAGTTACCTCATGTAATCCTTTTCTCTTTTCTTCAGGTAGCGACAAGAGCAATGATAAATAACTATCTGATTGCCATCTAACTATCTCACCGCCATAGCTAATTTTTCCGGTTCCAATAGAATAAGCTACAGCTCCTAATAATGCGTGAGGTTTAATATTATGCCAATACATCATTTTTTCGACAAAATCATTTTCTACCATAGTATCATTGTTGAGGGTTAATATTATTTTTGCATTTTGATTTAAGGCGTATTTAACGCCCATATTAACTGAACCTGCCCACCATAAATTCCCATCCCCTTGCAAAACATAAACTTCCGGAAATTCAACTTCTAAAAGTTCATGCGTACCATCAGTTGAACCATCGTCAATAATAATAGTTATAAATTTTTGATAAGTCTGCTGCCTCAGAGAAATTAGGCAACTGTAAGTGTAATCTTTCCGATTATAAACTGGAATTATGATGTAAAGCATATTGATCTGTCAGTGCTTAGATTTATTTCACTTTGTGATACGAACTCACTACTGTCTCGTTAAGAAAATATTTGAGTTAAAATGTTCGATTTTCTTGAGAATTCAAGGATTATTTTTAAAGATGATTTCAAATCGATTTTCATGAAAATAGCAGTAACTGTAACAGATTAAATAAATTAAAAAGGGGAAATGTTTTTTAACAGTATATTCCTGATACGAACTAATTAAAACAAATGCTGCAAATAGTAATAACCTAGTATTTATGACGTTGAGTGTATATCTAAACTAGTGGCGATTGAATACCCAAGTATTATCAGGATATAATATACTGGAGTGTATGTAATAAAAAAAACATGCATAATTATGATAGTAATTATTCCTATGACAGCAGCTACTTTATTGTAATTGTTTTTTATAATTTTAATGACATAGATTTGAAAAAAATAAATAGTACAGCGATAGATAAAAACAAGATACAAAAACAATCCTATTACACCAATCCTTGAAAGTGATTGCATGTAAAAGCTGTGTGGGGTTGCAGTAATATTTTGATTTATTTCTGGTACATATATATTCCACCATCCACCAAATCCAGAACCAGTCCAAGGTTTTTTTAGAATATCCACCATCAAAACAGTCCATAGCTCTAAACGCCATTTCGATGTCTCATCATTTTCTGGTTGAGTATAGGCTTGGATCCTCGATATAAAATCGTATTGATAATTGAACCCGATCAATGATAACACATAAACCCCAACTGCTGTTAGAACCAAAATAGCAGCTATCATTCGAAATGAGATTTTGACCTTTCCCAATAATATATAAATGAAAAATCCGATGACCACCGAGATCATTACTGAACGATGGCTATCAATAAGCATTATTATGACTATAAAAACCAAACTAAAAATATAAAATATATTGAATTCTATTGTTTTCAAATACTTCTGTCTAACTAATAATAACAATATTCCTAATGGATATCCAATTTCAATAGCTGCAGTATAAAAGCGATCTTGTGAACCAAATTGAAAACCTTTAAGTGAACCAACTATTGGAAATACTAAAATAGGCAAGAAAAAAATATAAAATTTTATTAACCCAAGAAGTCGCTTCTGGATTGATTCATCTTTGAAATAAAGTGCAACATATATTGGCATGACAAGCATTAAATACTCATACCGGAATTCGCCAAATGAAGAAAGACCATATTGCGGAATATTGCGTATAATCTCAAAGAAAAGCCAGCCAAGAAAAAAGAAGAAAGAATCGAACAATCTCCTTACTTTTACCCCCATTCTGTGACGTTCTTTCCACCACCTCGGAATCATGACAATCATCATCGCTAAAAGAATTACATCATAGACATAGAAGCCCCTTGTTATCTGGGCATATTCTTCATTCCAAAACGGTGTTGTAGCAAAAGCTATATTAGGCATTACAGCCGTTATCATGAAAAAAAATACCAGCCAAAACGGTTTGAATTGTGCCATCCCAAGACTTATCAAAATAATAACAATCAATAATAAAAATGACATTTTAAGCAATGCTCATAAAAATTTCCAGTAAAATTTAGTTCTCTAGTTATTTATTGAAACTATTTCCAATGAACTAATATTCACATACTTGATATTAAATTCATCTATCAATAGAATTAGTTTTTTATGCATTGATTCAACATCTTCACTCGAATTTTTATATGCCAAAAAACCTAACTGCCCGGGCACTCTCTCTTCTCCATATGAATACCGAAAAATAATCCATGAGCTGAATTGAGCTGTTAACAGAATCTCATTTATCGTATAGACATCAAAGAGTGATTTATGAAGGTTCTCAAACCACCAAGATGGTGTGGACTCCGGACCTCCGTGAGTAAATCTATAAACTTGTGAAAGGTCAAATATTTTTGTAGTAATTCCTGGTTCTTTATTCAAATAAGCTTTAGCAACGCGTTCAAAATCGGGAATCCCAAGGAAAAGTGCAAATCCATTTTCCTTTAGTACCCTTTGACATTCTTCTATAACATGTAGCCGGTTATTTAAGAAGACATGCTCCCAAAATGCATTAGAAAACACACCCTCAAAATGGTTACTGGGAAATATTTCTAATGATGTGCAATTATATCTAATATCGGTAGCCGATGTTGAGCGCGCATCAACATTAATGGCTCCAATGATTCTTGTATCCCCACAACCCAAATGAATATAGGGTTGCTTTTTTAACAAAGTTTGCCATCTAATAACTCTATTGAAACTGCACCTACTGAAATTAAGTATTTGCAATAATTTTTTAATGAACTTGATGGGGACTAAGAAAACAAACCGAGATTGTTGAATTTTTATTACAAAGTTCTGAAAATATATTTTTATTCTCATTATGTAAACCTTTTGTATTTTGAAACCAACCAACTCAAAGGCTGCGTTAAATCAAATCTTTCTTCTGCTACTGTTCTTGCTTCAACTGATTTTTTTTTCCTCATATTTTGATCGTTTGCAAGTAAATGAATAGGGACATCCAATTCTACATCATTTGGTTTGACCCAGAAACCACCTTTATTCATTTTCTCGAAATTGAGATCTCTCGTACCTTCAACATCATATAAAACAACTGGCAGACCGCAGGACATAGCTTCCATAGTAACATTACCCAGACCTTCGTACAGCGAGGTCAAAACAAAAATATCAGAGGCCCAATAAACGTCACGGATATTTTCTATATAACCAACAAAATGGACTCTATCTTTGAGAGATAATTCCTCGGCATTTTGAATTTCGAATTCCGTATCCGGACCTGTACCTCGATGGAGTAAAATCAGATCAGGATTTTTATCTTTTAATCTATTAACAGCATTTAATATTGCAATATGATTCTTTTTGGGATTACAGGTGCCAACTGTCGAAATAACAAAAGATTTTTCGTCTAACCCAATCTTTTTTCTAATTTCAATTTTCTCCTCTAAATTTGGGGGTCTATAAAAATCAGTGTCGATCCAATCTAACAAAATTTCAGTAGGATTTTTAAATCTTTCTTTTTCACATTCATATACTGAAGGCCCAATTGAGATACTAACAATATTTAAAATTGTTCTTGCCATAAACCTTTCAATGATTCTCCTCCATCGTTTATGTCCATTTAATAAATATACGTCAACATAAGATCTAACTATAACACAGTGTGGATTACTAATTCTGGCAAATAGTATATGCAAAAAAGAACCCTTTTCAACATAAATATGAACGGCATCAAATTTTTCCTTAAAATAAAAACGCATCATCAAATAAATATTTTTCATTCTGAGCGCTAAGACGATATGGGCCAACTTATATCCTTTCCTCCTCAGATTCCCTGCAAATGGCCCCAAATTGGGCCCAGTGGCTAAAACAGAGAGCTCAATGCCTTTATCTGTAAAAAAGGAACCCGCACTCTCAAGCATAGTCTCGGCTCCTGAATATCTTAGTTCATATAGAACATTTAGAAGTTTCATATAATATTAAATATCCTTTTTATAGTTTTAATATAATCCGCGACAACCTTTTCCTCACTAAAAACATGAGCACGTTCGAGACCCTTATTAGAATAGATTTCTAATAATTTTTGGTTGTCAAGCAAGTTTTTCATAGTTTTTATAATTTCGTCTGTATTTCTAACATCGCATAACACTCCAGTTTTTCCATAATCAAGCAGCCATGGAATTGCACCACTTTCTTTTCCCCCAACAACAGGAACTCCTCTTGCCATAGCTTCCAAGGGAGCTAATCCAAAACCTTCAATAAGGGAAGTATGAAGAAAAATTGTACTTTCGTCAAGCACTGTAGAAACTTTGGTTTGATCGATTAGACCGTAGAACTTAATATTCTTTGCCTTAGCGTTTTCTATTACCCAATGATGTGCCTTACCACCTTCCTCAAAATCTTGGCCGTACATATGAAGTTGAAATTCTGGATAAAAGGCAAGTAATTCGTTAAACGCTAACATTGCACGTTCAGTATTTTTCCAAGGTGAAAATCCATTATTAAGCATAGTGATTTTTTTTAATCGAGAAGGAGCATTTGCTCGCAATTGTGTTTCTGATAATATTTTTTCATCTAGTATAAAATTTGGTAAAACTATAACGCTTCGTTTAATTCTCTTTTCAATTACTTCAGCTAAGTCAGGAGAATTTGCACTAAGATATTTAGCTTTTTTGCATACATACCAATCAGTGAAAAGACGAAATAATCTAAAGATATTAGGCGTAGCAAAAAATATTTTATGCGCATCATCTCTTACTGTAACCAGATTCGGATAACCTGAGAGAATCGCTGCAGCTCCATATTCGTATGTCCAATGTGCATGAACGAATTCAGGTTTCAGAAGTTTAATATTATCTACTAAGCACTTTATATCGCGGAACATTCTAATACTTCTAATCTTTACCGATTGAGGGACGTAAATTACTTTTAAAAATTTCCCATTTGCTTCAACAACGGTGTCAGTATCCGAAGAATAGGTTAAAACAGTTACCTGAATACTTTTCCTAATCAATGCAATGACAAGACTGACCACAGAATACCCACCATCACCTCTTGGTAAATTATTTGATGAATTATCTAAATATTTTTTGACCATTTCTGTGCTTAATGGTCCAACTATAGTAATTTTCACTTCAACTTTTTGACAAAAACGTGAGAATTGTATTTGCTACGATATCTACTTCTTCTTCTGTAATGTCAAAAAAAGTCGGCAAATTCAAACCACGCGATGAGACTTGATCTGAAACCGAGCAATTGTGTGACTTATACATAGGTAATGAAGATAAAGGATAAAAATATGGCCGTGAGTCTATATCTGCTTTCTTCAAATATTCAATTAACTCATCGCGAACACCCGAGAACTCATTTAGTAGCTCTATACAGATTAACCAGTAGCAATTTATGTAGCCTTTTTTTGTCCTATTGAGTGTGATATTCGGATTTTTTGCAAGTCGCAGTGAATACCACTCAAATATTTGCCTTCTCTTTAGTAATATTTCCTCAATCCTTTCAAGTTGGGCTACACCCAATGCGGCCTGAATATTCGTCATTCGGTAATTATAACCAACTGATTCGTGCCAATATCTTTTAGTTTTACTCATAGCATGATCCCTTAACAGACGCGCCCGATCATTCAAAAGGTCGTCATTCAAAACCAACATACCACCTTCACCGGTAGTTATAATCTTGTTCCCATAGAAACTGAAAACTCCAATATTTCCAAAACTCCCCACATTTTTGCCTCCAATTGTAGCACCAAGAGCCTCTGCTGCATCTTCGATAATAACAAGTCCATACTTATCAGCAATGAACCTAATAGCCTCCATATTTGCAGGATGACCATATAAATGAACTGGCATAATAGCCTTTGTATCTTTTGTTATAGCGCTTTCAATTTTATTCACATCAATGCACAGCGTTTCTGATTCAATATCTACTAAAATTGGAGTTGCACCAGTGTAGCGTACTGCATTTGCTGTAGCAACAAACGTTAGATCAGGCACAATAACTTCATCCCCGGCTCCAATATCATAACTCATCAAAGCCAAATGCAGACCCACTGTTCCATTTGCCACAGTAATAGCATGTTTACATCCACAATACTGTGCAAACATAGTTTCGAACTCTTCAACAAAGGGACCTAGTGAAGATACCCATCCGCTTGTTACCGCATCTTCGACATAATTAATTTCTTTTTCGGTTATGCTTGGTTTGGAAATTGGGATCATATTATCCTTCCTAAATTATTGTTACGCAGATTAATAAATCTAAATCTTTCTCAAATTTAATTGTGTATCTCTCATATGAATCTAAAAGAATATTTTACTAATTTTTTGCAACCACAATTTGCTGGACTTAATATTATTTGAGAGATTTTGAAATTTGAAAATATATTATTCCTAAAAAATTGGTTGTTAATAGCTGGGGGGAAAATAAAGTTCTACCTTAATATTTTTTAATTGTATTTTATAATTTATTTATCTAATTTTTTATAATTAGAAGTTTAATAAAATTTTAATAATTCTGTTAATGCAGTAGATAGATTACTTACATCATTATTTTTAAAAAATAACATTTTATATTTTGCTCCAAACATTACCGCTAATCGAGCATAACAATCATTAATAGCTAAAGCCTCAGTAAATATTTCCACCACTACTTTTAATTGTTGTGAGAAAACCAAATTTACAAGCCCAGCTCCGTGAGGTGCAACAATTACCTCTGCATTCGCAAATAAGCTAAACTGTTCAAGTAAAGGAAAATCTTCCGAATAAATTATTTTAAAACCTATTTTCTCTAACATAATTTCAATTATTTCCTCATCTTTTAGAGGTCTTCTTGATTTTTTTCTTGATATGTATATTTTCCTATAATTTTTATATTTATTTTCATTAGTATTCAATTTTATAAAATTAACCAAGGTTTTTAGATCAAATGGATGGATAAATCCTGAATACGCTGGGAATTGAGTAAGAATTAAATTTTTAACTCTTACCGAACCGCTTAAAACATACATTTTTTCAAAAATATTATTATCAAAAAGTATTTTGAGAGTATCTGTAACATATTTACTAGCTTTGTGACTTGTAATAATTTTTACTTCTCCATGTAAGAAGCGATATGAATGCAATAAATTAGGTAAGACTTCAAATATAAAATGATAATATCCTGTATCTGGACAAACAAAAATATATTCATCTTCCTCTAAGTCTTTAAAATGTCTTATGGCTTCACTAGGTTCGCCAGTGCGAAGAACCCTATTGAGTGACCCAATGCTTTCTTGCAACATAAATTTGTTATCCACCCTTATAAGTCCGGAAATTGGACTAACAATTAAATTTTTAAGCAAAAAAACAGACCTTTTATCAAAGCTCTTATCTCTACGAAAATATAGAGGTATGTTATCAGTAAATTTATAATATTCAACTACAGGTTGAGCAATTATTATTTCATCAATGAAATGACTTTTAATTATTTCATTACTTAGAGACTCAGTAATTGAGCGAATTATTCTGTTAGGAGGGTTATTCAGTAAAGATCCGACTATGAATCTGCCTAAATTAATAAACGTTTTATGTCTAAGTTTAGCTATTAAGGTATCAATCTCATTAAAAAGGTACATCTTTTACCTAGACTCATAACTAATTACATCGCTTAAAATGTTATCGAGATTAAATTTGGGTTTGTATTTTATTAATTGATTTATTTTAGTTAAACTTGGCACTCTTCTCATCATATCCTCAAAACCTTTTTGATAAGCATCATTATATGAAATAAGCTTAATTTCAGATTCACTATTACATTTTCTCTTAACTAATTTTGCTAAATCATAAATCGCTATCTCTTCGTCATTACCAATATTATATATTTCTCCAATAGATTCAGGTTGATCTATTAATTGTTCAATAGCACTAATTACATCGTGAACATGACAGAAACATCTTTTCTGCTGTCCATTTCCAAATACAGTAATGGTATCATTCCTTAATGCTTGTTTTACAAAGTTTGGTATGACCATCCCATACCTAGCGGATTGTCTAGGTCCAACCGTATTAAAAAACCTAGTTATTGTAATTGGAAGACCCTTTTGTTTATGATATGCCAATGCAAGAAATTCATCTAATAATTTAGTACACGCATAGCTCCATCTAGAATTAACAGATGCCCCCAATAAACAATCACCATCTTCAGAAAATGGTATTACATCTGATTTCCCATATACCTCAGATGTAGATGCTAAAATAACCCTTTTATTCATCACAGAAGCACGCTTAAGAACTTGCTCAGTACTTGTTATATTATTCTCAATAGTTTGTATTGGATCATTAATTATATTTAGCACACCAACGGTTGCGGCAAGATGAATTATAACATCATTCGCATGAATAAGAGTATTTAATAGTTTATTATTCCTAACATCATCAATATAGATATTAAAGCCATTATGTTTCTTAAGATGCTCAACATTTTGGATTGTCCCAGTAGAAAGGTTATCCAATATTGTGACATGATAATTTTTATTTAGTAAATATTCCGAAAGATGGGAACCTATAAAACCTGCTCCCCCAGTAATTAATATTTGATTCATAATAATGCCTTTTTTATTTATTTAATAATTATCGATCTTAACTTTAAGCAATTATTTAACTTAAGTTATAAGATTAAGTGCAGTAAATCTATAAAACATATTTTTATTTTTAGGATTTACTGCGACAATATTTATTTGCCCAATTTTAGCTGTTGGTATAATTGTCCCTAGAATAAATTTGCCACTAATTTTTTGTATCGAATACATTGTGTAGCCAAGTCTAATTAAATAATTATAAATATCACATTGTTCAATATTGAATTGCTT
>JBAYFO010000061.1:0-22236 GCA_041667115.1 Ignavibacteriaceae bacterium | reverse complement strand
TATCGCAGAACGCTTCTGGTCACCGGCAAACGTCCGCGATGTTGACGATATGTACCGCAGACTTGAAAGCGTAAGTTTCAGATTGGAAGAATTGGGGATTACACATCTGAAAAATCAGGGCATGATGCTGCGCCGTTTAACAAACAATACAGATTGTACGGCTTTAAAAACTTTGGTTGCTGTAATTGAGCCGGTAAAAAATTATACCCGCAGTAGGCAGGGAGTTAAATATTATTCCTACTCGCCGTACACACGCGTAGTGGATGCGGCTTTTCCCGATGCAAATGTTGCGCGTAATTTTAGAAAATCGGTTGATGAGTATTTAGCCGGCAAAAAAGAACTGAAAAATGAAATTACGACACAATTAACTTTGTGGAAGAATAATCACGATAAACTTGGTAAAACGATCAGCCTTTCACCAATACTAAAAGAAATTGAGCCGCTTTCACTAAACTTAAAACTCATTTCGGAAACAGGATTAGAGGTCTTTTCTTTTCTTGATAAAAAACAAAAACCGGAAGAAGCGTGGCTGAAAGAGAAAGAAAATCTTTTAGTTGAAGCGAAAAAACCGTACGGTCAAACCGAATTGATGATTGTAAGTGGGGTTGAAAAATTAATAAATGCGGTGAAAAAGTAAGGGCAAAATAAAAGTCGTTTTGATATTTGCTTTTGAGGGGGGGGGGAGAAGAGCAATTATTTTTATTTAAGGCGGAAAAATATTTCCGCCTTTTTGTTAAACTGCGAAATAATTTTGTAGAAGTTTCAGATTTTCTTCGCCACGTACAAGGTCGTGCACAATTTTACCTTTATCGAGTACAACAATTCTTTCGCACACTTCGGTAACGTGGTTTAGAGGCTGCGTTAAAATCCACTTGCAAGAGGGGCTATTTTTACGCTGCTTTGTTTTTGTTTGCAGATTTAACCACCATCATTGATTCAATACTTAAATGATAATCCAGCTCGCTCCATTCAATTCCGGTATTTCTACAAATTAACTTGTAATTTTTTAATTGTTCAAAAGTTGCACGTTTTAATTCAGGATACCATGTTATTGGAGTAGAAATAATTCTACCGTCCGCAAGTTCAACATTTAAATATGAATCGTCAAAACTGACTTTCTTTCCCTTTAAAGTATTCATTCCATTTCCTTAAGAAGTATTCTTTGTTTTCTCTTGTAATTTCTAAAACTTTTTTCAGCTCCCGATTATTAAAATGGTTTTCAGTTATTCTAAGCCTGTTTAAGTCAATTTTTGCAAAGTTTTCTGCTTTGACAACATGAATGTGTTTTGGCAAATGCTCATTCGCATAAAAGAAAAACTTAAATCCATCTTTTATTAAAATGGTTGGCATTTAAAAACCATTATTCGATTAATTATTTTATTCGCTTTCATAAACAATATCAACCATCAAATAACCTTAATGTTTCATAAGCAATGTAGAGTTTATTAACACAATTGTCAACTCAGATTTGCTCAAACAAAAAAAAACCGCAGATATAAAATCTGCGGTTTTTTTACTCGTTACTTTTTACTTAAAACTATTTTACAATTTTCCCGGTTTTTAATTCTTCGCTCAAACGTTTCATTTTATACATATCTTGAAGCGCTTCAAGCATGGCTGAAGAGTGAACGGAGACTGTTCTGTTCGCCGTATCATCAAAAATAAAATTGCCGGGTAAGCTTTCGATATTTCCGTCGAACGCTAAGCCAACGATTTCAGCCTTTTTGTTAATTAACGGACTACCGGAGTTGCCACCGATAATATCATTTGTAGAAACAAAATTCATCGGAGTTTCAAGGTTGAATTCCGGTGAAGGATTTTCCCAACGTTTTGGTAAATTCCAGGGAGATTGTTTTTTGAAAGAATTATACCTGTCGTACAATCCATAAAAAGTTGTATTAGCCGGAGCTTTCGTTCCGTTGTAATCGTATCCTTTTACAACACCATCTGCAAGGCGAAGTGTAAAAGTAGCATCAGGCGGAATTGAAGTTCCGTAAACTTCAAACAAAGCTCTGCCTAACAATTGAACATAGTTTGCTTCTCTGTCGTTGATCTCTTTTGTTTTCGCTTGAACTTCATCCAACTGATTTTCAGTTTTAACAACATATTGAATGAAAGGATCATCTGAAGAAAGAATTGCATCAGCGCCTTTTGCAACAAGTTGATTAACCTTTTCTACATCACTTAAGATTGATTTGTTCACGGCATATTGCAAAGCTTCGCTTCCTTTTTTGCCGCCGGTTAAAATTTTAGCGTATTCACTATCTTCGCCAAGAAGCTTAACGTCAATACCAACAATTAAAGAGGCAAATTTATCTGCAATTGCTTTATCAAATTTTACAGGTGCTAATTTGGCCTTTGTTTTTTCAACAACTGAATCTTTAAATTGCGGCATTCTTTCTGCATCAGGCATTTTCATTTGGTGCGCAAAATTTACCAATTTACTTGCAACCTGGAAATATTCCGTTGAGAGACCTCTGCCGCTTACATTAAAGGCAACATTTCTTTTGAAATATTCTCTTGCTTCGGCTCTCGTTCCGGCAATTTTATCCCAGAGTTCGCCATATTTTGCTTTCAATTCCGGTTTAGCCATAACAGCCGATTTGAATTTTGATTCGAAATCTTTTTTCTTCTGCATTAAAATGGGATTACGGAGTCCGTCCAAAATTCCTTTATATGCTTTCTGCGAGTTTGCCATTCCAAACAAACGGTCTTGTAATTCAAATTTACGATCGGGATGTTCTGCTATTACTTCTTCATAAATTTTTACCGCACCGTTCAATAAGTCCATGGTTAAAGGATAAGCATAATCTCTGTAGTATTCAAGAATTGCAGTTGTTGATAAACGGCTTGTACGTCCCGGATTTCCAACTACAAAAACCGCTTCACCTTCAGCAGCGCCGTTTGGGGACCACTTGAAGAAATTTTTAGTTTTTAACGGTTCACCGTTTTCATCATAAACGCGGAAGAATGAACAGTCAAGATCATACCTTGGATAAGTAAAGTTATCCGGGTCTCCACCGAAAAATCCCATTTGGACTTCAGGAGAAAAAACTAAACGAACGTCATCATATTTCCTATAAACATAAAGAGAATATTTTCCGCCATTGTAGAAAGTAACCACTTGCGCAGTGTAATCTTTCCCCTTTGCAGAAACGGCTTTATCGGTGAGTTCTGTAAATTTTTCTTGTTTGTTCTTCGCGATTTCAGCATCGGTTTTACCCGCATCAATTGCGGATTGAACTTCTGCCGTAACGTCTTTGATCTCTACAAGTTGCGAAACGTATAGTCCCGGAACTTTTCTTTCATCAGCTAATGTGTTGGCAATAAATCCGTCTTCCGCTAAATTTTCCCCTTCTTTATTCACTTTTCCAACACTTTCGCGGGCGCAATGATCATTGGTCATTACCAATCCGTCTTCAGAGACAAACGATGCCGAACAATAGTTGGCAAAACGTAATGCCGACATTCTAACGTTGTTTAGCCATTCATCATTTGGAGAAAAATTATATTCTGATTGGAAATACTCTTTGGGTGGAAAATCGAATGTCCACATTTTCCCCGTATCAAATTTCCCGGCTTTAACGGTATCTAAATTTAACCATTGTTCTGCATGCGCTTTCGACGAATTAACGGAAGAACTACAACCGATAATGAAGAACGTGAACAGCGCAAAAGAACTCATAAGAATTGCTTTTGTGGATTTGAACCTCATACTACTCCTTATAATAAAAATGAGTTGTTATTTAATTAAGTATAAATTAGCCCCCAAATTTAGAATAACCAGTAAAACTGCTCAATCATCATATGATAAACGGTAAAATAAAATGAAAAAGGTTTGCCGATAGATTAATCCACTACGAAGAACTACATATATAAGCCGGAACTGTATAAAGGTTCTATCTCCCATTCATCCTCAACCGTACCGACACAATGAGAGCATTTTTCAATACTAAAGGTTACTTTTTCTTCGAGCGCTGATGCGCGGACAAAGTTTAACACCGTTTGACAACTTGAACACTGCACTGCATGATGCGTTAAAACCTTGCTACTGCACTCCGGACATAAAAATCCAAGTTTGTCCGGTGTTTCGTGCGGATTTAACAAAAAAATAGTATTACATTTTACATTATTACACTTAGTAAAATGTAAGGGAACCGTAGATTTCTGTGCGATAAGTTACTCCATTTTTTGATGACAAATTTATTTAATGAATTAATTCTTTCCTAAGAAAAAATTTTTCCCTCTTTTGTTCCGATTAAAAGAGGAATAGGCTAATTTTAGAAAGTGAATTATATAAATCTATCAAGAGGTCAACATGGAAAAAATAGCATCATTTAAAGCATACGACATACGCGGAAAAGTTCCGGCAGAATTAAATGAAGAATTAGTTTATAATTTCGCACGCGGGTTAACGAAACATCTTTCATGTAAAACAGCCGTTATTGGTCATGACGTTAGAAGTTCATCTCAACCACTTTCCGATGCCTTGGCAAAAGGATTTACCGACAGCGGCGTAGAGGTTATTGATATCGGCTTGTGCGGAACAGAGATGATTTACTTTGCTACCTCTTTTCTTGGAACCGAGGCAGGGGTTATGATAACTGCAAGTCATAATCCTCCGGAATACAACGGAATGAAGGTAGTCAAAAAAGATTCAGTTCCGGTTGGTTACGATTCGGGTTTAAAAGAAGTTGAACAAAATATTTTGCAAAAAGATTTTCTTCCGCTTGCAGAGAAAAAAGGGACTCTTACAAAACGAGATATTACCACCGAGTTTATTGCAAATCTTGATAAATTTTTCGACGTAAAAAAAATAAAACCAATGAAAGTTGTTGTGAATGCGGGGAATGGATGCGTTGGTCCTATCTTAAATATTCTTGAACCGAAGCTTCCCATCAAAATGATAAAATTATTTAACGAACCTGATCCTACCTTTCCGAATGGTGTTCCAAATCCGATGCTTGAAGAAAACCGGAAACCGACAATCGAAGTAATTAAATTAAACAACGCCGATTTGGGAGTCGCCTGGGATGGAGATTATGACCGCTGTTTCTTCTTTGATGAATTCGGGAATTTTATTGAAGGATATTATATCGTTGGATTGTTGGCGAAATCAATTCTGAAAAAATTTCCCGGAGAAAATATTATTCACGATCCACGTTTGGTTTGGAATACTATTGAAGTAGTTACAAAAGCAAACGGTAACGCGGTCCAGTCAAAGAGCGGACATGCATTCATCAAACAAAAAATGAGAGAAGTAAACGCAATTTACGGTGGTGAAATGTCGGCGCATCATTATTTCAGAGAAAATGCATATTCGGATAGCGGGATAATTCCTTTTCTTCTTGTAATGCAATTAATGTCTGAAGAAGGAAAAACACTTTCGCAGTTGACCGGTGAAATGATGAAAAATTATCCTTGCTCGGGAGAGATAAATTCTACAATAGCAGACCCGGCGGCAAAGATAAAAGAAATTGAAGAAGCGTATCCCGGTGGTAAACGGGAAACGATCGACGGCATTAGCGTTGAATATGAGAAATGGCGGTTTAACTTACGCATGTCCAACACAGAACCGATTATACGCCTTAATGTTGAAACACGCGGTGATGAAAAGTTGATGAAAGAAAAAACGGAAGAACTTTTAGCTATAATAAGAAAGTAAAAAATATATTTATCGCATACTGATTTTGTCTTAACCGGTTTAATCCGTTATATATGCAAAATCAGCGGGCTATTTTTTTTAATGAAAACCCTAGAACAGATAACAGTCTATCCCATTAAATCCCTCGACGGAAGCAATGTTGATAAAGTTGAGATAACTCAAGGGGGAAGTCTCAAGTATGATCGAGAGTTCGCGCTTGTGGATGGAGATGGAAAATTTATTAACGGAAAGAAATACTCGCAAATCCATTTAATCAGAAGCGTTTATCATCTGAATGAAATGCTGGTTGACTTGTCAATTGAAAGAGAAAACTTCAAAAGGACTTTTCATCTTGAAAAAGAAAAACCGGAAATAGAAAAAGTATTTTCTGAATTTTTAGAGAAGAAAATATTTTTTCAACAAAACAAACAAAACGGTTTTCCTGATGACAGTAAAACCTACGGTCCAACAATTGTAAGCCTTGCGAGTTTACAAGAAGTCGCAAAATGGTTTCCTGGTATTTCAGTTGAAGAATTATTTAGGCGGTTTCGTCCGAATCTATTGTTTAACAATGCGCCGGCATTTTGGGAAGACAACTTGTTTGGTGAAAAAGGAGAAGAAAGATTTTTTCAAGTTGGAGAAATTAAATTTTACGGTATAAATCCATGCGCTCGATGCGCGGTGCCGACAAAAAGTCCGGTGAGCGGAGAAGCAGTTTCTTTCTTTCAAAAACATTTTTCCGAAATGCGAAAAACAACGCTACCTTCATGGTCAACCAATTCGCAGTTTGATCATTACTACCGGTTTTGTGTTAACACAAAAATTCCGAGAACTGAAGCGGGGAAATATTTATCAACCGGCGATGCCGTTTCTCTTGAGCCACAATATTAGCAATCAATTATCAGGATGAATAATGAACTCAGAATTAATTATTAAACAAGCTGTAGAAGAAGATGTTCCGCTGATCCTTTCTTTTATAAAAAAAATTGCGGAGTATGAAAAACTTGAACACGAGGTAGTAACAACCGAAGAAATTTTAAAGGAATCTTTGTTCGGTAAAAAGCCAAGCGCTGAAGTGATCTTTGGTTATTTGGACGACGAACCGGTTGCCTACGCAGTTTATTTTTATAACTTTTCAACATTTATCGGGAAAAAAGGTTTATACTTAGAGGACTTATTTGTTCTTCCTGAACTTCGCGGGTATGGGGTCGGCAAAAAAATGCTTCTCTATTTAATTCAAAAAGCCTTCGAAGAAAAGTGCGGAAGAATGGAATGGGCTGTGCTTGATTGGAATGAATCGGCAATTAGTTTTTACAAATCACTCGGCGCAAAGCCGATGGATGAATGGACGGTTTTCCGCATGGATGAGGAAACCATAAAAAAAACAGTTTCTTCTTAATTATTTCTTAATAAACAGGAAGTAAGCTTTTCAATAATTTCCCCTTTATCAAACGGTTTGGAAATGTAGTCTGTAAATCCGGCGTTAAGCAGAGTTTGTTTTTCGTTATCAAGTGCATATGCAGTAACAGCGATAATAGGTGTTTCGCTGTTTGATGTATTATTTCTGATGAGTTCCATTGCCTCTTTTCCACCGGGACCCTTTCCCAAATTAATGTCCATGAGAATTGCGTCGTACTTTTTTTCTGTTGCTTTTTGTAATGCTTTATCGCATCGGTTGGCATAATCAAGCTGACAAACATTACGCAAGAAAATTGTAATCACATCACACGCAGAAGGATCGTCTTCCACTAATAAAACAGCTGGTAAATTAAATTCAAATCTCGTGTCTTTAAAGAGATCTTGAAGAATGATTGGTTTCTTTATTTCAGTTGAATGGACATGGGTCTCCGGTTGAACGGCTCCAATCATCGGAAAGCGAAGAATAAAGGAGGAACCTTTACCAACTTCACTTTTTAGTTCAATGGTTCCTCCTAAAAGAGTCGTATATTTATTTACGATCGTCAAACCAAGTCCTAATCCTTCATATCCACGTGTTGTCCCTTCACTTGCCTGTCGAAATTCATCGAAAATTATCCAACGGTTTTCCGGAGAAATCCCAATTCCTGTATCTGTAATTTCAACAATAAAATGTTTTTCCGTCTCGCTTTCATCTTTTCTAAAAACAATACTTATCATTCCATGTTCGGTAAATTTCAATGTATTGTTTAAGAGTTGAGATAAAATTTCCACGAACATTTCTTTGTCGGTTTCAGTATAATAGGAGTCTTCGCTACTTTCATAAACGAGTTTTAAGTTTTTTTGTTCTGCAAATTGTCTATACTTTATACTTACGGCCTCAATAACAGAAACAACATCAATTAAACCGATTGAAAGAGTAATTTTTTCAGCTTCAATTTTAGAAAATTGCAAAATAAGATTCAGTGTTTCAAGTAATCTTCTTCCACCGTGCAAAATGTTGTGTGAAGCCTCATGAACGGCGGCATCTTCAGTAGATTCAGTCATGATTTCTGCAAAGCCAAGGATGGAAATCAGCGGAGTACGAAGCTCGTGACTCATGTTCGCTAGAAAATTTGATTTCAGGCGATTCATTTCTTCTGCATTATTCTTAGCATCAATTAAGGTTTGCTCTGTTTTTTTAATAAGAGAGATATCCCGTACTACCCCTATAATTAAAGAGAATTTTTTCTTTGCATCGATGAGCGCTTTACCATAAAAATAAACAGGAATATCTTCTCCGTTTTTCCGCTTCATCGTCAATTCGGTTTCGTAAAAATCCTGCTTTGCATATATTGAAAAAGACTGCTTAATAAATGATTCGAACCGGCCGCTATCGCCAAAAAGAATTTCACTGCCGTGTTCCAGCAATTCTTCTTTTTCGTATCCGAAAGTTTTTATTGCAGCGTGATTAACATTTTCAATTTTGCGCTCGATGGGATTAATGAGAAAAATCGCTTCTTCCAAACTATCAAACACTTTTTGTAGTAACGTTTGAGAAAATTCAAGTTCCTCGACAATTTTTTTCTTCTCCGAAATATCTCTGATACTGTTCTGTATAAGTGTTTCGCCGTTTATCTCTATAAGCCGGGCGGATATTTCAACCGGAAATTCTTCTCCGTTCTTCTTCCGATGAACAGCCTCAAAGATCACTCCTTCACGGCTCTCAAAGGCTTTTACGATTTTTGACATTCCACGAATACTCTTCGGGGCAAAAACAAACACAATATTTTGATTAACTATTTCTTTCCGTGTATACCCATAGGTTCTGAGCGCCTGTTTATTTACCTCAACAATCGATCCTTTTTGGTCCATTAAAAGAATAATGTCGTTGGCGTATCTTGTAATTATTTGATAATGAGAAAGGAGAGCTTTTTCAGCTAAATCAGAATTAATAAATCTATTTAATTCTTCAACTGATTTTTTTTGATAAATAAAAGCAAGCAAAACGGCAAAAAGAAACACCAGCAAAATGGAAAGGGAAAAAAGAAAAAGGTTTTTGTTCAGTAAAAATGGTTGGGCAACGGGTCTGTTGAAAAACTGCAAAGCGAAATACGCGGCAACCGCAATAACAATTACGGAAAGAACGAAGATCCCGATTAATATCTGTTTATTTTTCTTTAGAGCTGATTTGTCCACGTCAATAACAAACTTTTTGTTTTCTTTTAGTGCAACATAAGAAATTTATAGTGTTTTATGGAATAGGGAGGGAAATGTATTTTTCAATATTTTAACAACGGAATCGATTTCCTCATAGGTATTGTAAAAATGAGGAGAAAAACGGATCATTCCTTCACGGAGTGAGCAATGGACTCTTTCGTCTGTTAGTTTTTCGAAGATCGCTGCAGCGCGGTCGTCTTTAAGGGTTACAATTCCACTTAAATTTTTTCGCTCAATACCGGAAAGCAGGGAACTAAATCCGGCGGCGGCGAGTTCGTGCATAAAATATTCCGTATTATCAAGAACAGCGGTTTCAATTTTATCAAACCCTACGGATGCAAACAAATCTAGCGCTGCATTCAATCCATAGATACCAATAACATTAAGCGTTCCTGTCTGAAAAACGCTTGCATCGGTTTTGAGTTTCAGATCATACTGTAGGATGTTCCAGGCATCTTCAACCGAGAGCCAGCCGACATATTTGGGAGTAATTTTTTTCTGAATTTTTTCCGACAGAAACACAAACGCCAATCCCATCATTGCCATCAGCCATTTTTGTGTACCGCTCGCAAGGAAATCAATATTACACTTCTGTACATCCAGTTGAAGCGCCCCAAGCCCCTGGATTGCGTCCACGGCAAAAATAATATTGTTGGCTTTGCAAATTTTTCCAATTTCTTCAAGATCAGCTTTATACCCACTTAAAAACTGGACAAAACTAATTGAGAGAAGTTTTGTTGAAGGGGTTATCGCTTGCAGAATAGTTTCAACAGTAACTTTCCCGTTCTCTGATTTCACAAAATCAACTTCAACACCAAGCTGTTGTAAATTCAGAAAAGGATAAACGTTGGAAGGGAATTCAAGATCATTCAAAAGAATTCGATCTCCTTTTTTCCAGGGCAATCCCTGGGCAAGAAGGTTTAATCCGTTAGAAGTATTGTCAACAAAAGCTATTCTTCCGGGTGTAGTATTAAGCATATTAGCTAATTTGTTTTTGGCTTCTGAAGATTCCCGGAGAAGAGATTGCACATCCTCAATTGATCCCTCGCTTCGCTGTAGTAAATAGGATTGAATTTTTTCGGTCACTACTGTTGAAAGAGGACTGAGTGCTGCGTGGTTAAAATAGATTTTCCCCTTATCCAAGAACGGGAAATATTTTCTTGCTTCGTGTGGTAACATTATTTTATTCTTAATTTATTTGTAGTAATTTACTAAAAATAAAATCGTATTTGAACTTTCCCGGCAAGGTTTTCCCGTTTACTAAAAACGAACTTCGTATATTTTGTTTTTGAAATGTAGTTTTTATATGTTTTCTTTCAACAATACAAAATTTCGAGAAATGAGAATGCCGATAAAAAAAGCCGTATTACCCCAACCCCTAAAAATCAATGACCTTCGATGGTTTTGCAACCCGCAAATTTTCGATTTTGAATCAACCAGCGAACTCGAACCAAACGAAAGTATTATCGGACAGGATAGAGCATTGCGGGCTATTAAACTCGGCGTAAACTTGCGCAGCCCGGGCTATAATATCTTTATCGCCGGACTTTCGGGTACCGGAAAGGCGACCGCAGTAAAAAAAATGCTCGAATCCATCTCCGCTACATGTCCAACGCTAAAGGACTATGCGTATGTTAACAATTTCATCGACCCAGACTCCCCCATTCTTCTCACTTTTCCGCAAGGGCAGGCAAAGGATTTTAAAAAGGAAATTCTTAGTCTAATCCAATATTTAAAAGAAAGAATTCCGCAACAACTGGAAAGCCAAACCTTTACGAGTAAACGAAAAAAAATTCTTGGTGAGTACGGCAAAAAAGAGAAGGAGTTGCTTTTACTCTTTCAAAAAAAAATAAAAAAAGATGACTTTACTTTAGGTTCGGTACAGGTTGGTGAAAGCGCACGACCGGAAATTGTGCCGGTCATTCAGAATAAACAGGTCCCTATACAACAACTTGATCAAGTGATACAGGAAGGAACCATTACCAAAGAAAAGGCTGAAAAAATAATTCAGAAGTACAACGAATATCAATTAGAACTGGTTAATCTATTTAAAAAAGGTTTAAAGCTCAATCAAAAACTCCAGGTGGAATCACTTGAGCTTGAGCGAAAAGAAGTGGATGTAATTGTGAAAGGTTCTTTCGCCGCTTTTTACGAAAAATATCCCGATGAAAAAATTTCTCTTTACCTTCATCAGGTTGAAGAAAGCATCCTGGAGAATCTACAAATATTCAAAGGACAAAAACCCGAAAGCGAGGAAACTCAGGAGGGATTTGTCATTGATTACTTCCGCGAATATGACGTAAACATTATTCTCGATAATTCAAACACAACGAGTTGCCCGGTTGTAGTGGATATTACTCCTACGTACACTAATCTCTTCGGAACGATTGAAAAAGTAAACGACGGCAGAGGCGGATGGTACGCTGATTTTACAAGGATAAAAGCAGGTTCGTTACTTAAAGCGAACGGTGGATTTTTGGTACTGAACGCGCCTCATATTTTTGATGAGCCCGGCGTGTGGAAAACTCTAAAACGTATTTTAACGTTCCGGCAACTTGAAATTCAAGATTCATATAATTTCTTTCAATTCCAACCATCAATTCTGAAACCGGAACCAATCGATGTTGATCTGAAAGTCATCCTCATCGGAAGCAACTATGTTTATTCAATGCTTGCAGAATATGAAGATGATTTCAAAAAAATATTTAAAGTGAAAGCTGACTTTGATTATGAGGTGAAGCGCACCGACGAAATAATAGATGAATATGCCCGGATAATAAAGAAAACAATCAAAGAAGAAAATCTTTTAGAATTTGATAAAACCGCAATTGCTTATCTGATTGAACTTGCTGCACGCTACGCCGGACAAAAGGATAAATTAACTGCACGTTTTTCTGTGCTGGCTGATTTAGTTCGTGAAGCTCATTATTGGGCGATGGAAGAAAATAGAAAAGTTGTTTCCGCTCCATTCGTAAAAAAAGCATACGAAACTGCTAAAGACAGGCACGGCTTATATGAAGAAAAACTTTCCGATATGATCCGTGAAAAAACAATTCTTATTGATACCGTTGGTGAAAAAATAGGACAAATAAATGGACTTGCTGTTTACGGCTCCGACTTTTATGCATTCGGGAAACCAACACGCATCACCGCTTCCGTTTCAATCGGTAACGGTGCTATCATCAACGTTGAACGCGAAGCCGGTATGAGTGGAAAAACTTATGATAAGGGAGTACTGATTATTGCCGGATATTTTAAAGAAATGTTTGGACGGCAGTTTCCTCTTTCTTTCTCCGCTAATTTAGTTTTTGAACAATCCTACGGAATGATCGATGGTGACAGCGCTTCAGCGGCGGAATTTTTTGCTTTGCTTTCAAGTCTTTCCGAGCTTCCCATTAAACAGTCTTTTGCAATTACCGGTTCGGTAAATCAAAAAGGAGAGATTCAGCCAATCGGTGGAGTAAACGAAAAAATTGAAGGATTTTACAGCGTCTGTAAAATGAACGGCTTTACAAAAAAGCAAGGAGTTATAATCCCCATTCAAAACGTAAAGGACTTGATGCTAAGCGAAGAAATAATCGAAAGTGTTAAAAAGAAAGAGTTTGTCCTTTATGCAATTTCTAAAATTGAAGAAGGAATTGAATTGCTCACTGGAATTAAAGCCGGGACGAAAAATAAAAACGGCAAATATGAACGAGATACCGTGTTCGGCTTAGTTCAACAACATCTTATAGAAATGTATAAAAAGGGGAAAAATCCTTTCAAAGAAAAAACAACTCTGAAGAAAAAAATACCTCTTAAACGAAAGATTAAAAAATGAATGTGATAACCGAACAAATTTTTGCTAAAACTAAAATACTTGCTACGCTTGGACCGGCAACCTCCTCATCGACAATGATCAAGCTGCTGATGGCAGCCGGTGTTGATGGTGTGCGTCTAAATTTTTCACACGGCGATTATTCCTCTTTTGAGCAAGTATTTAACAATATTAACCAGGCGTGTGTTGAGGCAAAACAGCCGCTAGCCACGTTGTTAGATTTGCAGGGTCCAAAAATTAGGATTGGAAACTTACAAGAAGATTTTTTTGAAATCAGTACCGGTGATGAACTTGAAATAACGATCGAAGATATGCTGGGAACAAAAGAGAAAGTTTCTACATCTTACAAACTCCTTCCACAGGAGGCACAAATCGGAGAGACTATTCTCATTGATGATGGACTGATTCGTTTACAAATAAAAAAGAAAACTAAAACCTCAGTGATTTGCGAAATTGTGAACGGTGGAATATTAAAACCGAAAAAGGGGATGAATCTTCCCGGGATGAAACTCTCAACTCCATCAATAACTGAAAAAGATTTTATGGATCTGGAATTCGCATTGCGGTTCCGGATTGATTTTATTGCTCTTTCCTTTGTTCGACATGCGGAAGACATTCGCATGTTAAAAGATTGGTTGACACAAAAAGGAAAAACAATTCCGGTTATTGCAAAAATTGAAAAGAAAGAAGCGGTTGATAATTTAGAAGAAATTTTGCAAGCTGCGGATGGAATAATGGTAGCACGTGGAGATTTAGGTGTTGAACTTGAACCGCAGGAAGTTCCACTTGTTCAAAAAAATATTATTCGCCGTTGCAACGAAGTTGGAAAAACCGTTATTACCGCAACACAAATGTTGGAGTCAATGATCTCCAACCCGGTTCCAACACGTGCGGAAGCCTCTGATGTTGCTAATGCCGTGTGGGACGGTACCGACGTTGTTATGCTTAGCGGCGAAACCTCGGTCGGGAAATTCCCTGTGAAAACTGTAGAGATAATGAATAAAATTATTTTAAATGCCGAACAACTTATTCCGCATAAACATATGAAGTATCTGGTTCCCGAAAACATTAAAGAAAATCTTTTCGATTCGATGAATCAAGGGATTGTTTCGATGAGCCGACAAATTAATGCGGACGCAATTGTCGGGTTCACCTCAAAAGGAAAAACACCGCGCGGACTTTCTAAATACAGACCCGCATGTAAAATTATTGCTCTGTCGGATTCCTTTGACACGATGAACGCCCTATGTTTAACCTGGGGTGTTACCTCTCTTTATTGTGAAGAAATAGAGCAGAAGGAGGTAGCGATTTTTCTAGCAAGAAAATTAATTCTTGAAACAAAACTTGTGCAACCCGGGGCTACGGTTATCTTTACTGCCGGCGGAGCTAAAGCAGAAAAAACAAGAGAAAATTGGATTCGCTTTGAAGAAGTTTAACAATCTTCCTTTTCTGATTTGTAAGTGAATAATTTCACACATAACTTATCCTCAAAGTTTTAAAATAAATTACGATAACTATGCTTCCATCAAAAGTTGTAAACATCATCGGTTTTCCTGTTGACCTGGGCGCCGGAAGGCGCGGGGTAGATATGGGTCCTTCCGCTATGCGCATTAGTCATATCTCCGAGCGGTTACAGAGCTTGGGCTACAAAGTTATTGATGACGGGAATATTCAAATTGAAATTATCGAACGGCAGACCCAGGGAAATCCTCAATTAAAATATCTAAAAGAAATTTTAAAAACCTCGGAAGTTCTTGCTAAAAAAGTTGAAGAAAGTTTATCGGAAGGAAATTTTCCGTTGGTGCTTGGAGGAGATCACTCAATGGCTATCGGCTCGGTTGCCGGTATTGCCTCTTACTGTAGGAAAAATAAATTACGACTCGGAGTAATTTGGATTGATGCTCATACCGATATGAACACAGATAAAACCTCCCCATCAGGAAATATTCATGGAATGCCCCTTGCCGCGCTACTCGGTTTGGGAGATAAAAGCCTTACGCATTTTTATGGATTTGCCCCAAAAGTAAAACCGGAAAATTGTGTCGTTATCGGTGCGCGAAGTATCGATCCCCTGGAAAGAAAAACTATAGGAGAGATCGGCTTGAAAGTTTATACCATGGCTGACGTTGATAAACTTGGAATTCACCGGATCATCTCGCGTGTGCTAAAACAATTCAAATCAAGCGTTGATCATATTCACATTAGTTTTGATGTTGATAGTGTTGATCCGTCGGTTGCCCCGGGAGTGGGAACACCTGTTCCGGGAGGGTTAAGTTACCGGGAAACTCATTTATTGATGGAAGCTATTGCCGAATGCGGTTGCATGTCCTCACTGGAAATAACGGAAGTTAATCCTATCCTTGATCATAAAAATCAAACCGCTCTTTTTGCTGCAGAAGTTGTTGCCTCAAGCATGGGACAGAGAATTTTATAACCGGAACAACGATGAAGATACCTAATCAGCTAACAAAATACGGATTGCTTTTTTTACTTCTCCCAATTTTTCTGCAATTGTTCGGATTTATTGATGTCTCTTTTTTCTCAATGTTTTCCTTTGCCTCTTTTTTCATCGGCTTAACTATTTTTTATTATTCTTTCGGGACAAATAATTTTCTTGCAGTCTTTTTCGGTTCGGGTATTTTTTTTACCGGTGTGTTTTCTTTTTTAATTAAATCGTTTCTTCTTGATATAACTTTTCCGTTAATACTGGCAGGAGCTGTTTATATAACAGGCTTTTCTCTCTTGATGGTTTTTATTGAAAATCCGAAACAGAGAATCGTTGGCTCTACTGCAGGATTTTTAATTTTAGCAGCTACGATGATAAGTTTCTTCGCAGGCAACTTGCACCTACAAAGCCTATACTCTTCACTTCCGCAGGTTTTAAAAGAATATTGGCTTCTTTTATTAATGGCAGTGATTACCGTTCTCTTACTCTATTTTGAACAACGGCAATCAAAAAAATAATTTTATAAAACAACCTGTCCCGCTAGATAAACATCTTTAGACGGTTTTTCTCCTCCCGCCGAAACTTCTTCCGTAACAAGAATAGCTGTTGGTCCTGCTAAATTGAAACTGCTAAAATCTGCAACCGGGAAATACTGTTGTGAAGACGTTGGCGTATAAATACCGGCAGAATATTTTTGGTTGTTTGAAATAATCCACAACTGATATACTTTACTACTCGAAAGAACCGGGAGATTAACAACCTGGACCATTGCTTTCCTTGTAACCGCATCAAATAAAAGTTTGCCGTAAGCACCTTCAGCTTTTGGAGTACTCTTCAGAGTTACCATCTGTAAATTTATGGAAGCAAGAAGAGCATCAACTTCTTTTGTACTGGACAAATTGCTCTGCAACGACTGTACTATGGCTTCATATTTTGCAGCTTGATTTTCTGTAGCTTTCTTAAAGTCTTTTGATAGAAAATAATAAACCGCTCCGATGGTTCCGGCTAATACAAAAAACGTAATGACAAAAACAACGGGACTTATTCCATGTTTTATTTTTTCTCCACTTGCAGAATTTTTCTGCTTATCGGTGGTTGGAACCCCCATTATCGCTTCCGGGAGCGATAATGAATCGGCTTCAAAGGCTTTAGGCAGAGACTCATTACCGGGAGAATAATTTGAGAGTGAAGATTCAAACACAAGCTCTTCACTATCCTCAAAAGGTTCTTTGCGTCCACTTTCTATATGGTTAAAATTACTTGAAAACCTTTCATCATCTTTTTCTGTTGAATATGCTGATAAATCGGAAGAAGAATTTCTTAGGTTAGGGCTTTCGGCCGCCTTGAACGGCGAGTCAACCTCAGCGATAGGAGAAGCTTCCTCTTCGTGTTTGGTTGAAAAATTATTTTGCCCGGTACTTACAGGTTCAAAGGTTTCTGTATGCCTTGGGCTGGCATTCGGAGATTCAAATGTGCCTTCTTCCGGTTCAGCATCAGGTTTTTCATATTCAGAAATTTGTGAAAATAATTTTTGTTCGGGGGTTTCAATCCGTTGAAAAAAATTTTTATGCTCCGCCGGTGAAGTTGGAGTAATAATTTGTGTTCCTCTTTGAGGTCGCTGCTGGTCTCGCAAACGATAGAGTTTACGGGCAACCCGGTCTTTTACCTGTACATCAGGTACCTCAATATTTAAAAACGATGGGAGAAGCGCAACGAGATTTTGATATTCACCGAATTCCTGCCAGGGATAATCCTGGTTGCTTTTAAAATATTCCATCATCAGTTCATAATCTTCACGTTCTAAGCAGCCCAGTGCGAACGGATATAAAAGAGAAGAAAAATCTTTTTCGTTTTCAGTAGCCATTAATCTCCCCCTTTCAACAAATTATCTCTCAAGCTGGAGAGTGAAAATTTTATTTTTGATTTAACGGTCTGCGAAGGAATCCGGAGATGCTGGGCTATTTCGGATTGCGTTAATCCTTCATAGTAGCCGAGAAAAAGGACGTACTTTTGAGCATCGGTTAATTTGTTCAACGCTTTTTCGATGTTATCTTTTATGCTAATTGCTGTCTTCAGATCTAAATCATCTATTTGCGGAGAAAGCCTGGGAACGATATAAAAATTTTCGTAATCGTCATCGTAATCAACGGGAATAAGCTTTTTACTTCTCCTGACGGTATCGATCGCTTTGTTTCGTGCAACCGTGATAAGCCAGGTATAGACATCCCCGTTTTTTAAATCATAGTAATTTATTTTCCGCCAGATAATTACAAAGACGTCAATTAAGACCTCTTCCGAAACTTGTACCTCACCAATAATTTTTTTTATTAAGGTATAAAGAATCGGTGAATAGCGGTTATATAGCGTTTCTAAAGCGCGCGAATCATAGTTCGCAATACGCTTCATTATTTCCGCATCTGTTAAACTTGTTAATTGCTCAGACAATGTTTCCTTTTCCTTTCACATTATCAATTGCAAAACTAAGACGAATGTATCAAAAATGCAACGATAGTAGTAAGAGAAATCATGGTTTACTAATTTAAGCCTAATAAATAATCGGCAATCTTCCCTAATTCTTTAACATCTTTGTTCCCGTATGCAGGCATTACAATATTCTTGAATTTATTTTTGTATTGCTTAAAACGGTCCTGTTCCAGATAATCATTCGGATTACGTAAATAATTTATCAACTTGTCTCTATCATAATAAGTCGATAACCCCACCAGTGCTGGCGCCATGGTGGTTCCTTGCAAAGCACTTCCGTGGCATGCAGTACAGTTAAATTGTTTTACTAAAGCTTCACCACCAAGGTCGGGAGAAGCCATAGTTTCATTAGATTGACTTTGCGCCGGCATTTCCATACCCATTCCCGGATTCGTTGAAGAACCTTCGTCGCTTTTTGTTAATTTTTGAAGAAAAAAAAGAATTACAAAAATTCCTAAAAAAGCCGCGCTCCAGATTTGTGTCTTTGTCATTGACCTTCCTTGTTTATAAAATTCATGTGGTAAGTTAAAAAAATATTTCTTCTATTCTGAGTCAATTACCTGGTCATAATAGGATTTGAACGATTTAATTGCGCTTACGATTGATTGGGCAATTTGCTGCTGCCCTTTTTCACTTTTAAGAAACGCCGCATCTTCCGGATTAGAAACATAGCCGGTCTCAATCAATACGCTTGGCATTGAGGCTCCCACCAAAACATAAAAGCCTGCTTGTTTAACACCGCGCGGCGAAAGTGAAATATTTTGTTTAAACTGCCGGTGAACCATATCGGCAAACTTCTCCGAATATTTCATCGAAGCGCTATGTGCCATACTGACAAGAATAAAATTTTCATCCGTTAATTTCTGATACCGTTTCGGATCGTCCTCGTATTCAATCACCTTGTTTTCACGTTCGGCTATACCAATCGCTTCTTCGGTTCTGCCGGGACGCAAAAGGTAGACCTCAAATCCGTTCGGGTCTCTTTTTTTCTTTGGTGCTGCGTTGCAGTGAATTGAAATAAAGAGTTTGCCGTTGTTTTCGTTTGCAATTTTCCCGCGTTTGTACAACTCAACAAAATGATCGTCGCTGCGGGTATAAACTACTTTAACATCTTTTATATTTTCTTTTATAAGTTTGCCTACTTTAAGCGCAACCGCAAGGTTAATTTCCTTTTCGATTGTATTATTAACACCGATTGCGCCGTAATCTTTTCCGCCATGCCCTGCGTCAAGAACGATAACGTCAAAATTCCATTTCTCTTTTTTTAGACCGGTAACCGCAGCAAATTTTTTGTTGTGAATGGTTACAAGAAATTCCTTCCCTACAATCTCTTCAATAAATTCATACGCGGAATAATTTTTCCGGAGCGATAGATCGAGTTCACTTCCTTTTTCGGTGGTAACCACATTCACTGCTTTAACCAACCCGGTTGAAAAAGTTTTATCAAGCGTCTTCTTGTCGAGATAAATATCGGGTAAAGTAATTTTAATAACATCGTTTGAAATTGAGTGGGTTACTTTACTCACTTTTTTATTTGATATGAGTTTTACTAGTGTTCCGTTTGCTTTCTCACTTACGGAAACAGTAAACGCACTTAATACCGGTGGGGGAAGTTCCTTTCCTTCAATTTCTTTTGGTTCTTCTTTCACCATTTCTTTGTCAACTCGCCTATAGGTAAGTTCTCCGCTGAGGCATTTTTCAAGAATATTCTTCACATACTCAATCGGAAGATATATTTGATTTTTCAAACTGATGGTAGAAACCGGGAGCTGCAAAACTTTTTCGCTTTTGTCTTTCTTTGATTGAAGCACAACAAAAGAGTTTCGGGAACTAACTTTTAAGAGATGCTGCGGAAATTCAATTTCAAGCCGCTGCAACCCGGAATTAATTTTATATTTGAGTTGATACTCTTTCGCGAATACTGCCGCGGGAATATAAGTTAAGCCGTTTCTACTAAACGCCCCGACGGTTATCTCTTTGTTATTGTTGCTTATTGCAAGTTGATAAAACTGCTGAGAAAAAATTTCCGCCGCAAAGAGAAATAAAAATAAAATTACTTTCATTCAATTAGCCTAAAAAGGGAATGAAGAAACCGGTCTTCTTTTTATACACTTCAAAATCTTGTTTGAAATGTTTTTGCAGAAGTTGTTCTTCACGTTTTGCGCGTAAATATAAAAACGGGATTTGCGCTATTGCCAGCGGAGCAACCAGATAACTTAACGTTGCCGCCGCAACGGAAAGTTCAATAATAATCTGTGAGAGATAATGGGGATGCCGCACCACAGAATAAATTCCTTTGGTTACTAATTGATGTTTTTGCAGAATAACAACATCCTGCGAATAGTTAGTTCCCAAAGATTTATACGACCAGATTTGTATCCACGAAAAAATAAGATAGAACGCTAAACCGGTTAAGCGAAGCACAAAATTATTTTCATGGTAAGGAAGTGTTCCGATTTGAAATAACGAAATAATAAGCAAAATAAGTGAGACCGTTGCCAGTGTTGTAGGCAGCTGCTGCAAATAGGTTTTCGGTTTTTCTTTAACCTGCGT
This sequence comes from Ignavibacteriaceae bacterium, assembly GCA_041667115.1. GTDB lineage: Bacteria > Bacteroidota > Ignavibacteria > Ignavibacteriales > Ignavibacteriaceae > UBA1563. Next base: position 1,677 of record JBAYFO010000061.1, on the reverse strand, counting down.
TATAGAGGACTTAAGTCCCTGCTTCGCCCCGGAAATGTTGGCGCCGAACGTTGCAAGAATATTTATTCCGATGATAATATTTATTGGATCCATACCATTTAGATTTTTGCTGTAAATATAAGAAAAAACCGAATCTTCTTTGCAGCGGGGAATGGTTTCTTCAAATGTACAACATACAAGGACATTCCTCGCGTGGAATTACAAAGTTTTAAATTTTGGGAAGAGATGCGAGAAGAGGGAATATAAAAATCATTAAAAGATTGTCTTCAAATGAATTGTTCGTTGTGATTTTTTTCAGTTAGTTAAACCTCGCTACTCAGTAATCCTATTTTACTGGTTTCCTGAATTATGTGGTGATCGATTTGCAAAAAAAATATATCGTAACAAAGGGGCTCAGCTAGAAAGAACGATTTCTGCTGTCGCCCCGTTTTTACGTTTCAATGCTACTTTCTTACTATTTTACGTTAGTATCATTTGATGCCTTGCTTCGGAATCATATGAGACTATTTCAATAACATTAATTTTTTTGTGTCTACAAAATTTTCCGCTTTCAATCGGTAGAAATAGACACCACTTGATAGATTGGACCCATTAAACTCAACCGTATATTTGCCGGCTGTTTTTTCCTCATTTACTAATGTTGCAACTATTCTACCTAACGCATCAAATATTTTTATCGTTACATTGCTGTTGCTCGGTATTGAATAACTGATTTTCGTCGTCGGATTAAATGGATTTGGATAATTTTGTGTTAAGACATATTCAGTTGGAATTTCAGCGCTATTGTCCTTAACATCTACTGTTCCATGCATTAATTTCACATTATCAATACCCATCAGATCGCCATCATTTCCTACATATTGCCACGCAAGCATTACATTTGAGTTATTCGTGTAGCTGCTCAAATCAAGGGTCACTTTTCGCCATTGCCAATCGTTTCCGTCGTTATTCGCTTCCCAAATTTTTGTCCAGTTTGATCCTCCATCTGTGGAAAGATTCAACTTCATTGTAGCATTTAAAAGATATGCCGTACTGAAACCGGCGTAAAATTCAAGTGAAATTGCATCGTTAGGGAATGACACAATTGGCGTCTTAAGCCACTCATTTTGAGGTTGAGCAACCCAAGGACATATTGCAGAATAAACATTAGTCGCATCGATTTCACCAAAAAGATGTGAAATTGAATTCCCCTGCATCCACGTTTTACTTGAATTAAGTGTTGATTGCGTCCAGCCGTTTGGAGGGAATTGAGTTCCGTCAAAGTTTTCCGTAAGAATTTCTTCACCGTAGGGACTATTACGAACAATAGTGATTGTTCGTGAATTTCCGGCATCTGTTTGGCAGTAATACAGACCATTGTTTTCTTCTTGAAAGGTCAATATCTCATACATATCGCTTGTCGCTCCGGAAATTGCCGTAGCATTTTTATACCACTGATAAGTTGAGGAAGAACTAACATTTGCCGTTAATCTAACGTTTCCGGTAAACGAATTGGTGTTATTTATTGTTTGATCTACCTTACCATTCATTATTGCCCAGCAATATTCCCAGATCCCGTTATTGATAATATTGCCGGTAATTTCGATGTCGAAGGTAGAATAATTGTTTTCAGTAATAACACCGTTGTTTGTTAAATTACCAATAACAGAGAGCTTACGCCAGTCGTTGTCTTTGGTT
>JBAYFO010000060.1:0-22481 GCA_041667115.1 Ignavibacteriaceae bacterium | reverse complement strand
TGGATTCTTTGTTTCATATATCGGATATTTTTTCTTTCCTGCAATCGGTCCACGCTTTACTCTGCATAATTTCGCAGCAACGAATCAGGAACTGCCGGGAATTTTTCTAACAAACTTTTTACGTGAAATAATTAATTCCGGTGAATCAATTCCGGCGGGAACGATCAATCCACAACTGATTGTTCAAAGAGATGTATTCCCGAGCGGGCATACCATGATGACCGCCATCGTGATGTATTTATCGGTTAAATTTAACAGCAAAGCAAAATGGTTTTTGGTTATCTGTGGAAGTTTGCTCATCTTTTCTACGGTGTATTTACGCTACCATTATGTAGTTGATCTACTCGGCGGACTTTTGTGTATGTTTTTTTCTCTCTGGTCGGGGAAAAAATTTTTTAATTGGTGGCAGAAATTAACTAACAAAGAAATTTTACAATAGAAGATGCAAGACAAAAAAACTGAAGTAAAACAAATGTTCGATGCTATTGCGTATCGGTATGATTTTCTCAATCACTTCCTAAGCGCCGGTGTTGATGTTTACTGGCGGAAGAAAGCTCTGAGGCTTACAAAGTTCAACAAAGATGCTGTTCTTCTCGATGTTGCCTGCGGAACCGGTGACTTTGCCATTGAAGCGAAAAAAGCCGGTGTGCAGAAAATTTTCGGTGCTGACTTCTCATTTAACATGCTTCGCCTTTTCAACAAAAAAAGTGATTGGATTGTTGGCAAAAATCTTCAGATGGTAGCAGAAAAACTTCCTCTCAAACCGTCAACCGTAACAAATATTACCGTTGCGTTTGGCGTTAGAAATTTTTATAACATCCCTGAAGCGTTTTCTTCTTTTCATTCTGCATTGAGAGGAAATGGAAAAGTCACGGTACTTGAATTCAGCATGCCGACTAATCCGTTAATTAAAATGCTTTACCGGTTCTATTTCAAATTTATTTTGCCGGTAGTTGGAAGAATCATTTCAAAGGATAAACAGGCTTACACGTACTTACCCGATTCTGTTGAGGAATTTGACAAGTCAATTGATTTGGTAAAATTATTTTATGCCGCCGGCTTTAAGACGGCTGAAAGATACAATTTGACTTTCGGATTAGTTCAGGTTGTCATCGCAGAGAAGTAATTTTTATACTTCAAATTGCTTCCACATCATTTCGTGTAACCGGTTAAATGCCTTTGCACGGTGACTGATCTTATTCTTTTCTTCCAAAGATAATTCACCATTGGTAATTGAATAACCCTCTGCAATAAATAAAGGATCATATCCGAAACCATTTGCACCGCGCGCTTTGTGGATTATTTTTCCTTCCATAACATCTTCTGAAGAAACAAAACTCTTCCCGTCATAAAGCACAGCAGAGCAAACAAACCTTGCATAATGTGGTTCGGGGAATAAAGATAGTTTTTCGAGAAGTAACTTGTTATTCGATTCGTCCGTTGCATTTTCTCCGGCATACCTCGCAGAAAAAACTCCCGGTTCACCGTTTAGTTGATCGACGGAAAGTCCGGAATCGTCCGCAATCGTTGGAATTTTAAATAGATCATAAACGGTTTTAGCCTTTATTTTTGCATTTTCAGCAAAGGTGGCGCCGTCTTCAACTATTTCAGGTATCGCAGGAAAATCCGTCAGCGACAATATTGTAAAAGATGTTTCCGAAAATATTTTTCGTACTTCTTTTAATTTCCCTTTGTTTGTGGTAGCAAAAAGTAGTTGCACTAGACTATTTCTTCTTTCTCATTTTTTTTCAAAGCAAACAGTTCATCCATTACATCAAATGCATAGCGAAGATGTGGAATAACAATTGAACCACCAACGATCAAGGCAATATTGAACGATTCCATCAACTCATCGCGGGTGGCACCTTCATAAATTGAACGATCAATGTGATAGAAGATGCAGTCATTGCATCGCAACACCATAGAGGCGACAAGTCCCATCAGCTCTTTTGTTTTCGTGGGTAGTGCACCTTTCACATATGCTTTGTTATCAAGGGCAAAAAACTTGTTGTAATCCCTAAACCCGGAATTTAAAATTTTATCATTCATTTCGAGTCGATATGCTCTTGTTTCAGAAATAGATTTATTTTTCATACACACCTCATGCTTATTTTAGTTCTTTTTTTAAATGATTTCCAGTTAAACTTTTTTTCACCTTTACAATTTGTTCGGGAGTCCCTTCGGCAATAATTTCTCCGCCAAATTCTCCCCCTCCGGGGCCAAGATCAATAATCCAATCGGCAGTTTTAATGACATCCAGATTATGCTCAATGATGATTACCGTATTTCCTTTGTCTACAAGTTTGTTCAAAACATGCAACAAAACTCTCACATCTTCAAAATGTAAACCTGTTGTCGGTTCATCCAAAATATAGAGCGTTTTGCCGGTGCTTACTTTACTTAACTCAGCCGCAAGCTTTACGCGTTGGGCTTCTCCACCGGAAAGCGTTGTTGCTTGTTGACCAAGTTTTATATAGCCCAAACCGACATCATGTAACGCTTTTATTTTTCTTTTAATACGCGGCAGGTCTTCAAAAAGATCAAGCGCGTCATCCACCGTCATTTCAAGCACGTCAGCGATTGATTTAGTTTTGTACAAAACTTCTAACGTTTCCCGGTTATACCGTTTGCCGTGACAAACTTCGCATGTTACGTACACATCGGGTAAGAAATTCATTTCAATTTTTTTTAATCCCGCTCCGCCGCAGTCTTCGCATCTTCCGGCGGTAACGTTAAAGCTGAATCTTCCGGCGGCGTAACCACGCATTTTTGATTCCGGAAGTTGTGTAAACAGGTCCCTAATAAAAGTGAATAAGCCCGTATACGTTGCCGGATTTGAGCGAGGCGTTCTTCCAATCGGGGTTTGGTCTATTTCAATAATTTTATCCAGATTATCCAATCCTTCAATTTTTTTGTACGGAAGCGGAACTAGTTTCGATTGATAAATCTCCTTCATCAATATTTTAACAAGCGTTTCGTTTATTAACGAAGACTTGCCCGAACCACTTACGCCGGTAACCGCCGTTAAAGCACCCAGCGGAATTGAGAGAGAAACACTTTTTAAATTATTTCCCGAAGCTCCTTTTAATTTTAAATATTTTCCGTTTCCTTTTCTTCGCTCCTGCGGAAGAACAATCTGTTTCTTCCCGGTCAAATAATCTATCGTTGAAGAAATAAATCCGTTATTTGTATCTAATAATTTTTTCGTTTCGCCTTGTGCACATACTTCACCGCCGTGTACACCGGCAGCTGGTCCGAGATCAATTAAATAATCCGACTGCTCCATTGTTTCTTTATCGTGTTCAACAACAATAACGGTATTGTTCAAATCGCGAAGCTTTTTTAACGAAGCTATCAATTTAACGTTGTCGCTTTGATGAAGCCCGATACTGGGTTCATCCAATACATACAACACTCCGGAGAGCTGTGTACCTATTTGCGTTGCGAGACGAATACGCTGCGACTCACCCCCCGATAACGTTTTTGCGCTTCTGTTTAATGTTAAATATTCCAGACCAACATTGAGCAAAAAATCAAGCCGGGTTGATATTTCTTTTAAAATTGGTTTTGCAATAATTTCGGCATTGCCTTTTAATTGAACGGAAGCAAAAAAATCCTTTGTTCTGTTAATTGAAAGAGCCGTAATCTGGCTGATATTCATATCTTCAAAAGTGATGACAAGCGATTCTTTTTTTAATCTGCCGCCGTTACATGAGGTACATGTTTTCGTATTCATGTATGATTCAACCCACTCGTGAATTTTGGGTGAAGTTGAATTGGTAAAATTATTTTGCAGGTAAGCGAATATTCCTGAGAATTTATGATGATATGTAACCGGTTTTCCGCTTCCGTACGTATAAGAAAAAGCGATTTTTTCTTTTGTCCCTTCAAGCAAAATTTCCTTTTGCTCTTTGGTTAGATTTTTTAACGGCGTATCAAATGTGAATTCAAACTTTTCTGCAACCGCTTTGAGCTGTGTAAATATCCATGTCGATCGAGGCTTGCCTAAAGGGGCAATTCCCTCTTCGTTAATTGATTTCTTCCAATCCGGGATAATAAGATCGATGTCGAGTTCTTTCTTTTCACCGAGCCCTTCGCAATCGGGACAGGAGCCATAAGGTGAATTGAATGAGAAAGAATTCGGTGCTAATTCCTGATAGCTGATTCCGCAGTCAAGGCAAGCCAAATGCCTGCTGAAAAGAAAATCTTTTTCGCCGTCATTAATTACCACGCTTCCGTTACCGTAATTCAGCGCAACTTCAAGTGATTCAGTTAGCCGCGCAGATGCACCATCATCGATTTTAACTTTATCAATTACAATTTCAATATTATGAATTTTGTAACGGTCAATTTGATACCCTTTGCTGATTTCACAAAGCTCACTATCAATACGGACGCGGAGGAACCCATCACTTTGGATTTCCTCGAACAATTCCCGGTAATGTCCTTTTCTTCCACGAACAACCGGTGCAAGAATCAAAATCTTTTTCCCCTTCAAGTCATTCAGAATGGTTTCAATAATTTGAGAAGATGTTTGTTTGGCAACCGGTTTTCCACAATTGTAACAATGGGCAACTCCAACACGCGCATAAAGGAGTCGAAGGTAGTCATATATTTCCGTAACGGTTCCAACCGTAGAGCGAGGATTTCCTGAAGCTGCTTTTTGTTCGATTGAAATTGCCGGACTTAGTCCTTCAATTGAATCAACATCCGGTTTCTCAAGCATGTCAAGAAATTGGCGGGCGTATGCAGAAAGGCACTCGATATACCGCCGCTGCCCTTCTGCATAAATTGTATCGAATGCAAGTGAGGATTTCCCCGAGCCGGAAAGCCCGGTTATTACCGTTAAACTGTTGCGCGGAATTTCAACATCAATGTTTTTGAGGTTGTGTTGCCGGGCTCCCTTAATAATTATTTTTTCTGTTTCCAAGATTTTCGTAAGTCTATATTTTTAAAGAGTTATTTTAGTAATCATTATTTTGAAAAACAAATTTTTCAACGGCAAATGTTACAATCACCTAATTCATCACAACAAATTACAATAGTTGAAGGTTTCAACGAGTATATTTTTAAAGAAAAAGGATCGATTTTTACAGGACAGGTGTTCCCCATTACCGACAGCGGCGAAGCTAAAAACATTCTAAACGACGTAAAGAAGAAGTACTACGATGCCTCTCATCACTGCTACGCCTTCAAATGCGCTAACGGCGACTCAAAGTTCAGCGATGACGGTGAGCCTTCGGGAACAGCCGGAATTAGACTCCTCAATGCGATTACCCATTTTAATTTAACGAATGTTTTAGTAGTTGTCATCCGCTATTTCGGTGGAACTAAGTTAGGCGTTGGTCCGTTGGGAAAAGCCTATTATTTAACGGCGATGGAAGCGCTCGACCGGAGTTTAAAAGTTATTAAATATCCTGCTCAGAGTGTGACGTTAACATTTTCTTTTGAATTCGTCAGTGCAGTCTATAAGTTTTTGGCAGATCATGGAATAGAGATTACGGGGACCGACTATTCCGAAAATATTTCTCTTTCAGTAATGATTCGGGTAGAAATTCTTGAAGCAGTAAAAGAAACCTTGACAACAATTACAAGCGGGAAAATGGAGATTGCGGTTGATCCCGAACTTGTTTTTATTTAATCCTCTTTAAATGATTCTGATAGATTTTCACCCACTCGAGATCACTCAATAAATTTCGGAGATTGACGAACGATTCCGCTGTTAAAGAAAAATATTTCTCTTCCAATGTAGCTTTCACTTCATTAGATTCATTTGCAAGGAGAATTTTCAGAGTAGCGGTAATCTGTTCCATGTTTTCTGTCAAATCATTTTTGATCTGCTCCAGATTTTTTATTTCCGGATTCGTTCCCGCTTGTTGAAGAACACGTACTAGTCCTTGTACATATTTTGCAGAGAAAGCAATCGAAAAAAATAATTCTTGTTGTAATGAATTAACGGCAGCTGAAGCAAGTTTCTGTAAATCATCTTTAACCAATAATTTCATATTAGAAAACTTTTCAACTTCATCACAAAAAAGTCCGGGATTTTCAATCATTTCTCTTTATTCCGTTTTCCGATTTTTACTGCCAACCCAATTCCATCGCCGATAGTTAAAATTGTTGATTGCAAATTTTGCTGTGCCATAAAAACCTTGTTAAACTCCCTTATCATCTTTGTTGAAGTTTTAAATTTTTTAGGAACACGGGAAGCCGCCGCATATCCATGCCACAAAAGATTGTCAACAAATAAAATTCCTTTTTTCTTTAGGAGCATAAGAGAATAGTCGAAGAGCCGTTTGTAATCTTCTTTGTCGGCATCCAGAAAAATGAAATCATATTTCCCGGAAAGATCCGGCATTAGTTCAAGAGCATCTCCCTTTAACAGAACGATCTTTTCAGAAAAGCCGGATTTGCTAAAATTCTCTTCTGCTAGTTTGATGTTGTCTTCACTCTTTTCAATGGTGTGCAACACCGACTTGCCGGAAAGGTTCCGGGCAATTCTAATTGAAGAATACCCGATTGCCGTTCCTATCTCCAAAACTCTTTTCGGTTTACACGTTTTAATTTGTAGTTCAAGAAAAGCTGCGGCATGACGGTCAAGAATTGGGATTCGATTTTCAATCGCGAAAGATTCCATTTCGAGGATCAGTTTGTTTTCTTCGTTCCGGAAGCCATCTAAATAACGAAGTTGGTTTTCATCGATCATATTTCGTGTTAACAAATTCTTTTACCGGTTTTAATGATCTCTTCAACGAAAGGATTATCAATTGTAAAATCCTCACTCCTAAAAGGATGAAGTTCAACGTCCGTATTTGTTTTCACTAAGTATTTCAATAGTCGTTTTCGATCAAAAAAGCGAATTCCTTCAAAATCTTTTGAGACAATGGCAACATCAATATCACTGTATTTTTCAGGAGATCCTTTTGCATAAGAACCAAATAAATAAACTTGCTCAACTGACAATTCGCCTTTAATGGCTTCGATAAAGTCATTAATAATCTTAGTTACATTCTCTTGAGAGTACATTCAATAAATTCCTTTATTTCAAAAAGATATTTGTTTGCAAAATTTTGCGTACATCTTTCGTTAAATTTCTTTTTATAATCGGGATAGCGGGCTTCAAGGTTAAATGCCGACACTTCAGCTAAGAATTCTTTATCTTCATCGTTGAAAACCAAGGTAGTTTCTTTTGCAATTTTGTTTAGATCGTGTGTTTTGGGTGGAAAATTTGTTTCATTGTCTCTTACCCAAAAAGCTTTGAGAAGTTTTTCAAGAGAAAGTTGCGCAACAAATAAGGACCAGAAGTATTTTCCCGAATTGAAAATGGCAAAAGCTGATTCTAAGTCCTCTTTGGAGGTTGAAAGCCAATATTCAATATGTTCTTGCTTTGTCATTTTAACTAATACAGTAATTTTATTTATGGCAAACTTATATTATTTCCTTCTAATATCAAATTTCATCCCCTATTTGCGTTTGAAAATCCTTCACCTTTCGCTAAAGCAAATTCATTTGCCGGAATGCCCGAATCCACCTTCGCCTCTGTGGCTACCGTTTAAGTTTTCCACTTCGGTAAATTTAGCTTGATAAACTTTTGAGACCACCAGTTGTGCAATTCTTTCACCACGCAAAATTTTATAATCTTGCTCACCCAGATTAATTAAAATTATTTTTACTTCACCGCGGTAATCGGAATCAATTGTACCGGGAGAATTGAGTACGGTCACTCCATGTTTTACAGCCAAGCCACTTCTCGGACGGACTTGTATTTCATATCCTTCCGGTATTTCAACCGAAAAGTTTGTGGGGATTAAACCGATCTTTCCTTGGGGAACAATAATTTCATTCTTTACAGCCGCGGCGATATCCAATCCCGCGCTGCCGTGTGTTGCATAAACCGGAAGTGGAATATCGTCAAAATCTTCAGAGAGCCGTTTTATTTTAATTTTTATTTCATCCATCGATTTTCTTTCTTAAAAGGAAATTTTTTATAATAAGTACCTCATTTGGTGGAATAATATTCAACCCAAATAAGCCACCGATAAAGAGTAACAGTAAAAATGTTTTATAGAAAAATTCAACCATTCCAAAAAATTGGATTGAGTAGAAAAGAACTGCAATAACGGCGAAGAGGAAAAAAGTTTTACCAATCTTTCTCCATTCATAGTTAACGGGAAAATGTTTCTGTGAAACAAAATAAAAACCGATAGCCATTGCCCCATAGCTTATCAATGTTGCAAGCGCTGCGCCGGTTATATTAAAAATTGGAATAAGCAAAAAATTTGCTGCAACATTTGTAACGGCTCCAACACCCATTAATAAAGGAATGGATGAACTCTTTTCCTTAATATAAATGGCAGCGGTAAAATTGATGTAAAACCCGTTAAATAAATAGGCAGCCAAAATAATCGGAACAATCGACAAACCGCTCCAATATGCCTCTCCAATTAACGATTTCCCGTGAATGGAAAATGTTGCTATATCATTTATAAAGAGTGACAGAAAAAGTAAGATTGCTGTTCCCACTACCGTAAAAAGTGTAAAAACTTTCGAGAATAATTCCTTTGCATCTTTGTCTTTAGCATATTGGAGTGAAAATGGTTGCCATGCGTACTGAAACATCGAGACAAAAAGCATCATAAAAATGCCGAGTTTATAATTCGCATTATAGATACCTACAGTCGTTAAGTCGGTTAAATGTGTTACGATCGGGCGGTCAATCACTTGCATGAACATAGCGGCAATACCACCGGGCAAGTAAGGAATGCCGAATTTCATTAATCTCTTTAATACGACTTTATCAACTTGAATTTTCAACTGGGAGAGAATGTCCGGAAGTAAAATTAAAAATGTAACGACCGAAGCAATTAGATTGCTGATAAATACTGCTTCAATTCCTTTTTTAAGAACTAAAATCAGAATAAAGTTTAAGAGAATAGTTAAAAGAATATTTGTGATTTTAATTGCCGAAAATTTTGCTGCGCGTCTTGCCACACGCAAGTAAATAAAGGGCAATGCGGAAAGAGCGTCAAAGAAAAGAATGAATCCCGTTAAGGTTAACAAATATGAATAACGCTCCGGCACTTCAAAAAGTTTATTAATAGAACTACCGGACGCAAGCACAACGCCGGTAAGAATCAATGATGAAAAGAGGAGTGTTAAAAATGCAGATGAAAAAACTTTTTTCTTATCCTCAAAATCATCTGACGCGGCATATTTTAGGTAAGCGGAATCCAATCCATAAAGAAAAAATATGTTGAGTAATGCAATAAGTACATACAGGTTTGCGACTACTCCATAATCCGCCGGAGGAAAAATATTTGTATAAAAGGGAACAAGAAGAAAATTTAAAAACCTTCCCACCATCGTACTGATGCCGTACAACGCAGTGTCTTTTGTAAGCTGCTTAATTTTTTCTCTCATCGCTGCGGAAATTCTTGCTTCTTTCTCTTTTTATGCTTGTTCATAATAAGGAAGAATAATATCCATATAAAACTTTGGTGGACGTGTTGGTCGTTTTGTTTCTGTTTTAATAAAAAGATGGTCGGTAAAACCTTCGGCTACAATTTCTTTTCCCGGTGTTTCAGTTTTTCTGATAATATATTTTATTCTGAACGCCGGATTTGGAAGCTGCTCTACTGTTGTTTCAATTTCTAAGAGGTCATCGTAATGTGCCGGAGATTTATATTTTACCGAGGCTTCTATTACCGGAAGCTGATAGCCGTTATTTTCAACTACGCTATAGGGTAATCCGAGTGAACGCAATAATTCGGTTCTCCCGACTTCAAAATATTCAAGATATTTCCCGTTATAAACGAACTGCATTTTGTCGGTATCAGCATAACGGACACGTATTTTAGAAATGTGTTTGAGCATATTATAAAGTCAATTTTTCTAAATCGTCTAAATCTTTGAATCTCCCAGCTGCTTTTTTATTCACCACTAAATTATTAAAGTCCAAAAAATTAATTTTAATATCATCCATCTCAATTATTTCCCTTTTAGGGAAACACTCTGAGAAGTTTAACCCTGAAATTGATGTCATAATTTCAATCCTTAGAGGCGGCAGACCCAATCTGGTTATTTGATTGTCTGTTATAAAAAATTCAATTGAAATAGCATTTTGATTAAATCCAAATTCCGTTAAAACATTAATGATCTTATACGCGTTTTCCTTCGATTGCGAGATCCAAACATCAATATCTCCAGTAGCTCGTGGATACCCGTAAAGACCAACTGCATATCCGCCAACTATAAGATATTCTACTTCATTTTGATTTAACAACTTCAAAAAATCTCTGAAGTCTTTCGGTATCCGGATCATAGCCAAACATAATTTGTCTTAAATATTCTATCGCTTCAAGTCTTTCTTGGAACGATTTTGAAAGCCAATATTCCTTATCATCATTATCAGTCGATTTGAAATCTCCAATTGAAAGATGTGATTTATCAAATTGAAATTGTGGGAGTAGATTATTCAATCCACGCCCCCATTTTGCCGAATTTTTCTAAACGCATATCGACTAATTTTTCCGGTTTAATTTTTTCTAAAAGCTGTAATTCTTCCAACAACACTTTTTTCAAAATTGATGCCGCAAGTTCCTGATCTTTATGAGCGCCGCCAAGTGGTTCTGGAACGATCCGGTCGATAACTTTTTGCTCCAGTAAATCAGGGGCGGTTAATCTTAATGCTTCCGCCGCTTGTTCTTTATATTCCCAGCTTCGCCATAAAATACTTGAGCAAGATTCCGGGCTGATTACTGAATACCAGGTATTTTCCAGCATTAAAATTCTATCACCAATTCCAATTCCCAACGCTCCGCCACTTGCTCCTTCACCAACAATAACAACAATGATAGGAACTTTTAATCTGCTCATTTCCAATAAATTCCTGGCGATGGCTTCCGCTTGTCCGCGTTCTTCGGCTTCAAGACCTGGATAGGCGCCGGGGGTGTCAATCATCGTAATGACGGGGCGATTAAACTTTTCAGCCAACTTCATTAACCGCAAAGCTTTGCGGTATCCTTCGGGATTTGGCATTCCAAAATTTCTGTAAAGATTTGATTTTGTGTCGCGTCCTTTTTGATGCCCGATGATCATAACTTTATAATCATCAATCTTGGCAAATCCACCAACAATGGCTTTATCATCGCCAAATGTTCTATCTCCATGCAGCTCAATAAAATTTTGCGTCATCATATAAATATAATCCAGTGTGTAAGGACGCTCCGGATGCCGTGCAAGTTGAACACGCTGCCAGCGGGTTAGACCTTTGTAAATCGATTCCTTTAGTGTTTCCACTTTATCCTCAATTATTTTAATTTCACCGGCGATATCCAGGTTATCCGAAACTTTTTTCATTTCGGCTAACTTTGATTCAAGTTCAAAAATAGGTTTTTCAAAATCGAGTATTGTCTTTGCCATAATTTATTTCCTTCTTGCTTTCAGCAAGAAAAGCGTTTTGCCAAGTATTTCCAAATCGAGCCAAATGTTTTGATTCTTAGCGTAAAATATATTCATTTTTTCCATGTTTTCCTCGTACTCGGAGTCAGTAAACCAAATTCCCGTAATCCCTTTCTTTCCTAAAAAAAGATTTGAAGTTGAGGAATCTTTTGGCCCAACAAAGCTGAGGTGCCCTTTTACTACCTGTGGAATTTCTAAGACGAACTCAGAAAAAAATGTTTTTCTTTTAATTAATACCTTTTTCAGAAAGAAGAACGGGTAAAGGGTAACTAAACAGAAAAGTCCGACCAGTAAGTCAAAACTTCTCTTAATAAAGCGATGCCCTGTTTGTGAAATGTTATAAGTGATACCAATAAAAGGAATATCCTCTAAAAGATAAACTGCCGATTTTCCGACAAGAAAATCGAGATTTGAACCGGCAAGTTTAAACTCAACATTCTCTTTTTGACAACCGGCAACTACACTCATCATCGAGGTATAGGACACTTCTTCCGATGGAAAAATCACTTCGCTTATTTTTCTTTCATGAATTACTTTTTGGATGTTCTGTAAGCTTCCAATGACTTCGAAACTACCGTGATGTTCTCCTATCTCTTTCCTGGTGTCGGAAATCAACCCAATAATAGAATGATAACTGGAAGATTTTTCTTTCAATTTTTTTGCAATTTCGAGTGAAGATTTGGTCGTTCCAACCACAAGTGTTTTTACTATTGTTTTATCAACTTTGGGCAAACCTATTTTAAAAATTAGTCTAACCAAGATTCGCCATCCGCTAAGTATAAAAACAAGCAAAATAAAAGTTAAAAGAACAACCCCGCGGCTGTATGCAAAATCTTTAAAAAAATAAGTGAGCGAAGAGATTACAAAAAATCCTGAAAGCAGGGCAGGAAATATTCTTAGCACCGGAAGTGTTTCCTTTTTATATGCGCCGGATGTCGCACTAACTAAAATTTGAACCAATGCGGGGATAGTATACACTATAAGATATGTTGATTCCGGAAAACCGCGCCATGTTCTAAAATGGGAATAGAATTTGCCTGTGAGAAATAGGGAGAGATTGAAAAAAAAGAAATCTAAAAGTAGTGCAACAATAGAAAGTTTTTGTTTCCCAAGAAATGCCAGCAACTGGCGGAAAACAATCGCCATACGAAGTATGATTTCAACTAATAAAGACGTTGCGAAATGTTTCTTTACAAAAAGGTGCATTGCATTGTAGAAAATTTTTGTTTCGTCCAGGCTGCTCCGTTTTGTGCTTTCGCCTTTATAGTGAATGATTGTTGTGTCATGCACGTAATAAACTTTCCATCCGGCTTTTTGAACCCGGTAACACCAATCTAAATCTTCCCCATACATAAAAAACTGTTCATCCAATCCACCGATCTTCTCAAAAACTTCACGCCTAACCATCATGAAAGAGCCAGAAATTGCATCAACCTCGTAAGATTGATTTTCATCCATGTATGTTAAATTATATCTTGCGAATAGCCTGCTGTTCGGAAACATCGAACTCAATCCGCTTACCTTACAGAAGGAAGTCCAAGGACCGGGAAAAGATCTTCTGCAAGCTAATTGTAAAGTACCATCCGGGTTTAGAATTTTGCAGCCGGTCATTCCGGCATCTTGATGTGCTTTGAAAAACTCAATCAACTTTTCAAAAGTATCTTCTTGAACAATTGTATCGGGATTGAGAAGCAGTATAAATTTTCCCTTCGCGATTTTTAATCCGAGATTATTCGCCTTGCTAAATCCCAAATTATCTTTGTTGGCAATTAAGGTAACCTGGGGAAATTTTTCACGCAGTAATTCAACACTTCCATCGTCGGAACCATTATCAACAACTATTATTTCAGATGATAAATTAGTTACCGCTTTAAATAAGGAGGTGAGCAGATTTTGTAAAAATTCTTTTACATTGTAATTAACGATGATAATTGAAAGGTCCAAGTCAGCTCATTTTATAATAAATGAAACATACTCCGCAGGCGGAGTTTCCATACAAGAAAGACAGCCTCACGAACAATTTTTTTAGACATTTTCGAATGTCCCGAATGGCGGTCTATAAAAATGATCGGCACTTCACAAAATTTAAATCCTTTATGAATTGCTTTAAAATTCATCTCAATTTGAAAGGCATAGCCGTTTGATTTAATTCTCTCCAGATTTATTGAGGAAAGCACTTCCCTGCGAAAACATTTGAAGCCTCCGGTAGAATCTGAGATTCTCATTCCGGTGATTACCCGTGTATATTTATTTGCGAACCAACTGAGCATTAAGCGTTGCATTGGCCAGTTCACAACGTTCACTCCGTTTTTGTAACGGCTGCCGATAACGAAGTCACAATGTTCAATAGCTGTCAGGAAGTTTTTTATTTCTTTCGGATCATGTGAATAGTCTGCATCCATCTCAAAGATGAATTCATAATCGTTTTTTAATGCATAGGCGAACCCTGCACAATAAGCTGTTCCCAGTCCCATTTTTCTCTCTCGATGAAGTACATGTACTTTATCATTCTTTGCACTTAATTCATCAACATAGTTGCCTGTGCCGTCGGGAGAATTGTCATCGACCACAAGAATTTCAACATCTATTGGATGGCGTTCTAAAATATCCGGGATCAATTTGGTGATGTTGGATAGTTCATTGTATGTCGGTATTATAATCAGTGTTTTGGGCATAAAAAGTCTTTAGTTTTCAGTAATCAGTTATTAGTTTAAAGCAAAAAGTTGATAAAAGCAATTCCTAATTCTTAATTTAATCAAAATGTCCTTTTCCGAAAAGCATTACAAAGACGGTTCTAAACATTATTTTAAAATCCATCCGGAGTGACATATTTTCAATATAGAATAAATCATATTTCAATTTTTCTTTCACGTCTTCAACAGACTCATCATACTTATGTTTTACTTGCGCCCAACCGGTAATTCCCGGCCGGACCTTCAACCGCCGTTTATAATAAGGAATCTCAGCCGATAACTTTTCAACAAAAAAAGGTCTTTCGGGACGCGGCCCAACCAAACTCATCTCACCTTTGAGAATATTTATTATCTGTGGAAGTTCGTCAATACGAACCTTCCGGACGAACTTGCCTACACGGGTTATTCGAGGATCGTCTTTCGTTGACCAGACCGGCCCGGTCAATTTTTCGGCATCATGTTTCATTGAACGGAATTTATAAATATTAAATATTTTTCCGTTTAATCCGCACCGTTCCTGTTTGAAAAGAATAGCCCCTTTACTTTCCAATTTGATGGCAAGTGAGGTCAACAGCATTATAGGTGAAGTTACAAGTAGAATGACGAGTGCAAAAATAAGATCCAGGAACCTCTTGATTTTGGCTTCCCAAACCGGCATAAGCTGGGGATTAATATCTATAAGCGGGAATCCGTAAAGCTGAGTTGTCCTTGCTTGACCGCTAAGTATATTGTATAGATCAGGAGCGATTTTTAATCCCACATTTTTATTTTCACACCTTCCGATGATTTCAATTAGGGTGTCTTCAGAAAATTTCATAAGTACAATAATTACTTCTTTAATATTTAACTCATCAATTCTTTTAGAAATATCAGAAACCGTTCCAACTACTCTAATATCTTTGTATTCTTTTTCAAGATTATCATCAGCAAGAGTAATATACCCGACAACATCAATACCGAGTCCGGGGTGAATGAGTATTTCTCGATGGATCTCATGCGCTTTATCATTGAACCCAACCAGCAAAGCATTTCTTCTCCCAACTCCGTTTATTAATAACCTTCGCTGGAAACCGCGTACTGCAAGTCTGCCAAATGAAACCAAGAGGAGAAAAAATCCCCAGTAAATGAAAATCAGAAATCTACTTTCGGAAGAAACGCCATGCGAGTAATCATCAAGGAAAATAAAAAAGAAAAGAAGAAAGATTCCTACAAAACTTGCTTTAAACAACGTTAATATTTCATCAAACCGTGAAAGAGCAAACCAGGTGCGGTACATTCCGACGAATGAAAAAATGAGTAGCCAATAAAAGTAAACTACCAACATCGGGAAAAGGAATTCCGGCATAACAAGAAGATCGAAAATTCCTGTATTTACACGAAAATGGAAGAACACAACCCATGCAAGATTGATGAAGAGGAAATCGGTAAAGAGGATTAGTATTTTTTCTGTGTTTTTATTCAATGAACTTTACCGCATTAGTCCGAATTGCATTTGTTTTGTCCAATTCACTTAAAAGATAATCTTCAAAATCTGAAACAATTTTTTCCCAACTTAATATTTCGCGGATATTTTTTTTCCCGTCTTCAATTAATTGAAGACGTATATTGGGATTGGTCATGACATCAACAACCTTTTGTGCAAAGTCATCAATGGAATCTGCTACAAAAATATATTTATCAAGTCCCTGAGGCAAACCGCTTACCGCCATCGAGGTGGCAACAACCGGGACACCTAATGCTATCGATTCGATCACTTTGTTTAATGTACCAGCGCCAAACCGCATAGGGGCAACATTAACGGCGCTATTTAAATATTCTGCTTTTAAATTTTTCACAAAACCGGTAACAAATATATTTTTAGAAGCTAAAGATTTTATTTTCATTGGAGGTTTTTGACCGGTAATATAAAATTTAGCATTTGGATTCTTTTTAAGAATCTTCGGAAATATTTCTTTCGCAAAATATATAGCTGCATCATAATTTGCATAGTAAGGCATGTTTCCTGTAAAAATAATTTTTTCGGAATCATAGCTACTTGATTGTTCGTTGAAATAGTCGACATCAACTCCATTTGCTAATATATTAGTGTTTATTTTTATTCCACGCTTTTGGAGAAAATCTCTATCTACTTTAGAACAAATGAATAACGAGTGAAATTTTTCGGCAATTAGTTCATATTGCTCGACTCTTCGCTGTTCTACTTTAATAAAATATCTTTTAATAAAATTTTTTTCAATTTGAGAGAGACGTTTTAAGTATAGCGAGACTGCATCTGTATAATCTATAATATTTAACGGTGCGGCAGAAGGGGAATTTCTAAAAAGATATTGTGCGCTTCTAATAAGGTGATAATATACCACATCGTATTTATTATTTTTAATTTCATTTTCGACTTTTACTTTCATTTTATTGGATTTATAAAATGCAGTTTGAAATGGAAGACTACCAAAGACCGCAAAGAAAGTATGATATAATGATTCAATTATGGAAAGTTTTACAAACTTAATTTCTATTCCAAGTGAATCAAAAACTTTTTTATCCTCAAGGTGTTTTTTATTTCGATAAAAAGTTAAAATCGTTACGGAATTTCTAACCGATAACTGTTTTGATAGATTAAATATTTTAAGTTTGTCTCCACGAAAAGGTGGATAAGGAATACGGGTTGTTATTATTAGGATCTTCAATATTTCAACATTTTTTATTACAATTATAAAATCATTGGGTCACAAAAAAATAACCTCTTACTGGGATAACAGTTTTTTGTACTCAATTTCAAATCTTTCAGCTATCTTTTCCCATGTATAATTTTCTGCAATTGTCTTCTTTGCTTCTAAAGAGATTTTTGTTGTGTCATAATCATTATTAAAATATCTAATTGTCTTATCAACAAACTCATCTGCAGTATCAGCAATTAATATTTCTTTCCCATCACAGACGGAGATCCCTTCTTTCCCGACTGATGTTGAAATAATATTTTGCCCAGTTGCCAGCATCTCAATAATTTTCACCCTTATGCCACTCCCAATTCTTAGAGGAACAATAGCAAGTTGCTTATCATTAATTGTGCTCCAAATATCTTTTACATAACCGGCTTTTACAATATTTTTCTCCAAGGAAGAAGGTATTTTTAAATTATCCGTACCCAAACCGTAAAGATAAAGAGTAACTTTTGGCAACATTGATATTATGCGCGGATATATTTCTTGAAGATACCAATTTAAACCATCCATATTAGGAAGCCAAGACATCGAACCGAGATGAAAAATAGAATAGGGGATAACATTTTTTTTCTTGATGTTTAATAATTCTTTTTCAACACCGACCGGAATAGTTGTAGTTTTTACTTTTGAATTCATTTTTAATAAAGATGTCTCGTCTTCTTCCGAAACCATGATACATTTATCAAATTTCTCTGCCAAGGCAGGCTCATAATTGATAAACTTTTTATACTGAAGATATGAATATCCTTTTAGAAAATAATTTCTCTGCTGTTCAGAAAACCTTTGCATGATTTTCAGTTCAAGATTATGTTCTCTTAAAACCATAGGAACATCAGTGATGTTTTTAATTAAATCAATTGTCCATCCTAAATGAAGGTGATCAACATGCACAATATCAACTCTGTTTTTTTTGAAAAAAGCTATCAAAAACCTTTCTAAATCCAGCGTCTTAAATTTCGAAATGTTGTACGGGACGTTAGAGAACAAATTTAGAAATGCAGGAAATATTTTATTTTCTGTGGAAGCATTTATAAAAAAAGGATGACATAATTCTTGAAGTAATGCTTCTGCTAATTTGGGAGCAAAGTTTTTTTGATAAGAAGCAAAATAAACTTCATTTCCTCTTTCAGATAAATGCTTTAGAATACCATAAATACCAATTCTCCCTCCTGTATCTAAAGGAAGAGGAAGTTGTGGCGACAACTGTAGTATCTTCAATTTATTTTTTTTTCATCTTCATTTTTTACTAGTATTATAATATTAAATATAATAAAAATAGGAGAAGTTTTAGAATTTAATTATTTTTGGTCGTATTTGTAATTAGAACAGAATATTATTATTGAGGAATGAATGAATTTGCACCCTGATTGTCTTTTTTACAAAGGCGATATTCCATGTAAACCCAACAAAGACTTCGGTTATCATTGCGAAAATTGCCTTTCTTACAAAGCAATTTCAAAGAAAATATTGATTATAAAATTAGGAGCAATAGGTGATGTTATTAGAACAACTCCGCTTTTAAGAAAATTGCGCAAGGAATTTCCGGATGCTCAAATTTCATGGTTAACTTATTCGCCAGATATTATAAGTAAAGATTGGGTGGATAGAATATTGAACGTTTCTATTGAAAGTATCGAACATCTTAAAAATATTAATTTTGATTGGTTGATTAATCTTGACAAAGATAGTCTCGCCATCTCATTAGCAAATTCTGTGAAAGCAATAAAAAAATCCGGTTTTACAATTGATGATTTTGGACACGCAAAACCAATTGCAACAAAAGCAGAAGAACATAAATGGTTAACAGGACTATTTGACGATTTGAATAAACAAAACACTAAACATTATGTTCAAGAAATCTTCGAAATTTGTGGATATGAATTTAATAATGAAGAATATATTCTCGAGGTTGACGATATAGACCACGGATGGAATATAGGTAAATCAAAGAAAGTTATTGGGTTAAATACAGGTTGCGGAGGCCGATGGACTTCACGGCTTTGGCCAACTGAGTATTGGATCAAACTGGCAAAATATTTATTAGCAAATGACTTTGAAGTTGTTCTTCTTGGTGGTGAACAGGAAGATGGGAAAAACCAATTCATTCAAAAAGAAAGTGGAGCTAAATATTTTGGGTTTTATCCGCTAAAAACTTTTATGAGCCTCTTGAACAAGTGTGATACCGTGGTTACCGCAGTTACCATGGCAATGCATTTAGCGGTAGGATTAAAGAAAAATCTTATCTTATTTAATAATATTTTTAACAAGAATGAGTTTTATTTGTACGGGAAAGGTGCAATATTGGAACCGGATTATGATTGCGGATGCTATTTTTCACCAGTTTGTCCTAATGATTGCATGCAATATCTGTACCCTGAGAGAGTATTTAACGAAATCAAAGCTCTTCAATCTTGACAGAAATACAATATTAAATCTTATTTGGTTTTGATAATTTTATAACAATCTGCCATGCATTTTTCCTAAAAAAAGGTATTCTGAAAAGCACTTTGTCTATTTTATCAAACAGATTTACAATTGAAGAGAAGTTTTTAAGATTTCTAAATGGAACTGTTAAAAGTGAAGTTAGATGGAAATAATAAATCTCTACTGAGGAGAAATATTTATTAAATAATTCTAAATCAGACATTAACAACGGATGTTCATCTTCTGTTCTTAATTTTTTTGTTAATGAGCGATACAAATTAATAAAAGGATTATGCCCTAGAGGTTCCAAGAACACACCATCTCCATCCGGTTTCATAACTCTAGCAAGTTCTTTTAACGATTTTTCTAGATTTAGATGATGTAAAATAGCTACGCCACATATTCTATCAAAAAAATCATCCCCAAAAGTTAATTCTTCTGCATTCATGACTGAGAATTTCATGCGATCAGATAAACCTTTGTCTTCAGCTTTAACCATTGATTTAGTGATCGCGATCTCAGAAATATCAATTCCAAAGACGTTTGCCCCTAACAGAGCTAACTCAAAAGAAAAACTTCCTTCACCACAACCGTATTCTAAAATCGTTTTGTTTTCAATGTCAGATTTTATAAAATTTAGATACAATGCTCTACTATTTTGTGTAACCGAATAATATTTATCGAGATGTTTTCTTGAATCTTTTTCGAATCTCTCGTTATGGAACTCTTTTTCTTTTTGTATTCTTTTTTCCATCTTTCTTCTAACATAGTAATTTTCAGATTTAATGATTCGCTTTGTTATAAATTAAAATCGCATTTGGGATATTTTTATATTTTAACTATTGTATTATTATCCTTTGAATCTTTTCCAATCAGCATTAAACCCCAAATTAATGAAAATAAATGTAGCGAAT
Organism: Ignavibacteriaceae bacterium; assembly: GCA_041667115.1. Classification (GTDB taxonomy): domain Bacteria; phylum Bacteroidota; class Ignavibacteria; order Ignavibacteriales; family Ignavibacteriaceae; genus UBA1563. The sequence continues at coordinate 2,270 of JBAYFO010000060.1, read as the reverse complement.
ATTTATTCCGAAATTTCAACCAATTGAAAATAAAGTTAATATATTGATTGCCCTTTGAGTTTATTCCAAGTTTTAAAGCCGCTGCCTGTATTACCCCATATCTCTGTTTAAGATTTTTTCGAATTTGAATTAACAACTCATTTTCATCTTTATTGACTTTCATCACATTTTCAATAAAATTTTCTAGCCACTTCATGAAAGAAGTTACCGCAATAAGTTTAGATTCAACTGATCCTTTTCTGGATAAATTAATATTGGATTGCCGCCAGTTACAAAGAATTTTAGGAGAAGATACTATTCCATTCTCATTTGCCATCAAGAACCATGTTGCATCATCTGAACCCCATGCATTAGGCAAATCAACAAATCCACCAATATCTCTTAATTTTTCTGTTTTACACATAAAATCGGGGGCATAATGCATTCTGTAACTTTTCACTCTGTGCCAAATAAAGTCTGCTATAGATTCAAATTCAGGGCATGAGACTGTATAACAGACAGTTTCATTATTTTCGTCAATAACTTTAACACGAGTATGAAATATGTTAACATTTGGAAATTTTAGTGTTAAACCATTTAATTCTTTTAAAAAATCTTTTTCGTAAATATCATCATCAGAAAAGAGTACGAAATAATCACCTTTTGCATAACTCAGGCATTTATTCCAATTTTCAATAACAGGAAACATTTCTTGATGTTCGATATATTTTATTCTCGGGTCGGAATAATTATTTACAATACTTAATACATCTTCTTTAGAACCATTGTTAACAATTATTAATTCGAAATCATCAAAAGATTGATTTAAAACACTTTGTAGTGCATCTTGAAAGAATTTGGTTTTTATTACTGGCAAAGCAACACTTATCAATTTTCTACACCAACTTTTAAATTGTTTTTATAATATTCGGCTAATTCATCCCATGCTTTTTCTTCATTCCAATTAGGGATTAATTCTGATGCGCTCTCAGAATTTATTCGAATTTTGGGTTCCAAAAATTCGGTTTGTTGTCTCAATTCCAAATCGCAAGCTATATTTAATCTTTTTCTCATTTCATTTGCAAATCTTACTGCAAAACTTCCTTGTGTTTCAACATATCCACTTGGATTAATCTTATGTAAAATCTCCTCGGATTTTTCAAGTTTTTTTACGAAGGCTTCATATACCTTGGCAAGGAGATCGACATGGATGTTATCTCTCATATAATCAGGAGTATTGACTGATGCAATATTATGATTCAACCATTTTTTCATCAAATAAGTTGTAAATCTTGGTTCTTCAAAAGGACCGAATGGATTCGGAATAACAAATTTTCCAAGTTTCATATTAAAAAACCGTGAGTAATATTGAAAAACATTGTAAGTTAATCCTTTTGATAAACCATAGGGAGAAAAAGCTCTAAAATCATCGGAACCACTCCCTTCATTAAATTCAAAAACACTTCCTGTCAAAAGTACGGTATTACAATTTCGTTTTAAAAGATTATTAAAAACAAGCGATAAGTTTAAAGTGTTTTTATTTAAAGCATTGATAACATCGAATTCAGGATTTTTATAATTTGTTATCTCCGCGGCATGATGACATAATAATCCCCAATCGTTTTCATTATTAATCAATTCTATAAATTCACGTGAACCAAATTGGCAGTTAAAAATCTGTTCGCTAACTGTATTTAACTTAATTATTCGTTCTTTTCGAATTCCATCATATTTATTAATATCGCTCTTTGTATATGTCGTAAAAACTTGATGACCAGCATTTGCTAATTCTTTAACAAACCAATATCCTGTGAAAGAACTTGCTCCAGTAAATAATATTTTCATACAACTAAATTATTTTAAAAGGTAACTAATTTCAAAATCGGGATGACTTTGATCTTTTTCAGAAATAATCACTGGTTTTATTGGCCATTGGATATTTAAATATGGATCATTCCAGCGGATTCCTCTCTCTTGATCTGGAGCATAGAATTCACTAACGAGATAGAATGCTTCTGTGTTTTCTTCTAAAGTAACAAATCCATGGCCAAAACCTTTTGGCACATACATCATCAATCTATTCTCATCACTTAAAACAGCGCCAAACCATTTCCCAAACGTTTTTGAATCTTGTCTTAAGTCAACAATTACATCAAATAAGGAACCTTTAACACAACGTACTATTTTTGTTTCAGCCTTGGGTTGTAATTGATAATGAATACCTCTTAAAGTTCCTTTATCTTTACTAAAGGAATTGTTTATTTGAACAATTTTATTATCTAGCCCATATT
>JBAYFO010000059.1:0-23081 GCA_041667115.1 Ignavibacteriaceae bacterium | reverse complement strand
GCAAAGAAAAAATTAAAAATTATCTTGACAATGATTTTTGAACGAAGTAGTTTTCAGTTGTAGATAGGAGGTCTTTTGACAGAAGGATGTAAAAAACCAGTATTTTTTAAAAAGAATAGACCCTCTCCGGGAAATACCCGCATCCCAATTGCTTTATCTTTTCGCATTCCCGATAAAAAATTTCCATCTTCAACGCCACCCTACCGACTTACCATCAATTTTTCAAATTTAGTACAAAGATCAGCGATTGAGGATGAAGAAATTTTACGCGATGATGGGGAAACTTTTGAAACTACTGCCGAAACTTTTATTCCCTCAACTCTAACTTCCGCATCCGCTACCCCAAATTTTCTCTTAGTTACCAAAATTTCTTTTTCCGCCGCTAAAATTTTTAATCCGGTTGTTAAGATTTTTGACTCTGTTGCAGAAACTTTTGGCCCCGTTGCTCGAACTTCCGGCTCCGTTGTCCGAACTTCCGGCTCCGTTGCTCGAACTTTTGGGTCGGTTGCCCGAACTTTTGGGTCGGTTGCCCGAACTTTTGGGTCGGTTGCTCGAACTTTTGGGTCGGTTGCTCGAACTTTTGGGTCGGTTGCTCGAACTTTTGGGTCGGTTGCTCGAACTTTTGGGTCGGTTGCTCGAACTTTTGGGTCGGTTGTTAAAACTTTTGAGTCGGTTGGGATGGAAAAGCTTGTTTTTAGCTTAAATTATGGGAATTTACAGTATGGGGGTTTGGTATGAGCCACCCAATAGCATATCAAGTTATTCATACCTCAAATACATTATTTCATTAACTTATTAGAAAGGTGTTTATATGAACACAAAAATCAATTATAATTTGCAGGACGGAAACGCCCTTGAATTAGCCGTAACCAGAAACTTGCCGCTGCTTACGGAAAAAGGGTTTCAAACGGAAACCCAAACGTTGCTGAATGCCGCCATTGTAGAGCTTACGGCAAAAGAGAGGGAGCAGAATGTGGCAGTTAAAGCTTTGGAGGATTTTTCCGCCGAACAAAACCTGGCGGTAAAGGAGACCAAAGCGCTGATCTCCAAAATTTATACTGCTGCAAAAAGCGCTTATGAAAATGATAAGAGGAATCTTAGTCAGTTTAAGGTTGGTGAGCGAATCCCCAATTCTGTAAATGGGCTGCGTTCTCTCTGTGAATATTTGCAGGTTGTTGTTGCTGAGCGAAGTGTTCTGCTTTTGAAGAGCGGATTAGTGCAGAGTGATATTACTGCATTAAACGGAGCGGCTGCAAGGATAGTGGACGCGGATAAGGCGCAGGAGGATGCGAAAAAACTGCAAGAGCAGGCAACGTTAGTACGTGACGCGGCGGATAAAGTATTAAATGGCGTAAAAACCAAATTGCGTAATTTTGTTAAAGCCGCCTTCCAGGGAAATGAAGAGATACTTCTTCAATTTGAAAAGATTCCTAAAGGGGGAGGCGGGAAAGGGAAAGGTGATGATGGTGGAGATACTCCCCCGCCGGACACGCCGCCTTCGGCGAGTTGAAAGTAGAAAGTGAAAAGTTGAAAGAAGTGCAACTTTCATAAATTGTGTATCTTTCCCCGCTTTTGGCGGGGGAAGATATTTTTACCGGTGTGTTGATGAAAGGGAAAATTAAAGAATGAGTTTAAAATGAAAGAATCTCAAAACAAAATAATAGTTTTCGATGCTGTTGCAATCCAGAAGAAAATTTACACGATCCGCGGCGAACAAGTTATGCTTGATAGTGATCTGGCATCATTTTATGGTGTTGAGACAAAAGCATTGAATCAAGCTGTAAAAAGAAACATAGAACGTTTTCTTGAAGAATTTATGTTTGCGTTAGATGAAAATGAATGGGAAGCTTTAAGGTTCCAATTTGGCACCTTAAAAGAAGAGAATAATTCTTTGAGGTACCAAAATGGCGCTTCAACCGATGAATCTTTAAGGTCACAAATTGTGACCTTAAAGAAGAGAAGAGGAAAGCATCGAAAATATTTGCCCTTTGCCTTCACCGAGCAAGGAGTTGCCATGCTTTCGGGTGTTTTAAAGAGTGAGACCGCAGTAAAAATGAGTATCCAAATTATCAGCGCATTCGTTGCAATGCGTAAATTTATTATCAATAACGCTCAACTGTTTCAACGGATTGATACGGTTGAAAGAAAACAACTTAAGTACGAAATGGAAACGGATGAAAAGTTTGAAAAAGTGTTTAACGAATTACAGAGAAATGAATTAGATCCAAAGCAAGGAATTTTTTTTGACGGTCAAATTTTTGACGCGTATAAATTTGTTTCGGGTCTTATCAGAAAAGCGGAAAGATCAATTGTTTTAATTGATAACTACATTGATGAAACAACATTGGATTTGTTTAGTAAAAAGAGGAAGGATGTTGTTCTAACTGTCCTTACGAAGAAAATCACTAAAGCAATATTGCTTGATGTAGAGAAATTTAACGCGCAATATCCTTCTGTTGTAATAAAGGAATTTACTGATGCGCACGATAGATTTATAATAATTGATGATAAAGAAGTTTATCACTTCGGAGCTTCACTGAAAGACCTTGGTAAAAAGTGGTTTGCGTTTTCTAAATTTGACAAGGCTGCCTTCTCACTTTTAGAAAATCTTAAAAAAATTAATGAAGGATGAACCGATGCCGCCTTCGGCGAGTTGAAAGTAGAAAGTGAAAAGTTGAAAGAAGTGCAACTTTCATAAATTGCGTATCTTTCCCCGCTTTTGGCGGGGGAAGATATTTTAACCGGTGTGTTGATGAAAGGGAAAATAAACGAATGAGCACAAAAGAAATAGTACCAACTGAGCGAATTGAAAACAAGATACTTTTAATCCGAGAACAAAGAGTAATGCTTGACCGCGATCTTGCGGAGTTGTATGGAGTGGAGACTAAAAATCTTAATCGGCAGGTTAAACGAAATCCGGAGAGATTCCCTTCAGAATTTATGTTCCAATTGACTCTTAGCGAAAAAACCGAACTGGTGACAAATTGGCACCGGTTCAATGCTCTAAAACATTCAACAGTTTTGCCTTTTGCTTTTACAGAGTATGGCGCGTTAATGCTGGCGTCTGTTCTTAATTCTCCAAGAGCGATAGAGGCAAGTGTTTTTGTTGTGCGCGCATTTGTTCATCTGAAAGAAATGCTTTTAACACACAAAGAGTTGGCGCAAAAATTAAAAGAATTGGAGTATAAAATTGAAACGCATGATGAACAGATAACTGCAATCTTTGAAGCGATAAATCAATTGTTAACTCCTCCTCCGGCTCCAAAAAGAAAAATTGGGTTTGAGGTAAAGGAGAAGAAGGTTAAGTATGGAGCTAAATAATGGAAGTGAGATTTAATAGTTTGATGAGCGGGGGAAAATGGGAGATGGAAGCTTTAAAAAACCTCCGACGTTTTGGAAACACCAGAGGTTTGGAATAAATAATTGTTTGAATCGATTGCATAAACAGCCCGCTCCGATGGAGCTAAAATAATTGTGCTTTCTAAAATGCTATAAACAGAAAACTCCTACGGAGCTAAAAAGTAAGATTACTTCTTTTTATTCGGGCGTTGAGTTAAAGCTGAAGCCGCGACACTTTTAACTGCTTTTGGTGTTTTAGGATTGCTTAAAAGTTTAGCCGCTTTTGTAGCAACTTTTTTTGAGGTGTGTTCATTACGTACCATAATTAATCCTTGTTTTTTATTTTAGCGAATTAGTTAAAATAATATTGTTAATCTATATCCAGATCATAATTTTCATACCCAATAACTTCGTTAACAAGAATATAAAAAATAGCGTGAAAACAAGTTTCATCTATTTTACCACAACGATCTTTTATATACTTTAATTCTAATGGTTGATATAAAGGAATTATGGCGCATGAATCTTTGTCTGGTTGAAAATTCTCTACAATATCAATATAAGATCTTTCAATTGGGAAAATAAATTTATCTAACTGAGTTTGTGTGCTTAATGGAATTGCGTGAATGAAAGGGTAATTTTTATTGGTAAGATATATTTTTGAAGAAACAATCAACACAGGTCGTTTATGTTTGTTAACTCTTCCATCGCTATGCATCGTAACTTGAGAGTCTTCCACAAACCAAACTTCCCTTTGTTGCGGGGGAATATGTTTTATTAATTCGTCTCCGAGTGTGCCCATTCCGGTCGAAGATTTTTTAGAGGAGATAATTCTTCAGCTATTTTTTTATGTAATTCAAAATTAATAAATGGATATTTTTTCAAATGTTCAATGGCCATTCTTCTACCTTCGGTAACTGGATTTTTATAATCTAAAAATCTAATGCAATCAGCTAATACATATCCACCTATATTCTTTTTAAATCCCATTTCCATTTTTTTTATAAGGTTTATCATTGGTGGGGTTCTATAAACAACCGCTTCAAGTTCTTTAGTTGATAAAGTTCCATATTTATATAAAATCTTGTGAAGGAAGTTAGACAAAAATTCATCATCAAGAACCATCTCTTGTGTTGTTTCGGTACGAAAAATATTTACTTCCGTTTGGTAGTCATCCCCAAGCATTCTTTTTTGATTTAAAAGATCGCTATCAACTTCAATGAAACCTTCTTTTGCAAGCGAACCAATCTGTTTCTTGTAATCTGTTATAACAGGGCCGTGAGGTAGTTTTATGAACTTTTCTTGTGTGAATCTTTTTCCGAAATTTTTTATGTAAAAGTATTCAAACAAATAAACAAGTTTGTTGTAATGAAAAAGATTAACTTTCTCCAACTCATATACTATGGAGGCAGTAACTCTATCTAATGGGCGGTTTGTTGGGTTTTTAGGTGACATATTATAAAACCAAGGGCAAAGTTATTCTAATTTCATGCAAATGTCAATAATATCTTATTTTAATTTTACTTCGCACCTCATCTAATTATCGAACAAATCCGGGTCGAATTTAGTTCAACTTATTATTATTGTTTTTCTTTTCAAAGTGAGGCAGAATAAGGTAATGATTTAATATAGTTTTCCATAAACTCGAAATCGGGTTGACCTCCGTTATCAACGGGAAGTTTTATTAACGATCCTTTCATCCTTACTAAGTGCCATTTCCTCCCATAATTGAATCGGTATTTTTCCAATTTAATAACTGATGCAATAAAAAGAGCATTGTATACATTCATACTAAACTTCGGATATAAGACATTAACATCATCTGATGCCCAAAATGGTTTGGGTTGGTAAAATGCCTCTGCAACCGAGCCATTATAATTGACTGTGATTGTATTGCCAGTGTGAATTGGTTTTCGATTAATATATTCGCGATAACCATTGTTTGAAGCTATTGAACCAATAAAGGGTGTTTTTCCAAAAACCATATCATCCTTAGTCAAGCGTTTTCCCTTTTTAATCTCAAATAACTCTTCAATCTGAAACCAGTTCCATTTTTCGTGGTGTAATTCATTTTCCCAATGCATCATAATAGGTTCACATTTAGGAATAGAGATTTTATCAATCATTAGACTTTTAAAGTTGCTTGGCATTTCTGCTGGTAAGAGAATCTCTTTTAGCGTTCTATTTGCCCCTCTCCCATAATTGTATTTGTATCGATTTGCCTTTATGCAAACTGTATAAAATATCATTTCTTCTGTACTCATATTTCTCTTAGGAACTAAATAGTACAAATCCCTTCCACTATAATATTCACTATCCTGATAAAATGAGGATAAAACTGAACCACTCACCGCCACTGAGATAGTATGTGCTGGGTTTGGATTAACTTCATTCATTTTTTTGACATAAGCAGATACACCATTATTAGCCTCTGTTCTCGAAACAAATCTTATGCTATCTTGAGCATGTTTTGAGCAAACATTGAGGTTTACTAATTCAAGATTAGCACCATAAACTGGTGTAAACAACTCTCTAAGCGGAATCAATTTAGACATCTTTTAGAAAAAGTTCGTTAAATAAAACATACTCTTTTATGCATTTCAAAAAATCTTCCGTTGTTAACTTGGAATAATCTGTTTCCATGTATGCTTCAGCACACCATTCATCTTTTGCTGTAACTTTTCTTAACACACTTAATCCGGCAATTTCTTTCTTTGTGTGATATGAGTCCAACCATCTTTTTTCAATTTCAGCCCAATTGCCGTTATCAATTCTTCCCTTTGTTTTGGTCTTAATAAATCCGTCATCCTTCCAGTAACCGAACCAAGTTTTGTGATACAAATTTTGTTGATGAGGGATATGTGCTGTAAAAACCATTATACAAGTCACTACGCCTATTGGATAAAAAATCTCATCGGGCAATGACATCACGGCATCAAGACGATGATATTTTAATATTTTCTCCCTAAGTGGGTTAGTCTGTATTGCACAAGACATTGGAACAACTGCTATACCTACTCCATCCTTTTTTAGACAATTAAGTAGATGAAATACATAGTTTAGTTCTTCCAATCCTTTTCCTTTTTGCGAATAAGGAGGATTAAGCATCCCGACATCTGCTTTATTCTTAATGCCCTTCGTAATGTCCGGATCAAAACAACTTCCTTGATAAAAATTTGCTTTCCCATCTCCCCGTAGAATCATATTTGCACAACCCATCGCATACATATTAGGTTGTTGCTCTACTCCATACAATCCGTTTTTTCTGATACGTTTTTTTTCGCTTTCAGTCTGTGCCTTTTTAAGCATCTCAGACATGGCAGAAATTAAAAACCCCGCCGTTCCTGCACACGTATCGAGCACTATTGATTTTGCAGTAAGAGTTGCAATTTTAGCAAAGATTTCTGTAACGTGTTTAGGAGTAAGAACGATACCTAGTCCCTTTTTATCACCACCTGTGTAACGCAAAAATTCTCCATAAAACTGACCGATTACATCGAAATCATTATATACAGTTATAAACGGTTTTACATGTTCGTCAATATCGCTTATTAATCTGGACAACGGTGTTTGATTTGTATCTGTATCAATCTTGCTTAATTCAGGGTGAAAAACAATAAAAGAATACGGCTGTAGCATGCTTTTCTTTTTCCCCATTGGTATTTCAGCTTCTTCAATAACATCTTCAATGGCAGTGAGCAATTTTTTTGCAAGTTCAGTCTTCTGCTTATACTTTGGATAAGTTAAAGAAAAAGCATTATTAAGTAAGCCGATCAAAATACCGCTGACAAGGAGCGGCTTTTCGGTTTCACTTAACTTCGCATAATCTCGCATGTAATTGTGTAACTCTTTTGAGAAGGAGAGTAATTCATCATATTGAATTTTTTCAAGTTTTGGATCACGTAAAGCAAGATCAACATAGTTCTTAAAAGTTACAATTTCTGTAATAGGCTTGTTATCTAACGTTAATAGATCAACATATTTACCCGCACCTTTTATCCAAAGGAAAGAAGAAATCAAAATATCATTTTTGTTTTCTCCGCTAACTGCTACAGCAATAACATTATATGATTTTGACAAATATGAAGCATAATTCAACACACCATCGACAGCATAATCTTTATATTGGTCACGTACGATACTTTCGTGATATTTTTGATTTGCCTTACATTCAATGACAATCATAAAATCAGAATAATCACTGTGTGTAATTACAAACTCTGGTTTCCCGATCCCTTCTCCTCCCGTCTTACTACGAAGGAGCTTCTTTATCGCCGGATTCTGAATTATCTGCTCTTCATTTAAAATCTTCTTGTCTCGTTTATAGCCTAGACTATTTAATTTGTCTCTAACAATATTTTCTGTTTTTTTTTCGTTCATCTTCTAATAAGTGTTTTATAAATTAATTTACTCGTTATTATCTGCAACTTTATTCTAAGGTTTCGGACATTCAATTTTAAAATTCAGGAAGCACCACTCATTTGTTCTCCTTTTGGCTTGTAAAAATAATTAATTTTTTAAGTTTCTAAAACATAGCTCTTTTCCTGTACAATTCTTGTTTATTTGTTCCTTGCAACCTTAAAAACCACCTCCATATAAAACAGACCGCTCCGATGGAGTTAAAATAATTGTTCATGCTAACATGCTAAAAACAGAAAGCTCCTACGGAACTAAAGAACAAAATAATAGTACGGTTATTTGTACAAAAATAATTTAACTCCATAAACAATGGAGATTTCTTATCGACCTCTTAATTTGTCCAAATCACCTACAGCTCTGCAAACGGAATAATAACTTACAATACTTTTATATACCGCTTGAATATTAAAGAGCCGCGCTTGCGTTAAAGAAGTTTCGGCGTCAAGCACTTCAAGGTTTGTACCCACACCTCTTTCATATTGAAGTTTTGCCCGCTCAAGTGATTTGCCGGCATAATCAATTTGTTCGGCAGTCGAAGATATTTTTGTCATGCTTGATTTCAAATCTGCTTCAGCCTGATAAACCTCTGTTGAAATAGATTGTTTTACCTGTTCAATTTTACTTTCGGAAGCGTCGAGTACAGCGTTGGACTCGTTAATTTTATTCTCGGTAAGTTTTCCGTTAAAGATCGGAATGCCTAATGAAACATTTGCGAACCAATTTCCCCGCAATACTTCAATGTTCGGTTCAAATCCATTTTTAAAACCGTAACCGAGTGATCCGCTTAAGGTAGGTTTATCAATTTGACTTATCAACCCTTTTTGCAGATTAGCCGAGGTGCGCGCATCCTTAACCATTTTTAATTCAGGTCTTTGGTTGTATGCTGCGTTAAGAAGTGAATCGCTGTTCAACGTGTTTTCCGGTAATTCAAAAGTACCGGTGATATAAAGTTCTTTGTTCCTGTCTTGACCAATCAATTCTTTAAGAAAGAGTTCCTGTTTATTTTTTTCGTTCAGCAGGTCGATCTTCTCATTTTTGATTTCCAACATTTTTGTCTTTGTACTCAGCACGTCATAATCGGTCGCGGTTCCGTTTTTAATTTTCAGTTCGGTAATCCTTAAATGTTCTTGAAGAGCCGCGTATTGAGTATCCTTAACGGCAAGACTTCTTTCAATAAATAAAATACCGTAAAACGCCCGAACCGCTTGAATGGAAAGATCGTTCTTTACCAGTTCTTCATTATCTTTAATTGAAGTTAAGAAAGAGGAGGAAACATCTACTTGTAAATCGCGCTTTCCGAAATCGTACAATGTTTGATTTACAAAAACACCAAAATTATAATTGTTGCCGGGAGCGAGTTCCAGATTTTGTCCGCCGAAACTAAACGCCGGAATGGGACCAATTCTTGTGTATGAAAGTTGAGCGCTAATATTCGGGAAGTAAAAACTTTTTTGCTGTTCAACGCGAAATTGGGCAGCGCGAAGTTCATCCTGCTTCTGTTTAAGCAACGGATGATTTTCCAGAGTAAGTTTAATAACTTCTTTAAGAGATAGGGCATCTGTTCCCGGCTGCTGTGCAAACGAAGCGGTAAAAAGTAAAAGAACCGGTAAAAGAAGACGGTACATAAAAATTCTTTTCATTGTTGATCCGTAAAATTATTGTTACTCAAGTATTTCAATTTTTTCTGTTTTGTTTACTTTTGAAATTTTTAAGAAGAAAACCGGGATAACCAAAACAAGCGTTAACAGTGCCGCTACTAAAAAGTCATCGTTCACTCCCTGGATAAACGATTGAGAAGAAAGATTAAGAGCGATTAACGCTTTAGCGCGCGCAGCTACTTCAGCCGGAGAACCGCCCACCGAATGCATGACAAAATTTTTCGTATGACGAAGTGTATTCTGAAATGCGGGAGAAGAAGCATCAACGGTTTGAGAAAATGCTTGCAGATGAAAGATTGTTCTTCTGGTTAAAAGAGAACCGAGCAACGCTACACCGAAACTTCCGCCAACCTGCCGGATTGTATTAAATAAACCGGAGGCTTGAGCAATTTTATGTTTCGGAATATTCAACAGTGAAATGGTAGACAAAGGAATGAAGACCAATCCAAGTGCAACGGCTCTAATGTATAATGGAATTTCTATTTGCGAGTTCTCCGTTTGAAGCGAAAAAAATCCGTATGCATAAAGCGACCAGGCAAGCATAACAATTCCGCTCAACACCATAAACTTCGGATTAATTTTATCCGTTAATCTTCCGGCAATAGGTGAAACGAACGCTTGAATTATCCCGAGCGGTAGAAACACCAATCCGGCTTGAAAGGCAGTGTACCCCAGAGAATCTTGAAGATAGAGCGGCAGTAAAAAAGTACTTCCGAAAAATCCGATACCGAAAATAAAAAGGATGATATTTGCCGAGGCAAAATTTCTATCTCTAAAAAGAGTTAAATCGACGATAGGATGTTCAATATTAATTTCAGTAACGATAAAGATGATAAAACTAATAGCTGAAATAAAAAAGCATGATAAAATAAAAGGTGAATTCCAACCACCAGTATTCCATCCGGCGTTACCATCTGCAAGGGCAAGGAGCAGAGATGTTAAAAACACCGTCATACTTATAAAGCCGATAAAATCAAAATCTCTCGTTTTTTCGGTTTTAAATTCTCTTTGAATAATCATGACCGCAATAAATCCAACAATTCCGACAGGAACATTAACATCAAAAATAGCGTGCCATGAAAAAGTATCAATTAAGTAACCGCCGACAAGTGGTCCGAGTGAAATGGAAGCGGCGGAAGCAATTCCCCAAAATCCGATCGCGGTTCCTCTTTGTTCCGGCGGAAATTCGCGAGTAATAATCGCCATTCCAACGGGCATAACAAATCCCGCACCTGCGCCTTGAACAACTCTGAAAAAGATCAACGCATTTTCGTTCCATGATAAGCTGCACAAAAGCGAACCAATCGTAAAGAGAAGCATTCCGCCGAGATACGTTTTTTTATATCCAAGATGATCAGCCACCCAACCGGAAGAAGGAAGCATGACCGCAAAAATTAGAAGATAGGCAGTAAGTACCCATTCGATCTTATCAACGCTTGTTCCGAAAGCAGCGGTCATTTTGGAAAGCCCGACGTTTACAATCGTTGCATCAAGCACCGCCATAAATGTTCCTATCATAACGCTGATAAGCACCCACCATTTATAATGGGTGTGCTCGTGATGCAGCGACGGAGCCATTTTGATCGCACTATTCCGGAGGAATTTAACCATTCTTCTTTTCCTTGATTTTCACTTCAACCGACATACCCGGAAGTAATTCAAATTTAGATGCGTTAGTTCCCACTTCCGGCTGAATCGAAATTTTTACCGGAATCCTTTGTGTAACTTTTGTAAAATTACCGGAAGCGTTTGAAGGTGGAATTAAAGAAAACTGTGCGGCAGTGTTCGTTCCAATTTGGTAAACTTTTCCTGTAAATTTTTGATCGGGATAGGCATCAACATTTATTTCTACTTCATCATTTATTTGAATTTCGTGAATTTTTGTTTCTTCAAGTTGAACCGTAACCCAAATATTTTTCAAATCATAAACAGTAAAAACCGGCTGCCCGGGTTGCACCACATCTCCTTCAAGAATCCATTTTTTTGCAACCACGCCGCTTATCGTAGAATATAATTTTGTGTTTTCAAGATTCGACTCGATTACCTTCAAATCAGCTTGAGCCGTACCAATGCGGCTTTCACCGATTTTATATTCGGCTTGTGCAGCTTCTAATTTTTTCTGAGCGTTATCAAATTCGGCTTTCGGAATGATATTATCTTTGTACTGAGCTTTGGCTCTATCAAAATCAATCTGCGCTTTATCAATATTTACTTTTGCAAGTTCGATGCTGACTTGCGCGTTATTCAAAACGGCTTTTGTCTGATTAAGCTTTGCAATCAAATCAGTAGAATCAAGTTCCACAATTAATTGTCCGGCTTGTACACTATCCCGTTCATCAGCGTAAAGCTTAACAACTCTTCCCAAAATTTTAGCGCTGACGTCCAACCTATTCCCGTCAATAAAAGCATCATCGGTTGAAACAAAACCTAAACTGCCGACAAACCAATAAACCCCGGCGGCGAGAACAAGTACAATAAATAGAAACCCGATCCAGGCGCTTTTCTTTTTATAAATCGGAACAGTATCAATGGACTGTTCAAATTCCTCTTTATTTTGATTTTTAATTTTATCAGTATCAGCCATACCGTTTTCTCCTCTTCTAAGATTATTTAGAAATTCCTTTAATAAAAATTTTTGTGATTATATTCATTTCCGTTTGCAATTCGTTCATAGTCTCATCGCTCATATTTAATTCTTTCAACCGCCGCAGGGTTCGTATCCTCAACCCATGGAGTAAATGAAGGAGAACCTCTCCCGTTTTTGCATCAAGTTTTTTTTCAAATTCGCCTCCGGACTTTCCTTCGGCAATGATATTATTAATAAGTTTTAGTTCTCTTGATTCAAAATCAGCAAAAAATTTTTTGTAGAATAATTTTGTATCGAGGAACGTATGGAAGCTGAGCGTACCAAGATTTAGGAAATGCCGGAAAAAAGTCAGCCGTTTATTTACAAATTCGGTTAGTTTCCCCGCGGCAGAAAGTTTTGTGTCTAGAAGCCTTTCCATTTCAAGGATAAATTCATCCTGTTCCTGGTTCAATACAACTTGAAAAAGTTTTTCCTTCGTTGGGAAATAATAATAGAGAGACGCCTTTCCCATAGCAACATCGAGGGCAATTTCATCCATTGTAACTTTTGAATACCCGTAATGCGCAAACCGTTTTCTTGCTGCATCAACGATCAATTTTTCTTTTTCTTGTGAAATATTATCTGTCATAGCTTTTCCATTTTTTCGACTTATTTACTTTAACAGTCGAAATATAACAAAAGTTCCCAACCCATCAAACTAAATGTCCGCGCAAAAACCATTGCCAAAATCTTTTTCTTTTTCGGGATTTGTTATGTTTTAATTTGCCGGAATTGTAAAAACCATTACTCAACAGTCTGAAATTTTTTATATTTGTTTATGAGAATTTCAGAAGCACAAATAGAACAAATAAGAATTTCAGCCGATATTGTCGATGTAATTTCGAACAGCGTTCAGCTCCGTAAACGGGGAAAGAATTTCATCGGACTCTGCCCTTTTCACAATGAAAAAACACCTTCGTTTACCGTTAGCCAGGACAAACAAATCTTCCATTGTTTCGGCTGCCATACCGGCGGAAATGTTTTCAAGTTTTTAATGGAGTATAAAAAAATATCGTTTGTCGAGTCGGTACAGGAAATGGCTGCCGAGCTTGGTATTACTCTTGAATACGAGGATCAGAAAAACGAAGCTGAACAGAGTGAAACGGAAATTCTGTACGATATTAACACATCGGTCGCGAAGTTTTTCAGCGATAATCTTTTAAAAGAAGAAGAAGGAAACATCGCCCGCAACTATTTTGAACAGCGGAAAATTAAGCCGCAAACCTTACGCGCCTTCGGTCTTGGCTATTGCCCGGATCATTGGGACGCAACGGTTAACTACCTCAACAAAAACAACATCGATCTTGAAAAAGCGTTACAACTAGGTATTATCGGGAAATCGGAAAAAGGGAAATTATACGATAAGTTTGGCGGAAGAATGATCTTTCCAATTTTTTCTCCGAATGGAAGAGTTGTCGGTTTCGGCGGAAGAATTTTTGATGCACGGGAAGGCGCCGCAAAATATCTAAACTCACCGGAATCGAAAATCTATCACAAAGGAAGAACACTCTACGGACTTTCGCACGGGAAAGATGAAATCCGCCGGCAAGATCTGGCTATTGTGGTTGAAGGGTACATGGACTTGATTTCGCTTCATCAACACGGGATTAAAAACGTTGTAGCCGTTTCCGGCACAGCATTTACGGATGAGCAAGTTCAACTTCTCTCGCGTTACACAAAAAATACGGTTCTCATCTTTGATGCTGATAATGCCGGAGTTAAAGCTTCGATGCGGAGTATTGAAATTCTTCTAAAACAAAACATGAATATAAAAATCGCGACACTTCCGCGTGGTGAAGACCCTGATTCTTTTGTACAGAAAAACGGAAGCGACGCTTTTCTGAATGTTATTTCCCGCGCAGTCAATTTTTTAGAATATCAAACCGCAATTTTTGAAGAGCAAGGATATTTTAATGACGCGGCAAAATCTGCCGAAGCAATCCGTGAGCTTGTTAAACCCGTAGCGCTGCTGAATGATGAATTGAAAAGAAGTTTTTTGTTAAAATCAATTGCGGAAAAATTCGGTTTACGTGAGAAATTGTTGGAAGCTGAACTTGAAAAAGCTATTTCAGGAACAAATAAATTTGCCGGGCAGGAACAAAATCAAAAAGAAAAAATCCAGCAGAAAGAAATAGTTGAAGCGCCTGAGGCGAAAATGCTTCCCGCAGAGTTTAGAAATGAACAGGAAATGATCATTCTTTTATTTGAAGAGAATGAGCAAATCACCCGCTATTTACTTGACCATGTTGATCCGACAGAATTTCAAATCCCTTACCACAGAACGCTTGCTCAACTAGTCTATAATGCATTAATCAATGATGAACCGCTCCATATCAGTACTTTGCTTGAGAAAATTGAAGATGAAAAACTTCAGGAATACCTTCTCAAAATTACATTTGGGGAATACGCCATCAGCGATGTGTGGGATCAACGAAAGCCGGAGAATAAAGAGAAGCGGTTCTTAAAATACGCGAGTGATCTGATAAAGTCGTTCAAACTTTATAACCTTGAAAAAGAGATTGCTGAAAATCATTCGCTTGTGGAAAAAGCCGAAGATGAAGAAACCGCGCTGGAGTTGATGAAAAAAGGGCATCAACTATATGCAAGAAAAAAAGAACTGGAAAAGGGGAATTATTAATGCCAGGCGGCAAATATCAAAAATCAAATAACAAATCCCAAAAACCAAATAACAAATTATTATCCAAAATCTTTTGAAATTGAATTTTGGGATTTGTCTTTTGGGATTTAATTGCTTCTCTTCCCTCCCCCAAAAAGAGGAGGGAGAAAGGCATAACAAATTTTATTTTGCTATTTTCATTAACAATTCAACACAACGGTTTGAGTATCCCCATTCGTTATCATACCAGGAAACCACTTTAAAGAATCTCTTTTCGCCTTTAAGATTATTCTGCAAGGTAGCGAGAGAATCATAAATTGAAGAGCGTTCGTCATGAATAAAATCTGATGAAACAACTTCTTCATTTACATAGCCGAGGATACCTTTTAAATATGTTTCGGAAGCTTTTTTCATAAAGCCGTCGATTTCCTCAATCGAAGTATCGCGTTTTGCGGCGAAAGTTAAATCAACAACAGAAACATCTGCAGTAGGAACGCGGAAAGACATTCCGGTTAATTTCCCTTTTGTTTCAGGGAGAACTTCGCCAACTGCTTTAGCAGCACCGGTTGATGAAGGAATAATATTGATTGCAGCCGCACGTCCGCCTCTCCAATCTTTTTTGGAAGGACCGTCAACAGTTTTTTGCGTAGCTGTGTATGAGTGAATAGTAGTCATCAAACCGGTTTCTATTCCGATTCCTTCTTTCAATAAAACATACACAACAGGAGCCAAACAGTTCGTTGTGCATGAAGCATTAGAGACGATATGATGTTTTGCGTCGTCGTATTCGTTATCATTAACACCGAGCACAATAGTTTTAACATCGCCTTTACCCGGAGCAGAGATGATAACTTTTTTTGCACCGGCAGCTAAATGTCCTTTAGCTTTTTCTGAATCTGTAAACAATCCGGTTGATTCAATAACATAATCAACGCCTAATTCTTTCCACGGTAATTGGCTTGGGTCTTTGGTCGCCAAAACACAACGTACTTTATCACCGTTTATAACCAACACGTCATCTACTTCTACCGCAGCGCTACTTTTTTCAGTAGTAATCGTTCCATTAAATCTTCCATGCACAGAATCGTATTTTAATTGATACGCGAAATATTTTGCGTCGGTGGTAACGTCAACAACCGCCACAACATCAATTGCTTTGCCTAGCAGACCTTTATCAACTAACGCGCTAAATACTAATCTTCCGATTCTTCCGAATCCGTTTATTCCGACTTTAATTGCCATGAGAAACTCCTTAATTCTAATAATAAATAAGTTACACAACAAATTTAGCTAAGATTGAAAATAATATCAATTAAATGAGAAGATTATTTCTCAAGTTTGTATTGATTTTCGTTCTCCATGAAAGTATATTCACCATAGAAAAATCAAAATATAGGAAAGACCATGGCAACAAAAGACGACTTTCTTAAATACGTCCCTATTTTTACAGATTTAGACCAGGAAACATTAGATAAAATTGCGGACCTCGGTAATTTCCGGAAGTTCGAGAAGGATGCTGTAATCCTACTTGAGAATGAAACCGGTTCCGCTCTTTTTGTTATTGTTAATGGAAAAGTAAAAGTATCGCGTACCAGCGATGACGAAAGAGAAGTGATTCTTACCATTCTAAGTGATTCTGATTTTTTTGGTGAAATGGCTATTCTCGATGGTCAAAACCGTTCTGCAAATGTTACAGCAATTGAAGACACGGAATTATTTCTGATCCAACGAAGCGACTTTCTGGATTTGCTTTACAATCATCCGGAAGTGTCTATCTCGTTACTGCAAGAGCTTACTAAACGGCTTCGCGGTGCAGATATGAAAATAAAATCACTTTCCTTAAAAGATGCAGAAGGAAAAGTTGCAACCGTGATCTTGCAGTTAGCTGATGACCTCGGAAAAATTAAGCAAGGTGTTGTTGAAATTGACAAGCTTCCTTTTCAGCAGGATTTAGCAAATATGGCCGGAACTTCGAGAGAAACGATTTCACGCACTCTCCATACCTTTGCTAAAAAAGGATTGATTGAACTCGAAGGGACAAAACTTCGAATAATTAACTACGAAAAATTTAAAGAAATGTTCGACTAAGAAATGATATAATGCCCTCAAAAATTGATCTTCATTCACATACGAAATTTTCCGATGGGTATTTTACTCCTCAAGAACTTCTCGAAAAAGTAAACGAAAAAAATATTTCCGTTTTAGCTATAACCGATCACGATACCATTGATGCGATCCCATCTGCCATTCCGTTAGGAGAAAAGTTAGGAATAACTGTTGTCCCGGGAGTTGAATTGAGTTCTCAAGACGGAGAGCGGGATATACACATTCTCGGCTACTTCATAGATATCGAAAACGATAAATTCAAAAAATACCTGGCTATCTTTAAAGCTGAACGGGTTAAAAGAGCGGAAAGGATTATCGCAAAGTTAAATACCCTGGGGTTTCCGATTACCATAGATGATGTATTAACTCTTTCAGAAACTTCGGTTGTTGGGCGACCCCATATAGCAGACGCACTGGTTAAGTTGGGAATTGTGAAATCTTTTTACGAAGCGTTCCAGAAATATCTTGGGAATAATTCCCCCGCTTACGAAAAGAAATATTACATCTCTCCGGCAAATGCTATTGGAATAATCCAGGAAGCCGGTGGAATAGCTATTATAGCACACCCCGGTGCATTACCGGAAGAAACTATTAGCGAGCTAATCAAAGCAAATGTTGATGGTTTCGAAGTCTATCACCCTTCACACTCAACTCAACAAATGAAATATTACGAAGGAATAACAACAAATTATTTCCTTTACGGCACCGGCGGTTCTGATTTTCACGGTGGAACTCGGTCGGACATAAATAATATCGGGAGATTTTATACTCCGCTTGGTACGTATGAGTCAATGAAGCGGAAATCTCTTGAAAAGTGTGCGGTTAATTTTTAATCATCCTTTTTTAATTAAACCGAATAGAATATTTTTGAACTAACGATTTTAACAAAAACGAGATAAAGCATGAAAATTATTGAAGGAAACCTTACCGCTAAAGATTTGCAAATCGGAATAGTCTTAAGCCGATTTAATGATTTTATCACCACCAAACTTTTTGAAGGAGCTGTTGACTGCTTAGTCCGTCATGGCGGAGAAGAAAAAAATTTTACTACGGTAAAGGTCCCAGGGTCGTTTGAGATACCTCTGGCAGCCGCAAAACTTGCCGAACAAAAAAAATATGATGCTATAATCTGTTTAGGAACCGTCATCCGCGGTGCTACACCTCATTTTGATTTCATTTCAAGTGAAGTTAGCAAAGGGGTTGCAACCGTTTCTTTGAAACATGGAATTCCGGTAGCCTTCGGAGTACTTACAACCGACACGATTGAACAAGCAATTGAAAGAGCCGGAACAAAAGCAGGGAATAAAGGCTGGGACGCAGCCCTTACAGCTATGGAAATGGCAAACGTAATTAAAAGCCTCTAAGCTTTGCCGGTTGATACCCAGCGGAACATGAGGTTTTATCAACATCTTCAGAACATAAGCGAAACAAAAAAAGATTATTTCTTTTTTATCGTGCTTATGGTTGGGGGACTTTTAATTTTTGCACCATCTCTTCAAATTCCTTTTATCAGCGATGAGATTGCTTTTGTAAAAAGAAACACTGTGTCCACTATTTCTGAGTTACCGGGATTATTTGAAAAAAAAGAATATGACGGATTTTATTACCGTCCACTTGGCAATTTCGTTTCCGGAACCTTGACCCTCATTGCCGGAGACCATGTTCTGCTTTACCGGCTTTTTAATATTCTTCTTCATATTGTTAACACCTTTATTTTCTTTCAATTTGCAAAAATTATTTTTAGAAAAATTAACAAACCTTTCCTTGCCTATTCGGCGGCAATACTCTTTTTAGTCTTTCCGGGGAATGATTATGCCATACTGTGGCACACTGCATTATTTGACCGACTTCTGTTTGGTCTTTACTTTTTAGGCATACTAAGTTTCTTGAAAAATTTTCAGGTTACTGTTCCATCCATATTTTTTTTCATTTTGGCAATGCTCTCTAAAGAAGCGGCTTTCAGTTTTCCGTTGGTAATTTTTGCTGTTGACTATTTCCTTAATGAAAAAGAGCATTCATTAAAGTCTGCTGCAAAAAAATCGGGCGTTTATATTCTCTTATTAATCGCATTTCTTGCGCTCCGCATTATCCTTTTTAACAACAATGTTTTTACCGCGCACGATGCTCATAGCAGTGCTACCCTCTTTACGATTATTAAAAACTATTTTTTCTTTGGAGGATTTCTCCTCTTCCCTTTTTCTCCAAGAACAATTCAGCAGTTACTCATGGAGCATCAAATAATCGCGGTTATTGGTGGAGGACTGGGACTCCTTGCCTTCTCATTTCTCCTTTATAAAAAAAGAACCGACACACTTTTTTTGTTCCTTTTATCTTTTATAATTCTTGCAATTTTACCTGCCAGCAGATTGTTTATGCGCTGGTATTTATACCTACCTTCGGCGGGTTTTGTATTGCTGGTTTGTTATTTAATCTTCACTTTATTCAACACAAAGAAAACTGCCGTTCTCGCTTCACTTCTGCTGATTTTTTCAATTTATACTTTTTTTCTTGTACAAAAAGAAATGGAGTGGTTGAGCATTTCAAAAAAATCAATTGCAGCGATTGAAGAACTAGGAAAAGAATATTCTGCGGACGGATATACTTCAATCACTTTTCTAACAATTCCGGCAAAAGTCGGAGATGTGCCGATCTATCAACTCCAGTTTGAACAACTTGCACAATACTATTTAAAACGACAAGTTCAAATTCACGTGTTGAGTAAATCTTATCTTTCCGGCTGGAATGAAAAAGTTGGAATGATTACTACCAAAAGCGGGATGATTATTCTTCAGCATAACAAGGATAATTATTTTCTACTTTTTGATAACAAAAAAAATCTTAACTTTGATTTGAAAACCGGAAAGCAATTGTTTTTTCCGCTTAATCAAAGGAAAGGAACACTTTGCGTTTTCTTTTCCAACGGGAAATTTCATAAAATTAGTGGTCAGCTATGAATTACAAAAAAATTATCTCATTCTTTTTTCTTCTTTGTTTCTCGGTTAACGCTCAATTTATTACCGGGTGGCAGAATTATTCAAGTATGAACAAAATTTCTTCCGCAGTTGTAACTGCAGAAGGAATTTGGGCAGGAACGGAAGGCGGCGCCTTTTTTTATGCTTTTAAAGATTCCTCATATAAAACCTTTACAAAAACCGAAGGGATCAACGGTTCACCGATAACTGCCACAGCAAAAGATTCTTCAGGCAATATTTGGTTCGGTTCGCAAAACGGAAAAATCGATGTATATAATCCGACAACTAAAACATTTAAAAATATTTTTGATGTTTATAACTCTGATCGGACAGAAAAAAAGATCAACGCAATTGCTATCTATGGCGATACCGCTTTTATTTCAACTTCATTTGGACTTTCGTTGATCAACACAACATCGCTTAGCTTTTATGATACTTTTTTTAAACTCGGAAATTTCGCATCAAACATTGGAGTGAATTACAGTTTCAAACAAAACAATATCATTTATGCCGCAACTTCCTCCGGAGTAGCAATACAAAAAACCGGAACAACAAATTTGGTCGCACCGGAATCATGGAACACGTTTACAACTGCAGATGGATTGAGTTCAAACATAATTTATAAGATTGACGCTTATCACGATACTATTTTCATTTCTTCACCAAAAGGCTTTTCAATCTTTACTACAAATGGTTGTGAGAGCATCTTCCCCTCTTATGCAAACAGTTCTATTACTGATTTTGTTGTTTCGAATGATTCACTGTATTTTTTAAGTAGTGGGAATATTTATTCTTATGCCAATAACACAATCTCAACCTTAATTGCAGAATCCGATACTAATGCGGTACAAATTGTAAAAGTCAATAATACTGGAATAATGTTAGCTTCAAATTTCGGTATCGTTTTGAATTTTAGAAACGGATTGGTTAAGAATCTTTCCCCAAATGGTCCTACAGGAAATATTTTCTTTAATATGGCTGTTGACGCCCAGAGTAATCTTTGGGTTGCTACAGGCGAAGATGCCGGTGGTATAGGATTCTATAAGTATGACGGCACTTTATGGAAAACTTATAATGTCAATTCAGCGCCGTTGCTTTCAAACGCTTTCCATACGGTTGCAATAGGTTCTGACAACTGCGTCTACTTTGCAAATTGGGGAAGCGGATTTGTACGAGTAAAGAATGATTCAACATTCCAATCTTTCTCAATTAACAATACTCCATTAATCGGCATGCCAGATTATCCAAATTTTTTAGTTATTGCTGATATGAAGACCGATTCAAAAAATAATTTGTGGGTATTAAATCATGATCCGGCAGACAAAAAGGCTCTAAGCGTTTTAACTACTGACAGCACATGGTATCTTTTTTCTAACCTTCCAGGTCCCAATGTTAATCAATACAGAAAACTTGCAATTGATCAATATGATACAAAATGGTTTACTTCTTCCGATCCAAATAAATTAGGTCTGTATTACTTTAACGAAAATTCTACCCTGGCGAATTTATCCGATGATCGATCCGGTTATGTCTCAGGGTTAAACAGCAATAGTGTTTCATGCTTAGCTTTTGATAAACGTGGAGAGTTGTGGGTTGGAACAAATGCCGGCGTGAATATTATTTCTAATCCTAATGCAATATTAACCTCATCGGCATCGGCGTTAAAAGCCACTTCCGTTTTCACTTTGCGGCAGCAGGCAATAAATTGTTTGGCAGTGGATGCTATTAACAGGAAATGGGTTGGAACAAATCAAGGATTAATTGTTGCGGCAACCGACGGCTCTTCGTTGCTTGCGACATTCGACAGCAAAAATAGTCCGCTCCTTTCTGATCAGATAAAGTCTCTTGCAATCGACGAAAAAAACGGAATTGTTTATGCAGCAGTAGAAGGAGGATTGACAGCATTTTATACAACCGCGTTGGCGCCAAGTTCAACTTTTTCTTCGATTGAAACTTCTCCAAGTCCATTTTTAATTGGTAACAATGCTTCATTACTTACCATTGACGGGTTGGTAAAGGACAGCGATATAAAAGTTCTTTCGATTTCCGGTAATCTGGTACGCGAGTTTAGTTCTCCCGGAGGAAAAATCGCTTTCTGGGACGGTAGAAACGATGAAGGAAAATTTGTAAACACAGGCATTTATCTTATCGTAGCTTATGATAAAGAAGGGAATTCTGTAGCAACGGGAAAAGTTGCAATTATCAGACAATAATATTCTATGATCGATCTTCAAAATATTTCGCTTCAGTTTGGCGGGAATTATCTTTTTAAAAATATTTCTTATAAGATAAATGCCGGAGATAAAATTTCACTTGTCGGTGCAAATGGAACCGGAAAATCTTCTCTCTTAAAAATTATTTACGGGATCCTCCAACCGGAAAACGGAGTAGTTGCAAAACAAAAAAGAATTTCACTCGGCTATCTCCCGCAGGATAATATTCTCCACAAGGGAAAAACGTTAGTTGAGGAAGCGGCTTCAGCCCTTACCGATATTAAATTTCTTCAGGCAAAAGAGCATGAACTAACTTCACTCCTTTCCAACTCTGCGTTAAGCGACGAAGAACAGAACGACCTTGTAAATCAACTGGGAGAAGTGCATCATAAGCTGGAAGAGTTGGACAGCTACTCAGCAAATGCAAGAACGGAAAAAATTTTAACGGGACTCGGATTCGAAGAATCTGATTTTTCGCGAATGACGGATGAACTTTCCGGCGGCTGGCAAATGCGGATCGCTCTTGCAAAAATTCTTATCTCGCAGAATGATGTTCTACTTATGGATGAACCAACAAATCATCTCGATCTGGATTCACTCGAATGGCTTATTAGTTTTTTGAAAGGATATAAAGGCGCGTTGCTTCTTGTTTCGCATGATAAACATTTTGTAAACGAAGTTACAAACAAAACGCTTGAAATATTTTTGGGGAAAATTACTCCTTACAACGGAAAATATGACGCTTATTTGAAATTCGCACAGGAACGGAATGGAATGTTGGAACAGCAGTATTTGCTGCAACAAAAAAAAATAAAGGAGACGGAAAATTTTATTGAGCGCTTCCGTTACAAAGCTACAAAAGCGAAACAAGTTCAAAGCAGGATAAAACAACTTGAAAAAGTTGAGTTGATCGAACTCCCGGAAAGCAAAGACGATATCTCGATCCGTTTCCCGGAACCACCACAAAGCGGAAGAATTAATATAGAGCTAAAACAATTGCGTAAATCCTACGGGGAAAAAACGATTTTTAATAACTTAGATTTCACAATTGAGCGGGGGGAAAAAATTGCTCTCGTTGGTCCAAATGGGGCGGGAAAAACAACACTGGCAAAAATTATTGCAGACAAAATT